>NZ_PZKF01000035.1 GCF_003034995.1 Phaeovulum veldkampii DSM 11550 | reverse complement strand
GGGGGGCCTCTGGCCCGGCGGCTGCCGGGGAGGAGGCAAAGACATCGGAAGGGTGGACGTGTCCAAGCCAGCTTCGATTTCCGCAGCCGTTGCCGGACGTTATGCGACGGCAGTTTTTGATCTTTGCCACGAGTCGGGCGCGCTTGGCGCGATTGAATCCGATGTGGCGGCGCTGGAAGGCGCGTTGGCCGAAAGCGCCGATCTGCGCGAGCTGACGACCTCCCCGCTGTATTCCCGCGAGGCGCAGGCCCGCGCGGTGGCGGCGCTGGCAGGCAAGATGGGTCTTTCGCCCATCATGTCCAACACGCTGGCGCTGATGTCCGAAAATCGCCGCCTGTTCGCGCTGCCGCAATTGTTGTCGGCGCTCAAGGCGCTGATCGCCGAAGCCAAGGGTGAAATGACCGCCGATGTGATTTCGGCGCAGCCGCTGTCGGCCGCGCAGGCTGACCGGCTTGCCGCCTCGCTGAAGGCGCAGACGGGCAAGACCGTCAAACTCAACATCTCCGTCGATGAGGCACTCATCGGCGGGCTGATCGTCAAGCTGGGCTCCAAAATGATCGACACCTCGGTCGCCGCGAAGCTCGCGTCCCTCCAGAATGCCATGAAAGAGGTCGGATAATGGGAATCCAAGCTGCTGAGATCTCTGCGATCCTCAAGGAGCAGATCAAGAACTTCGGGCAGGATGCCCAGGTTTCCGAAGTTGGTCGGGTGCTGTCCGTCGGTGACGGTATTGCACGCGTGCACGGGCTCGACAACGTCCAGGCGGGCGAGATGGTCGAGTTTCCGGGTGGCATCCGCGGGATGGCGCTGAACCTTGAAGTCGATAACGTCGGGATCGTGATCTTCGGCTCCGACCGCGACATCAAAGAAGGCGACACCGTCAAGCGCACCAAGGCCATCGTGGACGTGCCGGTGGGCGAGGCCCTGCTGGGCCGCGTCGTGGATGCGCTCGGCAACCCGATCGACGGCAAAGGCCCGATCGTGACCACCGCGCGCCGTGTGTCGGACGTCAAGGCGCCGGGCATCATCCCGCGCAAGTCGGTTCATGAACCGATGGCGACCGGCCTGAAATCGGTCGATGCCATGATCCCGGTTGGCCGTGGCCAGCGCGAGCTGATCATCGGCGACCGTCAGACCGGCAAGACCGCGATCGCGCTCGACACGATCCTGAACCAGAAAGTGTATAACGAGGCCAATCCGGCGGCCAAGATGCACTGCTTCTACGTCGCCGTCGGTCAGAAGCGTTCGACCGTGGCGCAGCTGGTCAAGAAGCTCGAAGAAACCGGCGCGATGGAATACACCACCGTCATCGCTGCGACCGCCTCCGACCCGGCGCCGATGCAGTTCCTGGCGCCCTATTCGGGCACCGCGATGGCTGAATATTTCCGTGACTCGGGCCGCCATGCGCTGATCATCTACGATGACCTGTCGAAACAGGCCGTGTCCTATCGCCAGATGTCTCTGCTGCTGCGTCGCCCGCCGGGGCGTGAGGCTTATCCGGGCGACGTGTTCTATCTGCATTCGCGCCTGCTGGAGCGTTCGGCCAAGCTGAACGAGGATTTTGGTGCCGGTTCGCTGACCGCGCTGCCGATCATTGAAACCCAGGCGGGTGACGTGTCGGCCTATATTCCGACCAACGTGATCTCGATCACCGACGGTCAGATCTTCCTCGAAACCGAACTGTTCTATCAGGGCATCCGCCCGGCTGTGAACACCGGTCTGTCGGTGTCGCGCGTCGGCTCTGCCGCGCAGACCTCGGCGATGAAATCGGTTGCGGGTCCGGTGAAGCTGGAATTGGCGCAATACCGCGAAATGGCGGCCTTCGCGCAGTTCGGCTCTGACCTTGATGCGGCCACGCAAAAGCTGCTGAACCGCGGCGCGCGCCTGACTGAACTGATGAAGCAGCCGCAGTATTCGCCGCTGACCAATGCCGAAATCGTCATCGTGATCTACGCGGGCGTGAAAGGCTATCTGGACAACGTCGCGGTGAAGGACGTGGGCCGGTTCGAGCAAGCCCTGCTTGCCCACCTGCGCACTTCGGAACGTGCGCTGCTGGACGACATCACCAACAATGATCGCAAGATCGCCGGTGAACTTGAAAAGTCGATCCGCGCCGTGCTGGACGGGTTCGTCAAGACTTTCGCCTAAGCGTTTGAGAGGATAGGGGCATGCCTAGCCTTAAGGACCTGAAAAACCGGATCGGAAGCGTCAAGAACACGCGGAAGATCACCAAGGCGATGCAAATGGTCGCGGCCGCAAAATTGCGCCGCGCCCAGGAAGCCGCCGAGGCCGCACGGCCCTATGCCGAGCGGATGAATGCGGTGATGGCGGCGCTGGCCGGCTCTGTCGGCGGGTCCGATGGGGCGCCCCGGCTGCTGGCCGGGACCGGTGCAGAGCAGACCCATCTGCTGGTGGTGATGACCTCCGAACGCGGCCTGTGCGGTGGCTTCAACTCGACCATCGTGCGGTTGGTCCGCGCGCGGGCCAACGAACTGATCCGCCAAGGCCGCACGGTAAAGATCCTCACCGTCGGCAAGAAGGGGCGCGAACAGCTCCGGCGCGACATGGGCCATCTGATGGTGGGCCATGTCGATCTGTCCGAGGTCAAGCGCATGGGCTATGACACCGCGCAAAAGGTGGCGCGCGACGTGCTGGACCGGTTCGATGCGGGCGAGTTCGATGTCGCCACCATCTTCTACAACCGCTTCCAGTCGGTCATCGTCCAGATCCCGACGGCGCATCAGGTGATCCCGGCCAAGGTCGCGGAAGGCGCAGATGTTTCTGCTGTCTACGACTATGAACCGGGCGAAGAGGCGATCCTGGCCGAACTGCTGCCCCGCAATCTTGCGACGCAGATCTTTGCGGCCCTGCTGGAAAACGGCGCCTCCGAACAGGGCGCGCGGATGAGCGCGATGGACAATGCCACCCGTAACGCGGGCGACATGATCAACAAGCTGACGATCCAGTATAACCGCTCGCGGCAGGCCTCGATCACCAAAGAGCTCATCGAAATCATCTCGGGCGCCGAGGCGCTCTGACGGAACCGGAGATAGACTATGGCAACAGCAATCGGCAAAATCACGCAGGTGATCGGCGCCGTCGTGGACGTCCAGTTCGAGGACAACCTCCCGGCGATTCTGAACGCTCTTGAGACGCATAACAACGGCAAGCGGCTGATCCTTGAAGTGGCGCAGCACCTTGGCGAAAACACCGTGCGCACCATTGCCATGGACGCGACCGAAGGTCTGGTCCGTGGCGAGAAGGTGACCGATACCGGCGCGCCGATCTCGGTTCCGGTGGGCAACGCGACGCTGGGGCGCATCCTGAACGTCATCGGCGAGCCGGTGGACGAAAAGGGCCCCGTCGATCAGGCGATGACCCGCGCGATCCACCAGCCCGCCCCCGAGTTTTCGGAACAGTCGACCGAAAGCGTCGTTCTGGTGACCGGCATCAAGGTCATCGACCTGCTGGCCCCCTATGCCAAAGGCGGCAAGATCGGCCTGTTCGGCGGCGCCGGCGTGGGCAAGACGGTTCTGATCATGGAACTGATCAACAACATCGCCAAGGTGCACTCCGGCTTTTCGGTGTTCGCGGGTGTTGGCGAACGGACCCGTGAAGGCAACGACCTGTATCACGAGATGGTCGAGTCGGGGGTTATCAACCTCGACAAGCTCGATGAATCGAAAGTGGCGCTGGTTTACGGTCAGATGAACGAGCCGCCGGGGGCGCGTGCCCGCGTCGCGCTGACCGGCCTGACGCTGGCCGAACAGTTCCGCGATCAGTCCGGCACCGACGTGCTGTTCTTTGTCGACAACATCTTCCGCTTTACCCAAGCCGGTTCCGAAGTTTCGGCGCTGCTGGGCCGCATCCCCTCGGCGGTGGGCTATCAGCCGACGCTGGCCACCGACATGGGCGCGCTGCAGGAACGCATCACCTCGACCAAAGGCGGTTCGATCACCTCGGTTCAGGCCATCTATGTGCCGGCCGACGACCTGACCGACCCGGCGCCGGCCGCCTCGTTTGCGCACCTTGACGCGACCACGGTTCTGTCGCGTGCGATCTCGGAACTGGGTATCTACCCGGCCGTGGACCCGCTCGACTCGACCTCGCGTCTGCTGGACCCGGCAGTCATCGGTGAAGAGCATTACCAGGTCGCGCGTTCGGTGCAGGGCATCCTGCAACGCTACAAGTCGCTGCAAGACATCATCGCCATCCTCGGCATGGATGAACTGTCGGAAGAGGACAAGCTGACCGTGGCCCGCGCCCGCAAGATCCAGCGGTTCCTGTCGCAGCCGTTCGACGTGGCCAAGGTGTTTACCGGGGCTGATGGCAAACAGGTGCCGCTGGAAGACACGATCAAGTCGTTCAAGGCGGTTGTGGCTGGCGAATACGACCACCTGCCTGAAGCGGCCTTCTACATGGTCGGCGGCATCGAGGAAGTGATCGCCAAGGCGCAGCGTCTGGCCGCTGAAGCCGCGTAAGGGGGCAGGGACATGGCCGATACGATCCAGTTCGATCTCGTGTCGCCGGAGCGGAGGCTTGCCTCCGTTCAGGCGCTCGAGGTGCGGATCCCGGGCGCCGAGGGCGACCTGACCGCGATGCCGGGCCATGCGCCGCTGATCACGACCCTGCGCCCCGGTGTTCTGACCGTGGTGTCGGAAACGGGCAGCGCCGAATATACCGTGACCGGCGGTTTTGCCGAGATCAACGCCGGGTCGGTGACGGTTCTGGCCGAGCGTGGCCTGCCCAGTGCAGAGGTGTCGCCCGCGATCTATGCCGAGATGCTGGCCGAGATTCGCGCCGCCGCCGCCGTCGCGGCACCGGGCAGCCCGGCCGATACCGCGGCCAAGCTCGTAGCCGACATGGAAGCCCTGGGTGCCCAGATCGGGCAATAAGCCCAAGGCGCACGCGCAGGAAATGAAAGGCCCCGGGCAACCGGGGCTTTTTTCATTTCCTGCGGGGCGCTATGCAGGGAGGATGAAGGGGAGGGGCCGGAATGCAGCGATTGCACAGCCACACCATCGGGATCGACCGGGGATCTCTGGTCCTGTTTTCCGACTTTCAGGACGGCGGCGTGATGTGGACGGGCGAAGGCCCGCGCGCCCTGCGCCGTGCTGTGACCTTTGCCGAGCCGTTCGCGGCGCCGCCGGTGGTGCAGGTGTCGCTGTCGATGTGGGACATCGACCAGAAGCACAACGGCCGGATGGACATTTCCGCCGAGGCGGTGACGTCCGAGGGGGTCGTGATCGTGTTCAAGACCTGGGGCGACAGCCGCGTGGCCCGTGTGCGCGCGGACTGGCTGGCGATCGGGGCGCTGCACACCGAAGACGACTGGGACGTGGACTGAGGCGGCACTGGCCCCGGCGTTATCGCCGGATCAGCCGCGCGGCAAGCTCCGGCAGGTCGTCGAAATGCGCCAGCATCGCCTCGGGCTTCAGCCGGGCAAGGCCGGGGCCTTCGGGGCCGAAGGCGACCAGCGCCACAGGCACACCCGCCGCGCGCGCGGTGTCACGGTCGGTCACGGTGTCGCCCACCAGCATCGAACGCGCCACAACCCCGCCCGCGCCCGCCACCGCTGCGCGGTAAGGCGCCGGGTCGGGCTTTTTCACCGGCAGCGTGTCGGCCCCGATGAGCGCCGCGAAATGGCTGCGGATGCCCAGACGGCGCAGCAATTCCTCGGCCAGACCCTCGGGCTTGTTGGTGCAGATGCCAAGGGCAAAGCCGGTTGCCGCCAGCCGGTCCAACGCGGCCCTCGCGCCCGGATACAGCCGGGTGTGGCGGTCGATGTGTTCGCCGTAATGCAGCAGCAGGCGCGGGTAATCCTGCTCCACCTCGGCCTCGCCGCCCTGGCCCGCACGGGCAAAACCCTCGCGCAGCATCGCCCTGCCGCCATGAAAGGCCACGCGCGCATCGTGCACGGGGTCCAGCCGCACCGCCATGCCGCGGGCGTCAAAACAGGCATTGGCCGCCGCGATCAGATCGGCCGAGGTATCGGCCAGCGTGCCATCCAGATCGAAAATCACCGTGCGCAATTGCGGCCCCTTCATTGTAACCTGCGGCAAGGTTGCGTGATGTTGCGGCCCTTGCGGCGCGACTGTTCCTGCGTAAAACGGGGATGAGCAGAAGAAAAGGCAAGATGATGGGCAATGCGCTGATCGTTCTGGCGGCAGGCCAGGGCACCCGGATGAATTCTGACCTTCCGAAGGTTCTTCACCCCCTCGGGGCGGCGCCGTTGCTGGCCCACGCCCTGACGGCAGGCGCCGCGCTGGCGCCGGAACGGGTGATCGTGGTGGCGGGGCATGGTGCCGAACAGGTGGGCAAGGCCGCCGCAGTCTGGGCGCCCGAGGCCGAGGTGGTGTTGCAGGCCGAACAACTGGGCACTGGCCACGCGGTGCGGCAGGCGCTGCCCGCGCTTGAGCGGTTCGAGGGCCGGGTGATCGTGCTTTATGGTGACACCCCCTTTATCCGCCCCGAAACGCTTGAGGCGCTGGCCGAGGCCACGGCCGATGTGGTCGTTCTGGGCTTTGAGGCGGCCGAACCGGGCCGCTATGGGCGGCTGGTGACGGGGCCTGCGGGGCTGGAACGCATCGTCGAGTTCAAGGACGCGACCGAGGCCGAGCGCGCGATTGCGCTGTGCAATTCGGGCGTGATCTCGGCGGATGCGGCCACGCTGGCGCGGCTGCTGCCGCGGCTGACGAACGACAACGCCGCGCATGAATACTATCTGACCGACATCGTCGCGCTCGCCCGCGCCGAGGGGCTGTCGGCCAAGGTTGTGACCTGCGCCGAGGCAGAAACGCTGGGCATCAACACCCGCGCCGAACTCGCGCGTGCCGAGGCGCTGTTTCAGGCCCGAATGCGGGCCGAGGCGCTGGACAATGGCGTCACCCTGACCGCGCCGGAAACCGTGTTCTTTGCGCTGGATACCCATATCGGGCGCGATGCGGTGATCGGGCCGAATGTGGTGTTCGGCCCCGGCGTCACCATCGAATCGGGCGCCGAGGTGCGGGCCTTTTGCCATCTGGAGGGCTGCCACATCAGTCGCGGCGCAACCGTCGGCCCCTTTGCCCGGCTGCGCCCCGGCGCGGAACTGGCCGAAGATGTGCATGTGGGCAATTTCGTCGAGATCAAGAACGCGGTGCTGGATGAGGGCGTGAAGGTCGGCCATCTGACCTATCTGGGCGATGCGCATGTGGGCGAGCACACCAACATCGGCGCGGGCACCGTGACCTGCAACTATGATGGGGTGATGAAGCATCACACCGAAATCGGCGCCCATGCCTTCATCGGGTCGGATACGATGCTGGTGGCCCCGGTCACGGTGGGGGCGCGGGCGATGACTGGCTCAGGTTCGGTCATCTCTGAAAATGTGCCCGACGATGCCTTGGCCATCGGGCGGGCGCGGCAGGTGAACAAGCCGGGTCTTGCGGTCAGGCTGATGGAGAAATTGCGCGCCGAAAAGGTCCGCCGTCAGAAGGAGAGCAAGTGAATGTGTGGCATTGTTGGTGCGCTGGGCAATCATGAGGTTGCGCCGCTGTTGCTGGACTCTCTCAAACGGCTGGAATACCGCGGCTATGACAGCGCGGGCATTGCCACGGTGAACGCCGGGCGGCTGGACCGGCGCCGCGCGGTGGGCAAACTGGTGCATTTGTCGGACCTGCTGGTTCATGACCCACTGCCGGGCAAGGCCGGGATCGGGCACACCCGCTGGGCCACCCATGGCGCGGCCACTACCGGCAACGCGCATCCGCACCGCTCTGGCCCGGTGGCGGTGGTGCATAACGGCATCATCGAGAATTTCCGCGACCTGCGCGCGGAACTGGCCGAGGCCGGGCTGATGCCGGAAAGCGAAACCGATACCGAAACCGTGGCGCTGCTGACCCGGCTGCATATGGACCGTGGCCTGCCCCCGCGCGAGGCGGCGCGGGCCACGCTGGCGCGGCTGCATGGGGCATTTGCCCTGCTGTTCCTGTTCGAGGGCGAGGATGACCTGCTGATCGCGGCGCGCAAAGGCTCGCCGTTGGCGATCGGCCATGGTCATGGCGAGATGTTCGTGGGGTCGGATGCAATTGCGCTGGCACCGTTGACCGACCGGATCACCTATCTCGAAGAGGGCGATTACGCCTTTATCACCCGCGCCGGCGCCGAGATCTATGATGCCGAGGGCCGCCCCGCCAACCGCGAGATCCTTCAGATCGACCTGGGCCAGACCCGCGTGGACAAGGCAGGCTTCAAGCATTTCATGGCTAAGGAAATCGCCGAACAGCCCGCGGTTCTGGGCAATGCGCTGGCGCATTATGTGAAAGACGGGCAGATCAACCTGCCCGCAGGGGTGGCGTTTGCGGGGCTGGACCGGCTGACGCTGGTGGCCTGCGGCACTGCATTTTACGCCTGTTCGGTGGCGAAATACTGGTTTGAATCGCTGGCTGGCCTGCCCGTCGAAATCGACGTTGCGTCCGAGTTTCGCTATCGCGAGCCGCCGATGCCCGCGCGCAGTTGGGCGATCTTTGTCAGCCAGTCGGGCGAAACCGCCGATACGCTGGCGGCGCTGCGCTATTGTCAGGGCAAGGTCGAAAAGACCGTGGCGGTGGTGAACGTGCCCACCTCGTCAATCGCGCGCGAGGCCGATCTGGCGCTGCCGATCCTTGCCGGGATCGAGGTTGGCGTGGCCTCGACCAAGGCTTTCACCTGTCAGCTTCTGGTGCTGGCGCTGCTTGCGCTGAAGGCTGGTCACGACCGCGGCCATCTGGATGATGCACAACTGGCCGCGCATCTGGCGGCACTGGCGCGGTTGCCCGGTCTGATCCATCAGGCGCTGGCGGTGGCGCCCGAGATCGAAAAACTGGCCGAACATCTGGCCGAGGCGCAGGATGTGCTGTTCCTGGGCCGCGGGCCGATGTATCCGCTGGCGCTGGAGGGTGCGCTGAAGCTGAAGGAAATCAGCTACATCCACGCCGAAGGTTACGCATCGGGCGAGCTGAAACACGGCCCCATCGCGCTGATCGACCGGACCGTTCCGGTGGTGGTGATGGCCCCGCATGACCGGCTGTTCGACAAGACCGTGTCGAATATGCAAGAGGTTCTTGCCCGTCACGGCCAGGTGCTGCTGGTGTCGGATGCGCGCGGCGCGGCCGAGGCGGGGGCGGGCACATGGGCCTGCCTGCGCCTGCCCGAGGTGGCCGAGCCTTTTGCGCCGATCCTCTATGCGATCCCGGCGCAACTGCTGGCCTATTATACCGCGGTGGCCAAGGGCACCGACGTGGACCAGCCGCGCAATCTGGCCAAATCGGTGACAGTCGAATGATCAGCGAGGATGCTCTGGCCCTGCTGCGGGCCGAGGCCGACCCGGTCCGCGCCGAGGCGGCGGCAGCCCATCACAAGGCCCCGCGCGCGTATCTGGGTCTGTCCGCGCCGCAGATCGAGGCGCGGGTGGCCGAGTGGCGCGCCGGGCTGGATGTGCCGGGCCGTGTGGCGCTGGCCGATGCGCTGTGGCAAAGCGATGTGCATGAGGCGCGGATTGCGGCGGCCAAGGTGCTGACACAGGCGCGTATCCGTGACGATGCGGCGGTCTGGGCGCTGATCCTGTCCTGGGTGCCGCAGTTCGACGCCTGGGCCATTGCCGATGCGGCGGCGGCGGCGGGGGCGCGGCGGCTGATGGCCGACCCGGCGCGGCTTGGGGCCTTGTCCGACTGGGTCGTGGCGCCAAACCGCTGGACCCGGCGCGCGGTGCTGACATTCACCCAGGGCTTCAGCCGGTTGCCGCACCCCAAAGCCGCCGATCTGGCCGCGCGCGAGCAAGTTCTGGGCTGGGCCGCCGATCTGGCGGCCGTGCCCGATGCGCTGCTGCAACGCGCGGTTGCGGGCTGGCTGCGCGATCTGTCGCGACACGATGCGCCGCGGGTGCGGGACTGGCTCGCGCAGCACGGCCAACTTTTGACGCGGCTTGCATTCAAGGAGGCTGCGGCCCTGCTGCCCGACGCAAGGCCTGCGGCGGGGGATCAGTCGGCGTAGACCATCAGTTCGGGCAGTGCCGTCAGCGGCAGGCCCAGAACCCGAAAGGCGGGCAGCGACACCTGACTGCCCGCGCCGGGATCGCCCGGCAGCGGCACCAGATCGACCTGAACCGAGGTGCCCGAGGCCGGATCGACCAGTCGCCCCTTGCCCGCCACCCTGACCAGCGGTGATCGGACCCAAAACCCCGGCTCGGTCGGGTCGCCCAGCGCGGCAATGGTGCGGCCCAGCGCCTGCCCGCCGCTGGCCGGGGTTGCGGCGGCGGCGCGCTGGGCGGGGGTGGTGGTATCAAACTCGGCGGCGGTGCGGGCCGCGGGCCGCGGCCTGGGCGCCGCCAGCGCGGGGCTGGGCGCGGGCACGGCCAGCGGCTCGGGTGGTGTTGCCTTGGGGCCAAAGGGCATCGCGCAGGCGCCCAGCAGGGCACAGCAGATTGCGGCAAGGGGCAGGTGGGTGCGCATGACTTCAGGCTACCCCGGCCGGGCCGTTCCGGCAATGGGCGCGATCATCTTGCCGCCGGGCGGGTCTGGCCCTACCTTCGTGCCATGACACCTGCGGCCCCCCTGATCGACCCCTTCGCCCGCCCGATCCGCTATTTGCGCGTGTCGGTGACGGATCGCTGCGATTTCCGCTGCGCCTATTGCATGGTCGAAGATATGCAGTTCCTGCCCAAGCGCGACCTGCTGACGCTGGAAGAACTTGACCGGCTGTCTTCGGCCTTTATCGCGCTGGGGGTGCGCAAGCTGCGCGTGACCGGGGGCGAGCCTTTGGTTCGCAAGGGCATCCTGACCTATTTCCGCGCGATGTCGCGGCATCTGGTCAGCGGTGCGCTGGAGGAACTGACGCTGACCACCAACGGCTCGCAACTGGCGCGCTTTGCGGCTGATCTGGCGGCCTGCGGGGTGCGGCGGGTGAACGTGTCGCTTGATACGCTGGAGCCTGCGAAATTTGCCGCCATCACCCGGCGCGGGGATCTGGCGCAGGTGCTGGACGGGGTCCGCGCCGCGCAGGCCGCCGGGATTCGGGTCAAGATCAACGCCGTCGCGCTGAAGGGCTTCAACGAGGATGAGCTGTTCCACCTGATCGATTGGTGCGGCGGTGAGGGGCATGATCTGACCTTCATCGAGGTGATGCCGATGGGCGAGATGGCCGAGGCGACGCGGCTGGGCCAATACTGGCCCCTGGCCGATCTGCGGGCGCGGCTGGCCGAACGCTTTGGCCTGACCGATCTGCCCGACAGCACCGGCGGGCCTGCACGCTATGTCCGGCTGCAAGAGACAGGCCAGCGGATCGGCTTTATCACCCCGCTGACGCATCAGTTCTGCGAAAGCTGCAACCGGGTGCGGGTGACCTGCACGGGCGAGTTGTTCATGTGTCTGGGGCAGGAAGACCGCGCCGATCTGCGTGCGCCCCTGCGCGCCAGCACCGACGATGCCGCCCTGGTTGCAGCGATCCGCGCGGCGATCGCGCGCAAGCCCCGTGGCCACGACTTTGACTATTCGCGCGCCCGCGTGGCCGGGCAGGTCAGCCGCATGATGAGCCATACCGGCGGCTGACCGCTGACATGGATCAAGGCGTGCGCCCCGCGCGGGGGCCATCCTAAGCCATCAGACCGGGAGGTTTTCATGTATCGCCATATCCTCGTGCCGCTTGCCTTTGATGAGGCCCACGAACCCGAGCCTGCGCTGGCGGTGGCGCGGCAATTGTCGGGGGATGACACCCGCGTCAGCCTGTTGCATGTCATGCCCGAGGTGCCGGGCTATGCGATTTCCTATATGCCCGAGGGGTATCGTGAGGAACTGGAACAGGCGATCCGGTCGGAATTGGAGACTTTGGCCCGCGGCTTTGGCTCTGGCGCGGGGGTGCTGGCCTCGGGCGATGCGGGGCGCGTCATTCTGGACTGGTCCGGTCAGAACGGGGTCGATTGCATCGTCATCGCCTCGCACCGCCCCGGCTTGCAGGATTATCTGCTGGGCAGCACCGCCGCGCGCGTGGTGCGCCACGCCGCCTGTTCGGTGCATGTGCTGCGCTAGGCGGCCATCCGCGCCTCGATCATCCCGGCAAGCCAGCTTGCACCAAAGGGAATTGCAGCGTCGTCAAAGACATAGGCGGGATGATGGATCATCGCGCTGTCGCCGTTGCCCAGAAAGATATAGGCGCCGGGGCGTTCGTTCAGCATGAAGCTGAAATCCTCGGCCCACATCATTGGCGCGGTGTCGGTATCGACACGCCCCGAAACCGCCTGCGCCACTGCGGCGGCGTAGCGGGTATTTTCCGGTGCGTTCATCGTCACCGGATAGCCGCGCAGATAGGTCACATCGGCCGTGGCGCCAAAGCTGGCGGCGGTGCCCTCGGCGATGGCGATCACGCGGGCCTGAACGAAATCTTGCACCGCAGGGTCCATCGTGCGCACCGTTCCGCGCAGCAGCACCGATTGCGGGATGACGTTATGCGCCTCGGATTCGGTGCGGAAGGTGCAGACCGACACGACGACCGGCTTGAGCGGGTCAACATTGCGCGCCGCGATGGATTGCATGGCCACCACGATATGCGCCGCCACCAGCGTGGTGTCGATGCAGTCGTTCGGCTTGGCGGCATGGCCGCCCTTGCCGGTCACGGTGATTTCGAACTGATCGGCGGCGGCCATCATCGCGCCTTCGCGGATCGCGAAACTGCCCACCGGAAGGCCCGGCATGTTGTGCAGCCCATAGACTTCCTGAATGCCGAAGCGGACCATCAAGCCGTCGGCGCACATTTCGCGCCCGCCTCCGCCGCCCTCTTCGGCAGGCTGAAAGATGACCACCGCGGTGCCATCGAAGTTGCGGGTTTCGCACAGGTATCTGGCCGCGCCCAGCAACATGGCGGTGTGGCCGTCATGCCCGCAGGCGTGCATCCTCCCCGGTGTTTTCGACGCATAGGGCAGCCCCGTCGCCTCAAGTATCGGCAGCGCGTCCATATCGGCGCGCAGCCCCACAACGCGGCCCGCGCGGTCGGTCTTGCCGCGGATCACGCCGACAACGCCGGTGCGCCCGATCCCCTCGACCACCTCATCGCAGCCGAATGACCGCAGCAGACCCGCCACCTTGCCCGCAGTGCGCTGCACGTCGAACATCAGTTCGGGGTATTCGTGGAACTCGTGTCGCCATGCGGTGATTTCGGGCAGCAATTCGGCAAATCTGTTCTTCACGGGCATGTCGGCGTCCTTCGGGGGGCTTTGGCCGCGCGGCGGCCCGGCTTCATCAAACTGTTACAAAGCCCCGCGCCCCGCAAGGGTTCGCGCAACGACGGGGGCGTTTTGCCCCCGGTCAGGTGTCGTCGCCCATCGCCGCGCGCCAGTGGCGGCGGCAGAGCGACACATAGGTTTCATTGCCGCCGATCTGCACCTGTGCGCCATCGCGCAGAACCTGGCCCTGGCCATCCTTGCGCACGACCATCGTGGCCTTCTTGCCGCAATGGCAGATGGTGCGCACCTCGCGCATTTCATCGGCCAGTGCCAGCAGCGCTGCGGACCCTGGGAACAGATCGCCCCGGAAATCGACCCGGAGGCCATAGCACATCACCGGCACCTTCAGGTCGTCCACCGCGCGAGCCAGTTGCCAGACCTGCGCCTTGGTCAGGAATTGCGCTTCGTCAACAAAAACGCAGGCGCAGGGGCCAGTGTCCAGCCGATTCTTGACCTTTTCAAACATATTAGTGGTGTCGTCAAACGTATCGGCCTCGGCGCCGATGCCGATGCGGCTGGCGATCCGGCCCTTGCCTGCGCGGTCATCCAGGCGGGCGGTCAGCAGCAATGTCTGCATCCCGCCTTCGTGATAATTATGCGCTGCCTGCAAGAGGATCGTGCTCTTGCCTGCGTTCATCGTGGAATAGTGGAAATACAGCTTGGCCATGGCGCGGGGGATACCCCCGCGCCAGTCCGATCACAAGCCCGCGGCGCGGGCCGATTGTTCGGATTTGGGCCGACGCGAGGGGCGGCGCGACGGGCGGCGGTTGCCCCCCTCGGCCGCGACTGCGGCGGCGGGTTTCGGCTTGGCGCCCGCAGGTTTGGTGCCCTGCGGCTTGGCGCCCACAGGCTTGGCCCCGCGGCCGCGCTGGCCTTGCGGCTTGGCGCCTTGCGGTTTGGCCCCCGGCTTGCGCATCGCGGCGGCGGGCAGTTCAAACGGAGGTTCGCCGCCGATCACCGGGATCGCGCGTTTCATCGCCTTTTCGATCGCCCGCAGATCGGCCACCTCAAGCGGCGCGCAGAAGGCCACGGCGCGGCCATCGCGGCCGGCGCGCGCGGTGCGCCCGATCCGGTGGACATAGTTTTCCGGGACGTTCGGCAGGTCGTAGTTGTAGACATGCGCGACCTGCGGAATATCAAGCCCCCGCGCCGCAACATCGGTTGCCACCAGCACCTCGACCTCGCCCGCCCGGAACGCGGCCAAGGCCCGTTCGCGCTGGCCCTGGCTCTTGTTGCCGTGGATTGCGGTAACCGAAAAGCCCCAGTTTGTCAGCAGCTTGGCCAGCTTGTCCGAGCCATGCTTGGTGCGGCCAAAGACCACCGCCAACTCGCCCGGATGTTTCGAGATATATTCGGCCAGCAGCGCCGCCTTGTCGCCCTGATTGACGAAATGCACGCCCTGGTCGATTTTTTCGGCGGCCTGTCCCGGCGGGGCCACCTGCACCCGGACCGGATCGGTCAGGTAGCTGTCGGCCAGTTCTTCCATCAGCTTGGGCATGGTGGCCGAAAACAGCAGCGTCTGGCGCTGTTCGGGCAGCAGCCGCGCGATTTTGCGCAGCGCGTGGATAAAGCCGATGTCCAGCATCTGGTCGGCCTCGTCCAGCACCAGATAGCGGGTTTCCGACAGGTTCAGCGCGCGCCGTTCCAGCAGGTCCAGCAGGCGGCCCGGCGTGGCGATCAGCACATCGACGCCACGGGCCAGCCGTTCGCATTGCGCGTTGATCGAGGCGCCGCCGACGACACGAAACACCCGGATCGGCGAGCCTTGGGCATAGGCGGTGACGTTTTCGGCGATCTGGGTGGCCAGTTCGCGGGTCGGGGCCAGGATCAGCGCGCGCACCTCTTTCGGGGCGGGGCGTTTGCCGTAGGCAATGAGGCGGGTCAGCATCGGCAGGCCAAAGGCCGCAGTCTTGCCGGTGCCGGTTTGCGCCAGCCCCAGCAGGTCGCGCCCGGCGACAATATGCGGGATGCCCTGCGCCTGGATCGGCGTGGGTTTGGTCAGGCCAAGACCCGGCAGATTGTCCAGCACAAGCCGCGACAGGCCAAGGTTTTCAAAGTTTTCCAAAGGGATGGTCTTTCTGGTTGGCCTGCGTTCGGCAGGCCCGAATGGGTCATGCGCCCCGGACGTGCCGGGGGCGAGGGGGCGGGGCGCAGATCACTGACCTGCTGGACCCCCGCGTGACATGGGAACCTGTTTCCCCGGTCTGGCGCCAGTCGGGCGCGGCTGCTCACGCGGCAGCGGACATCGGGTGAGCCTCAGATGGGCGCCAGCGCGGAAAAAGTCAAGGGTTTTGACCGATCAGCCCCGATCGGCGCCGTCCATCCAGATCGTGACGGGGCCGTCGTTGAGCAGGCTCACCGCCATATCGGCGCCGAACTCGCCGGTTTCCACCGCGATACCTTCGGCGCGCAGCAGGTCGGAAAACGCCAGATACAGCCGCTCGCCCTGATCGGGCGGGGCGGCGGTGGAAAAGCCGGGGCGATTACCGCGTGAGGTGTCGGCGGCCAGCGTGAACTGGCTGACCACCAGCGCCGCGCCGCCGATGTCGCGCAGCGAGCGGTTCATCTTGCCCGCGTCATCCTTGAAGATGCGCAGCTTGGCGATGCGCTGGGCCAGCCGTGCCGCATCGGCCTCGGTATCGCCCGCCATCGCACAGATCAGAATCAGAAACCCCGGCCCGATCTGGCCGGTGATGCGGCCATCGACCTCGACCTTGGCATGGGCGACGCGCTGGATCAGGGCTCTCATGGCAACTCCTTGGCCCAGGGCGGGTTGGCGCCCGCCCGCGTGACGGTGATTGCGGCGGCGGCGCTGCCCAGGATCAGCGCGGCGCGGATCGTGTCGGCGCTGGCTGCCGCCAGCCCGGCCTTTGACAGCGCCCCGGCGCGATCCAGTCCGGCCAGAACGCCCGCGGTGAAGGTATCGCCCGCGCCGACGGTATCGACAACGGCCACCGCAGGGGCGGGCACCGCGATCCGTTCGGCACCACGAAAGGCCAGCGCACCCCGCGCCCCGCGGGTCACGATCATCAGCCCTTGGGCCGTCAGCGCCGCAGGTTCGGCGCCGGGGGCGAGCCAGTCCAGATCCTCGTCGGACAGTTTTACGATGTCGGCCCGCGCGATCATCCGGTGCAGCCGCGCGCGAAGGGCGGGCGCGTCGGTGACGATGGCGGGGCGGATATTAGGGTCCAGCACGATCAGCCGTGCGCTTTCGCGGGCGCACAGCGCATCATAGGTCGTGCCGCAGGGTTCGCCGGCCAGCGAGATGCCGCCAAAGGCCAGCGCCTGCACGCTGTCGGGCAGGGCGGGCAGATCGGCGCTGCGCAGCATCCGCCCGGCGGTGTTTTCATCGTGAAAGGCATACGCGGGCTGGCCGTTCGCCAGCGCGACAAAGGCCAGCGTCGTGGGCCGCGGCGCGCGCGGGCATAGCGATATGTCTACGCCCGAGGCGGTGGCGGCGGCGACCAGTTCGGCGCCGAACAGATCGGTCGAAAGCCCGGCGATCAGGCCCGTGGGCAAGCCCAGCCGGGCCGCGGCTATGGCGGTGTTGAACATGCCCCCACCCGGCACGGGGCGGAACACAGGGCCATCGGGGGCGGGCGTCGCGATCATGTCGATCAGCGCCTCGCCGCAGCACAACAGCCGCGGGCCGCTCACCGCCGGAACCTGTCGGCGAGCCGTTCCAGCGCCGAGCGGGTGTCGGGTGCGGGTGGCTCCGGGGGCGTGGGGGCCGATTTTGGGGCCGTAGGCGCCGCGGTCTTGTCGGGCGCGGTGCCGGTTGACGACCGTGGCGGCGCGGTGCGCAGGGCCACCGCGTTCAGAAATCTGGCCCCGTCGCCCGCAGCCAGCGCCGCCGCGCCATCGGACAGGCCGCGCATCAGGTCATCAAGCCAATCCGCATCGGCCTTGGCGAAATCCGACAGCACATAGGCCGCCACCCGGTCCTTGTGCCCCGGATGCCCGATACCCAGCCGCACCCGGCCATAGGCTTCACCTACATGCGCATGGATCGAGCGCAGGCCGTTATGGCCGGCATGCCCGCCACCCTGCTTGACGCGGGCCTTGCCGGGGGCAAGGTCCAGCTCGTCATGAAACACCACCAGATCGGCGGGGGAGAGCTTGTAAAACGCCAGTGCAGCCTGCACCGACTGGCCCGACAGGTTCATGAAGGTTTCGGGCTTGAGCAGGATCACCTTGCAGCCCGCCAGCGTGCCCTCGGCCACCAGCCCCTGAAACCTTGCGCGCCACGGGCCAAAGCCGTGATCGGCGGCGATCCGGTCCACCGCCATATAGCCGATGTTGTGCCGGTTTCCGGCGTATTTCGCGCCGGGATTGCCAAGGCCCACAAAGAGCTTCATCCGATCCTCCTGCGGTCAGTGTCGTCGGGATTAGTGCGGGCCGGGCCGCGATGCAACCGGCCCTTCAAACGAAAACGCGGGGCCAGTGGCCCCGCGGTTCCGCTGCGATGCAGGTCAGTCTCAGGCTTCTTCGTTGTCGGCCGAGCGCAGGCCCGAGGGCGCGGCGATATTGGCGATGACGAAGTTGCGTTCGATTGTGGGTTTCGCGCCTTCGGGCAGAACCACATCGTTGATGTGGATCACATCGCCGATGTTCTTGCCGGTCAGGTCCACGGTGATGTGATCGGGGATATCCCCGGCCATAACCTCAAGTTCGACCTCGGGGCGCACGATGGTCAGCGTGCCGCCGCGCTTGAGGCCGGGCGAGGCTTCGTGGTTTTCAAAGGTGACGTGGATGAACAGGTTCACCCGGCTGGCGCGATGCAGGCGCATCAGGTCAACGTGGGTGGGCAGATCTTTGACCACGTCGCGCTGCACGCCGCGGCAGATCACGCGCACGTCGTCCTGACCGGGAACCTGCAGGTTGAACAGGGTCGACAGGAAACGGCCGCGACGCAGACGGGTCAGCAGTTTGTTATAGGGCAGATTGATCGGCTGCGGGTCTTTTCCGTCGCCGTAAACAATGCCGGGTACATAGCCCTCACGACGAGCTTGACGAGCGGCCCCCTTGCCTGTCCCCGTCCGCACCACAGCTTCGAGATTTTCGATCTCTTTGGCCATTGGTCTCTCCATAGTCCATAGGTTATCGGGCCTCCTCCAAGGGTGCAGGCCCGCAAGGCGGCCCCGATAGCAGAGACGGGGCAGGAAGGGAAGGGGCTTTGCCACACCGCCGGCAGCTTTGCGCCTTGATCTGCATTAAGGTGGCACCGGCCATTCGGCGTAGCCTGATTTCGGCGGCGCCGAAAGGGCTGCAAGGGGGAGAAGATCATGCGCGAAACCGATGCCTATGTTGTTGAACTGCAAACCCTGAGCCGGGGCGACGTGCCCCGCGTGGGCGGCAAGAATGCTTCTCTGGGCGAAATGCTGCGCAATCTGGGTGGCGCGGGGGTGGCGGTGCCGCCGGGCTTTGCCACCACCGCGCGCGCCTGGCGCGCCTTTGTCGAGGCCAATGCCCTGGGGCCGCGGATCGCAGCGGCGCTGGCCGATCTGGCGGCGGGGCGGGCCAGCCTTGCCGAAACCGGGGCGGGGCTGCGCGCGGCGGTTCTGGCGGGCGACTGGCCCGAGGCCATCGCGGCCGATATCCGTGCCGCCTATCGCGCTCTGGCCGACCGGATCGGGCAGGCCGATGCCGAGGTGGCAGTGCGATCCTCGGCCACCGCCGAAGACCTGCCAGAGGCGAGTTTCGCCGGGCAGCAGGAAAGCTATCTCAATATCGCGGGCGAGGCCGCGCTGCTGGAGGCGTGTCGGCGCTGCTATGCCTCGCTGTTCACCGACCGTGCAATTTCTTACCGGATCGCGCAGGGGTTCGACCATCAGGCGGTGGCCCTGTCGGTCGGGGTGCAGGCGATGGTGCGCTCGGACCTGGGCGAGGGGCGCGGCGCCTCGGGGGTGATGTTCTCGATCGACCCGGAAACCGGCTTTGACAAGGTGGCGGTGATCAACGCCGCCTGGGGCTTTGGCGAAACCGTGGTGCAGGGGCAGGTGGACCCAGACGAATATCAGGTGTTCAAGCCGCTGCTGGCCCAGCCCGGCGTGGTGCCCATCGTCGAGGCCGCGCGTGGCACCAAGGAGATCAAGCTGATCGCCGGTGACGGTGCCGAGGCCACGCAACTGGTGCCCACCTCGATGGCCGAACGCGCGGCGATGGTGCTGAGCCCGGCCGAGGCGATGCAACTGGGGCGCTGGGCCTGTGTGATCGAGGCGCATTATGGCTGCGCGATGGATATCGAATGGGCCCGTGACGGGCGCAGCGGGGCGCTGTTCATCCTTCAGGCGCGGCCCGAAACCGTGCAGTCGCGCAAGGCCGCAGAGGGCTTGCATAGCTACAGCCTTACCGGCAAGGGCCGCAAGCTGGTGTCGGGCCTTGCCATCGGTGACGCAGCGGTGGCGGGCACCGTCTGCCGTCTGGAAAGCGCGCGCGATATAGCCCGATTTGTCGATGGGGCGGTGCTGGTGACCGAAACCACCGACCCCGACTGGGTGCCGATCATGAAGCGCGCGGCGGCTCTGGTGACCGACCGGGGCGGGCGCACCTCGCATGCGGCCATCGTCAGCCGCGAATTGGGCCTGCCCGCGATTGTGGGCACACATCAGGCAACCGCGGTTCTGCGCGACGGCCAACAGGTGACGGTGTCTTGCGGCGAGGGCGATCTGGGCTTTGTCTATGACGGAATCGCCCAGATAGCCGAGCAAACGCTGGACCCGTCGCAGGCGCCCGCCACGCGAACCAGGGTGATGCTGAACCTCGCCGACCCGGCGGGGGCCTTTCGCTGGTGGCGGCTGCCCGCCGACGGGGTGGGGCTGGCGCGGATGGAATTCGTGATCACCAACCATGTCCGCATCCATCCGATGGCGCTGGCGCGGTTCGACCAACTGCCCGACAGCCCCGAAAAGGCGGAAATCGCGGCGATCACCGCCGATTTCGCCGACAAGACCGAGTATTTCGTGGAGCGTCTGTCGCGCGGGCTGGCGCGGATCGCGGCGCTGGCGCATCCCAACCCCGCCATCATCCGGATGAGCGATTTCAAGACCAATGAATATGCCGGGCTGATCGGCGGCGCGGCGTTTGAACCGGCCGAGGAAAACCCGATGATCGGCTTTCGCGGTGCCTCGCGCTATTATTCGCCGCGCTACCGCGAGGGCTTTGCGCTGGAATGTCGGGCGATCAAGCGGCTGCGCGACGAGATGGGCTTTGCCAATGTGATCGTCATGATCCCGTTCTGCCGCACCCTGACCGAGGCCGACCGCGTGCTGGCGGTGATGGCCGAAAACGGGCTGCGCCGGGGCGAGAACGGCCTTGAGGTCTATGTGATGTGCGAGGTGCCTTCGAATGTCATTCTTGCCTCGGAATTTGCCGAACGCTTCGACGGGTTTTCGATCGGCTCGAACGACCTGACGCAACTGACGCTGGGCGTGGACCGCGACAGCGAGGATCTGGCCGAGGTCTTTGACGAACAAGACCCGGCGGTGCAGTGGATGGTCGCCCGCGCGATTGAAAAAGCGCAGGCGGCGGGCGCCAAGATCGGGCTGTGCGGGCAGGGGCCCAGCGACCACCCCGAGATCGCGGCGTTCCTTGTGCGCTGCGGAATTGATTCGATGTCGGTCACGCCCGACAGTTTCATCCGCGCCAAAAGCGCTGTGTCCGCGGCGGAAAATGGCTGATTTTCTTGCCTTTCCGCGCCAAGGCTGATTGCATCGTCACAAGGAGGACCGCCCATGACCCACCCCCGCCTGACCTTTCATGGCGCCGCCCGCGGCGTCACCGGATCATGTTTTCGGCTGGAAACGGGGGCAGGGCAGGTGTTGATCGACTGCGGCCTGTTTCAGGGTTCGAAAAGCGAGAAGGAGCTGAATTACCGCGCCTTTCCGTTCAAGCCCGAAAAGATCGGCGCGGTGATCCTCAGCCACGCCCATATCGACCATTCGGGCCTTTTGCCCAAGCTGGTGCGCGAGGGCTTTGCCGGCGCGATCCATGCCACCCCCGCCACGACGGATCTGTGCGGCGTAATGCTGCCCGACAGTGCGCATATTCAGGAATTCGAGGTCGAGCAGTTGAACCGCCGCAGTGCCCGGCGCGGGCGCGCTGCGGTAGAGCCGATCTACACCGGTGCCGATGCCGCGGCCTGCCTTGATCTGTTCCGCCCCGAACCCTATGGGCGATGGTTCACGGCCTTGCCGGGGGTGCGCGCGCGGTTCTGGAATGCGGGGCACCTGCTGGGCTCGGCTTCGGTCGAGGTGGAACTGGCCCGGCCCGAGGGCGCGCCGATGCGGATATTGGTCTCGGCCGATATTGGCCCCGATTACAAACTGCTGCACCCCGACCCCGAGGCCCCCAGCGGGATTGATTATCTGATCTGCGAATCGACCTATGGTGACACCGACCGCGAAGACGCCACCGCCGAACGCCGCCGCGCGCTCTTGCGCGACGAGGTGAAGGCGGCGATCAACCCCGATGGGGTGCTGCTGATCCCGTCCTTCGCGGTGGAACGCGCGCAGGAACTGATTGCCGACCTCAGCCAGCTGATGGCCGAAGGCGCGCTGCCGCAGATCCCGATCCATGTGGATTCGCCGATGGCCACCAAGGCGACCAAGGTCTTTGCCGACCATTCGCGCGAGTTGGAGGGCGGCGGCGCGCTGATGCGGGGGTTGCGGTCAAACACCTTGCATTTTACCGAAACTGTGGAACAAAGCATGGCGCTGGACCGGGTCCGCGGCTTTCACATCGTGATCGCCGCCAGCGGCATGTGCGAGGCGGGCCGCATCCGCCACCGGCTGAAGAACTGGCTGTGGCGCGACGAGGCCACGGTGCTGTTGGTCGGCTATCAGGCCGAAGGCACGCTGGGGCGCATCTTGCACGATGGCGCGGCATCGGTGCGCATTCAGGGCGAGGAATTCACCGTGCGCGCCCGCATCCGCTCAATCGACCTGTATTCCGGCCACGCCGACGGGCCGGAACTGGCGGAGTGGATCAAGGCGCGGCTGCCGCTGACGCATGACCTGTTTCTGGTCCATGGCGAGCCGGAGGCAATGGCGGGGCTGTCTGCGCGGCTGGCCGGGATCGTCGATCCCGCGCATGTGCTGACCCCGGCGCTGGACGAAAGCTTTGACCTGACCGACGCCGGCGCAGTGCGGCTGGCCGGGCCAGAGGCGGCCCAGCCGCGGCTTGCGCCGGAACAGGTGGCGCGGCTGGATTGGCACAACGACGTTTCGGCGCTGATGCTGGATATCAACGACGCGCTGGCGGCAAAGCCCGACGAAAAGACCCGCGACACGCTGATCCGCCGCCTGCGCCGCGCGCTGGAGGAGGGAGAAGCCCAGACCGGGCCGTCAGGGCACGGCCCAGGCGGCGCGCGCCGACACTAGGTCAGCTGCGCTCGGCCGCGAGGCTGCGGTTCAGCACCATCGGCAACACCACGACCAGCGCCAGCATCAGTAGCAGCAGTTCCAGCGCAAAAACGGTCAGATAGGGCGTGGCCTCGCCGAAGGTCGCGCCGAAGGGCTGGCTGCGCACCACATCGCGCATCACCCCGCCCAGGGCGACGCCCGCGCCGGCCGCGGTGGCCTGCACCGCACCCCATGCGCCCAGCGCCAGCCCGACCTGTTCCTTGGGCGCCAGCCGCATTGTGGCCGTCAGCGTGCCGTGGCTGAACAGCCCGCCGCCAAAGCCCACGATCACCACGCCCGCCACGAACAGCATTTCGGCCCCGCCCGGCCCGGCCGCGATCACCGCGCCAAAGCCCGGCAGGCCCACCGCCGCACCCCAGGCCGCCATGCGCAGCGGGTCATAGCCCCGGCCCAGAATGCGCGAGGCCAGCGCAAAGCCCACCAGCCCGCCAAAGGCCCAGGCCGCGGTCAGCTTGGTCGTCTGCGCCACCGTCATCGCCAAAACCTGCCCGCCGTAAGGCTCCAGCAGAACATCGGCCATGCCAAAGCCCATCGTGCCCAGCGCGATCACGATCAGCCCGCGCAGCGCGTTCTTGCGGCTGATGAATTCGCGCCAGTGATCGGCAAACTCGGGTTCGACCTCGGGTTTCACGGTGCGGGCGCGGTCACGCGGTTCCTGCTTCCACAGGGCGATCACGTTCAAAATCAATGTCGCCACCGCTGCGCCCTGGATCACCTGAATCAGCGTCCACGGGTGATAAGGCGTCAGCAGCGCGCCAAAGATCAGTGCGCTGGCGATCATGCCGACCAGCAGCATCACATACATCAGCCCCACGACCTTGGGCTGATCCTCGCGCGGGGCCAGATCGGTGGCCAAGGCCAGCCCCACGGTCTGCACCATATGCGCACCGGCGCCGACCAGCAGGAAGGCCAGCCCCGCGCTGGCCTGACCGATCCATTCCGGGGTTCCCTCGGCATAATCCTTGCCCGACAGCACCAGCAGGGCAAATGGCATGATCGCGAACCCGCCCCATTGCAGCAGCGAGCCTTTCCAGATGTAAGGCACCCGGCGCCAGCCCAGGGCCGACACATGGGTGTCGGATTTGAACCCGATCAGCGCGCGGAATGGCGCGAACACCAGCGGCAGCGAGATCATGATTGCCACGATGGTCGAGGGCACGTCCAGCTCCACGATCATCACGCGGTTCAGTGTGCCGACCATCAGCACCAGCGCCATGCCGACCGAAACCTGAAACAACGACAGCCGCAACAGGCGGCCCAGCGGCAGCGTGTCAGAGGCGGCATCGGCAAATGGCAGGAAGCGCGGTCCGATCTCTACAAGGCTTTGGGCGGCACGTTGGCTGAAGCGTTTCATCTGGGGCTGTCCATTCCGTGGCGTCCGGCAGACCGCGGCCCTCGCGGTTCAGGGCGCCCTGTCGAGGGGTTGGAAGGCCGGCTGAGGGAGCCTTGTCTTGCCCGCGTGACGGTGCGTTGCATGGGGCAGTGCCTTCATGAATAGGCGCAGGCCGAAATCATACGATCCCGGCCTGCGCAAAGATATTCAAAACAGGATTGTCGGCCCCGGCAGGGCCGACAATCTGATTGGATGCTCAGTTGGCCGGAGCGGCAGCAACCGTGGCGGAGCCGTTGTGATAGGCGCCCAACCAGGTGGTGTTCTGAACCAGCATGTAGTGCACGGCGAACGACGAGATCGCCACAGCCGACAGGAACAGAGGAACGCCGGTGGTCGGTTTCACCACGAGCCAGAGTTTCGCGTTGTTCATCTCAGTTTCTCCTTACCCGAGCCACGGGGTGGCGATAGCCGCCAGGAAGTGCGCCAGCAGCGCGATGCCGCCGAAAACGCGGGTGCCGAGCACGAGTTGCTTTTGCACTTCTTCAGCTTCGGCGAGGGTCAGGCCGCTCGGCCAGACTTTGTTCGGATCGTCAGTCATGTGTCGTCTCCCCAATCTGGTGTTCGACTATAGAGCGTGTAGAACCTGCACGCGGGCTAGATAACGACCGGACCTTCTTCTGTGAGCCTCTTGCGAGGCACCCGGCGTGTCGGGTTCGGCTTCGTTATGTAGGTAAGGTGTCACAACTGCGTGACATGTGCAATGTCAACTTGCGCGGACAGAGGGCTTGTGGGTGCGACTTATTGTTCACTGCCCCGCCCGGCTGCGGCTGCAAAGCCGTTGTTCTTAGGCGTATT
This sequence comes from Phaeovulum veldkampii DSM 11550, assembly GCF_003034995.1. Taxonomy (GTDB): domain Bacteria; phylum Pseudomonadota; class Alphaproteobacteria; order Rhodobacterales; family Rhodobacteraceae; genus Phaeovulum; species Phaeovulum veldkampii. The sequence continues at coordinate 4,529 of NZ_PZKF01000035.1, read as the reverse complement.
TCCGCTTTTGCCCGGCGCTGCGGCGGATTCGCTGCGCGGTTCCGGCCCGATCACGCACCCTGCGACTTTTGCTCAAACTCAACGACTGACTGCATTTTTTCTGCTTGACTTGGGTCCGGAGCGTTTTGAGCCGCGCTAGCCGGTTTTGCACGGCCGCGCGAGCGGGCAGGGGGCCGGCGGGCGGCTTCGTGTGTCGGGCAGATTTTGGCGAACGCGCTTTTGGCGGTGCACGATCTTGTAGTGCACACCGAACCGGGGCGATTCCAGCAGCGCCGGATCGGGAATCATGGAACGGAGGGCAAGAGCCCCCCGATGGACCAACAGGTGAGCGGCGCGTCTGGTCAGAAGGGGGGGCCGGTCCGGGCAGCCCCGGACCAAAGCGGGTCAGACCCCGCGCGAAAGCGCCGCAACGCCGGTGCGGGCCACGTCGATCAGGCCCAGCGGGCGCATCAGATCGGCGAAGGCGTCGATTTTCTCGGGCGTGCCGGTGATTTCGAAGACAAAGCTTTCCAGCGTCGAATCAACCACGCTGGCGCGGAAGATATCAGCCAGCCGCAGCGCCTCGACGCGCTTTTCGCCGGTGCCCGCCACCTTGAACAGCGCCAGTTCGCGTTCCACCGCGCGACCTTCGACGGTCAGGTCATGCACCTCGTGCACCGGAACGATGCGCCCCAGTTGCGCCTTGATCTGGTCGATCACCGCCAGCGAGCCGCGGGTGACGATGGTGATGCGCGAGCGGTGCCCCTTGTGGTCCACCTCGGCCACCGTCAGGCTGTCGATGTTGTAGCCGCGACCGGAAAACAGCCCGATCACGCGCGCCAGAACGCCCGCTTCGTTATCCACCAGAACCGCCAGCGTATGGCTGCTTTCGACCTGCGCATGGGGGTCACGCAGATCATAGGCCGAATGGCTGGACGACCCCTTCTTGATGTTCAGCGCTGCCATGATCTTTTCCTACCTGTTCCTGAAATCCCGGAGGCCGGGGGTGCCCCCGGCCCGTGTCATCACACCAGAACCGCACCCTTGGCGCCGATCGCGCCCTCGGTTTCGGCATCGCCCAGGATCATTTCGTTGTGCGGCTTGCCCGAGGGAATCATCGGGAAGCAGTTTTCATGCTTTTCCACGAGACAGTCGAAGATCACCGGCCCGTCGTAATCGAGCATTTCCTGAATCGCATCGTCCAGCTTGGCGGGGTCGCTGCACTGGATACCCTTGCAACCAAAGGCCTCGGCCAGTTTGACAAAGTCGGGCAGCGCCTCGGACCAGCTCTGGCTGTAACGTTCGCCGTGCAGCAATTGCTGCCACTGGCGCACCATTCCCAGCCGTTCGTTGTTCAGGATGAACTGCTTGACTGGCGCGCGGAACTGCACCGCTGTGCCCATTTCCTGCATGTTCATCAGCCAGCTTGCTTCGCCCGCCACGTTGATCACCAACGCATCCGGGTGTGCGACCTGCACCCCGATCGAGGCGGGCAGGCCATAGCCCATCGTGCCCAGACCGCCCGAGGTCATCCAGCGGTTCGGGGCCTCAAAGCTCAGGAACTGCGCGGCCCACATCTGATGCTGGCCCACCTCGGTGGTGATATAGCGGTCGCGGCCCTTGGTCAGGGCCTCAAGCCGTTCCAGCGCGTATTGCGGTTTGATCGTGGTGGTCGAGGGTGCATAGGCAAGACAGTTGCGCGCCTTCCATCCGGCGATCTTGCCCCACCAGGCATCCAGCGCGGGCTTGTTCACCTTGCGACCGCGCGCTTTCCAGACCTTCAGCAGGTCTTCCAGCACATGGCCGACATCGCCCAGAATCGGCAGATCGACATGGATCACCTTGTTGATCGACGAGGCGTCGATGTCGATATGCGCCTTTTTCGACTGCGGGCTGAAATCGGCGATCCTGCCAGTGATACGGTCGTCAAAGCGGGCGCCGATGTTGATCATCAGGTCGCAGTCGTGCATCGCAAGATTGGCCTCGTACAGCCCGTGCATCCCCAACATGCCCAGCCAAGACTTGCCAGAGGCCGGATAGGCGCCCAGCCCCATCAGCGTCGAGGTGATCGGGAAGCCGGTGGCATCGACCAGTTCGCGCAAAAGCTGGCTTGCGCCAGGGCCCGAGTTGATGACGCCGCCGCCGGTGTAGAAAATCGGCCGTTCGGCGGTTTCCATCAGATCGACCAGTTTGGTGATTGCCTCGATGTCGCCCTTGACCTTGGGCTGATAGTGATCGGTCCGCGCCTGTTTCGGCCCGGTGTAGCCGCCGGTGGCGAACTGCACATCTTTGGGAATGTCGATCAGCACCGGGCCGGGGCGGCCCGAGGTGGCGACATGAAACGCCTGATGGATGGTTTCGGCCAGCTTGTCGGTGTCCTTCACCAGCCAGTTGTGCTTGGTGCAGGGGCGGGTGATGCCCACGGTGTCGGCTTCCTGAAAGCCGTCGGTGCCGATCATGAAGGTCGGCACCTGGCCGGTGAACACCACCAGCGGGATCGAATCCATCAGCGCATCCACCAACCCGGTGACCGCATTCGTGGCCCCCGGCCCCGAGGTCACCAGCACCACGCCCGGCTTGCCGGTCGAGCGGGCATAGCCCTCGGCCATATGCACAGCGCCCTGTTCGTGGCGCACCAGCACATGTTTGATGTCGTTTTGCTGAAAGATCTCGTCATAGATCGGCAGCACGGCACCGCCGGGGTAGCCAAAGACCACCTCCACGCCCTGATCCTTCAGAGCCTGCACCACCATTTTCGCGCCGGTCATTGCCCGTGACATCATATTCTCCATCAACCCCTTGCCAAGAAAAAGCCCCCGTTTCGGCGGGGGCGCATGGAAACCGATCCGGTCAACCGTTACCGGCCCATGCGCCTTGTCCCGAGTGCTGCGAGGTTTACGGCCATAGCCATGCCCTTCCTTGGCGTCGGCGCGGACATTAGGCGGCGCGGATCGGGGCGTCAACGCCAAAACTACGAATATTGTGTCGCAGGCCCGGTAAAAATCTTTACGAATATTGCGCCACGCTGGCGATCGTGGAAACTTATGAAAATCTTGGGTCGGGCTGAGGTGCGGGGGCTGTGCCGACGCCATTTCCGGCCCGCCATACCCCGCGCTTGCGCCGCGGCGGCCTGCGTGCAGGTCGGGTGATGCTCGCGCGGGCGTTTCTACCCTTGCGGGAGGCGTTTCCTTGCGCATTGACGCTTGCACACCTCTGGGCCATAGCTGGCGCATAGCGCCGCCAAGGCGCATTTGGATTTCAGGGGGGAATACGATGGGCGGGCTTCTTGCCTTGTCGCGCGCCATTGACCGGATCAACGAAACCGTCGGCAAATCGGTGGCCTGGCTGATCCTGGTGGCGATCCTTATCTCGGCGTCGAATGCCATCATCCGAAAGACGCTCAACACCTCGTCCAATGCCTGGCTGGAGTTGCAGTGGTATCTGTTCGGCGCGGCCTTTCTGCTGGCCTCCGCCTACACGCTGAAGCAGAACGAACATATCCGCATCGACATTGTCTATGGCCTGTTTTCGCGGCGGGTGCAGCACTGGATCGACCTTCTGGGGCACCTGCTGTTCCTGATGCCGCTCGTCACGCTGATGATGTGGCTTCTTTACCCCTATGTGATGATGTCGGTCCGCTCGGGCGAGATTTCGAACAATGCGGGCGGTCTGGTGATCTGGCCGGCCAAGATGCTGCTGCTGATCGGTTTTGGCCAGCTTTGGGTGCAGGGTATTTCCGAGATCATCAAGAAAGTCGCGGTGATGCGCGGGCTGATCGACGATCCGGCCCCCTTCGTGTCGCACCATGATGCGGCCTCGGTCGAGGCCGAGGAGATCCTGTCGGCGATGGACACCAAGACCGGGGAGGAGCGCAAATGATGGAATTCATCGCGGTGAACATGGCACCGATCATGTTCGCCTCTCTCGTGTTCTTTTTGCTGATCGGCTATCCGGTTGCCTTTGCGCTGGCGGCCAACGGCCTGTTGTTTTTCTTTGTCGGCGTCGAACTGGCGCCGCTGTCGAACGGCACGATCAACCTGTCATGGCCGCTTCTGAACGCGATGCCCGAACGGTTCTGGGGGGTGCTGAGCAACGAGACATTGCTCGCCATCCCCTTCTTTACCTTCATGGGGATCGTGCTGGAACGATCGGGCATGGCCGAAGACCTGCTGGATACGATCGGCCAGCTGTTCGGCCCGATCCGCGGCGGTCTGGCCTATGCGGTGATCTTTGTGGGGGCGCTGCTGGCGGCCACCACGGGGGTCGTTGCGGCCTCGGTGATCGCGATGGGGCTGATCTCGCTGCCGATCATGCTGCGCTATGGCTATGACCGGCGCATCGCCTCGGGGGTGATCGCGGCCTCGGGCACATTGGCGCAGATCATCCCGCCGTCGCTGGTGCTGATCGTGCTGGCCGACCAGTTGGGCCGGTCGGTGGGCGATATGTACAAAGGCGCGCTGATCCCCGGCCTGGTGCTGACCGGGCTATACATCGGCTATGTGATGGTCCTGTCGATCCTGCGGCCCAATTCGATGCCTGCCCTGCCGAAA
>NZ_PZKF01000034.1 GCF_003034995.1 Phaeovulum veldkampii DSM 11550 | reverse complement strand
GCCTTGATGGGGCTTCGGTGCGCTGATATAGCTTGGGCAAGTCCAGATGCCGCTGCGTGAAAAGACCGCGGTCGAACTGATGGTTGTCGTGTGCCGAGATGGAAATGACCATGCCCCGAAAGATCCGCGCCCAGAACTCCGCCAGGCCCTCGCTGCGGTTCCTCGCCGGTCTTCCGTTGCTCGCCGCCGTCGCAACCCTGGCAGCCTGCAGTCCCGAACCGGCCGAGGCGCCCCAGCCCGCCTGCATCGAGGTTCCGCCCGGCACGATCCATCCGGCCGATCCGAAGACGGGCGGCAAATGGGATCCGACACTCCGGCCGTGGCTCCGGCCGTCCTGCTGATGCCGGATGACGGGAGGAACACTGCCGGCGGCGCACCCTCGGGCCGCGACGATGACGACGGCGACGACGACGGCAGCGGCGACGGCGACGGCTCCAGCCAGCCCGGCGAGACCGACAGCTCCGCCGGCGGCGGAGGCGCGGGCTCCTCGGCCGAAGGCGCGGACGGATCGGATGCCTCGACGGATGCGGACGGGAAAGGGACGTCGGGGTCGGCGGACAGTGCCACCGGCTCCGCCAAATCCTCGGCCGGACCGGGCGGCGCCTCCAGCAGTGCCGGCGGCCTGGGAACCTCGTCGGGGGTCTCGAGATGAAGGCTGCTATCTTTCGCTCGGCGCGGCTTTCGGCGCTGGCCGTTCCGCTGCTCGGAACCCTGGCCGGCGGCAGCATGGCGCAATCCTACGACAATGCCGGGATTGGCTGGACCGGAAGCATGGGCTTTCCGGGCGCCTCCGACCGGAGCGTGCGCCTGCAGGCCGCTGACCTGATGAAGAAGGCAGAGAGCGGATACTACGGCACGCTGGGCAGTTCGCCCACGCAGAACAACTACTACGACAGCAGCGTCTCGATGGATGTGAACGTCGGCGACGGATCGAATGCCGAGATCTCGAACCACACGGCCGAAGGCTCGGGCGTCAACAGCTATTCCGTGGGCTCTGTCAACACCACGACCAACGACATCTCGATCGACGGCAGCGGCTCCTCGGTGAGCGTGGTCAGCACCAGCAATTCGACCGGCTGCATCGACGGATCGATCAGCGCGCCCGGCAGTTCCGGCTATTCGACGTTCGACATCTCCGCGGGCGGATGGGCGGAAAGCGGTTCATGCGACTGACACGCCTCCGCCTGAAGCCGGCGGCGAGGATCACGGGCAAGTGCATCGCGCTGCTGGCGGCCCTGTCCGCCTGCACCGGGATCGCCCCGCACGACAAGAACGCGAAGCTGGTCCAGGGACCGCCGATCGCCGACGTGCAGACCCCCTTCGACCAGGCGCTCACCTGCCTGAACGGCAAGATCTCCCCCAGGCTGCGGTTCGCGGTGGGCATCATTCCCGACCTGACCGGTCGCGAGCAGTACAACGACGGCGGCGCCGGCAAGTTCGTCAGCCAGGGCGCCGGTGAAGTCGTCCAGTCGGCGCTCTTCAAGGCCGGCGTCTCGCTGGTCAACCGGCGCGACCAGATGGTCTCGACCAACGAGGCCAGCTGGGGCATCCGCACCATGCGCCAGCAGGTTCCGGCGGACTTCTATGTCAGCGGCAGCATCAACTCGCTCGATTTCATCCCGGGCGGCGCAACCTATGCCGTGATCGGCGGCATCGGGCCGCGCTACCGGCAGAACCGCATCCTCATCGCCCTCGATCTCTCGGTCACCAATGCCACGACCGGGCAGATCGTGGCGAACATCCCGCTGCAGAAGCAGATCTTCGCCGATGAATGGGGCATCACCGGGGCACGCTTCGCCGGCAATACCCTGGTGGACGCCGATGCGGGGGTCCAGCAGCGCGAGCCGCTGAACTTCGCGCTGCGCCAGGTGCTCTACCTCGCCACATTCGAACTGCTCACGCAGCTCATGCCGGTCCGGCAATATGCCGAGTGCCGGTCCCTGATCGATGACGGCGCGGGAGAGGTGACGGGTCCCGGGACGACCGGCGAATTCATCCGGAAATACGAGGCCGCCAAGGCCCGGGCGGAGGAGCGGCGCAAGCAGGCCCTCGAGGCCGTCGCCGCAGCCGAGGCGCGGGAGGCCGAGGCCCAGGACAGCGAGACGGCCGAGGCCGCCCCCGCGAAACCCCAACCCGCCGCGGAACCGGCCTCCGAGGCTCAACCGGCAGCCGGCACGACCGCCGCTGCGCCCGCTGCCGATCCCCCCGCGACACCCGTTCCGGTCGTCGCGGAGCCCGCAACGCCCGCGCGCGCCGTCAAGGCGGCCGCCAGGGCCGAACAGGACGCGGTGACTGTGCCCGCCGCGCCAGCGGACGCAGATCCCGCCCCCGAGGCGGTGCCCCGGCTCGAGAAGGCCGCCACGACGACACGCCCTGCCCCGTCCGACGCCTCTCCCGAAGCCGCGGATACCGCGACACCCGAACCCCCCGATCCGAAGCGCGGCCTGCCGGTCCTTCCGCCCGCGGCCGCCGGACGCGAGGCCTGAGGCCCCGGGACGGAGACCGATGCACGAGATCCCCCTCGATATTACTTGATCAGCATCCGGCCTCGCGAGGGGGGGAGTTCCGGATGCGAATGGAGAGAACCATGTTCATCAAGCACCTTTCGATCGCGGCCCTCCTCCTGTCGGGAGCGACGGCAGCCTATGCGGATGACTTCCGTCGCGGCGGCTTCGACAGCGTCAACCAGGATTTCGAGGAAATCGTCGCCGACATCAATGACGGGTTCGCGACCGGCAGCGCCCGCTTCGCCAACATCGCGATCAACACCGGCGACGTCGACGCCTCCGTCAACATCAATGCCGACCTCGACGAGGGTGGGGTGGTCTCGAGCTTCCGGGGCGGGTTGCTCGACATCGACCTCGCGGCCAGCAGCGCGGAGATCGCCGGCGGCGCCGACGCGATCGAGGGCGGGTTGACCATCGCCGGGGTCGAGATGGTGGAGGAAATCGACGAAGCCTCGAACATGTCGATGGGCTCGATCAGCACCCTGGCCGCGGGCGCGCTCAACACCGTGACCATGGACCTGACCGAAACCGCGGCCGCCTCGTCCTTCGACGTGGCCAGCGGCTCGGTCGCCGCGGCCGGCTCCACCGCCAGCACCTCGGCCTATGACCTGCTCACCTCGCGCAGCAGCGGCTCGGGCCTCTCCTCGGTGGCCGCCGCCTACAACGTGGCCGACATCAAGGCCTCGGTCTCGCTCGATCTCGAAGACGGCAACTATGCCTTCGTCGGTGCCGCCCAGGATGTCGTCGGTAGCCTGACGACCACCAGCTTCGTCGGCGTCAGCACGCTGGCTGCCGGTGCGCTCAACACCGCCGATGTCACCGCGGCCTTCGTCTCGACCGGCTCGCGCAGCCGCGACTGATCCCGGTCGCACCGGCCCTGCCTCGCCGGTGTGATCATCAGGGTGCGGCAGGGAGGCCGCATCCCGGACGGCCGGTCTGACCGGCCGTCCACACCCCGCACAAGGCGGAACCGCCGCCGCAGCCCTGGTCCGCACCGCCCACGGCCATCATGATCGGCCCCGCTCTCACCCGCCGCCAGACCCTCGGACCCTCCCGGCAGCGCCTGAGCGTGGGCGTGGGGTCGCCACGACAAAAGCAGGCAGGACGCCACCCCCCGGCGCCGATATGTCCGAGAAACCCGCAACCGGAGTTCCCGATCCCCCGGCAGGCCTCACCCTGCCTTGCGCATTGAAGTTGAAGCGCAAGTTCGAGATCTCATCGACATCAGCAAGCCCGGGTGCAGGCCCGCGAAAGTGAATGTCACCCATCCACGGCCGGCGGCGGCAGCGCGGCCATCGCCGGAAACGTCCTCGTGGGCGGGCTCATCGGCCTGGGCGTCGACGCGGCGACCGGCGCCTCCAGGACGGGCTCCCAATCCGGTGAAGGCGGAACTGGAGGGTCGGCGAAGGGAGAAGACGCCCGGATGCCTCGTCGAAGCTCCGGCAGCCGTAGGCGCGGCCTCCCGGCTCAGCCGGAAGATCCTTCCGCGCCGTGGTCGCAAGGGAGCTGTTTTCCCGGTGGGCGCGGCGCCGTCACCGACGGTCGTTCCGGCGCGGGCCGATCTGCTCCCAGGCGGAGAGGATGCTGCCGATGTGGCCGGCGGCCTCGGCCAGCTGCGGCCCCGACTCGCGGCGGAAGGCGGAGGCAACCTGCATCCGACAGAATTCATAGACACGAAACAGGTTGTCCGCGATCTCGCCGCCCTTCTCGAAGTCGAGGCTGCCCTGCAGGATGTAGATCGCCGTGAAGGCGCGGTTCAGGTGCTGGTCGGGATAGACCGGTCCGGGCACCGCAGCGGCGAGCGCCTTCAGCGACCGGTCCAGTTCGCGCAGCGTGACGAGGATGATCTGGTGCGGATCCTCGACTGACTGCAAGTCCATGGTCTCGGCACGCCGGTAGCGGGTTCTCGCATCTGCGACAGCCATCCTCTGTCTCCTTCCGGAAGCGCCGAAGTCACAGGAGATCAAACGGACGTTCGGAAACAGTTTTTAGCGACTTGCGCAACAATCGGCGAAGCTACCGTCTTCGACACCTGCATCACCCGTCTCGTCCAGCGACGTGAAGAGGCCGGACCTGCTGCTCGGGCTGGGCAGGCAGAGCCGGCGCACCATCATGAAGATTGCCCGATCGCCGCTTCCCTCCGTGCCACGAAGAGTTTCGAACCAGGATTGCAGATCCGTGACGACACGGCCTCATGCCGCCACGTCAGCACGATGCTCGCGGCCCGTACCCCGAAGGCGGGTCCTGTGACCAGGACCGGCGCCTGCCGATCCTCAGCCGTTCACGGTGTTCGCGAGCACCTTGAGATCCTTTCCCGCCCTCGACTTGCCGATGATCTCCACATCAAGGACATCATGCTTTGTCAGCATGACGATCCCGCGGAAAATATCCGTCTTGTTCAGGCCGGACTTCATCATCACTCGCTCCAGCCTTGCTTCGGTTCGCGGGGCGATCTTCATCGAAAGCCTGCGGGTCGGGACGCTGATCCTGTTCCTGCGCGCCTGCTGGCGGATGGCGGTGGTCCTTTCGAACCAGTCGGCAAGGCCGAGTTTCAGCCGCTCGACAAGTCCGGGCTCCTCATCCAGCAACCCGATGTAATAGGTGAAAACGGCCTTGCGAAAACGGGATGTCGCCTGGGGATCGATCCGGAACGCCGCTGCATCCAGGACTTCCATTTCCGGAGCCGGAAGCACGACCTCGAGCGGGCTCTCGGCCTGCTCCCGTGCCTTGGCAATCGCCGGAGTGCTCTGGGCCGGAACCGCCACCACGGCACCGCAGTCATCACAGGTCGCAGCCAGAATGCCCTTCGCAAGACCTTTGCCATCACTGAAGGGGACATCGTGATATCCGAAGGTGGTCGTGACCAGCCGGCCGCAATCCTCGCAGATCGCCCGGCTCTTCTCGCCAGGAAAATACAGCTTCATGATCCGGCCTGACCTCCGTCTTCGGGATGGACGCTGATGAACATCGTTTCGGGCGCTTCGGGATCAAGGAAGTAGAACTTGATATACCACCGGTCCGGCTTGTCAGGCTTGATCACGTGAACCTGGACACCCTTCACCGTGTGATGCCACGAGGATGTGTGATGCGTCCCGTTGCACCTCCTCAGCATGTCGACGACCTCGGCGACGGCGACCTTTCCTGTTGCCAGAAGGTTCTTCGCCTCGATCGAGCTCCGTGCCTCGTGCTGGTATAACCCCTCCTTGAGGGACTGGATCACCCTTTGCCGCGCCTCCTTGAAACCCAGTTCAGTCATACATACGATACTCTTCGTAAAAGTCAACGCCGCGCCACCGATCAGGCCGATATGGGTTCTCATGAGTCTTCCGCCACAGGCTAACCGATGCTCCCCCTTCGCGAAACCATCTTGACCGCCCTGGCAGACGTGTCGTGATCTATCAAGCATCTGGTCCTCCTACGGGGCGCTGCTTGTCCGAGGCGCACCGCGTTTGGCATCGGGCGCTCGAGGGAAAAAACTCTTGGAAAAGCGCGCTGAAGACTGCCAAGTCTGAACGGGCCAGAAGTTCACCGGCCTTGGTTTTTCTTGGTGCCCCCTACCGGACTCGAACCGGCACGCCCGAAGGCAAGGGATTTTAAGATGGGGTGGTTGCCGCCTTCCCCTCACTGCATCGTAGGGTAGCGCGCAGCGTTACCGATGTCAGGAAGGAATGGAGGCAAAGACATGGATGCAACAATCATAGGCGTAGATTTAGCCAAACGTGTGATCCAGATACACGGGACGGAAAAATCGGGTGAGACGGTATACCGAAAGAAACTGACCAGAGAGCAGTTCTCCCGGTTCATGACTGAGATACCTTCTTGCATCGTTGCGTTCGAGGCATGTGGCAGCGCAAATCACTGGGCGCGTCAAATGGAGCTGATCGGGCATGAAGCAAGACTGATACCGCCCCAGTATGTGCGCCCCTTTGTCAAACGGCAGAAAAACGATGCAGCGGATGCCGAAGCGATTGCCACCGCGGCAAGACAGCCCGGCATGCGATTTGTCAGTGCAAAAACGGAGGAGCAGCAGAGCAAAATCGTCGTTTTTCGCGGGCGGGAACGTTTGGTCCATCAACGCACTGAGCTTGTGAACGCTCTACGGGCAACACTTTATGAGTTTGGCTATGTGTTCCCAATCGGACGCGCCAGCATGCCGCGGATTGCTGCTCTGATCGATGATCCCAGTGCGGATTTACCATCAATGGTGCGCCTGGAATGCCAGGATCTACTGCAGCAGATCGCCGAAAAGACAGCTCGTATTGATGAAAAATCTAAGAAGCTGCAGGACGCCAGCGCCCAAGGCGAAAAGGGCAAGCTGCTTCAATCAATGCCGGGCGTAGGCCCAATGACAGCGTTGGCCGTTCAAGCGTTCGCGCCTGAAATGACACAGTTCAAATCTGGCAGAGACTTCGCTGCCTGGCTGGGGCTCGTTCCTCGACAATTCTCGTCGGGAGGAAAAGCTCGCCTTGGACGGGTCTCCAAGGCGGGTCAGGCTGATATACGAAGGCTTCTGATCATTGGTGCGATGTCAAGGATTGTGGGCCGGGCACGAAACAACATCGCCCCAGACACTTGGGTGGGCCAAATGCTTGGTCGGAAGCCAAAAATGCTGGTGGCAATTGCATTGGCCAACAAGATGGCGCGACAGATTTGGGCGATGCTAACGCGTGAAGAGAAATATCGAGATCCGGCCATGTCTGCATGATGGCAAACGACGTGTCATGAGCAGCTAGAGCCGGTAAACTGGGGGTGTAAGAAGACGACGACTAGATGGGCGCCATGATCGAACAGATCTGGGTCGGGAGAACCAGCCAGGGACTTCGAGCTTGCAAGCTCGTTTTTAAGATTTGGACCTGACCCGCAGATCACCATCTCGGCCCGCGGTTTCTGAAATGCCGCACATAGAGGCCTGACAGAAGACCGCACTCGATTACGCGCACAAGAAAGTCAGAAAATTCTTGCATACCAGGCGGCAACCACAGAAGTCCCTGGTGTCTACCATTCCACCAAGGGGGCACATGGTAGGCCCGGAGGGATTTGAACCCCCAACCAAAGCGTTATGAGCGCTCTGCTCTAACCGTTGAGCTACAGGCCCGTCCCTTCGGGTCTTTGGCGGAATTCGAAATTGAAGGCAACCGCTATGCCAACCACCCGAGAAGCCATCCTGACCGCCTTGGCGGACCTGCTCAGCACGGTACCTTATGTGCCCGTGCTGCGCGGCGAGGTCTTGCCAGAGCGGATCCCACCCGCAGGCCTGATGATCCTACGCGACGGCAGTCCCGGCGAGCCGGGCGTGTCGCTGTCACCGCTCACCTACCACTACCAACATCGCGCTGAACTCGAGGTAATCGTGCAATTCGGTCAGGATCGGGATGGACGGTTTGACACAGTGGTCGCGCAGATTGGCGCAGCGCTTGGCGCCGACCGGACGCTGGGCGGGCGCTGCGACTGGGTCGAGGCCGAGGCGCCTGAACCGGCCGACCTGCTCGTCGACGGCGCAGCCACGATCAAGGCCGCAATCGTGCCCATCATCCTGCATTACGCCACCAGCGACGCGCTGGGGCCGCCGCTCTGAACCGAATGACCGTGATTTACCGTGTCAATCAGGGTTATCGCACGAAACCATCGGACCGGCCAAGCTCACTGGCGCAAAAGCAACAGGCGTTCCAAGGCATTCAGGGCGAGCCTCGCGTCGCGAAAGATCAGATCAACATCGACAAGATCGTGAATTTCGGCATCGTCCATGTCGAGGGCCGGTGCCACGCCGATGGTCGCCAGGGGAACCGCGATGCGCAGGGCAAGAACCAGGCGAATGAGATCCGGCAGTCGCTCCTTGGTGCTCAGGGACACCCCGACAACGGTCGGCTGAGAGGCAGTCACGTGGGCGATCAGATCGTCGTGGTGTTCGGAAATCCTAAGGTCGATGTCCCAGCCCGCGTCCCGGAATGTTTCGGTGGCGATGGTGATCCCGAGCGTATGTGTTTCTCCGGGCACAGGCGCAAACAGGGCATCTGGGCGTGTGCGTCGGGCCCAGCCCGCTTCCTCGTGATCGGTTTTGAGTGCGCGGATGAGGGCATAGAGTTGGCCAGTCGCGCCAGTAACCTCGATGAAGGGGATTTCATTGCGGTCCCAGCGTTCCCCGAGGGAGCGCGCGGCCTCCGCGATCAGGCCATATCTCAGGTTCTGCTGCGAAACACCGCTTCTCTGAAGGTCAAGTATGAAGGACAGGGGAGCGGCCGAGTCAGGTTGCAGCAGCAGATCGCAAAACTCGGAAACCGTCTCGGGAGCAATCGTGTTGACGTCTACACGGAGCACAGGAGGGCCCAGCTTCACCAGACGCTGGATCACCTCAGTAGCGAGGCGCTCGATTCTTTCGGCGGGCAGAGAATTGCGCTTGTTGTCGAATAGCCTGTTCGCACGGTGGTAAAGTTCGGTGTTGATTGCGTGCGTTTCAGTCATGCTGTGGCCGTGTCGGTGATCCCATGATCACCGATCATTAGTGGCTGCAGCAACCTTTGCAACCGCCAGCCGCAAGCACCTAGGCACAGAGCTGGCAAACAGGAACACGACAGGAGATGAGACAATGGCACGAGCGCATGGCGCCCGGGCAAGACTGGCGCTTGCCTTTGAGACGATTTACGGCACCGCACCCGAGGCGGGCTGGTGGCAGATGCCCTTTGTCAGCAGCACACTCGGGGCCGAGCAGCCGCTCCTGAGCTCAGAACTGCTGGGCTATGGCCGCGATCCGCAGGCCCCGCTGGCCGATGCGGTTACCGCCGATGGCGATGTGGTCGTGCCCCTCGACACGGTGGGGTTCGGGGTCTGGCTGAAGGCAGCCTTTGGCGCGCCCGTGACCACTGGGCTCGATCCCGGTCCGTTCACGCATGTATTCACCTCGGGCGGCTGGGATCTGCCATCGCTTTCCATAGAAACGGCCATGCCGGAAGTGCCGCGCTATGCGCTGGCCACGGGCTGCGTGCTGGACCAGCTCAGCTGGCAGATGGCGCGCTCCGGCCTGCTGACCGCAACGGCCCGCCTGATCGCACAGGGCGAAACGGTCGCTGCCGCCTCCACGATCGGCACGCTAGAGGTGCCGGCCTTCCGCCGCTTTGGTCATTTCAACGGGGTGATCACGCGCAATGGCCAGCCGCTCGGCAATGTCGTCTCGGCCGAGATCACCTATGCCAATGGGATCGACCGGATCGAGACCATCCGCAACGACGGGCGCATCGAGGGGGCAGATCCCGGCATGGCGGCGCTGACGGGTCGGCTGGAGGTGCGGTTTGCGGATCAGACCCTGATCGAACAGGCAATCGCGGGCGAGGCGTGCGCGCTCAGCTTCGGCTATGCGCTGCCCTCCGGCGAAAGCCTGACGATGGACGTGCCCGCCGTGCATCTGCCGCGACCGCGGGTCGAGATCCCGGGCCCCCAAGGCATCCAGGCCAGCTTCGACTGGCAGGCGGCGAAGGATGCCAGCGCAGGGCACATGTGCCGGGTGAGGCTGGTGAACGCAGTGGAGGGCTATTGACGATGCTGACACTTGATCTGACCAATGCACCGCGCTGGATCGAGCTGATCCCCGGGCTGCGTGTCCAGCTACGTCCCTTGACGACCGCGCTGATGGTTGCAGCCCGCGCCGATCCGGCACTGGATCTCGCGGCCGTACAAAGCGACGACAATATCGGCGGGATTGTCGCTACCGAGGCGCTGGCCCTAACCATGGCGAAGGCGCTGGCCCGACAGGCGATCCTCGATTGGGAAGGCGTCGGCGATGCGGAGGGCCACCCCTTGCCGGTCAGTCCCGCCGCGATCGATGCGCTTCTGGATGTCTGGCCGGTCTTCGAGGCGTTCCAGACGATCTACGTCTCGAAGGGACTACTCCTGGACGCCGAAAAAAACGTCTCACCGCCCTTGCCGACTGGGTCTTCGGCGGGGGCGAGCGCTACTGCGCGGCCTGTGCGAGCAGCTGCGAAGACTGCCCGGCATGGCAAAACCGCCCGCTAACCCGCGAGGGCATCGCCGTCTGGGATCTCGTGCAGCGCCTCGGTGGCCAGCTGCGGCTGGTCGCAGCTCAGCACGGCGCCATCGTGATTGGCTGGGACATGACAGCGGCGCTGGCCATGGCCGCAGCTCTGGACATTCCGCCCCTCGCGGTTGCCGAACTGCTGCCGCCCATTGAGGCGGTGATGGTGCGCAAACTCAATGAAGAAGCGCGGTCGGTGATCAGCGCCTCATTCTGACCTCGTTCGCGTTTCGAACGATGATTTCCGCGGAAGGATCCGACCCATGGCAGAGAAGCGCGTCAGCGTCCGCCTTGCGGCCGTGGGCGGTCGTCAGGTCCGGGCGGAACTCGAAGGCGTGGGCGATGCTGGTGCGCGGGGCTTTGGGCGTCTGTCGCGCGAGATGGAGGCCGCCAACACCAGGCTTGCGGCCTTCGCCCGTCGCGCCAGCGTCGCCATGGGCGCAGCCGCAGCGGCGACCACCGCCGCCTTGGCCGTCATCGTGCGCACGACGGCGCAGAGTGCCGCGCAGATCCAGCAGTTTGCCCAGGTGGCCAATGCCACGCCCGAGGTGTTCCAGCGCTGGTCAGCCGCATCGGCCACGGTGGGTATCGAGCAAGAGAAGCTCGCCGATATCCTGAAGGATGTGAACGACCGGGTCGGGGACTTCCTGCAGACGGGCGGCGGCCCGATGGCGGATTTCTTCGAGAACATCGCGCCGCAGGTTGGGGTGACGGCCGAGCAATTCGCGCGTCTGTCCGGCCCCGAAGCCCTGCAGCTTTACGTCACCTCGCTCGAGCGCGCCGGTCTCGGCCAGCAGGAGATGACCTTCTATCTCGAGGCGATGGCGTCCGACGCCACGCGGCTCATCCCACTCTTGGCAAGTGGCGGGGCCGAGATGAAGCGGCTGGGCGAACGTGCCGCAGGCTTTGGCACCGTGCTCGACCGCGAGGCATTGGCCGCGCTGCGCCGCACCGAGATCGCGCTGATCGGTGTGGGCCAGGTGTTTCAGGGGATGCGGGTGCAGATCGGGGCAGCCTTGGCCCCCGCAGTCACCGCAATGGCCGAAGCCTTCCTGCGGCTCGCCGAGACCGGCGGTCCGATCAACCGCGCCTTCACGGCGGTCCTCGACAATCTCACGCGCCTTGGCACCTACGCTGCCACCTTCGCAGCCTTCCTCGCCGGACGCTGGGTCGCAGGGATGGCCGCGGCCGCTCTGTCTGTTCGGGGGCTGGCGACTGCGCTTGTGCTTCTGCGCGGTGCCTTGATCCGCACTGGGATCGGCGCCCTAATCGTCGGCGCAGGCGAGCTGATCTACCAGTTCACCCGGCTTGTCAGCAGTGTCGGCGGCGTCGGCAACGCCCTGAGCCTTCTGGGCCAAGTGGGCGCAGAGGCGTGGGACCGGCTTTCTCTGACGGCTTCTGCCGCCTGGGCACGCGTCGAGGCAGGCTGGGCCCGAACACAGGCCGCAATCTACGACGGGCTGCAGGGCACAACGGAAGCCGTGACCGGCTGGGCCAATGCCACGATTGGGGCGTTTCAGGGGGGCTTTGATGCCGTGGTCGCGATCTGGAGCGCGCTGCCCCAGACCATCGGGGATTTCGCCTACCAGGCAGCAAACGGGCTGATCGACGGCGTCGAGGCCATGCTCAATGCCGTGGTGGGCCGCATCAATCGCTTCATCGAAGGGTTGAACAGCGCGCTGTCGCTCCTGCCTGACTGGGCCGTCGGCGAAGGTGGTGCGCGGATCGGCACGCTCGATCCCGTCGATCTTGGCGGCATCGAGAACCCTTACGCTGGCGCGGCCGCTGCAACCGGCACCGCCGCGGCGGAGGCGTTTCAGGCGGCGATGGGGCGCACTTACGTCGAGGCGCCAGATCTCTTTGGAGGTATGGCAGACGCGGCGCGCGGACGGGCCAGTGGTTACGACGAAGCTGCAGGCATGCTGTCGGACGCCGCCAACCGGCCGCGTACCGCCTGGGACGCATTAAAAGCCGCCGTCACCTCCGCAGGCTCCGAGGGCAGTGCAGCACTTGACGGGACCGCCGCCGCCGCCGATCGCACGACGGCGGCGCTGGGCGAGACAGCAGACGCGGCGGGTCAAGCCGGTGATGCCACAGGTCAAGCCGGAGGTGCGGCAACCAAGGCCGCCGAAGAAGCCGCCACCGGTTGGCGCGCGGTCGCGCAAAGCCTCGCTGATTATGCACGCGACGCGATGGATTGGGGCAAGGGCCTCGGCCAATCGCTGGTCTCGGCCTTCCAGTCGGCAGAAAGCGCGTTCCGGACCTTCGTGACCACCGGAAAGCTCGACTTCAAGAGCTTGGTCTCCTCGATCCTGGCCGATCTCGCGGTGATCGCCGCGCGGCGCTTCATCCTCGGCCCGATCGCCAATGCGCTCTCGGGCGCTCTCGGCGGCTTAGGCGGGGGCGGTGGGATCTTTGCGGGCATCTTGCATCAGGGCGGCATCGTCGGTGGTGCGACGCCCATGCGCATGGTGCCAGCCATGGCCTTCGCTGCCGCGCCGCGCATGCACGAGGGTGGCTGGGCCGGGCTGCGCCCCGACGAGGTCCCGGCTATCCTGCAGCGCGGCGAGCGCGTTCTCTCCCGCCGCGAAGCCGCCGCCTATGGCGCGGGGGCCACGGGACGGGATGCAACTCCGGTGATCAACGTCACCATCCAGACCCGGGACGCCGAGAGCTTCCGGCAATCGCGCACGCAAGTCGCCAGTGACATCGCTCGCGCCGTCGCGCTGGGGCGGCGGGGAATGTGACCGCCGACCACCACGAACAGACCTGCCAAGGACCTCACCCCATGACCTTCTGCGAAGAGCGCTTCCCCGACGACATCAGCCGCGGGGCGCGCGGGGGCCCGGAACGGCGCACGCAAGTTGTGGAACTGGCCTCGGGCTTCGAGGAACGCAACGCCTCCTGGGCTCAGTCCCGGCGTCGCTTCGATGTGGCCTATGGCATCCGCCGCGCCGATGATCTGGCACGCGTCGTCGCCTTCTTCGAGGCTCGGCGCGGACGGCTGCAGGCGTTTCGGTTCAAGGACTGGTCGGATTACAAATCCTGCCTGCCCTCCGTCAGGGTCTCCGAACTCGACCAGCAGATTGGCATGGGCGACGGCACAGCCACCGACTTTGCCCTCGTCAAAGCCTATGGCAGCGGCCCCGAGACCTACCTGCGCCGCATCGTAAAGCCGGTCGCCAGCACGATCCGCGTCGCGCTGAATGGCGCCGAACAATTCACCGGCTGGGCCGCCGATGTCACCAAAGGCCTTGTCAGCTTCGATACCGCCCCCGATCCCGGCGTGATCATTTCGGCCGGCTTCGAATTCGACACGCCCGTGCGCTTCGATGCGGACACACTCGACGTCACCCTCGATCTTGAACGCTTGGGCTCCATCACCGCCATCCCGCTGATCGAAGTCCGCCTCGCCTGAACCCGCAATCCCGGACCCGCCCCATGCAAACCTACACACCCCTCGAACATCGCCCTGGCGATACGCCGCAGCTTTTCGACCTCGAAGGTGGGCTGCCGACCCAAGGCCCCTTCGGCAAGATCGTCAGGCTGACCGCCAGCGAGGAGGTCACCGGTCTCACCCCTGTCCCGATCGAGGCTGACGAACGCTATGCCTTCCGCGCCACCTACCGGCGCGCCAGCGACAGCCCCGATCCGGCCAATGACGCGATCAGCTGCGGCCTCGACTGGCTGGCCGCCGACAAGAGCCTGCTGTCACGCACCACCATCGACACCCAAACCGGCCTCCGGGTCGCCGATGGCCGCCGCGAGATCCGTGCCTCGGTCGTGGCGGAAGCCAATGGTCCCGCCCGGATCGTGGCCCCGACCGGCGCGCGCTACGCCCAACCTTGGCTCAAGACCTTCGGCACCGGCCATGCCACGGATGTCGAAGTCCTGAGCCTTGAGCGGCTGCCCTTCGTCTCCGTCCCCGTCGCTCGCACCTTCTATGTCACGATGGATGGCCAGGACATCAATGAAGGCACCTCGCTGACATCGCCCTTGGCCACGATCTCTGAGGGCCTCGCCCGCGCCGCAGCCCTTGGCCAATCTGCCGTCGTCATCGTCCAGCCCGGCGAATACACCGTCCCGCCCGAGACCGTGATCCCCGCCAATTGCGCTCTTTACGGCTATGATCTGCGCGTGACCAAGCTGCGCCTGCCTATCGGCCAGGAAGAGAACAACATGTTCCTCCTCTCCAATGGCTGCAAAGCGCGCGGCTTCACCTTCACCGGCTTGCGCCATGAGCCCTACACGCTGGCGGGCGGCCCACCACGGAAAGGCTGGGCCTTTGTCTTCAAGCCCGGCGAGATCATCACCCGCTCGCCCTATATCGCCGATTGCTCGCAACTCCACAGTTTTACCCAAGACCAGCTGGTGCTGCCGATCGACAAGGCGGCCGGCAATCCGCTGATGCCCCGCGGCGGTGGCAATCTGCTCGCAGACGGCTCGGTCCTTGCCCCGTCCTCGCCCCTGCGCTCGGTCGTGGTCGACAGCTTCACTGCCATCAACCCCAATGGCGTGGGATATGCCATCACCCGCAACGCCTTTGTCCAGCTGGTATCGGTCTTCACCAACTGGTCGCGCGTCGGCCTCTGGGCGCACGATGGCGGCCAGGTCACGGTGGCCAACTCCAACAACACCTTCGGCGACTACGCCTTTGCCGCCACCGGCTTTCGTCGTGCAATCCGCATCGAGGGCGTGGCCGACAAGAGCCTGATTCGCACCTATCCTGCGGCCGCCAACACCATCACCAGCCAGACCGAGGCCATCGTCACCGCGCTGATGACCACGCGCTATCCGACGCTGCCCAACTGGAATGGCCTCTCGGCCGATCAGAAGGCGCTGGCCGAGCGCGACACCCGCACGCTCCTGCGCAGCCTCGCAGGCGACCTGCGCGCGGGCCAGGACCGCGGCGCGCAGTTCTTTGCCAAGGGCCTCTTTGATTGGAATGCGGACTATGCCTTCTCCATCGCGCTGGTGCCGCTGTTTCTGGCCTCCTGGGAACAGGTCCGCGTTGAGCTTGCCGCCCGCATCACCGATCCCGGCGCGCAGACCATGATTGCGGCCCTCATCGCGCTGATCTCCGATGTGGTTGCCGCTCCCGAGGCCTATCGCACCGGTTTCCCTTCGGTGATCGAAGCCACCGGCCAGCAGTTCAGCTATGCCGGTTCGGGCGTGAACTACAACGCGCTGCCCTATGCGCAACGCGGCACCGGCCGCGCGCCTGACCCCTCCAGCGCCATCCTCAAATCCGGCGGCGGGCGCATCTACGCGACCTTTTCCACCGAGACCGGCGACACGTACCTTGGCGAGGACCTACGGGTGGATTTCGAGAGAAACACCATCGAAGGCCAGGCCTTCTCGCGCGGTGTGCAAAACATCGCACTCCCCCTCATCATCGGTCTCGGAGCCTGACCCCCATGGCCACCATCACCACGCCCCGTCCGCCCCTGAACCTCTTTGAGGTCGTGCGCCAATCGCTCGGCCTCGAATGGGCCACCGTCTATGACGTGCCGGATTACCTGATCCCGGCCGAGGGGCCGAA
Source organism: Phaeovulum veldkampii DSM 11550 (assembly GCF_003034995.1). GTDB lineage: Bacteria > Pseudomonadota > Alphaproteobacteria > Rhodobacterales > Rhodobacteraceae > Phaeovulum > Phaeovulum veldkampii. The sequence continues at coordinate 13,716 of NZ_PZKF01000034.1, read as the reverse complement.
CCCCGCGCGCAGTGTCGCCGCAGCGGCCATCATGACCGGGGTGCTGATCACCCCCACATCCGAGGCCGCCGTGCGCGTCTCGATCCGGGTTCTGGCGCTGAACAACACCCCCTGGCTGCTCCTTGATCGCGCCTTCGCCCCCTCGGGCGATGTCCTCTCGATCGGGCTCGACCGCCAGGTCCTCAAATCCGGCGAGCGGCTGCAGATGAAGGTCGAGGCCGGGGAAGCAGCCGTCGCGCATTTCTCCTTCATCCTCAACCAGCGCGAAGAGTTCACGGTGATCGCATGAGTGCCCTTCGTTACGCTACCGGCCGCGGCCGCTTTGTCGGCCAGTCCCTGATCTATCCCGTCCCGATCCCGCTCGATGCCGCGCAGTATTTCGGGGCGGCGTTGGTGGGCGAGGATGGCCAATTCTACTATTCCAACGGCCTCGAATGGATCGTGCCAATCGAGGACAACGAGATCCTGCGCCCTTCGGCCTTGGTGCCCTTCAGCGTCGACGAGCGCACCCAGCTGCGCCTGACCACCTTCCGCTCGCCTGCGGGGCTCGAACAGACCGGCATCATCTTCGAGATCTCTACCAATGGCGTGGATTTCGACGGATCGATCACGCGCATCGTCCCGGGCTTTGGCAATCTCTACCAGATCGAATTCCCCGAAGACGGCTTTGGCCCCGGCGACCGCGTGCTCTGGCGCGCGGCCTATACCGGCACGGGCGGCGCGCAGTCAAACTTCTCCGTTCCTTATGCCCAGACGTTTCCCGACCTGATCTCACGCCCCGCGCCGATCACGCGCGAGAACGCCATCACCGGCACGGTCCGTATTTCGGATTTCGAGAGCGCTGCCATCTTCGGCTATGGCTATGCCGAGACGCAGACGGCCTTCTATGCCCCGGACGCCACCCCGGGCGTCGATGCGCCGCTGGTCACCGTCACCCACACAGGCGGGGCGATCACCACTGTGCCGATTCCGCCGCTTGAGCCCGCCCGGAATTATCTCTGGCGCTCGCGCTATGGCGGCCGGCTGAATGCCTCGGCCCCCATCATCTATTCCGATTGGTCGAGCCCGCGCAGCTTCTTTCTCGGCGCGGCCTCGCTGATCCTGACCTATGATCTGACCTTCGCCACCGCACGCACGATCTACATCCCCCTCGGCGGCGGCACGGTCAACAACCCCCTCGATGTGACCATCGATTGGGGCGATGGCATCTCGGAGCGTTTCACCACGCCCGGGATCAAGCCGCACCTTTATGCCGAAGCTGCAGGCCCGCGCGTCACTGTTACTATCACCGGTCGCCTCGACTGGTATGGCACCAGCCAGGCCATCGACCAGAAGGCGCTGATCCGCGTCGAGAACATCGGCTTTGCCATGGGGCTGACCTCACTGCGCGGGGCCTTTCGCCAGACCACCACCGCGCTTGACCATATCACCCCGAATATCCCCGAGACCGTCACCAGCTTCGAGGAGCTCTTCTATGAGAGTTCCTGCGCCGCCGATCTGCGCGACATGGACACCCGTAACATCGAGACGATCCGGCGCATCTTCTTCCGCTCCGACGGCGTCGGCCCCAATTGCGCCAATTGGGATGTCGGCCGGGTGGCAGATGTGTTTCAGGCCTTCGCCAACAGCCAGATGAACAGCCCGTTCTCTCTCGGCAACTGGACCAGCCTCACCTCGATGGAGCAGATGTTCGTCCAGACCCAGGGCAACTACTATGGTGGCCGCGACGGCCGCGTGCGCTTCAACCAGTCGATCGCCACCTGGGACGTCAGCCGCATCACCTCGATGCGCCTGATGTTCGGCTGCACCGCCAGCGCCAATGTCGGCGCCATCGGGGCTGACTTCAACCAGCCGATCAATACGTGGGACGTGCGCGCGGTCCAAACCTTCGAGGGCTTCATGGGGCATCTGGGAAGCCCGGGGATCACCTCGGGCGGCGCGGTCTTCAACCAGCCGCTGAACCTGTGGAACACCTCGGCCGCCACCACCCTGCGCCGCATGTTTGCCATTGCACCGGCCTTCAATCAGGACATCAGCGCCTGGAACATCGGTTCAGTGACGGACCTGTCGGGACTGTTTGCTTCGGTGATCGGAGCGAGCGCCCCGATCTACCACGCCTTCAACCGTCCCCTCGGGCGCTGGAACACCGCCAGCGTCTCCGACATGTCCTTCCTGTTCCTGAACAGCAGCTACAACCAGCCGCTCGCAGACTGGCAGACCGGTTCCGTCACCACCATGCGCGGCATGTTCCAGAACTGCCCCTTCAACCAGCCGATCGGGACCTGGGATGTCGGCTCGGTCACCGACATGGCCTACATGTTCGCAAGCGTGCTCACCAATACCTCGCGCGTCGCCTTCAATCAGGACATCGGCGCCTGGAACGTCGGATCGGTCACCGACATGACGGCCATGTTCGGCGCGGTCGGCGCAGGCTCGAGCCAGTTCCACAGTTTCAACAACGGCGGCGCCCCCACCATCAACAGCTGGGATGTTGGCCGGGTCACCAGCATGCGCGCCATGTTCGCCTGCGGCATCGGCGGCAGCGGGATCCGCACCCACCCGTTCAACCAACCGATCGGCTCCTGGAACGTCTCGAACGTGGCAGACATGACCAGCATGTTGGCCGGCAACAACCATGCCTTCAATCAGGACATCTCCGACTGGCCGCTCCGCATCGCCGGGGTCACACTGACCAACATCATGGATACCGACACAGGCCATGCCTTCTCGCGTGAGAACTATGCGCGGCTCCTCGTCGGCTGGGCCAACCGCGTGGCCGACGCCAGCGGGCCCTTCAACCTGGCCCCCCGCTTCGATGGCAAGGTCTATGACGACACCCTCTACCGTCCAGCCGCGCGGCTACGCTCGGCCAACGAGGCGCGCGCCTTTCTGGTCTCCCCCCGCAGCCTGGCCGTGGCCGGTGCGGCAGAACCCGGGATCGATGGCCTCTATCTCTTCGAGAGCAGCACCGGCCTCTATGTCGCCCCGACCGGCTGGTATTTCCTGAAGACCGCCAGCAGCTGGTCGCTCTACGACCCCGAGGACCAGATGCGCGCCACCGGCATCGGCGACCACCCCTGGACCGTCACCACCTGGTCCGACCTCCTGGCCGCCGCCACCCTGCGCCTCGACGGCGCGGCATGGACCATCACTGGAGACAGCCCCGCATGAGCAGCCAGAGTTTTAGCGCCCAGACCCTGACCTGGTGGATCGCGCACGGACCAGACCGCCACACCGGCAGGCTCCGTGCGGGCGAAAGTCTCAGCACAGGTCAGGAGACCCTCGAGACCTTCACGCGGTTCCGGCCCTATCTCGATCGCCTGATCGCCCTCGGCGGTACGCCAGAAGAGGCGCATCCGCTTCTGCTGGGCGCGGATCGCGCGGGGTCAGAACCGCCTGCGCTGCCGGATTGAAGTGGCGCGTCCCGGCCTGCGCCATCTGCACAGGCTGACCGCACGGCGCGATGCCGTGTCGACCGCGAGACCAAGACCCTGACGTCTGCCGTCCGTGCGGGTCTATCGTTTCACAAACCTTCGCGCCCCCGGTCCTCCGGGGGCGTTTTGCATTTTGGAGACCACCATGCTCGGACCACTCTGGCAGGCCACCCGCGATCTACACCATCAGGCTGAGGACCACCCGCTGGCCCGCGCGATGATCGCGGGCACCATCACGACACAGGCTTGGGCCGATTGGCTGCAGGCGCATCTGACGATCCAGCTGGCGCTCGATCCGCATCTGCCGCTTGCGGTGCAACGGGCGGATGCACTGGCGCTCGACCTGCTGGCGCTTTTGCCAGTGGAGGCTCAGCCCAGTCGGGTGGCGGCGGAATTCGCAGCTTCGCTGACCGACACGGTGGCGATCTTCGGGGCAGCCTATCTGACCATCGGCGCGCATCGCCGCGGGGGGCGTGTCATCGAGAAGGCGCTGCGGGAAGCCGGGCGCGATCTGCCCTCACGGCATACGAGCTTTGACGACGGACCTGCGGCGGAAGCCTTCGTCAAGCAGTTGCGCGAGATCCCGGATCTGGCCCCCGGCGCACGGCGGGCCTTTGTCGCGCTCAGCGCCGTGATGGACGAGATCGTCGCGCGAGGGGATTTCGAAGCGCCAAGGGCGGAAGTGGCGGTCGCGCGATGAAGACCCTGCCATCCAGACTGCAGGCCCATCTCGACACCGGCGTGACCACGCTGGCCTGGTGCTGGCGGCTAACCCGTGCTGATGGCGCGCGGTTTGGCTTCACCGACCACGATCTGCCGCTGGTCTTCGACGACACGATTTTCGAGCCCCAGAGCGGATTTACTGCGTCCGAACTCCGCGCGGGCTCCGATCTCGCTGTCGATGCGCAAGAGGCCGAAGGCGTACTGTCCTCGGACCGCATCACCGAGACCGATATTCTCGATGGCCGCTGGGACAATGCCGCCGTCGAGGTCTGGCGCGTGAACTGGGCGGCGCCCGATCAGCGTGTCCTAATGCGCCGCGGTGCCGTCGGCCAGATTCGCCGCGGGCGGCTGGCCTTCGTGGCCGAGGTCCGGAGCCTCGCCCATGTGCTGGGCCAGACGGTCGGCCGGGTGTTTCAGGCGGGCTGTGATGCGGAACTGGGCGATGCCCGCTGCCGCGTCAATCTGAACGCGGTGGCGTTTCGCGGGACGGGCAGCGTTGCTGAACGCCTGCGCGACCGGGCGTTCGTGGCCGCAGGGCTTGGGGCGTTCGCCTCCGGCTGGTTCGCGCAAGGCACGCTGACCTGGGGGTCAGGCGCCAATGCCGGGCGGCGCGCGGAGGTGCTGCTGCATGACGTAATCGGCGGGCTCGTAACGCTGACACTGCTCGAGGCCCCGCTGCGCGCGATCACGGTCGGGGACAGTTTCACAGTGACCGCAGGTTGCGACAAGCGCGCCGAGACTTGTTCGGGCAAATTCGGCAACATCGCCAATTTCCGGGGCTTTCCGCACATCCCCGGTCAGGACGCGGTAATCCGCTATGCCACCAAGGACGGTGGCCATGAGGGCGAGGTGCTGGGATGAGCGCGCCCTTGCCCCGCCGCCGTGGCCGTCCGCCGAGGCCCGCAGATCCCGATCTGGTGATCGCCCTGGCGCGCGACTGGCTCGGCACTCCGTACCACGACCAGGCCTGCCTCAAAGGCGTGGGCTGCGATTGCCTCGGGCTCGCCCGCGGGATCTGGCGCCAGTTGCATGGGCCGGAGCCTTTCCCGATCCCACCCTACAGCCGGGATTGGGGCGAGACCGGGGAGCGCGAAGTTCTGGCAGAAGGGGCCACGCGCCTGATGCTGCCCATCGCAGTGGAGGCCCGCCAACCCAGCGATCTCCTCCTGTTTTGCATGCGCCCGGGCGCCATCGCCAAGCATGTCGGGATTTTGACAGCGCCGGACCAGTTCCTCCACGCCTATGAACGCCTCGGCGTCATCGAAGAACCGCTGACGCCTGCCTGGGCGCGGCGCATCGCCTTTGTCTTCCGCTTTCCGCGGCCGCGGCGGTCAGCAGCACGACGGACGCGCAATTCATCGGACTGAGAGGCGTGTCGGCATTCTGACACCTCCGCCCTTTGGCTGTTTCACCACAGAAAGACGATCCCTCATGGCCACCCTCATTCTGGGCGCTGCCGGTGCCGCGCTTGGCGGCTCGCTGATTTCTGGCACCATCCTTGGCTTCACCGGTGCCGCCATCGGGGGCTTCATCGGTGCCTCCATCGGTTCGGTCGTAGACAGCTGGATCATCTCCTCGCTCGCCCCTAGCCAGCGCATCGAAGGCGCGCGGCTCGACAGCCTGCGCCTGACCTCTTCGACCGAAGGCGCTGTCATCCCGCGAGTCTCTGGCCGCATGCGCATGGGCGGCAACATCATCTGGGCCACCGATTTCCGCGAGGAGGTGCGCACCACGACCCAGCGTGTCGGCGGCAAGGGCGGCGGCGGATCCAAGGTCACCACAACAGAATACCTCTATTACGCATCCTTTGCGGTAGCCCTGACTGAGGGACCGATTTCTGGAATCGGCCGCATCTGGGCCGACGGCAAGCCCATGGACATGACCGGTGTTACTTGGCGCTGGTATCCCGGCGATGAGAACCAGGCGCGCGATCCGTTCATCGCGGCGAAGATGGGTGCGGCCAATACGCCCGCCTATCGTGGCACCGCTTACGTGGTCTTCGAGGATTCGCCGCTGGAGAGTTATGGCAACCGCCTGCCGCAGCTCTCCTTCGAGGTTTTTCGCCCGATCGCGGACCCCGACAGCGCCGAAGGCCTGATCCGCGCCATGGTGCTGGGCGATGGCATGGGAGAGTTCGGTCTCGCAACCGGCATTGTCACCACCCAAAGTAGCGGCACGACTTCTGCGCTGAATGCCAGCCTTGATGCTGGGGCGGCGGATTTCACCGTGGCGCTGGATCGGCTGCAGGCGGCGTGCCCCAGGCTCGAAGCTGTCACGCTGCCCGTTGCCTGGTTCGGAGATGACCTGCGTGCCAACACCTGCCAGATCCGGCCCGGCGTCGAGACCCGTACGCGCGCCACCACGCCGGTGACCTGGGGCGTCAATGGCGAGACGCGCAGCAGCGCGCACCTTCTGTCGCGTGGAACGAATGGAGTGGGGTTTCGCGGAACGCCCTCGGATCAGACCGTGATCGCCGCCATCCGCGAGATCAAGGCGCGTGGGCTCCGGGTGACACTGGCTCCTGTGGTGATGCTGGACATCCCGGCCACCAACACGCGCATCGATCCCTGGACTGGGGCAGCCCCGCAGCCTGCTTATGCCGCCGCGACCCGGATCACCGCCAGCCTTGCACCGGGTCTGCCGGGGAGCCCGGACCTGACGGCGGCGATGACCAGCGAGATCGCTGCCTTTTTCGGCGCGGCGACGCCGACGCAATTTGCAGTGTCCGGTGAGACCGTGCGTTGGAATGGGCCTGCCAGCGATCGGGGCCTGCGCCGCCTTGTGCTGCATTACGCTCATCTCGCGGCGCGCGCAGGCGGGGTCGACAGTTTCCTGCTGGGGCCGCGGCTGGATGGGCTGGTCACCCTCCGATCGGCCCCCGGCACTTATCCGGCCACTGCGCAATGGATCAGCCTGGCGGCGGCCGTGCGTCAGATCCTCGGGGCGGGCCCGAAGATCGGGTTTTCGGCAGGCCCCGAGACCTGGCACAGCCATCATCCGACTCCGGGCGAGGTGCGGTTTCCGCTCGATCTGCTCTGGGCCGATGCCAATGTCAATTTCATCGGGGTGGAGGCCTATTGGCCACTGGCTGACTGGCGCGATGGCGACGACCATATCGATGCGGCCAAATGGCCCGCCCCGCAGGACCGCGCCTATTTCGCGGCCAATGTCGCGGGCGGTGAGAGCTACGACTGGCGCTACCTGTCTGATGCCGACCGCGCCGCACAGCGTCGGACGCCCGTGCTGGATCTGGCCGGGGGCGCCGAGGACGCGGCTTGGCTCTATCGGCCTAAGGATCTGGCGGGCTGGTGGAGCAATGCGCATGTCCCGCGCGTGGGCGGCGTGGCGCAAACGCCGACGGCCTGGATCCCGCGATCAAAGCCAATCCGGTTCACCGCCCTCGGCGCCCCAGCCGTTGATCGTGCCGCCAATGAACCAGATGCGCTAAGTGCACCGCTGGCTGCAGACGCCCGCCTGCCATGGTTTTCGCGCGGATGGCGGGATGACGCGAGCCAGCGCAGTGTGATTGAGGCGATCCTTGGCCACTGGTTTTCCCCTGGAGGGAACCCCGTCTCGCCCGTGACCGGCGCGCCGATGCTGGATATCGCGAACTGCGCAGCGGCTTTCTGGGATACGCGGCCCTATCCGGCCTATCCCGAAGCGCCTGACCTTTGGCCCGATGCTGCGACCTGGCGCACAGGGCACACTCTGAGCGGGCGGCTGGGGTCGGTGTCCCTCGCGGCCCTCGTGCGGTCGCTTTGTCAGCGGGCGGGGCTGCCAGACGGTCAGATCGACGTGTCGGGTCTCTGGGGCGCGATCGAGGGTCATGTCATCACAGCTCTCGAAAGCCCGCGCACCTCGATCACGGTGCTGGCGCGGCATTTCGGGTTCGATGCGGTCGAAAGCGAAGGCCGCATCCGGTTTCTGATGCGCGGCCGTGCGCCAGCAGCAGAGATTTCCTCTGACAACATGGTGACGGGTGCCACGGGCGGGGCGGAGGTTTTTGAGCTGACCCGGGCACAGGAGACCGAACTCCCCCTCGCGCTCAAATGGCAGGTCGCGCGCGCAGACGAGGATTATGACAGCGCGCTCGTTGAGGCGCGCCGCGTCACGGTGACGGCCGCGCGGATCACGGCTGAAGCGTTTCCGATGGCTGTCCCGCCAGAGGAGGCAGAGCGGCGTTGCCGTCGCGCACTGATGGAAGCCTGGACCGGGCGCGAGAGTGCCGCTTTCCGCCTGCCGCCCTCGCGGTTGGCCTTGGACCCCGGCGATGTTCTGCGCCTCAGCCATGACGGGCGCGAGATCGATCTGCGGATTCTGTCGCTCGCCGACAGCACCGCCCGCGGGCTTGAGGCGCTGGTGCAGGACCGCACGCTGCACGATCTGCCGCCAGGGCCGGCGCGTCCCGCGGCGCTCGCACGCCCGCTGGTGTTCGGGGCACCCGAGGTCGCCTTCCTCGATCTACCGCAGCTGAGCGAGACCGAGATCGACCACCAGCCGCTCATTGCCGCCGATGCGCGGCCTTGGCCCGGGACGCTTGCGGTCTGGCGCAGTGCCAGCAGCGATGGCTTCAGCCTGATCCAGACGCTGGGCGCGCGCGCAAGGATGGGGGTGCTGGCAGAAGACTTGGGGCCAGGGCCAGTCGGGCGCTTCGATCACGCGAACGCGCTGGTGGTGGATCTGGCCAGCGGCACGCTGGAAAGCGTCACCGACCTTGCGCTCTTTGGCGGCGCCAATGCCCTGGCCGTCGAGACCGGACCGGGGCATTGCGAGATCATTCAGGCAGGGACGGCAGAATTGGTCGCGCCCGGCTGCTATCGATTGACCCGCCTGTTGCGCGGACAGCGCGGCACCGAACAAGCCATGGGCAACCCGACGCTTGCCGGCGCGCGGATCGTCCTGCTGGATGCCACGCTCGCGCGGTTGCCCATCCCGCTTGGTGATCTGGGTCTGCCCTGGCTCTGGCGCGTGGGGCCCGCGGCACTTCCCTTCACCGATCCGAGCTTTGCCGCTGCGGAATTCACGCCCAAGGGCGCGGGGCTTCGGCCTTTTGCTGTGGCGCAGGTGGACAACCCCGGTCTGCGCGGCCGCGTGCCCGGCGATCTGACCCTGCGCTGGATCCGCGCTGATCGCGCGCTGGTCGCCGCCAGCTGGGAAGCCGTGGAGGTGCCAATGTCGGAGGCCAGCGAGGCTTATGAGCTTGAGATCATGGGGCAGGACGGCAGCAGCGTGATCCGCGTGCTGACCGCAAACCAGCCGCAGGCCCTCTACAGCGCGGCGCATCAGATCACCGATCGCGGCGCGCTCTTGGGCCCCGGCGACAGCCTCACCATCCGGCTCTTCCAGCTCTCCGCCCTTCTGGGGCGCGGGGCACCGCGCACCGTCACACTGAATTTCTGAAGGAGACCCTCCATGGCTGAGACCAGCCCTCGGCTTTTGCTGCCCTATCTGCAAGCGGCCCAGGCCCAGAAGCACGTCACCCATAACGAAGCGCTGCGCAGGCTCGACGGGCTTGTGAACCTGACCGTCGAGGATCGCAGCCGCAGTGCTCCACCCGCAAACCCCGTCGAGGGCGCGGCCTATCTGGTGGCCGCCGGGGCGACTGGCCTTTGGGCCGGCTGGTCAGGCGATATCGCGCTTTGGGCCGATGGCGCCTGGATGCGGCTGCCGACGCGCGTGGGCTGGCGGGTCTGGGTCATCGCGGAACAGCTCATGCTGGTGCGTCTTGCGGCGGGCTGGGTCACCCTTGATGCGGCAATGGGGCTCCTGGTCCGGGGCGCCAGCACCGATCTGGCTGAGGGCGCCCTTGGGAGCCGGACGCGCGCTTCTGTGATCGAGGCCTCGGTGACCGGGCTCTCGGGCAGCAGTGTAACGACCACTCTGACCATACCCGCAAGAGCGCTGGTGATCGGGGTCTCGGCGCGCGTCACCACCGCGATCACCGGCGCCACCGGCTTTGCCTTGGGGACTGCCACAGAGCAATCCGCCTTCGGGGCAGGGTTTGGCATCAGTGCCGGATCGCTCGCTCAACTGCCCATCACGCCGCGGGCCTTTGCCCTCGCAACGCCCGTGCGGGTCTCAGCCGAGGGCGGGAGTTTCACCGGCGGGGCCCTGCGGCTCGCATGTCATACCCTATCAATCGGAGCCCCGGCATGAGTGATCCCGCATCCCCCGGCCTCTTGGCCGCCACCGCCGCGGCCTTCCGCGACCATGGTCTGACCGCGGCAATCACCGCGCTGATCGGTGGGTTTCTGGCACTGATCGCCGCCGTCACCCGCCGTGCCTTTACCAACGAGGCGCTGCTGCAACGGCTTGACCGCGAGTTGATTGCCGATCGCGAACGCATCGAGGCGCAGCGCTCCGAGGATCGCAAAGCCGATGCCGACCGTCTCGATCGCATCGAGACCGACATTCGAACCGTTCGCGATCTGCTTTTCGAAGCCTTCCAGCGCAATCGCGCAGGCTGACGCCGCAGGGGCGTCATCACCTGAACCGCGGCCCGAACGGAGCCGCAGTCACAGCCCGTCGCGCCCTGCGGCGGGTTTTTTGTCATCAATCGTAACAGGAGGGCGTCATGCCTGAACCGATCCGAACGTTCCGCCATTTCCGCGACGTGCCAGATAGCGCGTGGCGCTGGGGGAACTTCTCGCCGGCGGAGATTGCCTGCCGCGGCACGGGGCAGTTGAAGCTGCACCCGGAGGCGCTGGACAAGCTGCAGGCCCTGCGCGATCGGTTGGGCAAACCGCTGATCGTCCGCTCTGCTTACCGTTCGCCCGAACACAACCGTGCTGTCGGTGGAGCCAAGGCGTCGAAGCACATGGACGGCACGGCCTTTGATATCGCCATGGCGAACCACGATCCCGCGGCCTTCGAGGCGACGGCGCGTGCGGTCGGGTTCTTGGGGTTTGGGTATTATCCGCGGTCCGGTTTCATGCACATCGACCTTGGGCCTGCACGGACCTGGGGTGAGAGGTTTCCGGTCAGGGCGGTGCCTTTTGCGCTAGAGGTGCCAGCCGCGCGTGAGACGCTGGCAGAAAGCAGGACCATGAAAGGGGCGGGGGCTGCAGGCGTGGCTACCGTGGGCGCCGCTGGGGTAGAGGTCGCGCAAGGGGTCTTGGCCGAGGCGCAGGGCGCGGTTCTGCCGCTGATCCCCTATCTGGACAGCTTGCGCTGGATCTTCATCGCCCTCGCGCTGGCAGGCATTGCCGTGGCGATCTGGGCGCGGGTCGATGACTGGCGCAGGGGGATGCAGTGATGCTGGGCACCATGCTGGCCGCGCTATTCACCCGACCTTGGGCGCGGCGGATCATCGGAGCGGCACTCGCCGCTCTGGCCGTCGTGCTGTTTCTGGTCAACCTGCGCCGTGCTGGCGAGCGCGCTGGTCGCGCAGCGGAACGGCTTGAAAACTTGGAGCGCACCCATGCCATTCAGCGTCAGATACTGGAGGCCGCCAGCAGGCGCCCTCGCAGCCGTAACGATCTTGTTGACCGGCTGCGCAGCGGGGAGTTCTGAGCGCTGGGCAGGCTTTGTCTGCCCAGCCGTGGTCGACTACAGCCGTGACGAACAGCGGCGCGTAGCGGATGAGGTCGCCGCGCTGCCCGACGGCAGCGTCATCGTCGACTGGCTTGCGGATTATGCCGTGCTCAGAGCACAAGTCCGGGCGTGCGCGTCATGATAGTTGACCAACATACAACTCACACTCCGAAAAGGAGCGCATTCACGACAAAAAAGATGACCACCGTTGCGATGCTTCCGAAGAACAGCACCACCAAACCACCCGCGAGCGTGAACAAAGGCCTGCTGAACACCACCAACAGCACGATGACCACAACCGTGATGACGGCTTCGAAGCTCATCCGTGGTTTCCCTCGACCGATGATGACGTAATTCGGATGGCTGTCCCGAAGCCGGTTACGTTGACGGCTTTGGAGCCGAAATTGACATGAAACTGGCAGTCCGCAACCATGTCAGCACCAAGCTCTTGCGCCCGCAATCGCAAGCCCGCCCGGCAAGCCTGCATGGCAATCCCCAGATCCGGCGCTCTGAAGATCCCATCTTTTGAAAAGCCCACGGCCGCAACAATTTCGAGCACCACGTGCGCGCCCTGTGGCGGGTAAGTTACCAAAGATATTGCCATCATGCGCCCTCTTTCGGACGCGCGGCACAGCCTCATTGTCCGGTTCCATGCTGCGGGCTGGTTCGAAATGGCGTGGTTTCTCTATCAATGGGGTGACAAAGTCGAAGTATTCGCACCAGCCGTCGAAGTACTCGCACCAGCCGGCTTGCGCGATTATGTTCACCCATGGCGGCGCCCAGATCTCGATGGGTTGCCACAGGTTGTCGCATCGTCCGATTCCTACGCGAGGGCGAAGCAAGTCCTCAGATTGACCGTTGTCATGCACGAACCAAGGGTCCAAATGGGCCAGAATAAAATGATCTTCCGTGTCTAAAGGTAATCTCCCCCTTTTTAACGGGGTGCATCTGTAGAACTTACGCGGCCATTTTCAGTTTCATTGCGGGTGTGATGCCGCCGATGCCCATGTTCGGGCGGTCGTTGTTATATGTCCAGAGCCATTGTGTGGCCTGATCCTGTGCCTCCTCTATGCTTTCTATGATGTATTGGTCCAGCCACTCATGCCGAACCGTCCGGTTGTAGCGTTCGACATATGCGTTCTGCTGGGGCTGTCCGGGTTGGATGTGCTGGATGGCAATGCCCTGCTTCTCAGCCCATATCCTGAGCGTCTCGCTGATGTATTCAGGGCCGTTGTCCACACGAATTGTGCAGGGTTTCCCGCGCCACTCAATGATGCGGTTCAGGCTGCGGATGACACGTTCTGCGGGCAGCGAGAAGTCAACCTCGATGCCCAGCCCCTCTCGGTTGAAGTCGTCCAACACATTCAAAAGCCGAAAAGCCCTGCCGTCGCCGAGGCGATCCGCCATAAAGTCCATGGACCAGGTCACATTGGGCGCATCCGGCACGGCCAGAACGTCAGGCTTCTCCCGTTTTAGCCGCTTGCGGGGCTTGATACGCAGGTTCAACTCCAGCTCACAGTAGATCCGATAGACGCGTTTATGGTTCCACGGATGCCCCTTCACGTTGCGCAAATGCAGGAAACACAGGCCAAAACCCCAAGTCTTTCGTGCATCCGTCAGCCCTGTCAGCAGATCGGCGATCACCTCGTTCTCGTCCTTCAGCTTGGGGCTGTAACGATAGCAGGTCTCGCTGACCCCGAAGGCCCGACACGCCAGCGCAATGCTGACGCCCCGTCGTTCCACCGCCGTTTCGGCCATCTCGCGGCGCTGAGATGGCCGATCTACTTTTTTCCAAGGGCTTCCTTCAGCAAATCGTTCTGCATGCTCAGGTCCGCATACATCCGCTTAAGCCGACGGTTCTCTTCTTCCATCGCCTTCATCTGGCTGACCATCGACGCATCCATGCCGCCATACTTGGCCCGCCATTTGTAAAAAGACGCGTCGCTCATCCCATGTTCACGGCACAGCTCGGCCACCGGCACACCGCCTTCAGCCTGCCGCAGGATCGCGATGATCTGTGCTTCAG
>NZ_PZKF01000033.1 GCF_003034995.1 Phaeovulum veldkampii DSM 11550 | reverse complement strand
TCGCCGAGAGCCGTCTGGCGGTCTGTTGTTGCGATTGTTTATCGATTGTCCTTATGGACGCACACGAGAACACCCGCCGTATTCAAGTTTTGTCGGTCTCTGATACCGGCCGCCGTCGCCGTTGGTCGGATAACGAGAAGGTCCGGATCGTTGAGGAAAGCCATGGCAATGGCGTGACATTGGCGGAGGTCGCACGGCGCCATGACATTTCCCGATCACAGCTTTACGATTGGCGATATAGGCATAAAAATGGGCTGCTTGGGGCCGGCCCGCAATTTTTGCGCGTTCTTCAGGTCGAAGACGGCTCTGTCCGTGATGATGTTCCAGCGCCGCCAGCGCCAGCATTAACGATCGACCTTGGCCCTCGCTGTCGCGTCACGATCCCATCCGGCTTTGACATGGAGGCTGCTGCGCGTCTGCTCAATGGCCTGATGGTGCAGCCATGATCGCGTTTCCGGCTGGCACGAAGGTGTGGATTGCAGGTGGAGTGACTGACATGCGTCGCGGGATGAACACCTTGGCATTGTCGGTGCAACAGGGCCTCGGGCGTGATCCACATGCCGGAGAAATTTTCTGCTTCCGGGGGCGCAAAGGTGATCTGGTGAAACTGCTCTGGCATGATGGTGTCGGCATGTCTCTATACTTGAAGCGCCTCGAGGCAGGGAAGTTCATCTGGCCTGTCAGTCAGGACGGAACGGCGGTGGCGATATCATCAGCTCAGCTCGGCTATCTTCTGGAGGGCATAGACTGGAGAAATCCACGCTGGACGCAGAGGCCCAAAACGGCTGGATAATTTGCATAGAACCGCCTGTTTTTATTGGTCTTTTATCGTTATCATGGTAGACATCTGCCATGCCAGATGCCGCCTTGGAAATCGCCGAATTGCGCGCCGCGCTTGCTGCGCAGATCGCCTCTGCTGAGGCCGCACAAGCCCGTGCGCAAGCTGCGGAAGCCGAATTGGCACGGGCCCGCGCTTTGGCATCCTGCACAGAAGCGATGATCCAGGAGTTGAAGTTGGAGATCGCCAAGCTGCGGCGCGACAAATACGGCATCTCCTCGGAACGTCGGGCGCGGCTGATCGATCAGTTGGAATTACAGCTTGAGGAATTGGAAGCTGCCGCCAGCGCCAACGAGAACCGGCAGATGAAACCGACGCCGTCGCAGGAAGCGGGGCAGCACGGCATGAACCTCGCAACAACGGCAGCGCTCTGGCCGACGCCCCAGATCGACAGTTTCCGCAGCCGGGGTGGCGAGCGGAAGGACGAAAAGGGTCTGGACCGCATGGCGCGGGATTGGCCGACGCCGATGGCGAACGACGGCTGCAAGCCGAGCGCGGGCAACCGCAAGACGGCCGATCTGACACACGCGGCCGGAATGTGGATGACGCCGACAGCGCGCGATCACAAGGACGGGGCTACGACACTGGCGAACACCCCGGTCAACGGCCTGCTTGGCCGCCAGGTCCTGGTGACGCCGATGGCTGGGAACGATACCTCCAAGCCGCGCCGGACCTTGAACCCGCTGTTCGTCGAGGCACTGATGGGCTGGCCCACCGGGTGGACCGGCTTCGCCTCTGTGGCAACGGTGTGGTCCCCCTGGTTGCGGCGCATGCGCTGCGAACTCTCGCGGCTGAATTGCTGGCCGATGGATGAGGTGGCAGCATGAAGCAGTCGCGCCTCATGTCGCTGGTCGAGTCCATCGCCAACGTGCTCGTCGGCTATGGCGTCGCCGTCGTTACGCAGATCCTAATCTTCCCCATCTTCGGGCTGCAGACCACGCTGGCGCAGAACCTGAAGATGGGGCTGGTGTTTACAATCGTCTCGCTTGGCCGCAGTTACGCCTTGCGGCGGTTGTTCGAGCGATGGCGTCGCCTCTGACGCCGCTGGCGGTGCCGGGCGACGAATGCTAGCCTTGGCACATGTCCGACTGGCAACACATCGAGATCAACAACCACGGGACCATCGTCGTCCTGCGTCCGATCTCGGACGAGGGTCGGCAATGGTTCGAGGACAATGTCGGCGAACCTGAACCGGGCGGCATCTATACTTGCGAGCCCCGGATGGCGCAGGACATCCTGCAGGCTGCCGCGCGCGATCTGCTGTCGATGAAATGACAAACCGCCGCCCATGATGGGACGGCGGCAATAGGATCTTCGGCGGCAAACCAATCAGCCAGCGGGCAGTCGATAGACCCGTCCGCGCCCCTCGACCTTCCACGAGACGGCACTGTCCGGCGAATACCTTGACCGATAGCTCGCGGCTGTACTCGCCCGCCATCACCCGCTTGACGGTTTTCAGGAGGTTCGAGCCGATGCTTCCGTCATTCTCGAACTGCTCGCCGCAATAGTGGACCCTGATCCCTGCGCGTGAACAGACATGCTCGTAATAGGCGCCCTCGTCGGCATCCTGAAACCGGCCCCAGCGGCTGACGTCATAGACGAGGATCGCCTTGAAATCTGCCTTGCCGGATTGCACCTCGGCCATCAGGTTCTGCAGCGCCTCCCGGCCATCGAGCCGAAGGCCAGAACGCCCTGAATCCTCGAACACGCGCAAGATCTGCAGGCCGCGGGCGACGGCATAGCTGGTGGTCCCGACGGGTCCAACGGCGCCACAGGTTAGGACCAAGTTACTGTCCCCCGCTAGTGCGCAGCATTTCGCGACTCTCCCGTGCCGCAACCATCGGCACGGGAGAGAGTTCGATGTTTGTCAAACTCCCTCCGCCAAAACTTTCTAAAACAATGACTTAAGAGTTGGGCAGGCAAGTGCGACTGTAGCGCGCCACGAATATTTGCAGGGCGTGACACGAATATCTGCATCAGCGCGATTTCATGGTTTCGGACCCGAGATCAGTAGCTCTGGGGCTGTGACAGCGCCCCGGCTCCCCACCGTGTAGGTCGTCGTCACCTCATCGATGCGCGCCCAGGCGAATACGTTCGACCAGCTGACAGCATCGGCCGCCTTGAGCGATCCGGAGACGAGCCGACTCAGGAAAGAGGGCCGATCCTTGAGCGGCATGCAGCCGTTCACAAGGATACTGTCCTCCATCACGTGGCAGCTTTCTTTTCGGCGATCACTGGTCGGAGGGCGATACTTGAAGTCAACCCAATCCCAACGGCCAAATGCGGCATCATCAGAGAGATGCCGAAAACGAATCGGAAAAAGACGCTTGAATTCGCCGCCCGGGGTTCATAGCGGATTGTTCAATCGGAATTTATATAGGCCTGCAATGCATAGCCGTTCCCCGTTTCATCCTCTCCGGCGCGCCAGATTTCCTGTCGCAACACCAGATGGCGCGCCGGGTTCTGGCGCTAAATGATGTATGGGGGGCGCCTGCTTGCGCGCTGGACCTTGCCGCTTTTCAAAGGATTACCATGACACCTGCCGCCCGGATCGCCGCCGCAATCGAGGCTCTTGACCGTCATCTGGCGGGCGATCCGGTCGAGGTGGCGCTGATATCCTGGGCGCGGGGAAACCGTTTTGCCGGGTCGGGCGACCGCGCGGCGATCCGCGATCTCGTGTTCGAGGCGCTGCGGCGGCGCCGGTCACTGGCACACCGCGGCGGGGCCTTGTCGGGGCGCGGGTTGATGCTGGGCCTGTGCCGGGCACAAGGTATCGACCCGGAACAGATATTCAGCGGCGCGCGGTTTGCCCCCGCCGCGCTGACCGAGGCCGAGAGGGCGGCGATGGCGGCTGCGGCTGCGCCCGAGGGGCTGGTGGCGCTTGATTGCCCCGACTGGATCGCGCCTGCGCTTCAGGCATCGCTCGGGGCGGAGTTTGCGGCGGTGATGGCCGCGCAGCAGGCCCGTGCTCCGGTGTTTCTGCGCGCCAACCTCGCCCGTGGCCCACGCGCGGCGGCGCAGGCCGCGCTGGCCGCCGAGGGGGTCGTCAGCCAGCCCCATCCGCTGGCGGACACCGCGCTTGAGGTCATCGAAGGCGCCCGTAAGATCCAGTCGTCGCGGGCCTATGCCGAGGGGCTGGTCGAATTGCAGGATGCCGCCTCGCAGGCGATGGTGGCGGCGCTGCCGGTGCGGGCCGGGCAATCGGTGCTGGATTATTGCGCTGGTGGCGGGGGCAAGGTTCTGGCGCTGGCTGCGCGGGCGCCGGGGCTGTATCTGGCGCATGACATCGACGCCGGGCGGATGCGCGATCTGCCCGCACGGGCAGAACGTGCAGGGGTCCGGGTCGGGCTGGTGGCGCCGGGTCAGGCGCCGGGGGCGCAGGATCTGGTTCTGGTCGATGCGCCCTGTTCCGGCTCGGGCACATGGCGGCGCACGCCTGAGGCGAAATGGCGGCTGACGCCCGAACGGCTGGTCGCGCTGGTGGCGATCCAGCGCGATATTCTTGGACGCGCGGCAGAGCTGGTGCGGCCCGGCGGGCAACTGGCCTACATGACCTGCTCGCTTCTGGCGGCGGAAAACGGCGCCCAGATCGCGGCCTTTCTGGCCCGCGACCCGCGTTTTCGGCTGGAGGAAGAGCGTCGTCTGACGCCGCTGTCGGGAGGGGACGGATTTTATCTGGCGCGGATGAGGCGTGTTTGATGCAGATTGACACACGCTAGGGTTGTGTGTTTTTTGCGGCTTAATCGGCCCTTAAACCTTTCGGTGCGCAATAGGGGGACCGATTCTGACGAAAGGGCATTCGCGTGTCGCATCCTGCCTTGTCTCCCGGCAGTCTGACCCGCACGGCATTGGCGCTGTCGGCCGGCGGCGGCTATCTGGTTCTGGCGGCTACGGGCGTGCTTGGCGCGGCCTTTCTGGCGCCTGACCGTGCTGTATCTTTGGCGCTGATGGGGGTGGCGGGCACGTTGGTGGCCCTTGCCGCGCTGATGCAGGGAATGACGCTGCGCCACGCGCGCGCGCGCGCCGCGATGCAAGGCCAACTGGCCGATTTCATCGCGCATGATGCCTCGCCCAGCTTTACCACCGATGCCGATGGCGCCATCGGCTTTCAGAACCGCGCCGCCGCTGACCGCTTTGGCCAGCGCAGCGGCCAAAGCCTGACCCGCGCGCTGGAAGATCTGTTCGCCAGCCCTGCTGCGGTTCTGTTCCGACTGCAAAGCAAGGCCACAGCACTGGGCGCCGCGCGCGAGGATCTGGTGACGCGCCGCGGGCATGTGCGGCTGTCGGTGCACCGGATCGGCGAAAGCATCTTTCTGTGGCGCCTGGAACAGATGGCCGAGCGCGCGGTTGGCGGGCGCGGCGCGGATACAATCAGCCTGCCCATGCTGACCGTTTCCAAATCGGGGACGATCCTGTTCATGAACGAGGCGTTGCGGCGGCTGGTGGGCGAACGGGTGCGCACACTGGACCGGATATTTGCCGATCTGCCGGTGCGGCCGGGGGAAGATCATCAGATCGCCACCCAATCCGGCCCGGTGCGGGCGCTTGTGGCCGAGATCGAGGGCGTCGGTGGCCGACGCGAGATATTCTTGCTGCCGCTGGCGGCGGGGCGCGCGACGCCAGCCGATCCGACCTCGTTCGAGGCTTTGCCGGTGGCGTTGATGCGGCTGGCGCCGGATGGGCTTGTTCTGGCCGCCAACCACGCCGCGCGGGGCATGCTGGGGCCAGTGGAGGGCGAGCAGCGGTTTTCCGACCTGGTCGAGGGGTTGGGCCGGTCGGTGGCCGATTGGCTGAGGGACGCCGCCGAGGGCCGCGCCGAGCGGCGCCCCGAGGTCTTGCGGGTGCGCCGGGGCGAGGGCGAGATGTTTTTGCAGGTCACGCTGTCGCGGATGCGCGAAGAGGGCAGGGTTGTGATCGTGGCGGTGCTGTCGGATGCGACCCAGCTCAAGACGCTTGAGGCGCAATTCGTGCAAAGCCAGAAGATGCAGGCAATCGGTCAGCTTGCGGGTGGGGTTGCGCATGATTTCAATAACTTGCTGACCGCAATCAGCGGGCATTGTGATCTGCTGATGTTGCGACATGACAAGGGCGACCCGGATTTTGCCGATCTGAACCAGATCAGTCAGAACGCCAACCGCGCGGCCAGCCTTGTGGGGCAGTTGCTGGCATTTTCTCGCAAGCAGA
Organism: Phaeovulum veldkampii DSM 11550; assembly: GCF_003034995.1. Classification (GTDB taxonomy): domain Bacteria; phylum Pseudomonadota; class Alphaproteobacteria; order Rhodobacterales; family Rhodobacteraceae; genus Phaeovulum; species Phaeovulum veldkampii. The sequence continues at coordinate 24,629 of NZ_PZKF01000033.1, read as the reverse complement.
CGCTGAAGCCGCAGATCATCGACCTGCGTGACGCGCTGGCCGACCTGACGCATCTGCTGAACCGCCTGGTGGGCGAAAAGGTGCGCCTGACACTGGCGCATGACCCGGCGCTGCGGCTGATCCGGGCCGACAAGCGGCAGTTGGAACAAGTCATCATGAACCTGGTCGTGAACGCGCGCGATGCCATGCCGGGCGGTGGCACGATCCGGATTGAGACAGAGAATGTCTTTTTCCCGCAAGTGTTTCAGCGCGACCGCGTATCGGTGCCGCCCGGTGAATATGTCATTGTCCGCGTCAGCGACGAAGGCATCGGGATCGCACCGGACAATCTTGTCAAGATATTTGAGCCGTTCTACACCACCAAGCGCACCGGCGAGGGAACCGGGCTTGGCCTGTCCACCGCCTATGGCATCGTCAAGCAGACGGGCGGCTATATCTTTTGTGACAGCGTTCCCGGCGCGGGCACCTGTTTCACGCTCTACTTCCCGGCCCATGCCCAGACTGCCGAGCCCGAGGCCGAGCCAGACCCCGCGCCGCATCCTGCGCGCAGCCTGCACAACGGGGCCGAAACCGTGCTGCTGGTAGAGGATGAGGCGGCGGTGCGGGCTTTTGCCAGCCGCGCGCTCAAGCTGCGCGGCTATACGGTCTTCGAGGCTGAACATGCCGAGGAGGCGCTGCGCATTCTGGAAGATCAGGGGTTGGAGGTCGATGCCTTCGTGACCGATGTGGTCATGCCTGGAATGGATGGCCCCAGCTGGGTGCGCGAGGCGCTGAAATCCCGGCCTGGAACGCCGGTGGTGTTCATGTCGGGCTATGCGGAAGACGTTTTCAACGATGGCCGCCCTGCTGTTCCGAAGGCAGTGTTTTTGCCCAAACCGTTTTCGCTAAGCGAACTGACGGAAACCGTCACGCGGCAAATCCAGTCTTGATCCGCGTCAGCGCCTCGGGGCGCAGGCTTTCGGTGCGGCTGGCAGGTTTGAAAGTTGCCTCGCCGATCCGGTTTCCGGCCAAGGCGCAGCGCGGGCACGACATGCCCGCGCGACCGGGGCATGATCCGCCCGACATGTCAGGCGGTTTCTCCCGCCCGGACCCGCGCGTAAAGCGCAAAATCTGCGGAACTGTGCGCGGTCAGGCGCTGTCTTGTGGTGTCGCTCAGGGTTGTAACGCCCGCGGGCGAGACATTTACCCGCGGCAGATGAATCTCGAAATCCAGTCGGTCTTCGAGGAAGCCGACGAACCGCCCGATATCTTCGTAGCAAAACACCCGATCAACCCCGAGGCTGCCGTCACGCAGGCTGAGAAAACCCTCCTGTGAGCCGAGATCGGCGAAAGCGGGGCGTTCCGACGACATATAGGCGCACACGAAATCGTCAAAGCCGATTCCGGCTGTGCTGTTTGGCTGCCCCAGAATCGCCTCCCGCTGGCGGTAGCGATACCAGCTGCCCAGCCAGTCCTGCGGCTCTCGCATCAGGGCCACGACGTCGAAGCTGTGGCCCGAGGCTGCCTCGATCCACGGCGCGACATGGCGGCGATAGCGCTCTGCGGAGGTATGTTTCAACTGCGGCGGGCGGGCGACAGTGACCGAGGCGAGCGATTCGAGGGCGACCGAAACGGCGCTTGATCCGGTCTTGGGGGTGGCCAGAAGAACCAGCCTTTGTTGCCAGAAAATGAGCATCTTGCCTGCCTTGCACCACCTGCGCGTGACCTACAGCCGTAAACGGTGCGCGTAAACGAGTTCTTAACCACATCACGCGAGGATCGAAAAAGATGGACTTGCGTTGTTCTTGTTTTGATCTCATAAAAGCGAGAACGGGAAGTGAACAAAATGACATGGCGCAGCGATTGCCGCCGCGCCGGTGCTGTGGGATAAGGATTGAGGCAATGGCAACGGCGAGCCTTTTCGAGATGAACGACAAGCGCAGTGCGGACAAACAAAAGGCGCTCGACAGTGCGCTGGCCCAGATCGAACGGCAGTTCGGCAAGGGGTCGATCATGAAGCTGGGCGTCGACAACCCGGTGATGGACATCGAGGCAACCTCGACCGGCTCGCTGGGGCTGGATATCGCGCTGGGGATCGGCGGCTTGCCGAAAGGCCGCGTGATCGAGATTTATGGCCCGGAAAGCTCGGGCAAGACCACGCTGACGCTGCATGTGGTTGCCGAAGAGCAGAAAAAGGGCGGGGTCTGCGCCTTTGTCGATGCCGAACACGCGCTTGACCCGCAATATGCGCGCAAGCTGGGCGTGAACCTTGACGAATTGCTGATTTCGCAGCCTGACACCGGTGAACAGGCGCTGGAAATCGTCGATACGCTGGTGCGGTCGGGTGCGGTCAGTCTTGTGGTGGTCGACTCGGTGGCGGCGCTGACGCCCAAGGCCGAGATCGAGGGCGACATGGGCGATGCGACCGTGGGTGCGCAAGCCCGGCTGATGAGCCAGGCGATGCGCAAACTGACCGCCAGCATCGGGCGCAGCAATTGCATGGTGATCTTCATCAACCAGATCCGGATGAAGATCGGCGTGATGTTCGGCAACCCCGAAACCACCACGGGTGGCCACGCGCTGAAATTCTACGCCAGCGTGCGGCTGGATATTCGGCGGATCGGCGCGATCAAGGACCGTGACGAGGTGGTGGGCAACCAGACTCGCGTGAAAGTTGTCAAAAACAAGGTTGCGCCGCCGTTCAAGCAGGTGGAATTCGATATCATGTATGGCGAGGGCATTTCCAAGGTTGGCGAGCTGGTCGATCTGGGGGTGAAGGCGGGCGTGGTTGAGAAATCGGGCGCCTGGTATTCCTATGGCGATGAACGCATCGGCCAGGGGCGCGAGAATGCCAAGCAGTTCCTGCGTGATCACCCCGAGATGGCGAATGCGATCGAGGACAAGATCCGCGCGAGCCACGGGCTCGATTTCGGTGCCACCGAGTCCGACGATGGCGTGATGGAAGATTGAGCCACGGGGCCGGGCGGTTGCGCCCGGTCTTTCTCTTTCTGGACAGGGCCGAGGGCGGGCGCTAAACGGAAAGCCGAATTTGCCCCAAGAGGCCCCAGACATGCCCAGCCTGAACGATATCCGCTCTACCTTCCTTGGCTATTTCGAGCGGAATGGCCACCGCGTGGTGGACAGCAGCCCGCTTGTGCCGCGCAACGACCCCACGCTGATGTTCGCCAACTCGGGTATGGTTCAGTTCAAGAACTGCTTCACCGGGGTAGAAACGCGTGAGTACAAGCGTGCCACCACCGCGCAGAAATGTGTCCGGGCGGGCGGAAAGCACAACGATCTCGACAATGTGGGCTACACGGCGCGCCACCATACCTTCTTTGAAATGCTCGGCAATTTCAGCTTTGGCGACTATTTCAAATCTGACGCGATCCCCTTTGCCTGGGAATTGCTGACAAAGGATTTCGGCATCCCGAAGGATCGGCTTCTCGTCACCGTCTATCACACCGACGACGAGGCGGCGAATATCTGGAAAAAGGTCGCCGGGCTGAGCGATGACCGGATCATCCGCATCCCCACCAATGACAACTTCTGGATGATGGGGCCGACCGGCCCCTGCGGCCCCTGCACCGAGATCTTCTTTGATCACGGCGAGCATATCTGGGGCGGCCCTCCGGGCTCGGCTGACGAAGACGGTGATCGCTTCATCGAGATCTGGAACCTCGTGTTCATGCAATATGAACAGTTCGCTGATGGCACCAAGCGCGACCTTGACATGCAGTCGATCGACACCGGCATGGGGCTGGAGCGGATCGGCGCGCTGTTGCAAGGCAAGCACGACAACTACGACACCGACCTGATGCGCAGCCTGATCGAGGCCAGCGCGCATGCCACCAGCGCCGACCCCGATGGCCCCGGCAAGGTCCATCACCGGGTGATCGCCGACCATCTGCGCTCGACCTCGTTCCTGATCGCCGACGGGGTGATGCCGTCGAACGAGGGCCGCGGCTATGTCCTGCGCCGCATCATGCGCCGCGCCATGCGCCACGCGCATATGCTGGGCGCGGTCGATCCGGTGATGCACAAGCTGGTGCCGGCGCTGGTGCGCCAGATGGGCGCGGCCTATCCGGAGCTGACCCGTGCGCAGGCGTTGATCGAAGAGACGCTGAAACTGGAGGAAACGCGGTTCAAGCAGACGCTTGACCGCGGACTGAAGCTTCTGGATGACGAGCTTGCGCGCCTGCCAGAGGGTGCCGCGCTGCCGGGGGCGGCGGCGTTCAAGCTCTATGACACCTACGGCTTCCCGCTTGACCTGACGCAGGACGCGCTGCGCGAACAAGGCCGCACCGTGGAAACCGAAGGCTTCGAGGCCGCGATGGCCGAGCAGAAGGCCAAGGCGCGGGCCAGCTGGGCGGGCTCGGGTGAGGCCAAGGATGCCACGATCTGGTTCGAACTGGCCGAAAAGAACGGCACGACCGAGTTTTTGGGCTATGACACCGAAACCGCCGAGGGCGAGATACTGGCGCTGGTGATCGACGGGGCAGAGGCCGAGGCGGCCACCGGCGCGGTGCAGATCGTGGTGAACCAGACCCCGTTCTATGGGGAATCCGGCGGGCAGGTGGGTGATGCGGGCTGGATTCGCACCGAAACCGGGCTGGCTCATGTCACCGACACCCGGAAAACGGCGGGCGTCTTCGTCCATCTGGCGACGGTGACCGAGGGCGAACTGCGCCGCGGCCAGCCCGCCAAGCTGGAGGTCAGCCATACCCGCCGCGCCGCGATCCGTGCCAACCATTCGGCCACCCACCTTCTGCACGAGGCGCTGCGCCGGGCGCTTGGCGATCATGTCGCACAAAAGGGCAGCCTGAACGCCGAAGACCGGCTGCGTTTCGACTTCAGCCACGCCAAGGCGCTGGCGCCCGAGGAACTGGCGGCGGTCGAGGCCGAGGTGAATGCCTATATCCGCCAGAACGCCGCCGTTGACACCCGGATCATGACACCCGACGACGCGCGCGCCTTGGGGGCGCAGGCACTTTTCGGCGAGAAATATGGCGACGAGGTGCGGGTCGTTTCGATGGGCCATCTGGCCGGCTCCGGCAAAGGCTCCGATGGCGCCACCTACAGCCTTGAGCTGTGCGGCGGTACCCATGTGGCGCGCACCGGCGATATCGGCGCCTTTGTGGCGCTGGGCGACAGCGCCTCTTCGGCCGGGGTCCGGCGGATCGAGGCGCTGACCGGGCAGGCGGCGCTTGATCACCTCAAGGCGCAGGCCGCTCGGCTGGCCGAGATTGGCGCGGCGCTGAAGGCGGCACCCGCCGAGGTGGTCGATCGCGTGCGCGCACTGGCCGACGAACGCCGCCAGCTTGCCAATGAGGTGGCGCAACTGCGCCGCGAACTGGCGATGGGCGGCGGTACCGCGGGCGGGCCGCAGGCCAAGGATATCAACGGAATACGCTTCATGGCTCAGGTAGTTGCCGGGGTTTCGGGCAAGGATCTGCCCGCGCTGGTGGATGATCTGAAGGCGCGCATCGGTTCAGGCGCGGTGCTGATCGTGGCCGATGTCGGCGGCAAGGCGGCGGTGGCCGCGGGGGTCACCCCGGATCTGATCGCGCGCCTGTCAGCGGTCGATCTGGTCAAGGCCGCGGCCGAGGCGCTTGGCGGCAAGGGCGGCGGCGGCCGGCCCGACATGGCGCAGGCGGGTGGCAGCGATGCCACGAAATCGTCCGAGGCCGTGGCCGCGGTCGAGGCTGTGATCGGGACGGCGCCATGACCGCCCCAACCGCCCTCTGGATCGCCCATGTCGAGGTGACCGATCCTGCGGCCTATGGTCGCTATGCCGCGCTGGCGACCGAGGCGATCGCCGCCCATGGCGGGGTCTTTCTTGCCCGCGCCACGCGCTATGTCCAGCTTGAGGGGCACGACCGGGCGCGCAATGTTGTCGCGCGTTTCCCAAGCCTTGAGGCCGCGGTGGCCTGCTACAACTCGCCCGCCTATCAGGCGGCGCTCGATCATGCCCGCGGCGCCGCGATCCGCGATCTTGTGGTCGTCGAGGAAGTCGCCCCCTGATCTGCATCAACCCTCTTCCTGCCGCGCGCGCATGACGATAACATGACGCCATCGTCATAAGGCGCCGTGCGGCCTGACGCGCGGCTGAAACCCCGAATGGGGAAGGGTGCGCAGATGTGCCGTTGGGCCGCCTATGTGGGGCAACCGATCTTTCTGGAAGACATCATCAGTCGGCCTCAGCATTCGCTGATCCATCAAAGCCACTGCGCCACGCAATGCCACACCGCGATCAATGCCGACGGCTTCGGCATCGCCTGGTATGCCGACCGGCCCGAGCCGGGGCTCTATCGTGACGTGATGCCGGCCTGGTCCGACCCGAACCTGCGCTCGTTGACCGCGCAGGTGAAATCGGGGCTTTTCCTGGCCCATGTGCGCGCTTCCACCGGCACCGCCACCAGTCGCAACAACTGCCATCCTTTTGCGGTGGGGCGTTGGTCGTTCATGCACAACGGCCAGATCGGCGGCTATGACGCCTTCCGCCGCGATGCCGAAATGCTGATCCCAGACACGCTCTATCCGCACCGCAAGGGCGCCACCGACAGCGAGGCGCTGTTTCTGGTGGCGCTTGGCGAGGGGCTCGACCGCGATCCCAAGGCCGCGCTGGAACGCGCCACCGCCCGGTTCGAGGCGCTCAGCCGTGCCAAGGGCGCCGCGCCGCATGTGCGCCTGACCTGCGCCTTTTCCGATGGCCAAAGCCTTTATGCGGTACGCTATGCCACCGACCCCTTCGCGCCTTCGCTCTATCACCGCTGGTCCGACAGTCGCCGCGGCCGCGCCGTGGTGTCAGAGCCGCTCGAATCCGACGAGGCGGGTTGGGAAGAATTGCCGCAAGGTGCCTTTTGCGTCTTCGAGGGCGCCGAAATGCGGATAGAGCCGTTCTGCCCGGCGCTGGCCATACTCGCAGCCTGACCCTTTCATCTTGGCCCAAATATCCCCGCCGGAGGCTCCCGCAGATCATGCAGGCGGCCACGGCGGGGCAGGGGTGCCGCCTCAGGCCTCTTTCGACATCCGCTTGCGTTCGTGCGGGTCCAGATAGCGTTTGCGCAGGCGGATGATCTTGGGCGTCACCTCGACCAGTTCGTCATCGTCGATATATGCGATGGCCTCTTCCAGGCTCATCCGCACCGGGGGCGTCAGCCGCACCGCCTCATCCGTGCCCGAGGCGCGGACGTTGGTCAGTTTCTTGCCCTTCAGCGGGTTTACCTCCAGGTCGTTGTCGCGCGAATGCTCGCCAATGATCATGCCGGTGTAGATCTGTTCCTGGGCGCCGATGAACATCTTGCCGCGCTCTTCCAGGTTCCACAGGGCATAGGCCACCGAAACGCCATTCTCCATCGAGATCAGCACACCCTGACGGCGGCCCTGGATCGGCCCCTTGTAGGGCGACCAGGCGTGGAAGATGCGGTTCAGCACGCCGTTGCCGCGGGTGTCGGTCATGAACTCGCCCTGATAGCCGATCAACCCGCGCGACGGCACATGCGCCACGATCCGCGTCTTGCCATGGCCTGCGGGACGCATTTCGACCAGTTCACCCTTGCGGCTGCCGGTCAGCTTGTCGATCACGACGCCGGAATATTCGTCATCGACATCGACGATGACCTCTTCGATCGGCTCATGCCGAACCCCGTCGATGTCGCGGTAGATCACCCGCGGGCGCGAGATCGACAGCTCGAACCCCTCGCGGCGCATGTTTTCGATCAGCACGCCCATCTGCAATTCGCCGCGGCCCGACACCACAAAGGCATCGCCCCCCGGCGTATCCTCGACCTTGATGGCCACGTTCGATTCGGCCTCTTTCATCAGCCGTTCGCGAATCACGCGAGACTGCACCTTTGACCCGTCGCGCCCGGCCAGCGGGCTGTCGTTGATGCCAAAGGTCACGCTGATGGTCGGCGGGTCGATCGGCTGGGCGGGCAGCGCGGTATCGACCGACAGGTCGCACAAGGTGTCGGCCACGGTGGCCTTGGTCATGCCCGCGATGGTGACGATATCGCCCGCCACCGCCTCGTCGATGGCCTGCTGGCCGAGGCCGCGGAAGGCCAGGATTTTCGAGACGCGGAACTGTTCGATCCGGTCGTTGGTGCGGGACAGCGCCTTGAGCGTATCGCCCACCTTCAGTCGGCCGGATTCGACCCGCCCCGTCAGGATGCGGCCGATGAACGGGTCCATTCCCAGCGTGGTGGCCAGCATCCGAAACGGCTCGCCTTCATGGGCAAGCTGTTTCGGCGCCTCGACATGGCGCACGATCAGATCGAACAACGCCGACAGATCCTTGCGCGGGCCATCCAGCGTCTCGTCGGCCCAGCCGCCGATGCCGGAGGCATAGACATGCGGGAAATCAAGCTGTTCGTCGGTGGCACCAAGGTTGGCAAAGAGGTCGAACACCTCATCGAGCGCGCGGTCGGGTTCGGCCGCGGGCTTGTCCACCTTGTTCAGCACGACGATGGGTTTCAGCCCCAGCGCCAGCGCCTTCGACGTCACGAATTTGGTTTGCGGCATCGGGCCTTCGGCGGCATCGACCAGCAGGCAGACGCCGTCCACCATGCTCAGGATACGCTCCACCTCGCCGCCGAAATCGGCGTGGCCGGGGGTATCGACGATGTTGATGCGCGTGCCTTTCCATTCGACCGAGGTGGCCTTGGCCAGGATGGTGATGCCGCGTTCGCGTTCGATGTCGTTGCTGTCCATCGCGCGTTCGGCCACAGCCTGATTTTCGCGAAACGCGCCCGATTGTTTCAGAAGCTGATCGACCAGGGTCGTCTTGCCGTGGTCAACGTGCGCGATGATCGCGATATTGCGAAGGTCCATGGGTCCTGCCGTTTGATGCTGCGGTGCCGCGCATAGTCGAAATGCGGTCCTTTGGCCAGCCTAATGCGAGGCGGTTCGGGAAAAGAGATGGATCACGAGGATTCCGGTGATGATCAGGCCAAGGCCCAGAAGCGCGGGCAGGTCGAGTTTCTGCCCGAAGATGAAGCGCCCTGACAGCGTGATCAGAATGATCCCGATGCCCGACCACAGCGCATAGGTGATGCCCAGCGGCAGTTCCTTCAGCACCAGCGTAAAGAACCAGAACGCCCCGGCAAAGCCGATGGCCACCCCGACCGAGGGCCAGAGCCGGGTAAATTGCTGGCTGGCCTGAAGGCAGCTTGACCCGAAGGTTTCGAACAGCACGGCGATCAGAAGGTAAAGATAGGTTTTCATCACGGATCACGTCGCAATATAGCGGTCGCGCCGGTGGTTGATCGCGATCACCACGTTCAGCACCAGCGCGCCCAGGGCAGACCAGGCAACCGTCTGCCAGTCGCGTATCAGCAATGCGACAGAAAACAGGCACGCGTCAAAGATCATCTGCGTCCAGCCTGCACGAAAGCCGGTGCGGTCTTGCAGATACAGCCCCAGAATGCCGATCCCCCCCAGGCTCGCCCCATGGCGGAACAGCGCCAACAATGCCGAGCCCGAGACAAAGCCGATCAGCACCGCCCCCACCGCCGGGTGCAGGCTGGCAAAGCTGACATAGTCGGGCAGCACCATCGACAGCCCCGACAGGGCGGCAACGGCCAGAAAGGTTTTTACCGTAAAGGCCAGCCCCATGCGGCGGTAGCCCAGCCAGTAGAAGGGCAGGTTGATGGCAAAGAACACCGGGCCAAAGCCCCAGCCGGTGACGTAGGAAATCAGCACTGCCAACCCGGCGGTCTGGCCGGTGACAAAACCCAGATGGGTCAGCATCACGATGCCAAAGGCCGCCATGCCCGCACCATAGGCCAGGGCCTGTGCGTCTTCGGTCAGGGTATGGCGTGGCGGCCGGGTCATGGCGGCGTCATGCCGCAGCACGCGCCCGGCGTCCAGCCCCGGTGTTGCCCGCCGGGCGCGTGTCGGCGCGGATCGGGTCGGCCAGCAGTCGCAGCCCGTTCAGCACCACCAGAACCGTGCCGCCTTCGTGGCCTATCACCGCTAGCGGCAGCGGCAGTTCGAAAAACAGCGCGCCCGTGACCAGAAGCAGCATCGCGCCCATGGCAAAGGTCAGGTTCTGCTTGATGATGATCGCGGCACGCCGGGCCAGCCGATGCGCCGCGGCCAGCCGCGCCATGTCCTCGGACAGCAGCGCCACATCGGCGGCCTGCAACGCGACGTCCGAGCCGGCTGCGCCCATCGCGATGCCCACATCGGCGCGGGCGAGGGCGGCGGCATCGTTCACCCCGTCGCCCACAAAGGCCACCTTGCCATGCGCCGACAGGTCGGCCACCAGCCGCAGCTTGTCTTCGGGCAGCAGTTCGGCGTGGATATCGGCGCGGTCGATCCCCAGCTCTGCGCCAATCCGCTCGGCCACGGTGCGGCGGTCGCCGGTCATCATGGCAATGTGGCCCACCCCGGCCCGGCGCAGCGCGGCGATGCCCGCGGCCGAGGTTGCGCGCGGCTGATCGGCAAGGCTCAGCCCGCCCAGCACCTGCGCGCCGCGCCCCAGAATGACCACTGTCTGAGCGTCGTCCAGCCGCCCCGCCAGCGCGAGCGCCGCGCTTTCGGCCCCCATCCGGGCCGCAAGTCGCAGGTTGCCCGCCCAGACCGGCCCGTCGGCATCGGTGCCGGTCACCCCCTCGCTGTGGATTGCGCGCACATCGGACACCGGTGCCGGAGGGATGCCGCGGGCATCCGCGGCGCGGCGGATCGCATCGGCGATCGGGTGTTCGGAATTCGCCTCGATCCCGGCCAGCAGCCGCAGCACCGCGGCCTCAGTCCCGGTCGCGGCCACGATCAGCCCCACCTCGGCGCGGCCCGTGGTCAGGGTGCCGGTCTTGTCAAATGCAAAGCTGCGCACCTTGGCCAGCGTTTCCAGCGCGGCGCCGCCCTTGAACAGAACGCCCCCCCGCGCCGCCGCCGACAGCGCCGACAGAATCGCGGCAGGAACCGAAATCACAATCGCGCAGGGGCTGGCCGCCACCAGCAGCGTGGCCGCGCGGTAAAGCGCATCCTGCGGCGGGCGGCCCAGCCACAGGAAGGCCAGATAGGCGGCGATCGACCCCAGCAGAACCGCCACCGTATAGCGCTGCCCGAACCAGGCGCTAAACCGTTCCGAGGGGGCCTTGGCCGCCTGCGCCTCGGTCACCAGTTGCACCATGCGTGCCACCGTGCTGTCGGCGGCGGCGCGGGTGACCGTCACTTCCAGCACGCCAGTCAGGTTGACCGTCGCCTCATAGACCTTGGCGCCGGGGCCCTTTTGAACCGCGCTCGATTCCCCGGTGATGGTGGATTCGTCGATCGAGCCCTGGCCCTGCGCGATCACCCCGTCCACCGGCATCTGCGCGCCGGGGCGCAGCACCACCACATCGCCGGGCCGCAGCGTTTCGACCGCCACCTCGGTCACGCCCGAAGTGCCCTTCAGCAGCGCGGTATCTGGGCGCAGTTCCATCAGCGCCTCGACCGCGCGGCGGGCGCGGCCCATCGCGCGATGCTCCAGCGTGGTCGAGATCGAGAACAGCGTCAGCAGCACCGCGCCTTCCAGTGCCGCCCCCACCGCCGCCGCGGCCGCCGCGGCGACGACCATCAGCAGGTCGATGTCCAGCTTGCCTTCGCGCAACAGCGCCTCCAGCGCGGCAATCGTCGCGGGCACGCCGCCGGCCAGATAGACCAGCCCCAGCCCCGCCAGTTCCAGCCTTGCAAGCGTCAGCCAGCCCATCCCGCGTTCGCCCAGATCCAGCCCGCCCGGCCCCAGCAGGCTGGGGTGCACAAAGGCCCCGGCCAGCGCGACAGCCATGCCCAGCATGGTCAGCCCGGTCAGGACCGCCAGCGCGCGGTCGGAGGAAATATTGAAACTCATGGTGCCGCGCCCCTTTCGGCCACGCCTCGGTGCCGAAGACAGCCTACTGCCTCGCCATTCCTGACAACAGCCTGAAAGCGGCTGCGGCCGCGACAGTCAGACGCGGGGTCAGACCGAAACCGAGGCCCGCACCGCCTCGCGCCCCAGTTCCGCCTTGGTGCCCGCCAGATCGACCGCCCCGCGCTTGAGCACATAGAACCGGTCGGCCAGCCCATAGGCAAAGTCGAAATACTGTTCGACCAGCACAATCGCCATATCGCCACGCCCGCGCAGATAGTCGATCACCCGGCCGATCTGCTGGATGATGTTGGGCTGGATGCCCTCGGTCGGTTCATCCAGCAGCAGCACGCGCGGGCGCATGATCATCGCGCGGGCGATGGCCAGTTGCTGTTGCTGGCCGCCCGACAGATCGCCGCCGCGGCGCTGCGCCATGTCCTTCAGCACCGGGAACAGGTCATAGATTTCGGCGGGAATCCGGTGTCCGCCACGCGGCAGAACCGAAAACCCGGTCTCAAGGTTTTCGGTCACGGTCAACAGCGGAAAGATCATCCGCCCCTGCGGAACCACCGCCACCCCGCGCCGCGCCATCGCCTGCGCGGGCAGGGGGGCCAGTTCCTCGCCGTCCAGCCACAGCCTGCCGCCCGACCGCGGATGGCTGCCCGCCAGCGCCTTCAGCAGGCTGGTCTTGCCTACGCCATTGGTGCCCATCACGCAGGTCACCTCGCCCGCGCGGGCCTCCATGTCGATCCCGTAGAGGATCTGGCTACTGCCGTAATGCAGCGTAAGACCTTGGGTTTTCAGCATCATCCCCGCCCCAGATAAACCTCGATCACCGCCGGATTGCGGGTGACGTGATCCAGCGATCCTTCGGCCAGAACCGCGCCCTCATGCAGCACCGTCACCTTGCAGGCCAGCCGCCGCACAAAGTCCATGTCATGTTCGACCACCACCACGGCGCGGGTTTTTGCCAGATCGACCAGCAGCCGCGTGGTGTGTTCGCGTTCGGCCAGCGTCATGCCGGCGGCGGGTTCATCGACCAGCAGCAGCCGCGGCTCCTGCGCCAAAAGCATCCCGATTTCCAGCCATTGTTTCTGCCCGTGCGACAATTCCCCGGCTTTGCGGGGCAGATGGTCGGCCAGCCCGACCTCGGATGCCAGCTCGGCCACGCGGGCATGATGTTCGGGCCGGGGGCGCCAGCGCAGCACTGCAAACGGCCCCCGGTCGGCCTTGAGCGCCATCATCAGGTTTTCGGCAACGCTTTGATCTTCGAATACCGTCGGGCGCTGAAACTTGCGCCCCACGCCCGCGCGCGCGATCTGCGCCTCGGTCATGCCCAGCAGGTTCACCGACCGCTCGCCAAACAGCACCTTGCCGCTGTCGGGCCGGGTTTTGCCGGTGACGATATCCATGAAGGTGGTCTTGCCCGCCCCGTTCGGGCCGATTACCGCGCGCAGCTCGGCCGGGCCGATCTCGAACGACAGATTGTTGATGGCACGGAAACCGTCAAACGTCACCGAGATGCCCGACACTTCCAGAAGTGCGCTCATTCCTTGGCCTCCTGTTCGCGCAGGGCGCCGTCACCGGGGCCAAGCGCCGCGCCGCGGCGGTCGGGGGCGCGCAGCCCCGCGATCAGGTCGAACAGCCCGCCGATGCCGCGCGGGGCGTAAAGCGTGACCAGCACGAACGACAGCCCCAGAACGATCTGCCACCAATCGACCCATTTCACGGTGTAAAAGCCAAGGTTCAGGTCGGGCGCGCGTCCGCCGGTGAACCAGCTTGACAAGAGCGACACGAACACCGCCCCGATCACCGCCCCGTAAAGCCGCCCGCGGCCGCCGATGGCGACCCAGACCGCCAGATAGATCGAGGCGATGGGCGCCATTTCCGCGGGGTTGATGATGCCCGCCTGCGGGTAATACAGCGCCCCCGCAATGGCCGTGATCACGGCGGTCAGGGTAAAGACGGTCAGCTTGTAAACCTCGACCGGATAGCCCAGAAACCGCACCCGCGCCTCGTCATCGCGGATCGCGCGGATCACGCTGCCGAACTTGCCCGAAACGACCCAGGCCGCCAGCGCATAGCCCAGCCCCAGCGCAGCCGCCGAGGCCCAGAAAAACCACACCGATAGCCAGTCTTGCCCCACCGCCTCGGCGCCGGGGATGTTTTGCAACCCTGACAGCCCGTTGTTGCCGCGCAGCCCACTGTCGTTCTGAAAGAGATAAAGCGCCAGCGCCAGCGTCATCGCCTGCGTCAGAATCGACAGGTAAACCCCGGTCACGCGCGAGCGGAACGCAAGCCAGCCAAAGACCAGCGCCAGCGTGCCCGGCACCAGCACCACAAGCGCCAGTTGCGCCGGCAGCGACCCGGCAAAGGCCCAGATCGCGGGCAAGTCCGACCCGCCGACGACGCCAAAGATCTGCGAGGCGATGCCATCGCGGATTTCCTGCGGGGTGGGCGGCAGGCCCGCGCCCGCCAGCGCCTCGACTACGATCACCTCGGTTCGGGCATACATCAGCCACATGCCGATCATGTAGCCGCCCAGCGCGAAGAAAGCGAAATGCCCAAGGCTCAGGATGCCCGCAAAGCCCCAGATCAGGTCCATGGCAAGGGCGATCAGACACAGGCACAGGGTCTTGCCCAGCGTCTTCACGAACGAGGTGGAGATCAGCCCCGCCCCCGCCGCCTCGGACAGGAACGTGACGGCCAGCGTGAACAGGGCCAGCGTGGCCAGGAAGATCAGCACAGAGGGATTTCGGGAGAGGCTGCCAGGTGTCATGCGCGGACCTTTGCGGTTGGGCCGGGGGTTTCACACCCCCGGACCCCCGTGGGATATTTCGACCAAGGTGAGGGGAAGGGCATGGATCAATCCCCCGCGGCGCGGCCCTTGAGGGCGATGATCCCCCGCGGGCGGAACTGGATGAACAGGATGATGAACAGGATCATGTAGGTCTGTGCGGCCAGCGTGTTCGAGGGGTTCAGCCATTCGATCCCCTTCTGGAAGAACCCGATCAGGGTGGCGCCTGCTAGCGTGCCCCAGATATTGCCCACTCCCCCCACGACCACGGTCATGAAGCTTTGCACGATATAGTCGGACCCCAGTTCGGAGGTGACCTTGGCGAACAGCCCGATCGCCACGCCCGCCACCCCCGCGATGCCTGAGCCGAGGCCGAAGGTCAGCATGTTGATGCGATCCGGGTTGATGCCCATCGAGGCAGCCATGCCGGGGTTTTGCGTGACGGCGCGCACTTCGAGGCCGAGGCGGGTGCGTTTCATGATGAAGAGGAACAGCCCCAGAAACATGAGCGCCAGCACAAAGATGGCGATGCGGATATAGCTGATCGACACGACATCGTTCAGCACCCAGGCCCCGTCGAGCCAGGCGGGCGAGGTCAGCGGGCGGGCCTGCGTGCCGAAGATGTTTTTTGCCAGTTGTTGCAGCGCGATGGAGATGCCGAAGGTTGCCAGAAGCGTTTCCAGCGGGCGGCGGTAGAGATGGCGGATCACCAGGCGTTCCATCGCCACACCGGCGGCGAAGGTCACGGCAAAAGCCATGGGCAGCGCCACAAGGATCGAGGTCGTGTAATCGGGGATGATCTGCTGCGTGACGTAGCCGGTATAGGCGCCCAGCATGATGAAATCGCCATGCGCCATGTTGATCACCCGCATCACGCCGAAGGTGATGGCCAGCCCGATGGCCGCAAGGAAGTAGATCGAGGCCAGCGAGAGTGCATCAAGCGACAGGTCGGCGGCCTGCATCGCGCCCACCTTGAGTGAAATCCGGGCCAATGCGGCCTGTGCGGCGGTGGTCACTGCCGGGTCGGGTTCGGCATAGACATCAAAGAAACGGTGCGCGGCGATGGCGGCCGTCACCTCGTCTTCGGTGGCGGCGGTGGGCACAAGGCCTGCCTGTTCCAGCGCCGTGTAGGCGCGGTCGCGGGCGGCCTGATCGGCCAGATCGGCCACCGCCACGCCGCCCACGCTACCGCCCTGCGCATGGGCCAGAAGTGCTGCGCGTTGATCGGCCAGGGTCAGACGGGCGGGGGCGCGGCCTGCGGCCACGAGCAGGTCATAGGCAGCTTCGAGTGCGATATCGGAGCCCGGTTCCAGTTCGGCTGCGATGTTCGCACCTTCGGGTGCGGCCGTTGCGGCGATACGGGTGGTCGCCAGCAGCGGGTTCAGCGCACCGCGCAGGTCCAGCCCCAGATCGGCGCCAAAGCTGTCGATCGCGGCCACGCGGGTGGCGCTGTCGGGGTGAAAGCGCAGGGTCAGCAGGCTGGCCAGACGCGCCTTTCGGGCGGTGATCGCCGGATCGGTTTCGCGGGCCAGCGAGGCGGCGAGGGGTTCAAGGTGGTCGGGCAGGGGATCGCGGGCAATCGATGCCAAGGCGGCTGCGCGTTTCGCAGGATCGGGGTCAGACAGTTGGAATTGCACCAGTGCCGTGGCGATCAGGCCGCGCACACCGCTGTTGGGTTTCAGCGCGGTAATTTCGGCCTTGGCCGCGCTGCCCGCCGGGGTGCCCGCCGGATCGGTCAGGGCAAAGCCCTCGGGCGTTTCGGTCAGCAGGAAAAACGCGCCGTCGGATTTGCGCAGGCCCAGCCGCTTGTCGGCCCAGGCCTCCAGCACCGCCTGCGCGGCGGGATCGCCGCTTGCGGCCAGCGCGCCGATCACCGGGCCGATGCTTTGCCGCGAGGATTTCTCGATCAGCGCCCGGTTTTCGGTCAAAAGCTCTGCTGCGGTTTCAGCGCGCAAGGCCGCCGGCGCGGTGAAAAGGATCACCGCGACCAACATCATCAGTATCTGCCGCATGTTTGCCCCCGGCATGAAAAGGGAGGGGGCGGGCGAACCC
This sequence comes from Phaeovulum veldkampii DSM 11550, assembly GCF_003034995.1. GTDB lineage: Bacteria > Pseudomonadota > Alphaproteobacteria > Rhodobacterales > Rhodobacteraceae > Phaeovulum > Phaeovulum veldkampii. Next base: position 7,968 of record NZ_PZKF01000033.1, on the reverse strand, counting down.
GCGCCCCGCCCGGTTCAGTAGTTCGACTTGATCTGCACGCAGGTCTTGGTTTCGGTGTTGTACATGCCGCAGCCAAGGCCCGGCCAATCGCTTTCCAGCTTGGCCGATTCCGGCAGGAAGTCGGTCCAGGCGTCGCCCGCCACCGGCTCGGTCTGGCTGATGATGTCGAACTGGCCATCGGCCTGAATCTCTCCGATCAGCACCGGCTTGGTCAGGTGGTGGTTGGGCAGCATTTTGGCCACGCCGCCGGTCAGGTTCGGCACCTCAAGCCCATACATTGCGGTGCGCACGGCATCGACATCGGTTGTGCCCGCCTTTTCCACCGCCTGCACCCACATGTTGAAGCCGATCACATGCGCCTCCATCGGGTCGTTGGTGACGCGGTTTTCGCCCGCAAAGGCCTTCCACCTGGCGATGAATTCGGCATTCGCCGGGGTGTCGGCCGACTGGAAATAGTTCCAGGCCGCCAGATGGCCGACAAGGTTTGAGGTATCCAGCCCCGACAGTTCCTCTTCGCCGACCGAGAAGGCCACCACCGGAATGTCGTCGGCCGAAACGCCCGCGGCTGCCAGTTCCTTGTAAAAGCCCACGTTGGCATCGCCGTTGATGGTCGAGATCACGCCCACCTTCTTGCCGTCGGCCCCCAGCGCCACCACGTCAGCCACGATCTTGGACCAGTCGGAATGGCCGAAGGGGGTGTAATTCACAAAGATGTCGTCCTTGGCGATGCCTTTTTGCTGAAGGTAGCTTTCAAGGATGTTGTTGGTGGTGCGGGGGTAGACATAGTCGGTGCCCAGCAGCGCAAATTTTTCCACGCCCAGCTCTTCGAGGAAATAATCCACCGCCGGGATCGCCTGCTGGTTCGGTGCGGCGCCGGTGTAAAAGACGTTCTTCGAACTTTCCTCGCCCTCATACTGCACCGGGTAGAACAGCAGGCCGTTCAGCTCCTCGATCACCGGCAGCACCGATTTGCGGCTGACCGAGGTCCAGCAGCCGAACATCACATCGACATCCGAGACGGTCAGCAATTCGCGCGCCTTTTCGGCAAACAGCGGCCAGTCGGAGGCCGGATCGACCACCACCGCCTCGATCTTCTTGCCCAGAACGCCGCCTTTGGCGTTCTGTTCCTCGATCAGCATCAGCATGGTATCTTTCAGAGTCGTTTCCGAAATTGCCATCGTGCCCGACAGCGAATGCAGCACGCCCACCTTGATCGTGTCGTCGGCGGCCTGCGCGGCGCTGGCAGCCAGCGCCAGGACCAGCGCCATAGCGGTCCCTGACATGGTTCCCTTGAATGCGGTCATATTCCCTCTCCTGTGGTGGTCGCGCCCCGCCCGGATCATCCGTCCGGGTTCTGGCAGGCGGCTGAGCCGTTGATCCATCGCGGCGCCGCAGGCAGCCGCAGGAAAAACAGAACCGCGATGCCGCGGTGCGGCAAGCGGTGGGCCAAGGCGCGGCAAGCGCGCGTCAAAAAATCCGCAAAGCTGCCGGTTTCGCAGGCGAAAGCGGGTCGTATGAGGAAAAAACGTGCGGATTTTGGTTGGTTGGGCGGCCTTCTTCGGGCGCTTAGCCAATCTCGCTGAGGTCAAGCGTAACACCGCGCTTGCGGCAGCTTTCCTCTACGGCGGCGCGCAGACCGGGGTTTCCCGCGATCAGGCGCTTGAAGCGGGCGTCGTCCAGCCGCAACAGCGTGCCGTGGCTGATCGCGGTGACCTGTGCGCGCCGTGTGCGCCGGGTCAGGATCGCCAGTTGCCCCACCATCTCGCCGCGCCCAAGCCGCAGCTTTTGCCCCGCGGTTTCGGCCTCGACCGCGCCCGAGGCGATGAAGAACACGTTGCGCGCCGCGTCGCCTTTGCGGATCAGCACCTCGCCGGGTTGCACATAGACCGTGGAAAGCCGCCGGGCGAGGCGGCGGCGCTGATCTTCGGTCATGTCGGCAAACAGCGGAAACTGGCGCACCAGTTCCGATTTCTGCACCGCCAGATCGAGTTTCGGGCGCTGCTCCAGCCGGGCGCGCTCGGCGCCGATGCGCTGGCGCAGGGTCAGGTGCAACTCGCGCCCGATCAGCCCGTCGTCATGCAACAGGTCGTATTCGTGTTCCTCAAGCCGCAAGGCTGTGCGGCGGATGAAACCGCGCTCGATCTCGTCGGAATAGCCGGGGTATTGCAGCCGCAGCGCCTCCAGCGCGGTTGCCGTTTCCTCCTCTCGGCGGCGCAAGGATTCGTGGAGAAGGTCGGCCAGACGGCGGCCATGGATGCGGCGGATCTTGCGGTCGATATAGCTGTGCAGGTCGCGCAGGATCAGCCGTTGGTTCAACAACAGTTCGAACCTGTCGGCCGTCATCCGCGCCAGCGCCCCCGACAGCCGCAGCCGGTTATGCGCCAGCACCGCCCAGCGGTGCCAGCGGCCATAGCCCAGCGCCTGCCGCCCGGCCTCACGATAGGCGGTGCGCCCGCCGGTGCGGGTGCGTTCGATCAGCCGGTCGGCATCCGACAGCATCTGTTCCACCAGCCGCGGCGAGATCAGTTGCTGTCGGAACCCTTCCAGAATCAGGTCGCGTTCGCGCCCGGCCAGCGCCAGCAGGCCCAGTGTCACGCGGTCACGGTCGGGGATATCGCCCGCCGATTCGGCTCGCGCCACGGCCTTGTCCAGCCGCTCGCCGAACCGTTTGGCCTCGGCGCGCAGGATGTCGTGGTCCAGTTCATGCTCTCGCAGGGTTTCGGCCACCTCTTCGCGCACGTTTTGCAGCGCAACCGCGATCACCTGATTGGACAGCGCCAGATCCAGCGGCGCAAGCCTGGCCAGCCCCAGCCGTGTGATGATCCAGCGCAATGTGGTGCCTTGGGCAAACAGCGTGAACAGGGTAAAGCCGGTGGCCAGAATCCCCACCAGCCGCTTGACCTCGGGTGGGACCAGCGGGTTTTCGGTCACCGCCAGCGCCAGCGCCAGCGTGACCGCCCCGCGCAGCCCCCCCCACAGAATAGCCACCCGGTAGGGCCGTTCCACCCGCGGCGACAGCCCTGCAAGGCTGAGCAGCGGCAGCACCCCCCACAGCATGACCACCCGCGCCGCAATGGCCGCCGCCGTCACCACGCCGATCAGCACCACATCCCACAGATGCACATCGCCCAGCAGCCGCGGGATCAGCAGCGCCGCCAGTATGAAGATGAACGCCCCTGCCCAATGCGCCAGCACATCCCAGACGCCGCGCAGATAGGACCAGACCGCCGGGGCAAGCCGCCCCGGCCCCATCAGGTTCATCGTCATCCCCGCCACCACCACCGCGATCACCCCCGAGGCGCCCAGCGCGCGTTCCGACAGGATGTAGGTGACATAGGGCAGCGCAAGCGACAGCGTGACCTGCGCCATTGGATGCGCGGGCATCCTTGCCATCACCGTCAGTCCGACCCGCGCCGCAACCCAGCCGATGGCCACCCCGCCAAAGATCAGCGTGGGAAAGCCCACAAGCGCATCGCGCAGCGTCGGGTTTGGCACGCCCGCCATCACAAATGTCAGGAAAAAGCCGAATAGCGCGATGGCGGCGGCGTCGTTCAGCAGGCTTTCGCCCTCGACAATGCGGGTCAGCCGCTGCGGGGCGGCGATGTTGCGAAAGATGCTGACCACTGCCGAGGGGTCGGTGGTCGAGACGATCGACCCCAGCAGCAGGCAGGCCAGAAGCGACAGGCCGGTGATCGGTTGCAGCGCGGCACCGACAAAGATGGTGGCCACCACCACCGCAGCCACGGCCATCACCAGAATCGGCACCCAGTCATCCATCATCCGGCGCAGATTCAGCCCCAGCGCCACCTGAAACAGCAGCGTCGGCAGAAACACGTAAAGAAAGACTGACGACCGGATCGGCAGCGACAGCACCGCCAGCGCCTGCGGGTCGAAATTGTTGCTCAGGTCGCTGGCCTGCAACAGCACCGCCCCGCTGCCCAACAGCGCCCCCACCACCGCCAGCACCACGCTGAACGGCAACCTCAGCCGCGTTGCCAGCGGCTCGGACAGGCTGATCACGATCAGCAGGGCCGCAATGGCCCCGACAAGGACAACGATACTCATATCGTGGTGATACCGGGTCAGGCGCGTTCGGGAAAGTGCCGCAAGGGCGCAGCGCGACGCGGGGCAGGTGCAGGGCAGATTCAGGCGGTCAGCACCGGCGGTGGCGGGGCAAAACCCAGCCGCGCCAGCGCGTCGCCAATCTCGGGGGCTGACATCAGCAGCGACCAGATCAGGCCGGTCCGGTGGTTCTCGATCATGATCACGATGGGCCCCTGGTCGATGGCCAGCGTCGCCTCGGCCACCCAGCCGGTGCCGGGGCAGAAGGCATCGCGAAAGCCCCATTCGCCCCAGACCTGCGGATGGTTGGTCAGCAGGTGGCGCAGCGCGCGCAGCGACAGGTCGGGCACATAGGGCATCGCCGACAGCGCCGCGGTGGGGGTGATCACGCCCAGGTCGTTCAGCGGCGAATGGGCGGTATAGCCGCCCGGCGTATCCGAGGCCGTCAGCCCCCAGCAATCGGGGCCATATCCGGCATGGCCCTGCGGGTTGGCGATGCAATGGGCGCGGTTGATCAGCGTATGGTGCAGGTTCTGGCGCCAGTAGTCGGCGTAACGATCGGCCAGCCCGCGCGGATCGAGCCCGAGAAAGGAATAGTGCGAAAAGAACAGCGGCCCGCCCATCGGCGGCCCAAGCGGCAGGTCGTAGCCGTGATGCACCGCGCCGTTGCGGAATACGGGGCTGTCGGTCCAGCCCTGATGATAGCAGTTTTCGGGCACCGGATGGCTGGGCGAGGCGACCGCCAGAACATAGGTGATCAGGCATTCGTTCCAGCCGGTGACGCGGTGGCGCATGGCAAAACCGTGCCGTGGGCTCCAGTGCCAGTACAGCGCGGGGTCGCCCGGTTGCAGATGCGCATCCCAGCGGATGCCGCGCCACAGCCGGTCGGCGGCGTCGCGCAGGGCGGCGTCACCGGGGGCGTTGAAATACTGGCGCAGGCACAACAGCCCGGCAGCCAGAAAGGCGGTTTCCACCAGATCGGCGCCATCGTCGCGGGCCGAAAACGGCACAATCCGGCCCGTGGCGCCATCGTGGAAATGGCCCCAGTGGCCGTTGCGGCGTTCGGCCTGTTCCAGAAAGGCCAGCATCCGCGACAGCCGGTCCACCACGGCGGCGCGCGGTAGCCAGCCGCGTTCGGCGGCGATGATGTGGCACATCAGCCCCATGCCGGTGCCGCCGATCGTCACCACATCGCGGGTGCTGCGATCGCGCGCCAGATGGCTGACCGGGTGGGCGTGATCCCAGAAATAGCTGAAATGCGCGCGCTGCACTGCCTCCAGCAGAGCGGCATCGTCAAGGCCGGCATCGGGGATCATGGCGTGGCTCCTTTCAGCCCGATCACGCGGGTATAGAAGTTCTCCTGATCGTTGCGGTGGGCCAGCACCACGAAGGCAGTGCCGGGCAGCCGGGTTTTCAGCAGCGCCAGCAGGTCATGCCCCGCGCCATCGTCCAGCGCGCTGAGACAATCGTCCAGCATTGCCCAGTCGGGGGCATGCAGGATCAGCCGGGCAATGCCCAGCCGCTGGCGGTCACCCAGCGACAGGTCGGCATCCCAATCGTTGTGCTCGGTCAGCCGGTCCACCAGATGGCCCAGCCCCGCATCCGTCAGTGCCCGCGCCGCTCGGTCGGATGCGAAATCCACCGAGCCCTGCGGATAGGCCAGCGCATGGATCAGCGTTCCATCGGGAATATAGGGCTGTTCGCACAGAAACATCGCCCGGAACCCCGCGGGTCGCAGGATGCGGCCCTGCCCCCAGGGCCAAAGTCCGGCCAGCGCCATGAATAACGTGGTCTTGCCGCTGCCCGGTGCGCCGAGGATCAGCACCCGCTCGGCGGGGGCGATCTCGACCCTCGGCTCGGACAAGGTCACGCAGCCTTGCCCCCCGTCGGGCAGGCGGACCGCAAGCCGGTCCAGCACCAGCCGGTCGGTTGTGGCGGCGTCAGCCTCGATCCGGGGGGCGGGGTCGTGGTCTGCGTCCAGCGCATCAAGGCTGACCAGCAGCGCGCTGACCCGTTGCAGCGCGGCCTGCCATTCGGCAATGCCGGGGTAATTGTCGATGAACCAGCGCAGCGAGTTCTGCACCTGATTGAAGGCACCCACCACCATCATCAGGCTGCCCAGCGTCATGTTGCCCGCAAAATAGCCCGGCGCCGCCACCAGAATCGGAAACACCAGCCCGATCCAGCCATAGCCCGCGGTGATCCATGTCAGCCGGGCGCGGGCATTGGCCAGCATCTGCAATGCCACGACCAGATGCCCCAGCGCCCGGCCCGTCTGCGCGCGTTCGCCCGCCTCGCCACCCTCCAGCGTGATGACCTTGGCGTTTTCGCTGATCCGCACCAGTTCTGTGCGAAATACCCCTTCGCGTGCAAAGGTTTCGGCGTTGCGCGCCACCAGCGGCCGCCCCACCGCCCAGGTCAGGACCGAGCCGATCAGCGTGAAGGCCAGCGCGCACCAGACCATATAGCCGGGGATCGTGAAACTCTCGCCCCGCCACGAGAACACCACCTCGGCCGACAGCGTCCACAGCACGCCCAGAAAGCTGACCAAAAGCAGGCTGGCCTGCCCCAGCCCGATCGTGAAGGCGATGGTCAGATCGGTCAGCCGCGCCGCATCCTGCGAAATGCGCTGATCGGGGTTGCGCGCAATCTCGCCCGAAAAGCCCAGCAGATAGGCGCGCCGGGGTTGCAGCCAGGCCGACAGCACATGGTCCGTCACCCAGGCGCGGGCCTTGACCTTCAGTGTGGCGTCGATCCAGGTCTGCGCCACCCCCAGCGTCAAAAGCCCCGCAACGATCACAAAGAACACCCCGATCTCGGCCACGAAATCGGGCAGGTTGCGGCGTTCGAGGGCGTTGTAAAAGGCGCCTTGCCACTGGTTCAGCCGCACCTGTCCAAAGGTATTGGCCAGCACCACGGCAAACACCGCCGCCAGCATCAGCGCAATCAGCCGGGCCTGCCGGGGGGCGCCGCGCCTCAGTCTGCGCAGCAGCCACAGCGCCGTGCCGGGCACGGATCGGCCTACCGCGGCGCGGGCTTTGCTGGTATCGCTGTTGTCAATCGGCACGGGATCGGATCTCGGGTGTTGGCCGGGTCCGGGCGCAGGCCCGAGCCGGAAGGAATGTGAGGCACTAACAGGGGCGGGCCAGACATGGGGGACACTTCTGCCGATCCGGGCCGCCTGCTGGCGCAGATGACACTGCCCGAGAAGGTTGGTCAACTGACCATGATCACCGGCGAATGGGCGCAGACCGGGCCAAAGGCAATGCCGGTCTCGGTCGATGCGATCCGCGCGGGCGCCGCGGGCAGCATTCTCAACCTGTGGTCGCCCGATGCGGTGCGCGCCGCACAGCGCGCCGCGGTCGAGGGCAGCCGTCTGGGCATTCCGCTGCTGGTGGGGTTTGACGTGGTGCATGGTCACCGCACGATCTTTCCGGTGCCACTGGCCGAGGCTGCGGCCTTTGACCCCGACCTGTGGCAACGCACCGCCGCCGCCGCCGCATCCGAGGCCGCCGCCGATGGTATCGGGCTGACCTTTGCACCGATGCTGGATGTGGCGCGCGATCCGCGCTGGGGCCGGATCTGCGAGGGGCCGGGGGAATCGCCGGTGCTGGCGGCGCGATGGGCTGCGGCCAAGGTGCGCGGATTTCAGGGCGCGGCGCTGGCCGATCCGGCGCGGATTGCGGCCACCGCCAAACATCTGGGCGCCTATGGTGCGGTTGCGGCGGGCCGCGATTATGCCAGCGCCGACCCTTCGCCGCGCGACCTGGCCGAGGTGCATCTGCCCGCCTTCGCCGCCGCCGTTCAGGCGGGCGTGGCGGCAATCATGCCCGCCTTCAACGACATCGCCGGCCAACCCGCCACCGCGCACACCGATCTTTTGCAGGGCTGGCTGCGGGGGGGGCA
>NZ_PZKF01000032.1 GCF_003034995.1 Phaeovulum veldkampii DSM 11550 | reverse complement strand
TGCGTATTCCGGAGCATTCGCCCACTCATTCCGACAACATGCGCCCAGCTGTTCCGGTGTATCCGCCCACCAGTGACGCGTTGCCGTGAGGCAGCATGTTTCGGGTATCAGGTCTGAGGCGTTTCGTCATCCATTTTGGCGATGGTCTTGCGCATGGACGCGCCCTCCAGCTCGAGGCGGTAAGCATTGTGAACGATGCGGTCGAGAATGGCGTCGGCGAAGGTGGGCTCCCCGATGACGTCGTGCCACGCTGTGATGGGCAACTGGCTCGTAATCATGGTCGAGCCGCGGCCGTAACGTTCTTCGACGATCTCCATCAGGTCACGGCGCTGCGTGGCGGTGAGCCGGTCCGGTCCCCAATCATCCAGGATCAGCAGCTGCGCCTTGGTGATGCTGCGGAACAGGCGGGGGAAGCGACCGTCGCCATGGGCCAGTTCCAGTTCTTCGAAGAGGCGGGGCATCCGCTTGTAGACCACGGTGACGCCGTCGCGGCAGGCCGCCTGCGCCAGGGCACAGCCGAGCCAGGTTTTTCCGACCCCGCAGGGGCCGGTGATGATCAGGCTGCGCTTGTCGGTGATCCACCTGCCCGTGAGCAGGCTTTGGAACAGTGCCTTGTCGAGGCCGCGCCGTGCGCGGTAATCGACATCTTCCGGGCAGGCACCCACATGGCGCAGCCTGGCCGAGCGCATGCGGGCTTCAAAGCGTTTGGTTTCTCGGCTTGCGACCTCGCGGTCGACCAGCAGGCCAAGCCATTCGGCGTGGCTGAGGTCAGCAGCACCGTCCTGAGATTGCAGTTCGAGGAAGGCTTCGGCCATACCATCGAGCCGCAGGGCCTTCAGGTTATCGAGGGTTGGATGGGTAAGCATGACGTGTCCTTTCAATGGAAGTAATCGGCGCCACGGATGTTGGGGTGGTTGATGGCAGGCTGCTCCGTGGCGCGGGTGCGCGGCCTGCTGTCCAGCCCATTCTTCAGAATGGATTGGACCGACGAATATGAGTGTGCGTTGATTTCGAGCGCCCTTCTGCAAGCCGCATCAAGGCGGTCCCGCCCGAACCTGTCAGCCAGCCGGATCACGCCCAGACAGGTGCGATAGCCTTGTTCGGGGTGCTTGCGGTCGCGCATCACGACCTCGGCGAAGAGCGCGACGTTTGGCCCGATACGCGCGGCCCAGGCCCGGATGCGCTCCGGCGTCCAGTCCTCGCGGAACCTATGATCTGCGGGCATGTGATCGCGCAGCGTGGAGTGCTGTCCGTTGCCGGAAGTGCGCATATGGGAAGCGACGCGCTGCCCGACATGGAAGACTTCAACCGTCCGGGCGGTAATGCGCACCCATAGTTCTTTCTTCAGCAACTGATGGGGCACGGAGTAATAATGCCGTTCGATCGCGATGTGGTAGTCGAGCCCGGCGCGGCACTTTTTCCATTCGGCATAGACATAGGGCGCCACCGGCAACGACTTCAGGGCGGGCTTGTCCAATTGCTCGAACAGCTGCCTGCGACTGGCGCCGAGATGGCGCGAGACCTTGTCGTTGAGCTGGTCCAGAAGCGGGCGAATGGCAGCATTCACGTCCTCAAGGCTGAAGAACTGACGGTTGCGCAACCGTGCCAGAATCCAGCGTTCAACCAGTAAAACCGCACCTTCGACTTTTGCTTTATCCTTTGGTTTGTGCGGCCGCGCCGGAACCACGGCCGTGTCGTAATGCGCGGCCAGATCTCCATAGGTCCGGTTGATTGCAGGGTCGTAGAAGCACGCCTTGGTGACCCCGGCCTTCAGGTTGTCGGAGACGATCTGCGCCGTCACACCCCCGAGGAAGCCGAAGGCGCGCACATGGCTCGCGATCCAATCCGGCAGCGATTGCGTCCAGGTCGCCTCCGCAAAGGTGTAGCTCGAGGCCCCGAGCGTTGCGACAAACAGCTGTGCCGTGCGCACTTCGCCGGTCATGGGGTCGATCACGTCGATCGTGTGCCCTGCGTAATCGACAAACAGCCGCTCGCCCGCTGGGTGACGCTGACGCATCACCGGCGACAGCTTGCCTTCCCACTGCGTATACAGCTCGCAGAACCGGGAATAGCCGTAGCCTTCCGTGTGATCGGCGCGATACTCTTCCCACAGCAACGACAACGTCACGCCCTTGCGGCGCAGCTCGCGATGGACATGCGCCCAGTCAGGTTGGGTCGCGCGGTTCGACACATCACGCGCCGTCCGCGGATAGATCAGCCGTTCAAGGTCAGTGTCGGAAAGACTCGGCGGCAGCGGCCAACGCAGGCCCAATTCGTCGGCGCGCTCAAGGTAGCCCCGAAGGGTGGTGCGCCCGATCGCCAGGCTCGACGCAATCTGGCGCGTCGATAATCCCTCCGCAGATAGCCGCAAAACATCTCGTATCTTCCGCATCGGCAATCTCTTCATCGGGCTTCCTTCGTGCCAAAAGGGCGCAAGGTAGCCGGTTACAGATTGCCTCGCAGCAGCACGTCACAGGGGTGGGCGAATACCCCGGAATCGGTGGGCGGATGAAATCGGAACGGGTGGGCGCATCAAATCGGAATCGGTGGGCGCATCACCCCGGAATACGCAGCCATGGCCGATTGGTCTTTGACCAGCTTGCAGCTGAAACTGATCAAGATCGGTGCCCGTGTGGTGCGTCACGCCCGCGCCATCACCTTCCAACTCGCCGAGGTCGCCGTGACTGGCCCAATGGTCAGGGCTATCCTTGCCGCCATCCACCGATTGCGAACGCCGCCGCTATGCGCGTAACCGCGAAATTGGCCAAAACTCAACGAAAGAGGCTCGACAGGTCTGCCCACCGCGCTGAAAAACGTCGCTGCCGGGAAAAGACGCCGCGGGTTCGCGGCCCGATCCGCCCAACTCCAGGCGTTTGCGCGACCGCAGACGCCGCTCGGCGCGAAAAACGCTTGTCCAGCGGGCAAAATCAGGCGATCTTGACGTCAGACGGCAGGCCACTTGGGGAATGTCGGTGAAGTATGTGGTGTTCCAATATCGCCATCCTACCCTTCGTCGTTGGTGGGAAGGGTAGGAGATGGGCACGTCAGATTCGGACGCATAGATGGCGCAATATAGCTCCTATGGCCGCATTAGCCTGACGATAAACGGGACAACAGCGGACGCGGCCTGACCTAATTGGCCAAGTGCTTCATCAGGATTAGCTATGAGCTGATTCATCGTGACATTAGTTGTCGCTTCAAGCCGCTGATCCCCGTCTTCATCTGTGATCCGTTGCCAATTATCTGGAACTGACAGACGCGGGCCAAATTTTTGCAGTTCATCATTTTCATCGAAACGCCAGACTTGAAGCGTCACTTCGTGTGATCGCTGGTTGTCTATATCAACCGTGAGTTCAAAATGATTGCGTTCAAGATCATCACCCAAAGTGACGTACGACCAGAAATACTTTTCGGTCCAGACCTCCTTGATGGTACAGTTATCCGGGAATATCTCGTTCAGGCCAGACTCTGCCAACGCTGTGCCAAAGGTACTTCCCCACAGGCCAGCCATAAATCTAACGAAATCTGCACGTATCTGGCAAGCCAGCAACACGCCCTCGCTTAAGTTTATCAGCTTGCTCCGATCCATGTCGGGCAGAACGGGATCATCCAGAGTTGACACGAGGGAATCCACAACAGCGCGTGTCGCCGGTTCTTGGAAGTAAGCAATGACGCTTTCAGGAATTTCAAAGGGGGGCATGGGCATCTTTCGAGTTGAGTTGTCCTATCCGGCGCCACAGAGCGTGGAGGAAGAGTTGGAGGCTTAGATCATATTCGACTGGCCGCGCTGTCTCGAACCGCAGCCACAGGTCGCGCCAAGAGCAGAAGCGCCAATGTCCGTCGTCACGACGGTTTACTGGCAGCATGGCGTCCTCATCCAACGCCAAAATTAGATGATGTCGAACGGCTTTAGGGTGGTCATTCCGCGTGCTGTCCCGATAGCATCGAAGTTGACCGTCCGTTACAACGTGGTCAAACTTTGCTTCGACAACTAGAGTCCTCTCCCGATCTCGGGCGTCCTGCCACAAGAACTTGAGATCGATCCGTCGCCCATCCAGCGCCGGAACTTCCGAAAGAACCTGCGCCGAAGTTAGACGCCCACTGGTAACGCCAAGTTCGGAATCGCCAAGTCCCAGAGCCCGCAGAAACGCATCGATCCGAGGCGCCCGCGCCTGGACTCCGCCGGCATTCAAGAGCCTCGCCAAGGTCTCGGTCGCGATCCTTTCGGAAAGTGACATTTTCCATTCAAGCCGCGGCTGCATCAGGCTACTGTCAGGGCGGTCAAGTCCAAAGAGACAATGAGCGCGACCGAGGCTGGCTTGACGCTGCCAGAGCGGTCGATTGCGGACGAACTCTTCGATGCGAGTACTTGCACCACCCAAAAGCTTTCGCATTGTCTCGATGATGGACATTCGTTCGTCATGAGAGATTACCCGTCTCGGGACACGACATCTCAGCGCGTTCAAAGCCTCGGACGTCACTTCAAATTCCGGTTCTGGTTTCTTGCCTTGAAGCATTTCAAATTCCTGATCGACGCGAATGCTTATGAGCATCAATGACTTCGACCTTATCCCCCCACCTCGCCAGATACCAAGCCATTTCCTGCCGCCCTCCGGCACGGAACCTGACGATCAGTGACCCGTCCGAGAGGCGCTCGGTTTCCTGTCGCGGATGGAACACATACGTCGCGGCCTCGTCCGCCACTTCCGGCAGGAAGCGCCATTCGACGTCTCGCGGCTCCTCGCGCCAGATGCCGAAGCTTTCGGCCAGCCACTCCTGCAGGTCGAAGCCCTCGGGGCGCTCGAACACCTCATCCTCGAGGTCGATCCGCTCGAACCCCGCCAGCGCGAACAGGCGCAGGTCGTCCTGATATTCGCTCCAAGCGAGCAGGTATTGCCGCCCTTCGCCGAACAGCATCGCAATGGGGCCAAGGCGTGTACTGCGCGAGAGCTTGCCGGAACCTCGGGCGCGATGGTCAGCTGAGATCATCACCCCGGCCAGGATAGCCTCGCGCAGCTTGTGCAGGATTTCGGGATCGATGCGTTCCCGCGGGCCGGGGCGGAAAGCGACGCCATCCGCCATCAGCTGCGCCTCGAGATCGGCGGCGATACGACGGCGGCGATCCTCGCGAAACATCGCCTGCACCTTGGACAGCAGCCGTTCCAGCGTCGTAGCGGTGTCGAGGTCGCCCTCGCGCCGCGCGATGCTGGCGGCCCGGTGTCCGGCTGTCAGTTCGTCGACGGTCGGTTCCACTATCTTTCCCAGGGTGCCCGGCGGGAATCGCCAGTACTTCTGGCCGTTCGCGCCCGGGCGCTCCTCGAGCTGGGGATAGGCGCGCAGCACGGCATCGCGCATCCGCTCTGCCGTGCGCCGGGACACGCTGAAGGCCTGTTCGATGTCGGCAATCGACACACCTTCAGCCGAGCCCTGCATCATCACGGCCAGCCGCAGCAGATCTTCCTGACGGGAATAGCGCACGATGCCTCCTTTGCCTCTGGCTACGACTTTGGCCTTTGCAGGCGCGCCCGGTCAACGGCCGAAGCCGATGGGCCGAGCCGCGCCTTCCTTCGCCTCGGACTCGCGGCGCAGTTCGGCAAGGATGGTCGCCGTGTCGTCCTGACCGAGGGCGCGGATCCGGCGGGCGATATTGGCGAAGTCGCCCGGTGCAAGCCGGTCCAGAGCCGCGACCTCTGCCGGGACCGGCGCCGCGAAGTGCGCGGTCCAAGCACGTGGCAGCTGATCCGGGCGCAGCCAGTCGAACCGGATGCGGAAGGTGAAGCGCCGCTGCGTCGCCGGGTCGAGGTGTTGCGCCAAGTTGGTGGTGCAGACGAAGGGGAGCGGATGGCTCTCCATCCAGGTCAGCATCTCGTTGACCTGGCTCACCTCCCACTGGCGGGCGGCGTTGCGCCGGTCGGCAAGCAGGCTGTCCGCCTCGTCGAAGATCAACAGCGCGCCTTCCGCCCGGGCATCCGCAAAGGCGCGGGCAATCGCCTTCTCGGTGCCGCCGACATACATCGACAGCAGGTCCGAGGCACGTTTTTCGATGACCGGCAGGCCAAGTTGCCGCGCGAGGTGACGGGCCCAGGCGCTCTTGCCCGTCCCCGCCGGGCCGTCGAGGCAGACGGACAGCCGCTGCGGTTTCGGGGTGGCGGCTAGTCGCGCTTCCAGCAGGGTCAGGCTGGTATCGGTGTTCGCCAGTGACGGAACCCACGGGGCCTCGGAGTGGTGGCGGGGCGGCGGCGCGACACCGCCATTGGTCAGCTTGGCCGACGCGCCGAGGACCTGCTCGAAGGTATCGATCCCCCCGCCACAAGCCCGCGCGACCCTCATCGCGTCTGCCACCAGCGCCGGTGGCTGATCGTGGGATTCCGCGAGCGACATGATCGCCTCGGCATCCTCCGTCGGCACATGCCGATCCGCCAGGCGTTGCCAGATCCGTTTGCGAATATGTCCAGCGGGCGGGCGCATCTCGGCAGAGAAGGTCATCCTGCGCAGAAAGGCCGGATCGCAGGTCCCGATCGAATTGGTCGTCCACAGGGTCGGGACCGGGTTGGTTTCCAGCAGCCGGTTGGCAAAGACCTTTGACGTCCGCTCCGGCCGGAAGAAGGGGAGGATGACGCCACCCCCGAACAGATCCTCCATCTCATCCAGCAGGAGTACGGTGTCGCGCCGCGATGCCAGCATCCGACCCGCGATGCCCAGTTCCGCCAGGCGCTCACCCCGCGACGGCTCTTCGCCGCTGTCGTCCGCCTCGCCGACCGCGCGCAGGCTGGCGCCAAGTTCACGGGCCAGAACCTTGCAGAATTCTGTCTTGCCCGTCCCTGGCGGCCCGTAGAGCAGGATGTTCACCCCGGGCTTAGCCTCGGCGAGGGCCTTCTGCAGGAGCTTGCGCATGATGTCCGCACTGTCGCCCATCCCCGTGAAGTCGCCCCATTCCGCTTCGGGCGGCGGGGCTGGCGGGAACAGGAGCGCGACGAGTTCCTCGATGTTGCCGAAGTCGGCCATCAGCGCACCGGCGAGGCGATCCGACACCGTGTAGGGGATGGTCTGGCGCGACCAGTTGCGCCCGTCGGTCTGCAGGAGCCCCGATGCCCGCAGCCGGGCATCCGGCCGAAGCGCCACCCGAATTTCCGTGTGATCTGCACCCGCGAACTGGGCGATCAGGAACGGTAGCGTCACGTCCTGCGTCTGGAGTGCCCGATCGACCACATGTTCGAACATATCGAAGCTGCGATAGCTGGCAAAGAACTCGAGGATCCGCGCTTCCACCTCGGACAGGCCGAAATGCTGCCCGAGGCGCGCCGCGTTGATCCGGACAAGGTTTTCGTCGCGTGGATCATCACCGCCACGCAGGCCCTCAAGCAGGCCGCGTACTCTCCCCCACCAGGCCGCCCCCGGCCGGGTTCGCGGCCGTTCCGGGCATTCGATGTCGGTCAGATATTCGATCCAGCCCGGCACTTCCTTGGCCACCTTGCTGCCGGGGCCGAAGCGATCGGCGAGGGCAGCGACGAGTTCGAGTGCGAGATGTTTTTCCGTGGTCATCTTCTCTCTCCTTTGATGAGGAGAAGATGCAGCACGCGCACGTCAGAAACGGACGTATCGAACGGTGAAGCCCGCCGCTGCCTGCGGCTGCACGCTTATCCGGGCTGTTGCGGTTTTTCTGTTGCGGTGTTGATGTGGCGTTGATGTTGGGTGCGCGAATGCAGAAAGCGCCCCGGAGGACGCTGCGCAAGAATCTGATATCGTTGAGGTTTTTGGTTGCGGGGGCTGGCAACCGTCGCAACTTGCCTGAGCTTCGATGCGCTGTGTGATTTAGTTGTAGTAAATCCGGCTGTTGTTTCTCACCCAGAACTGAGCCGGCTAAGTGCTGGGTGAGAAACAACACTCAAGTTCTCCGAGGCCGAAATCGGAAAGAAGCTGCCGTGCGGTTCAACCGCGAGAGGTGTGCTTCTACCTCACGTTCCGCTAGATTGAAGTGTTGCCGCAATGTGTCGGCGATCAGCGCGAACTCGATCTTCAGATTCGTGGCGAAAATCCCAGTGTCATCCGTTCCCACGACAATATCAGGTTTCACCGACAAAAGTGTATCCGGCGCAAGACCAAGCCAACGGAACAGGTGGTGTTCATGGAAATCGCGGTAATAGCTGATGCGCAGGTTGCTGGTCGGTAGGGCCTCGATCGCCATGCCACGCTTGACGATCTCGGTCAGCACGGCGTTCTGCAGCGCCAGCAAAGTGCCGGCAGGCAAATAGTTTGCATCGACCTCGCAGGTCTCTGACCCACGCCCTGATTCCCATCGCTTCATCGTTTCAAGGTGAAGAGCGAAAGCCGCCGGTTGATTCAGCAATGCCTCCTGGATCAGGAGCAGTTCCGCACCGGCCGTGGTCCCGGACATCGCCTGGGTCAGATGCCTCGCTTCACGTTCAGCACGGCGTCTCCATAGATCGAAGCTGCCCCAGTCAGGATCATCGAACCGTCCCGGACGCAGGATCTCTAGCAGGTCAAGCCGTCGCATCCGCCAGGCGGCCAGCAACAGCGGCGCCGAGATTTCACGGTCGTACAGATCGACCGATGCGTTCGCGATCCGAAACGCAAGCTCCTGGGTGCTGGCCACAAATTCTGGCATGTGGCGCAGCAAAGACCACGCGAAAACAAGGTCGTCCAACAGGTGCCGCTTCGTTGTCAGAACACGGTCACCGACGCGTTCCAGCCACAACCAAGGGGAAATCCCTGCCGCCGTCGCGTGACCTATGCGATCCCCCTTCCCAAGATCAAGGAAGTTGGTCGCCTCGTAAATCGCCCGCATACCCCCGATCAGATGACGGAAATCCTCGCCGGCGTGATAGGTCGCATGGGGAATGCCGACCCGGCGCATTCTGCGAAAGGTTGCGGCAAAGATCTCGGGCGGATTGTGCAATTCGTTGGCGGCGGCATCGACGCCTTGCAACAGGTCCCGGATTGCCGGTGACGTTTTCCAGCTTTTCTCAAGCGCCTGTGCCTGATGCTGCAACTTTCGCCGCTGCCCCCTGAACAAGCCGCTTTCGGGGTCCGAGACATCCTTGCCCTTGATGAAATGAGCGACGAGCGACAGTTCAAAGTCCGGTCGACCAATCCTGCTGCGGCCACCCAGCAGACAGTTCGGCGCATTTTTATTTAGGATGTCAAAATTGTCGTGCGGCGGATTGATACCGCGAAACTGCATCGCGCCACGAATGATCTTCGCGATCAACGCCTTGTTGTCCGCGTCGGTGTTCTTCGGGGCAAACCGGCCCTCAAGGTGGCGGATCAGCCGAAAATCGGGATGCAAAGTCAGTTGTCGAAATCGCGGTGCATAGCTTTCCGATTCCAGCTTGCTGCGCATTTCGGTCATCGTGAACTTCTGAAACTGATCAAAGCCGAATTGTGACAGTTGCTGCACCGTCAGAGCGATCACCTGCTGCTGAACCGCCAAGCTGTGGAACAGCGCAAGGCCGGAGGCCTCGCCCAGGGTTCCGGCCCGCAAGGCGGCCAGAACGCGGAACAGGAACGCCGCCTCCAGCACGATGGGGGGGGTAGCCGCGCTGACCCAGGGGGCAAGGATCAGGAACGGATGGGCATTCTCCAGCAGTGTCGAGGATTTGGGTCTGCGATACGCCTGCGCGCCCTCGAATTCATCGCTGCGCTCAAGCTCGCCGTCCGACAGGTCGGCACGGGCGGCGTTCAGCACCGCGCCCAACCCCATCCGGTCTTTTCCGCCCCGTTCCACCGCCGCGAGATTCTCGGCCAGCATGTAGCGAAGGCGCCTTGCGGCACGCAGTCTGCCCGCGAACATATAAGAGTCGAGCCCGGTCTCCAGACCTTCATACAGATCCGCGACGATCTCCTGCGACAGGCCCGCCCGGAGATGTTCCGCATATCGATCCGGATGGCGCAAGGCGTCCTGCCAGATGACATCGACTTCCGTCGAGCCATTTAGATGCATGTGTAGTTCATACAGACCCTCGGACTCGATCAGACGCTCAAGCGTCGGATCAGCAGGCGTCAACAGGGCCGTCTCGCCGATTTCGTCCTGCAACCACTCAATCAGCGCAGCGGGATCCTGCGGGGCCCGGCCCTCCTTCACCCGAAACGCCACCTGGATCGCCAGGGGAG
Organism: Phaeovulum veldkampii DSM 11550; assembly: GCF_003034995.1. Classification (GTDB taxonomy): domain Bacteria; phylum Pseudomonadota; class Alphaproteobacteria; order Rhodobacterales; family Rhodobacteraceae; genus Phaeovulum; species Phaeovulum veldkampii. The sequence continues at coordinate 21,362 of NZ_PZKF01000032.1, read as the reverse complement.
ACAGATGTGTGATCATCTGATGCCAGTCCTGAAACATCGGCGCACGCACCACCACACGCCCGGCACAGCGTTCGAGGTATCGCGCCGCCAATTGCTGCAGCACCTCCAAGGCGATCATTCCGAAGCCATGGGTCGCGCCCAAGCCCTCGGCAGGCAGCCTGGAATCGCGGTAGTCCTTCAGCAGGTGATCGGGCTGCCCGGCAACGTGGCGTTGTTCCAACAGATACAGCCTGCGCCGCCATTGGTCGTAGTTGGGCAGCGCGCCACGGTCCAAGGCCGCCAGTGCCGAGGTTTCGGCAAAGGCGCGCCGCAGGAAAAGCGCGCTCATTGCTGGATATAAACCGTGTTGAGCAGATCATAGAGGCCGGCGAACGCCACGGGCGTAACATCCTTTCCAGCGGGCTGGAACAGTGCCTTGAACAGGTCCTCGCTGTCCGAACGCTCAGGAAGCTCTGCCAGGTAGCGCACGCGGATATTGACCGGGTCTGTGGCCGCGCCCTGTGCTGGCGGCACGTCTTTCAGGAAAAAGCCCCAGATCGGACAGGTGAACAGACTCTGGAACAGCCGTCCCCCGGCCGTTTTATTGAAGTCGGATCGTTTTTGCAGATCATCCAGAAGCTCATCGAACAACTTGTCCGAATGCGTCGGGTTGTTCTGGAGCCTGGAGGTAAGCGGCAGGTTTTCGCTGCGCAGCGCCTCGACCCCGACGGCATGCAGGAACATTACCACGCTGCGATGCATCATGAAGCCCAGATAGCGGCGGTTCTGACCGGCGTAGACCGGGTCTTGGAACAGACGTCCCTGTGCGAAATTGAATCGCTTCCAGATCGCCAGCAAGGCCTTGGGCGCAAGCGTCCTGTCCTGCAGAAGCTCCTGCGATTTCACAGCCCAGCCTGCCAGCGCCAGCACAAGACTTCCTCCATCATCCGCCCTTTCGCCGGATGTGGCGTCCCCCTCTTCATTGTCTTGGCTGACTGTTGCTTCCTCCTCCACTACCTCCTCAGTCGCATCGACACCGACCTCCTGAGCGAAGCGTGTCGGATGACCGTAAAGGATCATGGATTGCGCCAGCGCTTCAGCCACGGCGGGTCCTGCCTCCTCGGCGGTTTTTGCGCCACTCGCCGCGTTAAGGACATTGATCAACACCGCGAGCAATCGCAGGAATCCGTAGTTGCCCAAAGCAGAACTTTGGCCGCTGAGCACGTTGGAATAGGGCAATCGGACAACGTCACTGGCAGCACCTGTCAACCCGTCGACCAGATCCTCGATCGTGTTGTAAACCCCCCGCTTCAAATACTGGCGCGTTCCGCCATACCGATACCCCCCGACCTGCGCCTTCTTGAGGCGCTGGTGGTAGGGACGGATCTCTTCGGGGAACATCTCGATCTGATCGTCAAGAGTTGCGCTGCGACCCTTGCCATCGAAAAAAACTAGAGGCTTACGTGGATCTTTCGCACCCGCCGCGCTGCTATAGCGCCATTCCTTTCCAAAAAGCGCCCGGAAAGCCTCGTCGTGGTTGCGAATCCGGCCTGCCGGCACGGCAATGCCACTGAGGCGCAGACCAAGCAGGACCTGACGCTTGTCCGCCACGCCCCGGTCCCAGGCGGCCAAGCGCCCCATCTGCACGTAAGTCGGTTCAAGCCGCTCCATGCCCAGAAACTCGAAAAGCTGCCGTTTGTCGGCGGGGGCTCCGCTTTCCAGCGCGTTTCCGTGGCGTTCCGCGCGGTCCTGCAACAGCGCGAAGCTGAGCCAGAACGACAGGATCGCCCCCAGATCGCCGCGGCAGCGGTCGGCCAACAGGGCCGAGACGCTGATCGCCACCCGGCTTTCGCGCTCATCGGCGAAGCGGTTTGAAAGCTCGCCATGGCTTTGCCACATCCGATGTTTCGAGAACCACCCGGCGATCAGCGCGAAGGTTGGGGCGGCGGCCGAGCCGCGCAGGGCCTCGATCGGGGGCGCATCGACATTGCGCAGATCGGACTGCGAGATCTGCAACAAGGCCTCGACAACCCGCTTGGCGTCGACATTCGACAGATCGCCCGTCGCCGTGGCGCTGGCCCGCAAGATCTCAAGCGTGCTGCGAATCGGCAGGCTCAGAAGGGTGAACCGAAGGTGCTCCGTATCTTCCACGGGCATGGTGCCCCAGACCCGTGCGACGATGCGCGTCGTAACTTCGCGCAGCAGCTTCGGCTCATGGGAGTTGAACCGGAGCTTGACGCGGTGGTCCGCCGACGAAACCCCGTCCAGTTCTGCAAGCGGATGCAGACGCAGTCGCCGCTCGATCGGAAGGATCTTGGTCAGATACTGGTCGGTCAGACTGCCCATCTGGTCCAGCACCGAATCGATCTGCGAGGCGCGCGCCCCGGGGGCATGCAGGGTCTGCTCGAAGTTCAGATAGCTCGGCCCCATCTCTTGCCAATGCAGACGGCGCACCAGTGTGAGCATCAGTTCCGGATCCCCCGAGACTATGATGTGCAGATACGGGCTTGTCAGGTATTTCCGCAGGGCTTCCAGAACCCTCTGACCGATGTCGAATCGGGTATCGACATCGTCGATGCACAGAAGAAAGCCCTTGCCGCCCAAGTAGGTGGCGGCCGCCGCGATATATGTTTTCAGGCGGGTGGTGAAGCCGTAGGCGGCTTCGGTCCGTGTCAGGCCTTGGTCCATGATGAACCGCGCATCGGCCCAGTTCTCGCCCTGATGCAGGTCGTGGCCGACCCCGTCCAGCACCGTCACCCCCTGGGCCAGCTTCGCGAAGGCCTCCCTGATGTCCTGATAGGACCTGTCCCCCGCCGCGCCCGTCAGATCCCCCATCCGATGGCGATGTTCGACCACATCGTGGATCCGGCTGATGACCGACAGAATGATGTTCTGCTTGGTTTCCAGCATGGTAGGGTCGATCAGGCCAAGGCTGTGCAATCGCGGCACCTTGGTCCGGTCGATGCCGTCGATATCGTCAAACCTGTGCTCTTCGAACCTGCCCAGCAGGTCAGTCAGGAAGGTGGTCTTGCCTTCGCCCCGCCGCCCCGCCAGCAGGATAGCACGGTGTTTGTGATGCGGATCTATCTGCAGGCTGACAGGGGTGCGGGAAATATTGGGCCAAGGATCGGAAGAGTCCTTGTCAGCGGGGGAATCGCTCTCCGGCAAAAGCTTCAGCAGTTGCTGCATGACATCCCGCTGAAGGATCCCATCGGTCCGGTCGGCGCCCAGATTGATGATCACTTCCGGTTTATTTGTTTCAACCATTTCTGATTCTCCCAAATTCCTGCAAAACCTATCGTATTAATTCTTCCTTGTGACCGGTCCCCCGGGCCGTCGGTCGTTAATACAGAGGGTCCTTAGCGCTTTCGTTCCTACCGCATGTGCTCCAAGTATCCGCTCAGATTCCTTCAACCTGGATCCCATTTTCGGCCAGCCACGACTTCCGACTGCGCCAATCAGGGAGATGTTGTTCAACCTTGATCCAGAAGGCGGCCGAGTGGTCCGGGTGACGGCCGTGGGCGAGTTCATGAATGACCACATATTGTGCGATCCGAGGAGGCAGCAGAATGGCCTTCCAGTGAAAAGACACCCGACCGCCACTACCGAATGATCCCCAGCGATAACCAAGATCCTGAACTTTGACTTCTCTGACGGTCACGCCCATCCGGTTCGCCTGCTCAGTCACTTGTCGTTCGAACCAATCCTGCGCCCGGCGGGTATACCAGCTTACGAAGATTTCACGTCCACGATGCGCGGATGCCTTGCGAAGGCAGAAGCGTCCGTTGCGAAGTGACAGATCAGCGAGTTGGTTTTCCATCAGCCTGAGCCGGTAGCTCTTGCCCAAATACAGGAACCCCTCGCCATCAACGAATTCCTTGATCGGCGCCCTCTGTTGGAGCCGCGCCTTCTCTTCGATCTTGGTGTGGACCCAGAGTAGCTTTTCCTCAACGAACTCCAGCAGCTGCTGGTCTGCAGCCTGAGATGGCGCAACGATCGAGAGCGCGCCGGTCCGCTCGACCGTGATCTGCAAGGTCTTGCGCCGATTACTCCTGTGCACCTCGAATGACAGGCCATCGACCTCCAGCCTGTGATCACTGGTTCGAGTCGGCTTGCCGCCAGTTCTGATCGGTGAAAGCGGAAGGCGACGCATCACGCAGTCCTGAGCCTTTCGTCGTTTGCCTTGGCTTGCTGGATCAACTGATCGGCAAGGCTTTCAGCATCGGCCACTGTGAACCCGCTCAGCCGCCGGTCAAAAATGATCTCGAATATCTCCGAGCGAAGGTTTTCTTGGTCTGCAAGCTTGAAGCTGCTCCAGATCGAACGGTTGGAGCCCACCTCCTCAATGATCCGGTCAACAATCTCGACGGTCATTTGGTGGATGGCCTGCAGCTGGGCTGGGTCCGTTTGCGGCCCCGCGGCGCAAGCCTCAAGCACGGTCCGCAAGAAGGGTAGATAAACCTCGGGGATGTCAGGCGCCGTCCCGTCAGCGGGTGCGCCTTCTGAGCGAAGCTCATCGATAAGCGCCTGGAGCTGTTCGATGATCTGATCCCACTGCTGGCCAAGACCCTCGAGGATCTGCTTCAGGCGCTCCGACATCTTCTTGAAACGAACAGAGTCCGCCTCAAGGTTCTTGCGGATGTGCGACCGGATCGCATGTTCCATCTCCGACGCTTTGGCACGGCTGCCCGTCGTCTGCCCGACATGGTTGTCAAAGTTCGCATCGGTCAGCTGAACGGGCGGGATCTTCGGGTCGATCCCCAAGGAAATCACATGGTCATCGATCAGCTTGCGGACCTTTGCCCCGACATCGGACCCAAGCGACATGACATCGCGGTATCGATTCCGCGCACGGGCATGGATATAGGCCAACCGCTTCGCATCCTTGACGAAAGGAAGCCCTTCAGGACGCGGCAGGATGATTTCAAGCGAGGTTAGGAAGTCCTTGAGCTTGACTGTGAACTCGGCCCGGGCCTTCTCGGTCGCAAGGACATTTAGGCAGCCCTCATCATCCGAAAGGTCCTCAAGACCGGCCCTGCGGAAAATGTCGATGACCCGGATGTGGCGATCCCGAAGCACCGGGATCTGGTCATTGAGCCCGACCAGAGCGCCCTCGATATCCTCGTCCGCATATGCGGCCAAGGCGGCCTTCAGGTGATGCGCCACGCCGAAATAGTCCACGACGATGCCGCAAGACTTGCCGAAACCTGTCCGGTTGACCCGGGCGATGGCCTGCAAGAGTTCTGCTTCGCGGATCGACCGGTCCAGATACATCACCCCCTCGATGGGGGCGTCGAAGCCGGTCAACAGCATGGATTTGACGATCAGGAACGCCAGCGGATCCGTCTTGCTCTGGTCCTTGTGGAACAGGGGTTTCTTGAACCGCTTGATCCGGGCTTCCTGGGCATGGCCTTCGGTCCATTGCCGCCAGGTCGGGTCATCATTGTTGCCGCCCGACATCACCGGCGCAAACTCGATCCGCGCCAGCGTCTCGCGATACCGCCAAGCCTGGACGAGGGCCTGCGTCACCGGCGGCTTGGTGCACTGGACCTCATCGTCCATGGCCTTGTCGTGGTCCGACAGCGCGGCCGCCTGCGCCAGCAACTCATCCCGCGCCTCCAGAAGAGCGGCATGGTAGCGGATCACCGCAAGGCGGCTGTAGGCCACGACCTGCGCCTTGTAGCCGTTGGGCAGCAGGTTCGTCACATAATGCCGCAGCATGTCGCGGGCCTTTTCCGCGATCAGCGCCGGGGCTTCGAGGATGTTGCCCTTCGTCGCGTATTTCTTGCGGATCGCCTCCAGTTCATCCTCGGTCCGGTCGCGGAACATGTCCTCGAACAGCCCGTCCAGCGTGGCGCCGTCCTTCACCGCGCCCTCGGCCGTTCGCCCCTCATAGAGGACCGGCACCGTGGCCCCATCGGCCTCGGCTTCCTTGATCGTATAGCGGTCGATGAAATCGCCAAAAATCTGCGCTGTCCGCTTCTTTTCACCCATGATGATCGGCGTGCCGGTGAAGCCAATCCGGGCGCAGTTCGGCAGGGCGGCCATCAGGTTGGCGTGCAGGTCGCCGGCCTGGGTCCGGTGCGCCTCGTCCACCACGACAAGGATTGTCTCATCCTCGTTCAGCACCTCGAAGGCTGGGCCCTTGGTCACCTCGGGCACATCCTCCTCGGTCCGGTATTTCTGGATCGTGGCGAACACCAGCCCCGGCCCCTTGCGCCGCGCGAGCCGCTTCAGGGCCCCGGCATTCGTCGCCAGTTCCACCACATCGCCCGACAGGGTCGCCGTTTCCGACAGCTGGCGTTGCAGGTCGCGGCGGTCGGTGACCATGATCACCTTGAACTTCCGCAGTGCGACATCCGTCCGCATCTTGCGGATCATGAACACCATGGTCAGGCTCTTGCCCGACCCTTGGGTATGCCAGACGATCCCACCGCGCCGGTCATACTCGCCATCCTGCAGCCGCGTCTTGCCGGTGCGCAGCCGTTCCAGCGCGCGATTCACGGCGCGATACTGCTGATAGCGGCAGACGGTCTTGATGATCTGACCGCCCACATTCATGAACAGCAGGTAGTGCCGCAGGATGTCCAGCAGATGCGCGGGCCGCAGCATCCCGGCGATCAGGCGTTCCTGTTCCGACAGGCCCTTCTTCCCCAAACCCGCCGCCACCGCATCCTCCGACCCCGTGCCATCCGGGCCGACCACGGTTTTCCAGCTTCCGTAATGTTCCAGCCCCGCACCGATACATCCCACACGGGCCTGATCGAAACTTGTGGCGATCAGCAACTGGACAGAGGCGAACAGCGCCGGCGCCCCTTCGTTGTCCTCCACCTCCAACGCGGCCTTGCGGGCGTTGTGATAGCGGCGGAGCTGCTTGACCGCCTCGGCCAGCGGTTCTGGGATGGCGGGGCTTTTCGCCTCGACCACCACCACCGGGATGCCGTTCACCAAAAGCACAAGGTCGGGAATGATGAAGCCCTTGCCCACATCATGGCCCGGCGGACAATCGATGCGGAACTGGTTGGCGATGGTGAAGGTGTTGGCCCCCACATCGTCCCAGTCGATATAGCGGATGGTCTGTCCGCGACCGCCGTCCCAGCCGGGCAGACCTTCGACCGTCAGGCCGCGCAGGAGGAGTTCCGTCACCGCCTGGTTCGCCTCCATCAGCCCGCGCTGGCCGGGGCGGGTGATGGCGCTGACGGCTTCGGACAGGCGGGCATCGTCCAGCCAGGGCTGGCCGTCGGGGCCGGGGTTGATGGCGCGCAGACGGTCGCGCAAGCAGGCCTCGGCGATGGTGTCGCGGAAGGTCGCGCGCCCGGTCAGGCTGGGGTCGTCCTTTGACCCCTCCTGCACCTGCCAGCCCATGGCGCGGCATTGGTTCAGGAAGGGCAGTTCCACATCGTCATACTCGTGCCCCATGACCGGACCCTTCGGTTACAACAAGGGCGTGACGGGAACCCTGCCGGTCAGCAGGTCGTCCATCAGGCCGGATTTCAGGGATTTGAGCTTGCCGAGTTCCTCTTCTTGACGGCTGATGTTGCCTTCGGCCTCAAGCAGAATCTCGGCTGCACGGTCCTGCTCTGCCCTAGGGGGCAGCGCGATGGCGTATTTCTTGAAGAATGACAGGCCGATTGTCTTGATGGTGCTTCCCATCGCAATCGCCTCGAACCTAGGCTTTTCCCGCTGGAGCACGTAGTAAAGGAACATGTGGTTCAGTTTCGCACCGCACCGCCAAGCCATGAAATGCTGGCTGACGGCCATTTCGGAGCCGAGAATAGCGCTCTTTCCGATACCAGCATCGCGTGAGAGAATGACCGTGTTTTCAGGATGTTTGACCGCCGAGGAATTCGCGAGGCCCGCTTCGCTGATCTCTTTGTCGGTCTCTCGTATGTAAACCTGATCGAGACGGTGTGAGTCCGCCAAGGACACCCACTTGATCCCGCCGTTCCAATAGGAAGCAACGGACTTGCTAGGCGTGTGACCGCTTCCGCGCTGCGCAACATCGTCAAGCAGGCGAACCTCCCACTCCTTCGGCAGCCAGCCCAGCGGGGTTTGGTGGTAGAGGTGGGGAGCCTCGGGCTGTGGGGGGCGGAGGTCGCCGTTCGCGTCGATGCCGCGGGTCAGCAGGTCATGCAGCAGCCCCTGCTTCATCGCCCGCAGCTTGGCCACCACCGCCTCGGTCCCCCGGATCGCCGCGTCCAGCGTGTCGAGGACTTCGGCGATTTTGGCTGCTTCATCAGCTTGAGGCAACGGAAGCACGATGTCGCCGAACTCAGAACCGGAGATTTCAAGGAAGGTCGAGCCAGATGCCCGACGAACCATCTCAGGCTTAATCTTCTCGGTCAGGTGGAAAAGATAGTCGGTGAACCGGCGGTCAAAGGGCACCACGGATTTGAAGCCCTGATTGGTGGCCATGGGCACGGTGTTCACGGCTCGCGCGCCCAACGTAGCGCGGGACGTAATGAGCAACGAATTGGCGGGCAGAAGGTTCGCACCGCTTCCCGCAAGCCCTGCTGGTGAAATTGTCTCTGCGGTTTTCTCGATTTCCTTTGTCGGTAAAGCGGTCAACTCACCGGGCGTCACCCAAGGTATCCCACCGCCCCACAGAGACGGCGCATCGCGCGAAGGGGTGCCGCCGCTGACAATACGACCAACTTCGCGCATCTTGACCTTCGACCAGCGGTCAGGGACTGCGCTTAAGAACTCCGCATATTCGTTTCGGGCCTCAGACATACCCCAACCCCTTCAGGAACCCGGCCAGCTTGTCCGTCGCCTCGGCCCGCGCGGCTTCGATCTCGGTCAGGGTCACGCGATACTTGTCCCACCAGGTTTCAAACGCCGCCACGATCTGCCCGCGTTGTGCGGCGATGTAGCGGGTCAGGATCTTTTCCATGTCGTCATGCAGGATCCTCAGGATCAGCGCCGCCGCATCCCCCTCGGTCAGCCCGTCCACGGCCCCGTTGATCGCATCGGTGAATTGCGCGTGCTTGGCCTTCAGCGTCTTCTTGACCTCGGCCAGTTCCTTTTTCCACCGCTTCACCTGCGCCTCGTCCACGGGTTCGGCGTCGTCATCATCTTCCTCGCCCTCCTCGGGCGTGGCGGTCGCGGCCTTGATCTGGGCGTCAAGTTCCGCCTTGCGCGCCTCCAACTCGGCAATCTCGCGCACGAAGCCGCCCATCAGGAAGCTGACCAGCTTGTGGTCCAGCGGGCTGTCCTTGCTGCCCTTGTCCTCCAGCGCGGTGACGATGGAGGTGCGCCAGGCATCGACAACGCCCCGGCTGTCGCGCGCCATCAGGGTCAGGAAGTCGAACCGCGAGGCCTGCCAGAACTGCGCGATGATGCCCCGCACGGTAAATGGGTCGAGCATGGCCAGCCCCTCCAGCGCTTGCGAAAAGCTGGACAGGAGTTCATCGCGCAGCTTGATGAGGGCGGCGGCCTGATCTGCCCCGGCCAGCGCCACGATGCCGTCCTGATGCGCGGCCCACCAGGCGTTGAAGGCGGCCCGGATTTCGGCCTCGCGCGCTTGCAGGCCCGCGTTGGCCTCGATGGCGGGTTTCAGGTCGGATTTCGCGGTCAGGTGCGGGGCGAAGTCGAGGTATCCGTCATCGCGGGGGACCAGCAGGTCCATCGGGTTCAGCCCGTGGGCGCGGAACAGGTCGGTCTTGGCCGCGACCTCCCCCTTCGGGATGCCGCCCACCAGATGCGCGCGCACGTCATGCGGTTCGGGCGGCGGAGCGTTGTCGGCATAGCGGCGGATGTTCAGGTTGAAATCGTTGTCGCGCAGGGTGTCGATGTCGACGATGGCCGAAAAGCCGGGGATCTCGCGGTATTCCTCGAAGGTGGTGACGATCTTTTCGATGTGTTCGGGCATCAGGTGGTTCTGCGCCCGGCCTTCGAAATACTCGCGGTCGGCGTTGATGAAGAGGATCTTGCCCTGCCGGTCCTTCGGCTTGCCCGAGACAAGGTTCGCACCGTTCTGGATGCGCTGACGTAGGACGATGACGCAGGCCGGGATGCCTGTGCCGTAGAAGAGCTGGGGCCCGAGGCCGATGATCGCCTCGATCTGGTCCTGTTCGATGATCCTCTGGCGGATCTTGCCCTCGTCGCCCCCACGGAACAGCACGCCGTGGGGCATGACGGTGGCGATCATGCCGCCGTCACGCGTGACGTGCAGCATGTGCTGGAGGAACATGAGGTCAGCCTTCTTGGCACCGCGCGGGACCTCGTGGAAAAAGCGTTCGGGGAACTTGGGCTGCCATGTGTATTCCCCAGATCGGTCCTTGTCCTTTGACCCCCAGGGGAGGGAGAACGGGGGATTGGTCAGGATACGGTCGAACCGGCGCAGTTCGCCGTTGTCGACATGCTGGGGCTCGCCCAGCGTGTCCTCGTTGCGCAGGTCGGCGCTGCTGATCCCGTGCAGCAGCATGTTCATCTTGGCGATGGACCAGACGGTGCCGGCGTTCTCTTGACCGAAGAGGTTGGCCTTGCGCCCGTCTTGCCCGTGTTCGTCGATGTAATCCTTGGCCGCGATCAGCATGCCACCCGATCCGCAGCAGGGGTCATAGATGTCGTGTTCAAGGGTCGGCTTCAGGAGGCGCACCATCATCCGGACTACGGACCGGGGGGTGTAGAACTCGCCGCCCTTCTTGCCCGCTGAGTCGGCGAACTCCGCTATCAGGTATTCGTAGGCGGCGCCGAGGAGGTCAGGGAATTCGAAGTCCTCGTTCCGAAGCCGGATTTCCCAGAAATGGGTGATCAGCTGGCGCAGCTTCTGGTCGCTGATCTTGCTCTGGCCGACCTTGCGGGTGAAGTCGATGTGGTCAAGGACGCCTTCAAGGGCGATGTTCTCGGATTCGATCCCACCGAGGGCCTTGTTCAGCTTGTCGCCGATATTCTCATGGGCTTCATCGACAAGGAAGGCAAACCGGGATTGCGGTGGAACCCAGAACGTGCCGCTGCGACCATACCAGACCTTGTTCTCGGCATCTTCTGCGGCCTGTTCAGGCGCGATGCCGTTTCCGATGCGCTTTTCGATAACCCCCTGCCGGGCCTGCTCGAAAACGTCGGAACAGCGCTTCAGAAACAGCATCCCGAAGATGTATTCCTTGAACTCCGAGGCATCCATTTTCCCCCGAAGGATATCGGCGGCGGCGAAAAGGTGCCGCTCAAGTTGGGCAAGCGTCAGGGGCATTTAGTTTTTCTCACGGTCTTTTACTGCAAGGTGGGCCATCAGGCTGTTTAATACAACCGTTAAGCACTTGGTAATCTTGGATGAACCTGATGTTCTGTCCTTCTGCCGTCATATGCCCTCCAGCCCGACCTCGGCACGTTCCCCACCAAGTGCCGCAAAGGCCCTCTGGCGGCAGGTGAGGACCAGGATCTGCTGGTCGCGCGCGGTGCGGTGGAGGGCGTCGAACATCGCCTCGATCCGGTCGTCGTCGGAATGGACCAGCGCATCGTCAAGGATCACCGGAACCGGGCGGCCGGCGGTGGCGAAGAGGCGGGCGAAGGCAAGGCGCGTCAGGATCGCCACCTGTTCGCGGGTGCCGCCGGACAGGATCTCCAGCGCCTCGGGCTGGCCGTTGCGGGTGAGCGTTGCGGGCAAAAGGCTGGTGTCGTCGATGGTCAGCTGCGCGCCGGGGTGCAGGATCGCCAGCAGCGGCTGAAGCTCGCGCAGCACGGGGCCGAAATAGGCGTCGCGCGCCTTCGTCCGCGCCTCGTCCAGCGCACGCCTCAGCCGGGTCAGCGCCCGCACCTCGGCCTCGTAGCGGGCCGCGCGGGCCTCGGCCTCGGCACGGTCACCGGCGACTGTGGCAAGACGTTCCTCGATCCCCTCCTCGGCCAGCGCGAGGATCGTGGCGTTGAGGCTCGCCAGATCCTCGCGCGCCTTCTGTTCGGCGTGGCGGGCTTGATCGACGGCACCTTTCGCACGTGTCAGCCGGGCCTCGGCGGTGGCCAGGTCGGGGGCCGCGGCGCGCAGGGCGGCAAGGGCGGCCTCGGCCTTTGTGGCAGCCTCGGACAATGCGGGCGCGCGGGCCTTCAGCTCGGCGATGCGGGCGGCAAGGGCGGCCGGATCGCCCGCCTCGGACAGGGCAGCCGCCAGGTGCCGTTCGGCGCTTGCCCGGTTGGCCTCGGTCGCGGCGCGCGCCTCGCCCGCCTGGACCGACAGGTCATGCGCGGCCTTGGCCGCGGCGCGGGCGGACTGTTCAGCGGCCTCGGCCTGCGCCAGCGCCGCCGTCACGCTGGCGGCCTCCTCGGTCGCCTCGGGGGCATCGGCGGCCAGCGTTTCGGCGCGCGCAAGCGCGGTGCGGAGCGCATCCAGCCCCTCGGGTGCGACCTCGGCCAGAAGGGCAGCGGCCTGTTTCGCCTCGGCCTCCAGCCGCTGCGCCTCGGCCCATTGCGCGCGGGCGGCGGGCAGGCTTTCCACCTGCGCCTCGGCCAGCAGGCGGGAAAGGGCCTGTTCGGCCTCTGTGATCGCGTCGGAACTGCGCCCTGCGCCGGGGTCGATGCGCAGCGCGCCAAAGCCCGGCAGCGTCAGGTCGGCGGCGGCAAGGATCGGCACTGGGCCACCGGGCAGGGCCGCGCCGTTCAGCATGGCGGGGGCGCCATCAGGACGGGCCTCGATGGTCACCGCCTGCGCCTCGGCCCGCGCGCGGGCAAGGTCGAGGGCGGATTGCGCCTTTTCGGCGGCCTCGATCATCCGGGCGGTCACGGTGATCCGCGCCCGCTGCGCGCGGGTCTGGTCGAGGCTCGTTTGCAACCCTGTCGCGCGGTCGAAGCGGCGTTGCAGGTCCTCGGCCTGTGCCTTTGCGGCCTGCGCGGTCTCGGCCCGGGTCGCGGCCTGCAACCGGGACCGCAGGTCGCGGGTCTGGTGTGCAAGCGCCTCGGCGGCCCCGGCCGCGGCGCGGTCGCGCTGGCCAAGGTCATCGGCACGGGCGCGGGCGGCGGCAGCGGCATCATCCGCCTTGGCCAGCGCGGTCTGCGCGGCGGCCACGCGGGCGGCCAGCGTTTCCGCCGCCGCGATCTCCTGCCCGGCGCGGTCGGCATCCAGCCGGGCAAGCCGCAGGGCGGTTTCGGCCTGCGCGACCTCGGCCTGGTGCGCCAGCGCCGCCTGATGCGCGGCCTGCGCATCCGTCAGCGCCTGCGCGCGGGCAGCGGCATCAGCGGGGTCGGTCAGGCGGGTCAGCGTGCGGTTCACTTCGGTCCGCCGGGCCAGATCGCCCGAAAGCCGCTCTGCCCGCGGGCGCAGCACCGCCTCTTCCGCCGCCAGCGCCGCCGCCTCATCGACCGCGCGCTTCCATTCGCCCCCGGCCTTCGGGCGGCCGCCATCGGTTGCCAGCTTCGCCAACGCCTCGGCCACGCGGTCGATCACCGCATCCATCCGCCGCCCGCCGGTCATCATGTCGATCTCGCCCGCGACCGAGGACATGAGGTCCCGCCGGGCCGACAGGTCGCGTTCCCGTTCGCGCTTGTCGTCGGATTCAAGCCCCATCAGCCCCTGACGCACCCACAAAAGGCCCGAAGGCCCGGCAAGCCCGCCGCCCATCAGCCGGTCGATCCAGGCCTCGGCCTCGTCGGCCTGGGCGATCAGGCGGCCGGTGGCGTCCAGAACCTGCGCCTGTGCCTTGCTGATCCAGCGCTTGGCGATGCGGAACCGGCCTTCGGGCAGGTCCACCTCCACCGCCACCTCGGGCGCGCCCCCGGCATGGGGTTGCAGCGCCTTGATCGCGGCGTTCCGGCTGCCGTGCTTTTCAAAGAACAGCGCATGGATCGCGTCGAAGAAGGTGGATTTGCCGAATTCGTTGGGTTCGGACAGCACGGTGATGCCGTCGCCGATGCCCGACAGCCGCGCGCGCTGGCCCGCGAAGCGGCGGACGTTGGTCAGTTCGATCGCCCGCAGCCTCATGCCCGCACCTCCTGCGTGAGCGCATAAAGCCGGGCAAGGGCTGCCTGAGCCGTCTCGCGGTCCGCCTGGCTGAGGGCCGCATCCCCGGCCTCGGCCAGCAGCACCTGGGCCGCCTGACGCAGCGCGCCCGCCCGGTCGATCTGGTCCAGGTCTTCGGGCAGCGCCTCCACCGCCAGCGCGGACAAGTCCGCCTCGAACCAGCCGAAATCCGGCGCGCGGGCGTCCAGTGCCGCCTCAAGCGCGGCGCGGTCGGCCAGCGGAAGGCGCCCCGTCACGGTGATCCGCAGCAGGTGATCCCGCGCGCGCGCCACAGGCAGGGCGGCGGTGAGGCGCGGGGCCACATCCTCGCCCGGCAGCAGGTCCAGCGCCGGGCGCATCCAGCGGAATTGCGCGGTGTCCACCGGCGTTACCTGCGCGGGGCCGTCCAGCGTGACCAGCAGCGCCCGGCCCGGTGCGTCATGCTTGAAGCTGTCGGGTTCCGGCGTGCCGGAATACCAGGTGGCGGGCGTCACCTGCATCTGCCCGTGCCAATCGCCAAGGGCGAGGTAATCGAGGCCCGAGCGCGCGGCGCGATCCGGCGGGATGATGCCGGTCGCCCCTTCCTCGCCGGAAAAATCGGTGATCGCGCCGTGGCCAAGCCCGATCCGCCGCGCGCCTTCGGGCGTGGGGGCCGACATCGCCTCGGTCAGGTCGCGGCCGGGGCGGCGCTGCGTGCAAGGCGCGGGCAGGAGCCAGTGGCCGGGGGCCAGTTCCACCGGGGCGTCATCGGTGATGGCCCGCAGGTTCGCGGGCGCGTCCTGTGCGATGCGCCGCCAGAGTTCGGATGCGGCAAGGCTGTCATGGTTGCCGGGCAGCAGGACCCAGGTCAGATCGCCTTCTTCCCCCATCGCGCGCAGGGCCTGCCGCAGCGTCTCGGGCGCGGGGGTTTCGGCGTCGAACGTATCGCCCGCCAGCAGCACCACCCCGGCCCCGCCCGCCCGCGCGGCCTGCGCCAGCCGGGCAATCGCCCCATGCCGCGCCTCGCGCAACCTGTGCCGGATGCCTTCGGGGTAACCGCCGAAGGCGCGGCCCAGATGCAGGTCGGAAGAGTGAAGAAACCGGAATGCGTTCATGCCTGACCTGCCTTTGCCCTTGTCCCAACCTTGCCGGGAAATCCCGCCCGATCAACCCCTTGCCTCAGGCCATCCGGCAGGCGGGATCATCCTTCCAGCGCAGCCAGACGGTCGGGCGCATCTCGGCCTCGGAGAGGAAGGTGCGGGCGGAAAAGACCGGCAGACGCCCGCAGCCGTTGGACAGCCCCCAGTCCGGGTCCAGCGCCATCTCGTCATGGCCTCCGGCCCAGAGGCCCGGCGAGGCGGCAGGGTAGTATTCGTCGCCCGCCTCCTCGATCCGGGCCGCACGATCCCAGCCGCGGAAGATGGCCTGCGCCTCGGCATCGACCTGCGGCAGTAGCGCGTTCTGAAGGTCGATCTCGGACCGTTCCACCAGCCGCTCCAGCGCATGGGTGCAGAAGCTGACGGCGGACAGTTGGAAGCCGAGGATCGGGCCCACCATCCCGACCCGGGCGCGCAGGTAGATCAGGCCAGTTTCGTGGAACACCGTCGCGCCTCCGACGCGCGCCTCGACCGCGCGCACGGCGCGGGTGATGAAACTCAGCGCCTTGCCGCCGGGCGCCATCGCCACGCGCACCACACCGGGGCGGCCCTTCAGCCGAAGGGCAAGGCGTTCCACCGCCTTGGCGTTGGGGCGCAGGCCTGCCGCCATGCGAATGAGGCCCGGCATGTCAGGCGCGTCGCGGTCTGCGGTCGCGATGACCTGCCGCGCAAGGCCCCTTTTGAGCGAGACGCGAAGGGCGGGCGAACGGGCGAAGGCGGCGTGGTTCATCTGCATCGGGGTCTCCTGTTGAAAGGGGTGGGGGCGGAATCGTGGTAAAGGAATCGTCAACACCCTCAATCTGGGGCATAAGGGTGGCAAATTCTGACAGGGTGCTGCGATGTCCTTCCAGAAAGCCGCCGACCTCCTGCGCCTCGCGGAACTCGCGACCGCCCGCTATCTGGGCGTGTCCTTGACCGAGATCGAGGAGGAGTTCGGCGTCGACCGCCGCACCGCGCAGCGGATGACGAAAGCGCTGGAGGATATGTTCCCCCATTGCATCACGCGGGTGGATGACGACCGACGCAAGTTCTGGAAACTGCGCGCCGATGACGCCCGGCTGATGCTGGCCCAGGGCATCCGCGACAGCGAACTGGCGGCGCTGGAACTTGCCATCCGCCGGGCCGAGCGCGAGGGGCTGGCGACCGAGGTGCGCGCCCTGTCCGGCCTGCGCGACCGGCTCTTGGCGGCGATGCCGGGGCCGCACGCCCGCCGGGCCGAAGCCGATGCCGAAGCGGTGCTGGAAGCGCACGGTTTCGCCTCGCGCCCCGGCCCGCGGGTGCGCGTTGGACCGGACCTGATGGGGGTGATCGGCGCGGCGCTGAAGGGGCCGCATGTGCTGACGGTCGTCTACGCCGGGGGCCGCGACCCCGACCGCGCGCGGCGGCTGGAACCGCATGGCCTGCTCCTCGGCACCCGCCGCTACCTCGTCGCGCGTGAGGCGGGCGGCGACGGGCGGATGCAGCACTATCGCCTCGACCGGATCACCTCGGCCCGGCTGGAGGCCGACAGCTTCGCCCGCGACCCGGCGTTCGACCTGTCCACCCACGCCGCCCGCGCCTTCGGCAGTTTCCACACGGATGCCGAATACGGCGAGGTTGTCTGGCGCTTCACCCCCGCCGCAGCCCCCACTGCTCGAGAGTTCCTTTTCCACCCAACACAGGAGATGACCGAAGAGGCGGACGGGAGCCTGACCGTTCGGTTCACCGCCTCGGGCCATCTGGAGATGGCCTGGTTTCTGTACATGTGGGGCGACGCGGTGGAGGTGCTGGCGCCGGAACCCTTGCGCGCAATGGTCGAGCGGCACCGGCGCGGCGATTTCCCGGCGCTGCCTTAACGGGCGAATCCGGACCAGCGGCACCCTTCATCAAACGTTGATCACCCTCGTCACATAAGGACCACAGTCGGCACACCCTGCCCCCCGCGCCCAGATGCGGGACGATCCGTCACCTTCAACTTGGCGCAACAGGCGTCACGGATCCGGATCGTCCTGCCGCAAGGCGCCCAACACGCTGAAGGCCTCGGCGGCCAGACCGATCCCTTCGTCCTTCATCGACGAAGGGAGATCCGGATGGGACAGCCACTGCATCAGCTTCCTGAGAAGAGGTTCGAACCGCTCCAGCAGGGTGCCCAGGAAGGCCCATTGCTTCTTCACCTCGGTCTCCTGCCGGTCCAGGTCTGCGCGCTTCATGTCGAGGTCCGCAGTCACCGCCAGCCGCTGCCTTTCGAGTTCGTCCCGGGCCACCTCGCGCTCCTTCGCGATAGCCGCAGTTGCGGCGGCCCGCTTCCGGGCGATCTCCTCCTTCGCCGCTTCGCGTTCCTCCTCGGTCGTCCGACCGACGGCATCTGCCTCGCGCCGCGCCGCGCGGGTCTGTTCCGCGACTGTCGCGGCGGCCCGAACTGCCGGGCCGATTTCAGGAAAGGCCGGACGCAACAGCTCCGGTGCACGCGCGATCACGCGACCGCCTTCCCGCACGCCCAGGGTCCCGGCGGCCATTTCTTCGGTCAGCGCGGCAAGCCCGGCCGTGACCACCTGGGCCCGGGTAGTGGCCCGGGCAGCTTCGGCCCGTTCGGCGTCAGCCTTCCCGATCACCTCGGCAGCCGCCTGATCCGCCGCGAGGCGGGCGGCCTCAGCCTCGTCCCGGGCCTGACGCGCAGCATCGGCCCGCGCCTGCTCCACTTCAGCGGCCGCAACCGCCTCGGTCCGGATCCGGTCCGCCGCTGCTTCGGCCGCCTGCTGAACACGGGCGGCTTCTGCCTGCGCCGCCATCGCAGCCTCCGCGGCCGCTTCGCGTTCGGCCTCGGCCCGCGCCTGCGCCTGCCGGGCTTGTTCAGCCCGGGTCTCCGCGGCCTCCCGCTCGCGTTCGGCAACGGCAGCCGCCCGGTCCGTTTCAGCCCGCCGGGTTCGGGCCTCCGCGATGGCGCGCTTGCGCGATTTCCGCAGCGTCACGGTCGCGAGCGCCGTCGCGTCTGCGACGATCACCCCGGCCCGGTCCTCCGCAGCCTCCGTGATCCGAGAGGCCTTTTCCCGGGCCGCCGAGACAAGACCTTCGGCTTCAATCCGGTCCGCGTCAGCCTTCGCCAGAGCCTGCCGGGCTTCCTCGACCCGCGTCTCGGCCGTCGCAAGGATCCCGGCGGCGGCATCTTTCGCCTGCGTGATCGCAGCCTCCGCTGCCGTGCGCTCCTGTTCGATCCGGGCCAGCCGCAGCTCCGCCTCCCGGTGCTGGCGTTCCCGCTCCGCCCAGATCTGCGCCTTCGTCTCGATGTCGCGGCTGAGGCTGTTCGCCCGTTCCTGGAGACGGAAGGTCCGCCCCCGGACAAAAGCCGCAGCCAGCTGACCGCGGCGCAACTCGATGGCGGTCTCCGCCTTCATGCACCGGACCTCGTCGTGCTGGGCCTGGGTTTCCCGGGCGGCGCGCTTGCGCGCCTTCTTGAGGGCCTTGGTCCCGACCAGTTTCGCGTCGGAGAGGATCACGCCGGCGCGGTCGTTGGCGGAGCCTATGATCCGGACGGACTGCGCGCGCGCCGCTTCAGCCTGCCGATCCGCCTCGCGACGGGCGTCCTCGGCTTCCCGTTTCGCGCGCAGCGCAACCTCGGCCTGCGCCTCCGCACGGGTCCGGTCGCGCTCGGCAGCTGCGACCTGCCGATCCGTCTCCGCCTTCCGGGCCTTCGCCTCGGCGATGGACCGCTTGCGGGACTTCTTCACCGCGGACTTCGCCAGCGCCACGCCATCCGCGACGGTGGCCGCAGCCTCGGCCCGGGCTGCTTCCCGGATCCGGTCCCGGTCCTCGAGCGCAAGCCGCCGCTGTTCCCGGCGCCACTGAGTCGGCGGGATATGCCGACGCGGTTCAGGCACTTCCAGTCCTGCGGCAAGCGCCTGCCGGACAGCTTCGGCCCTACGTTCCCCGCGATGAATCCCGAGAGCCAGAAACGCCTCCCCAGCGACGTCCTGCGCATGCTCATAGCGCGCGATCAGCGGGTTGGCCGAGGGCTGAAGAAGGCGCTGGCGTCCCCTGTTTTCGCTGAACTTTTCAACCCAGACGCCGACCACGAAGTGCAGATGGAAGGCTTCCTCGTCGACATCGGCATGCACTTCCAACAACTGATCACCGGGAAAGTTCTCGGTCAGGAAGTCCATGGCGCTATCGAGAAAATCGAAGACACGGCGCAGGTCCCACTCCTCCAACCCCGTACCCCCCAGCCACCGCTTGTTGACGGTAAGGACGCCTTCGCGAAGCGGGCCGAGCCGGGTATATTTCCAGGGATCGACCAGGCCACGGCGGCTGACCTCTCGCGCCTCCTTGTGGCGCCCCTTGCGCGTCCTCGCGTCAATCTCCTCCTGGAGGTTCTCCTGAGCCGCTTGCGCAATGCGTGCGTTCAGTCTGTCGATCCAATCCGGTCCGCCGATCTCCTGCCAGTTGAGATGGGACAGATGCGCGCGGATATGGGTGAGATCCCCCCCGCGCCGGTTCCCGTGCATCTCCCGGCGTTTCAGATCACGCGGGAACATCGGCTCGAACCGGAGGACAATCGGGGCCTCATCAAGCCGCTCGATACGATCGGCCTTGTCAAAATGGGCGTGGATGGACATGATCAGGTTCCGGGCAGATTTCGCTGGTCCAAGCCTCCGCGAGGGGCGTGAAAAAACTCAGCGAAAAATCCGTGGGAATGTCCGGTCTGTTACTCACTAATGTTTTTGCGCTGTCGGGGGGCCCCCGACATCACAAAAACCCGTTCGCGAGGGGGATACCCCCTCGACCCCTTCTCGCGATTCGACCGGCCCGGAGGCCGATCGATCGCTGCGACCAGCAGCCTGCTGGACCCTCCCACCCCGTTTCTTGATTTGTTTTTCCTGTTCTTTTTCAGAGGGTCCGGTGAGCCTTTTGCTTGCCGCAACGCCCCCCTGCTGCGCCGCAGCGCACTGGGCGGCAGGTCCAGGCGCGGAGGCTGGCCGACCCGGCCGTCCTCCGCACCCCGAACCATGGCCAGCAACGGCACGCCGCCTCTTCGCCATCACGTCGCCCCGAAATTCCGACGGGCTGTCCCTCTTTCTGCAACCCGAACACCGTCCTCGACCCCGCCCGCGCTGGAGGCACTGCGCCACCTGCGTAACGACACCCCAACGTCAGAAGACGAGCGCGCTTTCTGGTCCTTCGAGTCACTCCTCTAAGTCGAGGGCAACCGCCTGCGCCTGACCCGGCCCGATCCGGAGGATCAGGCCGCCGCGATGCTGGCCGAATGTTGGCTGGGAACCATGCCGGACCATGAAGCCGACGATCCTCCGGCAGACTTCACCGCAGCCGGACCGGACCTGTGGCGCGAATACCCACGTGAAGACATCCCGCCCCTCTTCGGCGCGCGGTTCAGCCCCGGAAACTGGAACACGAGAATTGTCCGGCTTGACAACACCCTGATCCTGCTGACCACCCTGAAGAAAGGCGGGCGGAACCCAGGCAGCCACTACGAGTACCACATCCTCGGTCCCGACCGGATGCAATGGAAAATGTGAACGATCCAACGCCGTCATTCGTGCCTAGCACAGCACATGACCGGTCCCAGCCCGAGGCGGCCAAGCGTGACGCCCGCAGCACGAAGCGCTACGCAGGCGCTAACTACGGGAACCAAGCCTTCGCTGCGGCACCGACCATCGACCACATTTGGGACTGTCAGCGGCTGGACACCATCCGGCTCAAAAAGCGACGGAAGCGGACATCCGAAACGTTCACCCGATCGATGCTCGGCTCCCTAAATCAGTTTTGCGCCTACCGGGTTCTCGAGCGCGGATCGCGCGGCGGAAGTTGCCTTCTTCCTCTTGTCGATCTCGATTCTGAAATCGTCGAGCGCTTTGAGATCAGCTGCCATCTCATCCGGAGAAGGTTGCGGCAAATCTCTGCCAGCAGACATATCGTGGCCGGACCGCTCTGAAGCTCGCTTCATCGCGAAGTAGATGGTCCGGTAGTCTTCGTCGGTGACAGTAACTTCTTTAAGGCTCTGCGTTTTGACGTCGGGCACGAACCTTTGAACGGTCTTCCGAAAGAGAACCTCCTCTACGGCCCGTTCCCACGACTCGCGCAGATCCGAGTAAAAGTCCTTTGCCTGCCGCCGGTATTCATCTGTGTCAAAGTCAGTTACGCTCTTGAGATCCTTAGCGCGCTTTTGCAACGACCCGATCCGTGCGTTCAGGTCGGCGACCCACGGCTCGCTGTTCTCTCGAATCACGCCGAATCCCTCAGACTGGGTCTTGGCCACGACCGACTTAATCAGAGGCGCAGCGTCCCCGGCCCGAGCTGCCTCGGACACCACCTCGTTGAAGAATACTAGCCCG
>NZ_PZKF01000031.1 GCF_003034995.1 Phaeovulum veldkampii DSM 11550 | reverse complement strand
CCTGCCCGACCGTGCCCGCCTGAGCGGCCTGATCGCTCGTGAATTTCCGCGACTGTTTGCCGCCAACCGGCACAACCTGCGCTGGAAGCGGTTTTTCTATCGTCAGATTTGCGCGGGCGGCAGCGGGCTGTGCCCTGCGCCCAACTGCGACGACTGCCCCGAACGGTCGGCCTGCCTCGCCCCTGTGGCCGACTAGGCGCTGTCGCAAAGCCGCCATTGTCGCACATTGCCCCGCGCAATACCCGACACCCCCGATCCCCGCCCCTGCCAACCCCCTGATTTCATGGGCGTCACAGGTTGGCACAGTTCTTGCTTCATCATTCTCAGACGCTTTGGCCCTGACAGGAGAGTCCGATGATCGAGATCACCCCCGCCGCTCGCGCCGCCATCAAGACCGCCATTGACGGTGCAGGCCAGCCCGTGATCGGGCTTCGGCTGATGGTTCAGTCTGGCGGCTGCGCGGGGCTGAAATACGGCATGGCGCTGGAACTGACGCAGGCCCCCGACGATACCGTGATCGAAGCCGGCGACGTGACCGTGCTGGTTGACCCCGCCAGCGGGGCGCATCTGGACGGCGCCACCATCGACTTTGTCAGCAGCGTCGATGGCTCGGGCTTCGTGTTCGACAACCCCAACGCCACCAGCAGCTGCGGCTGCGGCAAATCCTTCTGCTGAGGGGGCGCGAGATGCCGGGATATACCGAACAGGTCCATGACCATTTCTTCAACCCGCGCAACGCAGGCCCGCTGGCCGATGCCAATGCGGTGGGCGAGGCCGGATCGCTGGCCGCTGGCGCCGCGCTGCGGCTGACGCTACGGGTCAACCCCGAGACGCGACAGATCGAGGCGGCCGGGTTTCAGGGCTTTGGCGGCTCGGCCATCGCGGCGGCCTCGGCGCTGACCGAACTGGTCACCGGCAAATCGCTGGACGAGGCGCGCCGACTGACCGGGCAGGATATTGCACAAGCGCTGGGCGGGCTGCCGCCCGAGCGGATGCAGGCACCCGAGATCGGTCGTCAGGCGCTGGGCGCGGCGCTGGCCGCATTCACCGGCGAGCCGGAGCCTGTGGCACCCGCCCTGCCCGCCGCCACCCCGATGCCCGTTTCGCCGCGCCAGACCTTTGTGCCGATCGCGCCGCCGCAGCCTGCCCGCCCCGTCAAACTGCGCGAGGTGCCGCTGGCGCCTGCCGAGGAACTGGCCGAGATCACCCGCATTCTGGACGATATGCGCACCGTCTTCCGCGCCGATGGCGGCGATGTCGAACTGCTGGAATTCGAGGGCAGCCGTGTGCAGGTCCATCTGACCGGCGCGTGCACCGGCTGCCAACTGGCCTCGCTGACGCTGGGTGGCCTGCAAAAGCGCATCGCCGATGCGCTGGGTCGGCCGATCCGCGTCATCCCCGTGCCGAAAAGCTGAGGGCCCGCCGATGACCCCCGTCTATCTGGACAACAACGCCACGACCCGCACCGCCCCCGAGGTGGTCGCCGCGATGCTGCCCTATCTGGCGGAGCATTTCGGCAACCCCGCGTCGATGCACGGGCCGGGCACGGTGGCGGCGCGCGCGCTGATCGCCGCGCGGGCGGCGGTGCGCGGGCTGCTGGGCGCGGCCCATGACGACGAGATCATCTTTACCTCGGGCGGCACCGAGGCCAACACCACCGCCATTCAGGCCGCCCTGGCCGCCACCCCCGACCGGCGCGAGATCGTCACCTCTGCCGTCGAACATCCTTCGGTGCTGTCGGTCTGCGGCTGGCTGGAACAGAACGCCGGGGTGCGGGTGCACCGGATCGGGGTTGATCCCGAAGGGCGGCTCGACCTTGACGCCTACCGCGCCGCGCTGGGGCAACAGACGGCGCTGGTGTCGCTGATGTGGGCCAATAACGAAACCGGCACCGTCTTTCCGATCGAGGGGCTGGCAGAAATCGCCCACAAGGCGGGCGCATTGTTTCACACTGATGCGGTGCAGGCTGCGGGCAAGGTTGCGCTGAAGCTGGATGCCGCGGGCGTCGATCTGGCCTCGGTCAGCGCGCACAAACTGCACGGCCCCAAGGGCGTGGGGGCGCTGTATCTGCGCCGTGGCACGCGCTTTGCGCCGCTGCTGCGGGGCGGCCATCAGGAACGCGGACGCCGTGCGGGCACCCAGAACGTGCCCGCCATCGCAGGCTTTGGCCGCGCCGCAGAACTTGCCACCGGCTGCGATCTGCGCCCCGTCGCCGCGCTGCGCGACCGGCTGGAGCGCGGCCTGCTGAAGCGGATCGGTCAGGTCCGGGTGCTGGGCGATCTGCGCGACCGGCTGCCCAACACCTCGGCGCTGGCCTTTGATTTCGTCGAGGGCGAGGCGATCCTGATGATGCTCGACCGCGCCGGGATCGCGGCCTCCTCCGGCTCGGCCTGCGCCTCGGGCGCGATGGAACCCAACCATGTGCTGCGCGCGATGCAGGTGCCCTTTACCGCCGCGCATGGCGCGATCCGGTTTTCGCTGGGCCGTGAGACGACCGAAGTTGAGGTGGACCGCGTGCTGGAGGTTCTGCCCCCCATCATCGAACGGCTGCGCGCGCTGTCGCCCTTTGGCGCCGGGCAAACCCTTGCGGAGGGCGCGCAATGAAACAGCCAGCCTGCGGCCCGGTCGTTTTGTGCGACACCACGCTGCGCGATGGCGAACAGACCGCGGGCGTGGCCTTTAGCCTGGCCGAAAAGCGCGCCATCGCGCGGGCGCTGGAGGGCGCCGGTCTGGCCGAAATCGAACTGGGCGTGGCCGCAATGGGCCCGACCGAGATTGCCGAGATACGCAGCCTTGCCGCCGATCTGCGCCACGCCGCACCGGTCGTCTGGTGCCGCCTGCGGCCCGAGGATTTCGAGGCCGCCGCGGCCTGCGGTGTGCGCCGACTGCATGTGGCGGCACCGGCGTCGAACCGGCAGATGGCGGGCAAACTGCGCGTCGGCGCCGACTGGGTGCGGCGCGAACTGGCCGCCTGGGTGGGGCGCGCGACGCAGGCGGGCTTTGCCGTCTCGGTTGGCGCCGAAGACGCCTCGCGCGCCGATCCGGCGTTTCTGGCCGATCTGGCAGGGGTTGCGGCACGGGCCGGGGCGATCCGGTTCCGGCTGGCCGATACGCTGGGCATCCTTGACCCGTTTGGCGCGCATGATCTGGTGGCGGGGCTGCTGCCACGGCTGGCGCTGCCGCTGGAGTTTCACGCCCATAACGATTTCGGGATGGCCACCGCCAACACGCTGGCCGCCGCCCGTGCGGGCGCCAGCCATCTGTCAGTCACTGTCAACGGTCTGGGCGAACGCGCGGGCAATGCCGCGCTGGAAGAGGTTGCAGCGGTGATGGCCGCGCTGGGGCGGCCCACCGGCATCGCGCTGGATCAGTTGTGCGCGCTGTCGGATCTGGTTGCGCGGGCCTCGGGTCGGCCGGTGCCGGTGGCCAAGCCGATCGTCGGCGATGCGGTCTTTACCCACGAGGCGGGGATTCATGTCGATGGCCTGCTGAAAGATCGCGCCACCTATGAAAGCGCGGCGCTGCCGCCGGAACGGTTTGGCCGCGCGCACCGGCTGGTGGCGGGCAAGCATTCCGGGCTGGCCGGGCTCTCGCGCGCGCTGGCAGAGGCCGGGCTGCCCCATGACGAGGCCACGTTGCGCACGCTGCTGCCTGCGCTGCGCGACTGGGCCACGCGTGAAAAACGCTGGGCCGGGCCCGGCGATCTGGCCGGGCTGATGGCCGCGCTGGCGCAACGATGACCGACAAACAGGAGAGACCGATGACCCCCCGCCCCGCCCTCTTGAGCCAGATCACCGCCGCCGCCTCGGCCGAGGACATGTTCGCGTTGCTGGACCTGCCTTTCCGCCCCGAGGTTCTGAACGTCGCGCGGCTGCATGTTCTCAAACGCTTTGGCGAATACCTGGCCCGCACCGAGATGGACGGGCTGTCTGATCAGGCCGTGTTCCTGATCGCCCGCGAGGCGCTGGCACATGCCCATCAGGATTTCGAAACCAGCACTCCGCTTGAACAGAAGGTGTTCAAGGTGCTGGCCAATGCCCGCCCGCAACGCCCCGCCTTCGTGCCGCTGGCGGGCCTGCGTCTTGCTGCTGACTGAATGACTGCGAAAGGAACCGCCATGGACGAGCCGATCATCGAGGCGCTGGAGCCCCCGAAACCCGCACCAACGGGCCTGAACATCGTCGTCTGCATCAAGCAGGTGCCGGATTCGGCACAGATCCGGGTGCATCCGGTGACCAACACGATCATGCGCCAGGGCGTGCCCACGATCATCAACCCCTATGACCTGTTCGCGCTGGAAGAGGCGCTGCGCCTGCGCGACGAATACGGTGGGCAGGTCACGGTGCTGTCGATGGGGCCGCCGATGGCCGAAGATGCACTGCGCCGGGCGCTTGGGCTGGGCGCCGACAAGGCGGTGCTGATCACCGACCGCCGCTTTGCCGGGTCAGACACGCTGGCCACCTCGTTTGCGCTGACCGCCGCACTGACCACGCTGGCCGAGGAACGGCCCATCGACATCGTCTTTACCGGCAAGCAGACCATTGACGGCGATACCGCGCAGGTCGGCCCCGGCATCGCCCGGCGGATGGGGCTGAACCAGCTGACCTATGTCTCGGCCATCGACAGCCTTGATCTGGCCGCGCAGGGCATCGTGGTGCGGCGCCGCTCCGAAGGGGGCGTGCAGGTGCTGCGGTCGAAACTGCCCTGCCTGATCACCATGCTGGAAGACACAAACACGATCCGCCGTGGCACGGTCCAAGACCTGCTGCGCGCGGCGCGCGCCGATGTCACCGTCTGGTCGGCCGAACAGGCAGGCGTCGAAGACCCGATGAAATGTGGCCTGCGCGGCTCACCCACGGTGGTCAAGCGCGTCTTCGCCCCGTCCCCCCGCGCCGAAAAGGCCGAGATGGTGACGGTCGAGGGCAAGACCCCCGCCCAGATCGGCGATGCGCTGATCGACCTGCTGTTCGCCCGTGATCCGAAACTTGAGGCGGTCGTGACCGCCGCCGCCCGCTGAAAGGAGGCTTTCCATGGCCGAGACCCCGCAAGCCCAACCCGCCGGCCGCGCCGGACTGCGCAAGGAACTGCCTGAAAGGTTCCGCGACTACAAGCACGTCTGGGTGCTGGTGGAAATCGAACGGGGCAAGGTGCACCCGGTTTCATGGGAGCTGATGGGCGAGGGCCGCAAGCTGGCCGACAAGCTGGGCTGCCAGTTGGCGGGCGTGGTGATCGGCCCCAAGGCCGAAACCACCAAGACCGCGATCCGGCAGACCTACCACTATGGCGCCGACGTCTGCTATATCGTTGAGGACGAGGCGCTGACCGACTATCGCAACGAACCCTACACGCAGGTTCTGACCGACCTCGTGAACAAGTATAAGCCGGAAATCCTGCTGCTGGGGGCCACGCCCTTGGGCCGCGATCTGGCCGGGTCGGTGGCGACCACGTTGCAAACCGGCCTGACGGCCGATGCGACCGAACTCGCGATTGACGACGACATGTGCCTGGGCGCCACGCGGCCGACCTTTGGCGGCACGCTGTTGTGCACCATCTACACCCTGAACCACCGCCCCCAGATGGCCACCGTGCGCCCGCGCGTGATGGCGATGCCGGAACCCGACACCAAGCGTTCGGGCCGGATGATCTGGGACAATCTGCGGATGAAGGAAGACGACATCATCACCAAGGTGCTGGAATTCGTCTCTGACAACACCAGCAAAGAGGCCAATCTGGCCTATGCCGATATCGTGGTGGCGGGCGGCATGGGGCTGAAGAATGAGGCCAACCTTGCGCTGGTGCGCAACCTTGCGCGCACGCTGGGCGGCGACTGGGGCTGTTCGCGCCCGGTGGTGCAGAAAGGCTGGGCCCCGGCCGAGCGCCAGATCGGCCAGACCGGCAACACGATCCGTCCGCGGCTGTATATCGCGGCGGGCATTTCCGGCGCGATCCAGCATCGGGTCGGGGTCGAGGGCGCCGATCTGATCGTGGCGATCAACACCGACCCCAACGCCAAGATCTTCGAATTCGCCCATCTGGGCGTGGTGGCCGATGCGCTGACGGTTCTACCGGCGTTGACCGATGCCTTTGCCCGCCGCCTCGGCGCGCGCGCCTTGGCCAGCTAAGGAGGAAGGTGCGATGACAGACCATTTCGACGCCATCGTGGTGGGGGCCGGGCCTTCGGGCAATGCTGCCGCCTATGTCATGGCCAAGGCCGGGCTTTCGGTGCTGCAAATCGACCGCGGCGAATACCCCGGATCAAAAAACGTGCAGGGCGCGATTCTCTATTCCGACGCACTGGAACGCATCATCCCCGATTTCCGCGACAGCGCACCGCTGGAACGGCATGTGGTGGAGCAGCGGTTCTGGATGCTGTCCGAGAAATCGCACACCGGCGCGCAATACCGCAGCGATGACTTCAACGAGGAAAAGCCCAACCGCTACACGATCCTGCGGGCGCAGTTCGACAAGTGGTTTTCCAAGCAGGTGCGCGCGGCGGGTGCCATTCTGATCACCGAAACCACGGTGAAGGATCTGGTCAAGAACGACGCGGGCAAGGTGATCGGCGTGCTGACCGACCGCGAAGGCGGGCCGATCTTTGCCGATGTCGTGGTGCTGGCCGAGGGCGTGAACGGCGTGGTGGGCCAGCGCGCGGGCCTGCGGCCCGAGATCAAGCCCAACCATGTCGCCCTTGCGGTGAAGGAAACCCATTTCCTGCCCGAAGAAACCATCCGCGAACGCTTTAACCTTGCAGGCGAGGAAGACGGGGTGGTGATCGAGGTGATCGGCTCGGTCTCCTCCGGCATGGTGGGAACGGGGTTCTTGTATACCAACAAGGAATCCATTTCGATCGGGGTGGGCTGCATCCTGTCGGATTTCGCCCAGACGCGGGTTCCGCCCTATGAACTGCTCGACCGTTTCAAGCGGCACCCCTCGGTCGCGCCGCTGCTGAAGGGGGCCGAGATGAAGGAATATGTCGCCCACCTGATCCCTGAGGGCGGCTATGACGCGATCCCCACGCTGACCGGTGATGGCTGGCTGATCGTGGGCGATGCGGGGCAGTTCGTGAACGCGGTGCACCGCGAAGGCTCCAACCTGGCGATGACCTCGGGGCGGCTGGCGGCCGAAAGCCTCATTCAACTGAAGGCCGAGGGCAAGCCCGTCACCAACGAAAACCTCAAGCTGTATCGTGACAAGCTGGCCGACAGCTTTGTCATGAAAGACCTCAAGAAATACCGCAAGGTGCCGCATCTGCTGGAACGCAACCGGCAACTGCTGACCACCTACCCCAGCGCACTGAACCGGGCCTTCCAGTCGTTCCTGCGGGTGGATGGCGTGGACAAGCGCACCAAGGAAGCCGAGGCGCTGCGCGATCTGAAAAAGGCCCGCGGCGGATGGCTGCGGATGGCAAGCGATCTGTTCAAAGTGGCGAGGGCCTGGAGATGACCGACAAGAAAGACAAACCCGCCCCCAAGATGGAAGAGCGGCTTTACCAAAACCGCTATCAGGTCGATGAGGGCCGGTCGCATGTGCAAATTCACCAGCAAAACAAAGGTGACAGCCCCGAGTTGCAGGCGATGACCGACCTGTGCCCCGCAGGCTGCTACCGCCTGAACGAGGCGGGGCGCGTCGAGGTCGTGGCCGATGGCTGCATGGAATGCGGCTCCTGCCGGATCGTCTGCCAATCCACCGGCGAGATTGAATGGTCCTACCCGCGCGGCGGCTACGGCATTCTGTTCAAGTTCGGCTGACAAAATGGGCAGGCGCACGGCCCCTGCCGGTCTGGCAGGCAGACCGGCCCGCGTGCCTGCCCCAAAATCCCCCTGCGACATGATCGCCCCACGGTTGCGTCGCGCCCTCGTGTCAGGGTTGACGGATGGAGATGAACCAGGTTTTCCGCCAGACGACCACGCTGGCGATGACACAAAAGATGCAGGCCGCGCTGCGGATTCTGCAGATGAACAATCTCGATCTGGCTGATTATCTGGCCGAACAGGCGCTGGAAAACCCCTGCCTTGATCTGCGCCCGCCGGCGCCGCTGCCCGCCGGCCCGGCCGCAACTGGCCCCGACTGGGACGAGATCGCGGCGCTGGAAGGCGCGCCGGTCAGCCTGTTTGCCCATGTCGCGGATCAGATCGCGCTGGCCTTTGACACGCCCACAGACCGCGCGCTGGCGCTGGCCTTTGCCGAGGCACTGGAACCCTCGGGCTGGCTGTCGGCGTCATCCGAGGCGGTGGCAGATGCCTGCGGCGCGCCCCCAGAGCGCGCGGCAGCGGTGCTGGCGCGGCTGCAACAGTTTGAACCCACAGGAATTTTCGCTCGCAATCTGGCCGAATGCCTACGCCTTCAGGCCGCCGACCGCGGCCTTCTGACCTGGGAGATGGAGACGATCCTTGGTCATCTGGATCTGCTGGCGGCGGGGCGGCTGGCCGATCTGGCCGCACTGTGCGACTGCGAGATCGACGATATCCGCGCCGCTCTGGCGATCATCCGCAGCCTTGACCCGAAACCGGGCGACAGCTTTGCCTCCGACCGGGCGCCGATTTTTCCGCCCGACCTCTGCGCCCGCCGCAAGGCCGGGGTCTGGGAGGTGGAGCTGAACCGCTCCTGCCTGCCGCGGCTGCGGCTGATCGGCGAGACGCTGCCCGAGGTGGCGCACGATCCCGCCGCGCGCGATTATCTGAACCGCTCGCTGTCGCAGGCGCGCTGGCTGGTGCGTGCGATCGAGCGGCGGCAGGTCACGCTGCTGCGCACCGCGGCCTGTCTGGTGCGCCATCAGGCGGCGTTTCTGGATCACGGGGCCCGCCACCTGCGGCCCCTGTCGATGGAAGATGTGGCGGCAGAACTGAACCTGCATCCTTCGACGATCAGCCGCGCCACCGCCGCCCGCCTGATCGAAACCCCGCGCGGCACGGTGCCCTTGAAGGCGTTTTTCAGCCGCACCGTGGCGGCGGATGCCGGCGAAGGCCAGTCGCAGGATGCGGTGATCGCGCTGGTGGGCGAGATCGTGGCCGCCGAAGACCGCGCCAACCCGCTCAGCGATGCGGCGATCGTCAAGCTGGCGACCGAGGCCGGGGTGACGCTGGCCCGCCGAACCGTCACGAAATACCGGGAATCGTTGGGGATTCCCTCGTCCTATGACCGTAAACGGCGGGCCGAGCTGGCGCGCTAGCCGCGCCCCCTCAGGCCGCGGCCTCCGCCAGTTGTGCCACAACGGCCGACAACGGCAGATCAAGCCGGGTGATGCCCAGTTCTTCCAGAAACAGCCCTTCCATCCGCGTCAGCGGCCCCTCGATCACCGCCACATGACCCCCGCCCGAGCGTTTGGTGATCTGGCGGGCAAAGGTGCGCAACATCTGATCGTCAAACCGGCAGCCCAGAAACAGGAACCCGCGCCCGCCGCGCCGGGCCTGCACCGCATCGGGGATCGGGGACTGGATGTCGATTTCGGTCAGAACCTCGACATAGTCGGAATCCGACATCAGGAACGAGGTGCCCTCGGCTGCCAGACCATGCGGCTTGTAGATCAGGCTGGGCCAGGCCGGGTCAGCACCGCCGGGGCGCAGGGCGCTGGTGGCATCATAGCTGCGAAACCAGATTTCATCCCATTCGCCATTGCGGCTGACACCCTGAACCCAGCCCCAGTCTGCCGACCCGCCCGCCGCCCGGTAGGCCGCGATCAGACCGCCGTCATACCAGACATCCACCACCATCGGCGGGCGCAGCCGCGCCAGCCAGTCAAACACCGGGTTCGGGCCTGCGGGGGCGGCAAAGGCCTGACGCACGATCTTTTCCAGTGTCGCCCGGAAGCGGCGGCTTTCGACATATTGCGCCACCGCCCACAGGTTGCCTGCGGCCCGTTTGGGCGGGCGCACCTGCGCCTCGATCAGGGCGCACAGCGCCTCGGGCGAGGCTGGCCCGCCGCCTGCCCCCAGCGCCGAAACCGCAGGCCCCAGATAGGGAACCAGCCGCCCGGCGGCCACCTCAGCCAGCGCCGCGCGCAGGCGTGCTGCATCTTCCACCGCTCAGCCCTCCGCTTCGGGGTGTTTGCGCGCCTCGACGGTGATCGGCAGCTTGGGAGGCGTGTCAAAGGCGGGCAGGTCCAGCACCCAGCCATTCGACAGCCGCGCCCAGCCGCCCCAGATCGCCGGGGTTTCGGTTTCCACGATCATCTCTTCAAGGTCTTTCTTGGCCACATAAGCCTCAAGCCCTTTCGGGGTCTGACGGATCATCACCTTCATTGCACGCCCTCCGGTTCGGTCAGTTCGCGCGCCCGCATCCCGACCACAGTGCCACGGTCGATGAAATCGACCGCATAGATGTAGAATTGTTGCAGATAGGTGCCGATGTCGCGGACATAGCCCACATCCCCTTTGCGCACGACAATCTCGCCGATCTCGACCCCCCACATGGTGCCGTCGTTGCGGATCGTCAGGCGCGAGCGGACCTTGTCGCCGGGCATATAGACCGGCGGCGCATAAATCTCGATCGGTTGGTCATCGGGTGACATCATCGGCATCCTTTCGGGTTGCAAGCGCGGCCAGCCGCTGCGCGGCGGCCTCGCGGATCAGGGGTTCAGGGTCAGCTTGCAGCGCACGCGCCAGATCAGCCGGGGCGCGCTCGGCCACTGCGTGCCGCACGCGGATATCGACGTCGCGGGCAAAGCCCGGCAAACCCTCGGGCACGATCCGCCGCGCGGCGGCGCGACGCACCAGCGGCTCGGGGTCGGGCAAAAAGCGGGCCAACGCCTCGGGCGCGATCCGCTCGGCCACCAGCTTGCGGATTCCGGGGTCGGGGTCGTGCATCAACAGCGCCAACACCCCCGGATCGGCCCGGCCCGCGGCCACAAGGCGCACATAGGGGTCGGCATCGGCCAAAATCGGGTGCAGATCGCCCGGCGGCAGCCGGTGCGCCACCGCGACCCGCACCGCACGGTCCGGGTCGCGCATCAGCCGCCGCGCCGCCGCCGCAGGCAGCCGCAGCACCGCAACCGCACGCACCGCAGGATCGGCGTCTTCCAGCAGCGGCGGCAGCCGGAACAGCGTGGCGGTGCGGGCAGCCTGCGCGCGCACCTCGAAATGCGGATGGGTCAGGCAGTCATCCGCCAGATCAGGATTGAGCAGAAAGAACCGTTCGATGCGTTTGAAATAGCGGTCCTGCACGCAGGCCCAGCCTTGTCCGCAGGCACCCGCCGCAAGGCGGGCGTGAAACCGGCAGTCGGCGCAGGCGATTGCCGCGCCCTGCCAGTCCAGCGGGGCCGGGCCTTCGGGCATGGATCAAGCCGGGATGCAGGTTTTCGGCACCGGGCAGACGGCGGCGCATTTGGGCGCATCGCCATCGCATTCGGTGCATTTCGCAGCGTCGATCACATAGGTATCGTTCTTGAACCGGATCGCGGCATTGGGGCATTCGAATTCGCAGGCACCGCAAACGGTGCAGGACGAAGTGACGATCTTGTAGGCCATGGCTAACTCCTGTTGGCTTTGGAAAGGTCAGGCGGTAAGGGCACCGCTTTGGGGGTTGCGGGTGGCATAAACAGCCGAAATGGCGGCTTCGATGTAGTCTTCGGCGTGGGCGTCGATCACCTCGATGCCGGCGCTGGCCAGCCGCGCGCGTGGCGCCTCGCCAATGCGCGAACACAGCACCACCGGCACACCTTCCAGCGTGCGGATGATCTCGGCCAAGCGGTCGTCTTCGCCGTGGCCGTCCAGGCAATAGTTGTCGGCACGGCGGTGGGTGACAAAGCGCACCCCGGCGGTATCGACCTGATAGACCTGAAACTCGGTCGCATGGCCGAAATGCTGGTTGATCCGGCCACCGCCGCGGGTGGCCACCGCCACCAGCATCGGCGGTGCGGCAGGCTGCAGGGCGGCGGGCAGCAGGGCAGCGGCGGCGGCGCTTGCCTCGCGCCGATCTTCGCGTTCGCGCGCGACCCAGGCGCGCCAGGCGGCGCGCGCCTCGGGGGCGTCCTCGACCGTCTCGGGCAGCTTGTCCAGCGTGAACTCCTGCCCGCGGTCCTCACCCAGCATGCCCACCGCATCGGCGCGGCACTGGCGGCAATGGCGCATCAGGTTGGCACCGCCCGCGCAAGCCTCCTGCACCGCCTGAAGCTCGGCCGCGGTCGGCCCGCGCTGGCCGGTCAGGCCGAAATGCGTGCCATGCGCCGGGTCCGAGATCAGCGGCATGATGTTGTGCAGAAAGGCGCCCCTGGCCTTGACCACCTTGTTCAGTTCGATCATGCCCGCATCGTTGATGCCAGGGATCAGGACCGAATTGACCTTGACCAGAATCCCGCGCGCCACCAGCAGATCAAGGCTTTGCATCTGCCGCTCGATCAGGATGCGCGAAGCCTCGACCCCGGTCAGGCGCGCGCCGCGGAAATAGATCCACGGATAGATCTGCGCGCCCACCTCGGGGTCCAGCGTGTTGATGGTGATGGTGACATGGTCCACCCGCATCGCCACCAGTTCCTCGACATGGTCGGGCAGCGCCAGCCCGTTCGACGACAGGCACAGCTTGATGTCAGGCAGGCGCGCCTGCACCAGATCAAAGGTGGCCTTGGTTCGTTTCCAGTCGAAGGCCGCATCGCCCGGCCCGGCGATACCCAGCACCGACAGTTGCGGCACCGCCGCCGCCACCGCCAGCACCTTGCGCGCTGCCTGATCGGGCGTGAGCCGTTCCGACACCACGCCGGGGCGGCTTTCGTTGGAACAGTCGTATTTGCGGTTGCAGTAGTTGCACTGGATGTTGCAGGCGGGCGCCACCGCCACATGCATCCGGGCAAAATAGTGATGCGCCTCTTCGGAATAGCAGGGGTGATCCTTGACCTTGGCCCAGGTGGCCGGATCCATGTCGGCCGGGCCCGCGGTTGACCCGCAACCGGACGACGCGCAGCCCCCCGCAGAACCCGCGCCCAGCGCCTTGCCCAAATCATCGCGCGACGCAACCTGCAGCCCGCCCAGTGAGATGATGTTGCCCGCCATGTCCGGCCCTTTCCTCTGATCGCTGGAAAGACAGAAGCAAGAAGCGTGCCAACCGCCGGATGTCGTAAAGCAAGGGGTTTTGGGGCAAGTTTCGCGGCCCGAGGGTCGCAAAGCCGACAAAGCGGGGGGCGGTGTCGGAAACCCGCCCCCGCCGCGTGTGGGCAGGGGGCGGCTCAACCGTTGAGATCAGAATTTTTCAACCTGGATGTTGTGCTTTTTCAACGCATAACCGATCTGGCGCGGGGTCATGCCCAGCAGACGCGCCGCCTTGGCCTGCACCCAGCCCGCGCGCTCCATCGCATCGACCAGGGCCGCGCGCTCGTCGCCGGGCGCGGCGGCGGGGCGGACCGGGGCGGGGGCCGCGGCAACCGGCGCCGCCGGAGCCACCATCGGTTCGGGCACCGGATCGGGGCGCCGCCCCAGAACCGGCAACGACAGCGGCGAGGCGCCAAGCCCCCCCACCGGCGACCCCTCGCCGGTTTGCAGCCGCCACAGATCAGCCGACAGGCACTGCGCGTTGCAGGCCAGATCGTCGGGGCCGATCACCGTGCCCGAAGACAACGCCGCCACACGCGAAACGCAGTTTTCCAGCTCGCGCACGTTGCCGGGGAAGTTGCAGGCGCTCAGTTGCGCAAGCGCCGCATCCGAGATGCGCTTGTCCATGCCGTTGCGCTTGTTGAACCGCTCCAGAAAGCCCGTCGCCAGCGCCCGGATATCATCGCGCCGTTCGCGCAGCGGCGGCAGCATGATCGGCACCACGCAGATGCGGAAATACAGGTCAGCCCGGAAGGCGCCGCTGGCCACCGCACGTTCCAGATCGCGGTTGGTCGCGGTGACAAGCCGCACATCCACCCGCAAGGTTTTCGAGCCGCCGACGCGCTCGAATTCGCCCTCTTGCAGGATGCGCAGCAGTTTGGCCTGAAACTCGGGGCTGATCTCGCCGATTTCGTCCAGAAACAGGGTGCCGGTATCGGCCAGTTCGAACCGACCCTTTTTCTGCGCCAGCGCGCCGGTGAAGGCGCCCTTTTCGTGGCCGAACAGTTCCGATTCCAGCAGGCTGGCCGACAGCGCGGCGCAATTGACCTTGACAAAGGGGCGCGCGCGGCGGTCCGACAGCGAATGGATGGCGCGGGCAAACAATTCCTTGCCGGTGCCGCTTTCGCCGCGCAGCAGGATCGGCGCCTGCGTCGGTGCCACCTTGCGGATCTGGGCGATCACCTTGCGGATCGCGGGGCTGTCGCCGATGATGTCGGCGATCGGTTCGGGCTGGGCATTGGCCTCGGCCGGGGCCAGAATGACGGCGTCGGCAGCGGCATGGATGGCTGCGCGGGCCTCTTGCATCAGGCGGTCGCGGTCGCGCGCGACAAGGCGGCGAAAGCGGATGGATTGTTCCAGGATCGCGGCGATCATCTGCATCACGCGCAGGTCGGTATCCAGAAACCGCGCCGCGCCGCCAGTCAGATCGCGATAGGCGCACAACACCCCCAGCACAAAGGGCGAATGCGCCTGATCGCGGATCGGCACCGCCAGCAGCGCATAGTTTTCATGCCGGGCGCCGGGCGGCAGCGCGGCCACGCCAAACTCGCCCACCAGATCGCGAGACACCAGCGCCACCCCGCTGCGCAGCACATGGCGCGCCACGGCATGGGGAATGGCCCGGCAATTCATGGGGTTGTTGGTGGTTCCCGCGGCGGTTGCCGCGACCACATAGGGGTTGACCGCGGCCGCATTGGCGCCCTTGTCGCTGGCGGTGCCGCCGTCTTGCAGCAGCGCCAGCGCCCCCAGCCGCAGCCCCATGAACGACGACAGCACCCCCAGCACCGAAGGCATCGCTGCAATCGGATCGCCCGCGCCGGTCAGAATCTTGGCCGCCTCGCACAGGGCGTCCATGGGAAACACCTCATCCGCGCCCAAAGAGGCGGCAGCGGTGGTCGGAATCAGGCGGTCAGCACCCTGCGGCACATTACCCTCACGGTTGAAAATCGGCGCAGGCTCCATGCTTGCGCTGACCGCTGCGGGCTGTCCATGTGCCTTATGCCGCATCGCGGCACCGTGACCGTAAATCGGCAGCCGGCCGCCACCTGGCGGGGCTGTTGTTTTTGTCGCGCTGCAATTTTGTGCAGACTATCTACCCCGCGCGCCATTGCGCACGCGAGATGAAAACCGGCCTTCGAATCAATCGGCCGGGGCGCCAGACCCCGGCCGATGACTTCAAACAGCGCCCGGCGGTCAGCCCACCAGCCCGTCGGCTTTCAGCGCGGTATAGGTTTCATCCAGCGATTTGCGCGCACGCGCGATCAGCACGTCGATGTCCTCGGGGCGGATCACCAGCGGCGGCGAAATGATCATGCGGTCGCCGACATGGCGCATCACCAGATTGTTGGCAAAGCACCGCTCGCGGCAGCGATAGCCTACCGCGCCAGGTTCGGCAAAGGCGGTGCGGCGCGCCTTGTCGGGCGTCAGCGCGACGGAACCCATCAGCCCGACCAGTTGAGCCTCGCCCACCAGCGGGTGATCGGTCAGGGCCTGCCATTTCTCGGCCAGATAGGGGTGGGCCACATCGCGGACGTGATCGACGATCTTTTCATCCTGCAAGATCTGAAGGTTGGCCAGCGCCACGGCGGCGGCGACCGGATGGCCGGAATAGGTGTAACCGTGGTTGAACTCGCCCGAGCCGATCACCTCGGCCACCTCGTCGCAGACGATCGAGCCGCCGATCGGCACATAGCCCGACGACAGCCCCTTGGCGATGGTCATGATATGGGGCCGGATGCCGACGGTCTGGCTGCCGAACCAGTTGCCGGTGCGGCCAAACCCGGTGATAACCTCGTCGGCGATCAGCAGGATTTGGTATTTGTCGCAGATGCGCTGAATCTCGGGCCAGTAGGTGGCGGGCGGCACGATCACCCCACCGGCGCCCTGAATGGGCTCGCCTATAAAGGCCGCGACCTTGTCTTCGCCCAGTTCGAGGATCTTTTCCTCCAACTGGCGGGCGCGGGCCAGGCCAAAGTCTTCGGGCGTCATGTCGCCGCCCTCGGCATACCAGTGCGGCTGGTCGATATGCACGATGCCGGGAATGGGCAGCCCGCCCTGCGCGTGCATCCCCGCCATGCCGCCCAGGCTGGCGCCGCCCATGGTCGAGCCGTGATAGCCGTTCTTGCGGCTGATGATGACGGTCTTTTCCGGCTTGCCCTT
Source organism: Phaeovulum veldkampii DSM 11550 (assembly GCF_003034995.1). Lineage (GTDB taxonomy): Bacteria > Pseudomonadota > Alphaproteobacteria > Rhodobacterales > Rhodobacteraceae > Phaeovulum > Phaeovulum veldkampii. The sequence continues at coordinate 17,406 of NZ_PZKF01000031.1, read as the reverse complement.
CATCGCCCAGTAATGGCGCACCATGCGGATGTTGGTGTCGTTCGCCTCAGACCCGGAGCCGGCAAAGAACACATGGTTCAGGTCGCCCGGCGCCAGTTCGGCAAGCTTGGCCGCCAGTGCGATGGCGGGCACATGGGTGGTCTGGAAAAAGGTGTTGTAATAGGTCAGTTCTTCGATCTGGCGGGCGGCGACGGCGGCCAGATCCTTGCGGCCATAGCCCACGTTCACGCACCACAGCCCCGCCATGGCATCCAGAATTTCCTGCCCCTCGGAATCGGTCAGCCAGACGCCCCTGGCGCGGGTGATGACCCGCGCGCCCTTGGCGGCCAGTTCGGCCCCGGTGGTAAAGGGATGCATGTGATGGGCGGCGTCCAGAGCCTGCAACTCGGCGGTGGGCAGGTGGTTGGTGATCAGGGTCATCGCGGTCTCGCAGGTTTTGCGCGCGCAGGGCGCGCGGGGATGGCCCAGCATAGGCGGGGCATGAGGGCTGTCAACGCAATTTGATCAAATTTTCAGATCGCGCCCGCCAGCAGCGCCGCACGCACCTGATTGATGCCCTGCGCGATGTCGTTGCCGATGGCGCGCGCCAGCGCCGTGGCGTCGCCCGTCTCCAGCGCGGCCAGCGCCTCGCCGTGCCGGTCGGGCAGCGCGGCGGTATCGGCGGCACCACAGACCACCCGCAGCGACGGGCCGAACCGCAGCCACAGCGACCGCGCGATATCGACCAGAACCTGCGCCCCCGAGGCCGAATAGAGCATAAAGTGAAAGCGGTGATTGGCCTCCAGATAGCCGGGCACATCACCCGCCGCGATGGCGGCATCGACCGCGCCATCCAGCGCCCGCAGCACCGCGACTGCCTCGGGCGTCAGCCCAGGCAGCGCCAGTTCCGCCAGCTTCGGCTCGATCGTCAGGCGGGCAAAGGCCAGTTGGTCCAGATCGGCCAGCCCCAGCCGGGGCACCACCACCCGGCGGTTGCCCTGCGGCTTCAGCGCGCCCTGCGACGACAGCCGCCGGATCGCCTCGCGCACCGGGGTCATGCCCGCGCCCAGATCGCGCACAAGGCCCTGAATGGTGACCGGCTGCCCCGGCGCCAGATGACCAAACAGCACCATGTCCGACAGCGCGGCATAGGTCAGCTCATGCGTGGGGATCTTGCGCGCCTTGGTCATGCTGCCCACGCTATAGGCCGCGCGCCCGGCCCGATCAACAGCCGACCCCGGTCGCCCACGCCCGAACGGGGCTTGCGCGGGCGCGCAGGCGGGTGTCAGCTTGCGCCGACATGCGGGGCCAGGCGCAAGGAGGCAACAGGCCACAGATGCGGATATTGCTGATCGAGGATGATCCGGGCCTTGGCCCCGCCGTGCGCGACCAGATCCTGGCCGAGGGCCACACCCCTGACTGGGTCGAGACGCTGGCCGATGCGCAGGCCTGCACCCAGACCGTGGCCTATGACCTGATCCTGCTCGATCTGATGCTGCCCGACGGGCGCGGGCTGGATTTTCTGCGCAGCTATCGCGCGCGCGGGGCGGCGGTGCCCGTCATCATCCTGACCGCGCGCGACCGGATCACCGAGCGGATCGAGGGGCTGAATGCCGGGGCCGACGATTATCTGATCAAGCCGTTCGATCTGGCCGAACTGTCGGCCCGGATCGGCGCGGTAGCGCGGCGCTATGCGGGCAACCCAAACCCCCGGCTGGCCTTGGGCGATCTGGAGATCAACCTTGCCGCCCGTGCGATCACCGGGCCACAGGGGGCGGTCACGCTCAGTCAGCGGGAATGGGCGATATTCGAGGCGCTGCTGGCGCGCCCCGGCGTGATCGTGCCCAAAGGTATTCTGGAAGAGCGGCTCTATTCTTTCAACGCCGAGGTCGAAAGCAACACGATCGAGGTTTATGTCAGCCGCCTGCGCAAAAAGCTGGGGCGCGCCGTGATCGAGACGCACCGCGGCCTTGGCTACCGCCTGGGCCAACCATGAGCGCGCCACGCAGCCTGCGCCGCGATCTGGCCTTTGGTCTGGTGCTGGGGCTGGGCCTGATGTGGCTGGCCGCGATCCTCGGCGCGGCGCTGGTCCTGCGCGAGGAGCTGGACGAGGTGTTCGACAGCGCGCTGCGAGAAACCGCCGAACGCCTTTTGCCGCTGGCTGTGACCGAGATCATCAACACCGGCCCCGACACACCCGCCCGCCGGGTGTCGCCAGTCCGACCGCACGAGGAATATCTGACCTATGTGGTGCGGGGCCGCGATGGCGCCATCTTGCTGCAATCTCAGGATGCGCGCGCCGAGACCTTTGCCACCGCGCCCCGCCCTGGCTATCGCACCACTGCCGATCATCGCATCTATACCAGCAGCACCGTTTCGGGCGACTATCTGATCGAGGTGGCCGAACCGCTGGAGAACCGGCGCGAGGCGACGCTGGAAACAACAGGCGCACTGGTTTTGCCGGTGCTGGTCTTGCTGCCGCTCAGCCTGCTCGGGGTCTTGTGGTTCACCGCCTGCCGGTTGCGGCCGGTGGCGGCGCTCTCGGCCGAGGTGGCGGGGCGCGATGCCTCCGACCTTGCGCCGCTGACAACGGCCGGGCTTCAGACCGAACTGATGCCCATCCGCGATGCGGTAAACCGGCTGATGGCGCATCTGGCGCGCACGCTGGAGGCCGAGCGCAACTTTACCGCCAATGCCGCACATGAATTGCGCACCCCGGTCGCGGCCTCGCTGGCGCAGACCCAGCGGCTGATCGCCGAGGCACCCGACGGCCCGCTGCGCGACCGCGCCCGTGCCATCGAGGCCGAATTGCAACGGCTGGCGCGGCTGGGCGCCAAGCTGCTGGACCTGTCGCGCGCCGAGGGTGGCGCTGTGCTGGCCCCTGCCCCGCGCGATCTGGCGCCGATCCTTGATCTGGTCGTGGCCGATTTCACCCGCGCGGGCGCGCCACGGCTGCGGCTGAGCCTGCCAGCCGCCGCCCCCTCACGACTGGACCCGGACGCCTTTGCGATTCTGGCCCGCAACCTGATCGAAAACGCGCTGACCCATGGCGACCCCGCCCAGCCTGTCGCCGTGACGCTGGGGGCCGATGCCAGCCTGCGGGTGGTCAACGCAGGCCCGGTGGTGCCCCCAGACCAGCTTGACCGGCTGACCCGCCGGTTCGAGCGGGCGGGCAGCCGCGCCCGCGGCGCCGGGTTGGGGCTGGCCATCGCAGCCTCGATCGCCGAGGCCGCAGGCGCGCGTCTGGTGCTGTCGTCGCCCGCGCCGGGGCGCAACGACGGGTTCGAGGCCGCGCTGATCCCGGCCTGAGCGTTCAGCCTGCTGTCAGCTTGGCGCGCGATCTGAAGCAATTGCAACTTCAGGATTGCCGCATGATAACCCCTGCCCCTTCTGCACGTCTGCCGCGCCTTCCGCAGCGCCCGATTGTGTCCGCCGCCGCACTGAACGGCCTTGTCGCACTGTTCATCATGGTCGCCTGCAATGACACGTTCTGGCAGCACGGCTACCGGCTGTTTGAGGGGCAATTGGGTACGCTGGCGGCCTTTGGCGCATCGGTCTGGGCGCTGACACTGCTGGTCATAACGCTGCTGGGGTTTCGCTGGCTGCAAAAGCCGGTTCTGGTGCTGCTGCTGATCCTGTCGGCGATGACATCGTTCTATGTCGATACGCTGGGCGTGGTGATCGACCGCGAGATGATCCAGAACGCGGTGACGACTACGGTGACCGAATCCAAACACCTGATTACCCCGGCCTTCCTGACCCATGTGGCGCTGTTCGGGCTGCTGCCCGCGGCCATGGTGCTGTGGGTGCGGGTGCGACCGCAGCCGCTGGCGCGCGATCTGCTGCGCCATGCGGGGCTGGCCGGGCTGGCAGCCGCGCTGTGCGTCGGGCTGCTGATGACCGATTTCAAGACATATTCGGTCGTGCTGCGCGGCAACAAGGAACTCATGGCGGCCTATCAGCCCGGCGCACCGCTGTCAGGCGCGTTGCGGTATCTGCGGATGATCCAGAAATCCCGCGAAATCGTCGTGGCGCCGCTGGGGCGTGATGCCCGACCCGGCCCGCTGTTGCAAGCCGCCAGCAAACCCGTTCTGACGGTGATCGTGGCAGGTGAAACCGCCCGCGCGCAGGATTTCGGACTGAACGGCTATGCCCGCGACACCACACCCGAACTGGCCGCGCGCGATGTCATCGCCTTTACCGATGTGACCAGTTGCGGCACCGCCACCGCGGTATCTCTGCCGTGCATGTTCTCGCAGCTCGGGCGGACGGATTATTCCTACGAACGCGGCGAGGCGCGCGAAAACCTGCTCGATGTGCTGACCCACGCCGGGGTGCATGTCGAATGGTGGGACAACAACACCGGCGACAAGCATATTGCCGCCCGCGTTCCCAGCCGCCAGATGATCGCGCTGAATGACCCCGCGTTCTGTCACGACGGCGAATGCGATGACGGTATCTTTCTGGGCGCGCTGCAAGACCTTGCCGAAACGATGACCAAAGATACCGTGGTGGTGCTGCACCAGATCGGCAGCCATGGCCCGGCCTACCACCTGCGCTACCCGAAAACCCATGAACGCTTTACCCCGGCCTGCCAAAGCGCCGAACTGACCAGTTGCACGGATGCCGAAATTCGCAACGCCTATGACAATACCATCGCCTACACCGACCATGTTCTGGCCAGCACGATCGACATGCTGGCCGCGCAGGACCGGGTGATCCCGGCGCTGCTCTATGTCTCGGACCACGGCGAGTCACTGGGCGAGGGCGGGCTGTATCTGCATGGCGCGCCGTGGTTCATGGCGCCCGAGACGCAAACGCGGGTGCCAATGGTGATGTGGCTGTCCGAGGCCTATAAATCGGCCTTCGGGCTGGATGTCGCCTGCCTGTCGGCGCGGGCGGGGCAGCCGGCCAGCCATGACAACCTGTTTCACACCGCGCTTGGAATGATGGATATTCAGACCGGGGCGCGGCGCGACGGGCTGAATCTGTTTGCGGGCTGCCACCGGACACCGGGGTGATGCAGGGGGGCCGCATGACCAATGACAGTCGCCGCGAACGACCGCGGCGGATTACCGGCGGGCGGCATCTGCTGGCTGCGGGGGGCTATTCGGCCTCGGGGCTGCGCAGATTGTGGGCCGAAACCGCGTTTCGCCATGAACTGCTGGGCGGCGCGGCGGGGTTTGCGCTGCTGGCCTTGGTGGGGGTCGGCGCGCTGAAGATCGTGGTTTTCGCGGTGCTGATCCTGATCCTGATCGCGGTCGAGGCGCTGAACACCGCGATCGAATGTCTGGTTGACCAACTGTCGCCAGACTGGGCAGAATTTGCGCGCGATGCCAAGGATCTGGGCTCGGTCGCGGTGGCCTGCGTGATCGCGGCGGCGGCGCTGTGGCTGGGCTATGCCCTGCTGGCTTGAGGCCGCGCGATCCGCCGCGCCGGGCCGGCGGGCAGCAGAAAGCTGTCGATCCGGCCCCCGTTCCCGGCTATGCGGGCGGGATGAACACGCAAGCTGATTTTGATATCTTCCTCGTGGCCCCGCCGGGCCTTGAACCTCTGCTGTGCGACGAGGCGCGGGCCTTGGGCTTTGCCTCTGCCACGCCGGTTGCGGGCGGGGTGGAACTGCAGGGCGGCTGGCCCGATGTCTGGCGCGCCAATCTGGAACTGCGCGGCGCCAGCCGGGTGCTGGCACGGATCGGCGCATTCCGGGCCTTTCATCTGGCCCAACTGGACAAGCGCGCGCGCAAGTTTCCCTGGGCCGACACGCTGCGACCGGATGTGCCGCTGCGGGTCGAGGCGGCATGCAAAGGCTCGCGGATCTATCACGCGGGCGCCGCCGCGCAGCGGATCGAAACCGCGCTGCGCGAGGAACTGGGCGCCACGATCTCGCCCGAGGCCGAACTGGTCATCAAACTGCGCATCGACGACGATCTGTGCACGATCAGCCTGGATACCTCGGGCGAGTCGCTGCACAAGCGCGGCCACAAGGAGGCGGTGTCAAAGGCACCGATGCGCGAAACTCTGGCGGCGCTGTTCCTGCGCCAATGCGGCTATGACGGCAGCCAGGCCGTGGTTGACCCGATGTGCGGCTCGGGCACCTTCGTGATCGAGGCCGCCGAGATCGCCGCGGGGCTGCACCCCGGCCGGTCGCGCCATTTCGCCTTTGAGCAGCTAGCCAGCTTTGACCCGGCCGTCTGGCAGCGGATGCGCAACGCACCGCCCGGCCCCCGCCCCGCCGCCCGGTTCTTTGGCTATGACCGCGACGCCGGCGCGATCCGGATGAGCCGCGCCAATGCCGAGCGCGCCGGGATCAGCGATCTGGTGACCTTTGAGGCGCAGTCGATCGGCGACCTGACCCCGCCGCCGGGGCCGCCGGGGCTGGTGATCGTGAACCCGCCCTATGGCGCGCGGATCGGCAATAAAAAGCTGCTCTATGGCCTTTACGCCGCCCTGGGTCAGACCCTGCTGGCCCGGTTTGCAGGCTGGCGCGTGGGGCTGGTGACGAGCGAGCCTGCGCTGGCCAAGGCCACCGGCCTGCGGTTTCAGCCGCCCGGCCCGCCGGTGCCGCATGGCGGGCTGGGGGTCAGGCTTTACCGAACCTGAGCGGGCATCCGGTGCTGGCGGCCATTGCCTGCGCCGATTTTGCGCTATGTCATGCCCAAGACCCCGTCAGACCGGAGACTGCCGCCATGACCGCCCGCCCCGCAACCTTTGCCGTTCTGCTGATGCTGGCCACCCCCGCCATGGCCGGGCCTGCGTTTCAGTTTCCCTCGATCGATGGCGGCACGCTGAATACCGCTGACTGGCGCGGCGGACCCGTGCTGGTCGTCAACACTGCCTCGATGTGCGGCTATACCCCGCAATATTCCGCGCTTCAGGCGCTGTGGGACCGCTACCGCGACCGCGGGCTGGTGGTGCTGGCGGTGCCCTCGGACGACTTTGCGCAGGAATATAACTCGACCCAGAAGGTCAAGGAATTCTGCGAGGTGAATTTCAACCTGACACTGCCGATGACCGACATCACCCATGTCCGCGGCCGGGCGGCGCATCCGTTCTACGGCTGGGTCCGGGCCGAAAAGGGCTTTGCCCCGCGCTGGAACTTCAGCAAGGTTCTGCTGGATGGCGAGGGCGAGGTGGTCGCCACATGGCGCGCGGGAACCGAGCCGCTGTCGCCCGAAATCGTCGCCCAGATCGAACGGCTGTTGCCGCGCTAGGCAACGCGGCCCCTGATCCAGACCCGGCACACCTGCAAGCCCGCGTCCAGATGCACCAGATCGGCCCGCGCACCGGGCCGCAGCCGCCCGCGACTACCCAGCCCCAGGAAATCGGCCGGATAGGTCGCAGCCATCCGCAACGCCTCGGCCAGCGGCACCTCAAGATGGGCCACCGCAAAGCGCAGCGCCGAGGCCATGTCGAGGTCAGACCCCGCCAGCGTGCCATCGGCAAGCGTCAGCCGCGAACAGCCCTGCCCGTCGCGCAGCCGGCGAATTTCGCGGCCATTCAGCGTCAGCCGATCGCCGGGCTGGCCCACCAGAGACATTGCATCGGTCACCAGAAACAGCCGCCCCGGCCCGCGCTTGGCGCGCAGCGCGATGCGCAGCGCCAGCGGATCGACGTGGTGGCCGTCGGCAATGATGCCGGCCCAGACGTCGGGGGCCTCCAGCGCCGCCCCCACCAGCCCCGGCGCCCGGTGGCCAAGCCCGCTCATCGCGTTGAACAGATGCGTGACGCCGCGCGCCCCGGCCGCAAACAGTGCCGCGGCGGCGCGATGGTCGCAATCAGAATGGCCGATGCTGACGACCGCCCCCGCCGCCGTCAGCGCGCGCACCTGCGCCGGGGTCACCTGTTCGGCGGCCAGCGTCAGCAGCAGCACCGGCAGATGCCGCGCGGCGGCCAGCAGTTCGGCCATGGCCGCGTCACCCAGCGGGTGCATCAACTCGGCCAGATGTGTGCCCTTGCGCGCGGGCGCCAGATGCGGCCCTTCCAGATGCAGGCCCAGCACCGCACCATCAGCGCGCACCGCTTCGCGCGCGGCGGCAATCGCGGCGGTGACGGCGAAGGGGTGATCGGTGATCAGCGTGGGCAGCAAGCCGGTGGTACCGAACGGGCGGTGCCCCCCGGCAATCATCTGCATCGTCGGGGCATCGGGTGCATCATTCAGCAGCCGCCCTGCCCCGCCATTGACCTGCGCGTCAATGAAACCGGGGCACAGGGCTCCGCCCGGCAGCGCGGTCAGCACCGCCCCGCGCGGCACATCGGCCTGCGCCACAATTCCCACGATCTCGCCGTCTTCGACCAACAGCCCCGCGTTGTCGTGAAACGCGGTGCCGTCGAAAATCCGCGCCCCGGTCAGTGCCTGTAGCGCCATTGCGTCACCTCCGTGGTCATCCGGGGCGCGCCCCGCATCCCCGTTCTGCAACCGTCTCAGGACTGCGAGCCAATGACATTGCAAAACCTTTGCCAGAATGGCTTGCGGTGACAGCGCAGTGGAACCTGCACCTCAGATGTATACCGCAAATCGCCCGCTGGTCGAGAGAGGCCGGTCAGGGCCGCCTTGGCGCCATCCTGCACCGATGCGCCAGGTCCAACAGGGACGGGCCAGCCCCGCATCGCTCAGGCGCGCGGAACGGGGGGCCTGGTCCGAATTCATGTTCACGTCCGCCAAGGTGGTGTAGTTTCCCGGATGGCCTGAGGGCATGATCAGGCGGCTTTTGTGATTATGCTGAGAATGGGGTCGATCTCCTCCTTGTCGATCTGGGCGAAGGCCTCGAGCATCATCTAGCGGCTGGCGGTCTGCCATTCCTCGTTCTGCTCGAACAACACGGCGCCGATCATGCACATGATGGAGGCCTCGTTGGGGAGTGAGGGCATGACTGCCACCGGTCCGAAGGAATGCCCGAACGCCGACGATATCGGCGCGCCGTTTCACTTTCTTGTTCAGGCGCTCGATGGGGTTGGTGCGGTGCTGTCGGGGGAGTTCGCGCCGGTCCGCGAAGCGGCAAACTGTCCCGTGGACAGTTTGAGGCAAGAACGGGCGGAGCCCAATTGAGGCCAGCACATCGTGTTCGCTTGCGTCCATGAGGTCTGCCAGCTTGGGCCAACGCGGGCGGAGCAGTTCGGCGACCTTGCGCCAGATCTCGCCCACATGAGCGCGGTCGGGCTGATCGAAGGCCTGCCGGATCGCGGCGGCGACGACGGTGTGCCGACCGCGCGAGACGTGAGCCAGCGCCTGAAGGCCTTTGTCCACTCCTTCTTCCCGGGATAGACCCGACTGTGCCGCAGCAAAAACCCCTGCAGATGCGGGCGCGCCTTGCCCGCGACCCGGACCGCTGTCGCTCGTGCCCGGACCAGATCGCGCATCGCCTGCAGAGCGCCGCATCCGGCACCCAGACCGCCGTCAGTTCGCCAGCCCGACGCCGCTTTGCCAACATCACCGCATCGCGGCGGTCGGCCTTCAGCCGGTCGCCCGCCTTCACCGGGATCAACAAAGGGGCCACGACGATGCAGTCATGCCCCATCTCGACCAACTGGCGGTGCAGGCCGTATCTGCACGGACCCGCTTCGGAGCAGAAATGCAGCCGCCACCCCCTGCGGCCAGCTTCTCCACCAGCTTGCGCACATGTTCGGGCCGGTGCGGCAGCGTTCCCCGGTGGCGGGCCTCTCCACCACGCTCGCCGTGCGCCACTGCCACCGAAATCGTCGCCTTACGGACATCCAGCCCGATGAACATGCTGTCCTGTATCCGGTCTCTCCCCCATTTTTGAGGCGCAGGCCGCCAGCCAATCTGGCGCAACCCTCGAACGGAGAATGCCGCGGGAGAGGCCGCCGACCCACTCAGATCACAACGCGATCATGGGGGCTAGATCAGGACCAGCACAATTGCCGGAAAGGCCACCAGCAGCGCCACGCGGATCAGGTCTGCCGCCACGAACCACAGCACCGCCCCATAGGTGGCAGAGATCGGCACATCACGGTTCATCGCGGCGATAACGAACAGGTTCATCCCCACCGGCGGCGTGATCAGCCCGACCTCGACCACGATCAGCACGAGGATGCCGAACCAGATCGCGGTGGCCTCGGGTGTCATGCCGAAATCAAGCCCCATGATTACCGGAAAAAAGATCGGGATCGTCAGCAAGATCATCGACAGGCTGTCCATCAGGCAGCCAAGGATCAGGTAGACCAGCAAGATGAGCCACAGCACCGCCCAGGGGCTGAAGCCCTGCCCCACCACAAAGGACGACAATTCCTGCGGCACTCTGGTAAATGCCAGGAAGGAATTGTAGGAGGCCGCCCCGAGGATGATGAAAAAGATCATCGCCGAGGTGCGCGCGGTCTCCAGGATCGCATCCTGCACCCCGCGCCAGCTCATGCCGCCGGTGGCCCAGGCGATCAGCCCGGTGCCCGCAGCCCCCACCGCGGCGCCTTCGGTCGGCGTGAACCAGCCGCCATAGATGCCGCCCACCACCAGCCCGAAGACCACAATCACCGGCCAGACCGGCAGCAGCGCGGCAAACCGGGCGCGCAGCGGCAGCGCCGGCGCGCTGCCCGCGGCCTCGGGGTGGCGGCGAACGTAAAGCGCGATGGCCAGCGCATAGCCCAGCGCCGCCAGGATGCCCGGCACAAAGGCCGCCAGAAACAGCTTGGCGATGTTCTGTTCAGCCAGAATGGCATAGATCACCAGCACGACCGAGGGCGGTATCAGAATGCCCAGCGTGCCCCCCGCCGCCAGCGTCGCGGTGGACAGCCCGCCCGAATAGCCCGCCCGCCGCAATTCGGGCAGCGCGACCTGCCCCATCGTGGCCGCCGTGGCCAGCGACGACCCGCAGATCGCCCCGAACCCCGCGCAGGCCCCCACCGCAGCCATCGCCAGCCCGCCTTTCAGATGCCCGACAAAGGCGCCCGCGGCGCGAAACAGCGCCCGGCTCATGCCGCCCAGGGTGGCGAACTGGCCCATCAGCAGAAACATAGGGATGATCGACAGATTGTAATTCGAGAAGGTCGAAAAGGTTTCGGTCTTCAGCTTGGCCAGCACAATGTTAGGGCTGCCGGTCAGCAGCGTCAGCCCCCCCGCCCCGCAGATCAGCATCGCAAGGCCAATCGGAGCGCGGGCAAAGATCAGCGCCAGAAGCACCGGGAACGACAAAAAGCCCAGACCCAGATCACTCATGCCCAGGCCCTCGCGGCGCGGCGCAGCGCGGCGACGGTCGCCCATAGCGTGACCAGCGCCGCAAGGCAGGCGGCGACCAGACAAGCGGCATAGGCCCACCACAGCGGGATCTGCATCAGAAAGGTCGTCTCGGCATTCTTCACCTTGCCCAGCATGCCTGCATACAGCCGCCAGGCGATCAGGACCATGGCAGCGGCCATCAGCACCTCCCACAGCGCGGCCAGCGCGGCATCGGCGCGAGCCGGCAGGCGCGCGGTAAAAACCTCGACCATGGCATGGCCGCGGGTGATCTGCACCCAGGGCAGGAAGGCAAAGATCACAAAGGCCACGCCGATTTCGACCAGTTCATAGCTGGCCCGGATCGGCCCGATCCCGGCAGCCCGCATCCCCTCGGCAAGACCCGGCAAGGTCGATTGAACCCAGGCCATCTGCGCCAGTTTCAGCGTCGCATTGCCCAGAACGCTGGCGCAGATCATGCCGACCAGCGCCAGCAGCACCACGCCCCCCGCCAGCGCCGAAAGGCGCGCGATCTGCCGGATCAGCCGGTCCATGCGCCCCACTCAGTTTGCGTTCTGCGCCAGCAGGCCGCGCGCCTTGTCCAACAGCGCCTGCCCGTCGATCCCGGCGGCCTCCAGTTCGGCCACCCAGGCGGCTGTCACCGGGGCGGCAGCGGTTTCCCAGCGGGCCGCCTCGGCTGCGTCCAGCGTCACGATGGCATTGCCGCGGTCGGCCGCGACCTGCCGCTGCGGGGCATCCGCCCCCTGTTGCAGCCGCCCCGCCTGCGCCGAAAACCCTTCGCCCGAAGCCGCATCGATCACCGCGCGCAGGTCTTGGGGCAGGCCCTCATAGACATCCTTGTTCATCGCCAGAATGAAGGTGGCCACATAGACACCCCGGCCCGGAAACTCGGTGTGATGGCCAACCAGTTCCTGTACCTTGATCGAGCTTGTCACCTCCCACGGCAGCAGCGCCCCGTCGATCACGCCTTTCGACATCGCCTCGGGAACCGCGGGAACCGGCATCCCCACGGCGACCGCGCCCAACTGTTCCAACAGCCTTGTGGTGGCGCGCGAGGGGGCACGCAGCTTCAGCCCCGCCATATCCTCCAGCCGCGCCACGGGCCGGGCCGAATGGATCACGCCGGGGCCGTGAACCCAGGCGCCCAGCAGGTGCATATCCTTGAAATCGGCGTCTCGCATGTCGCTTTGCGCCAGCTGCCAGAAGGCGCGGCTGGCGCCCTCGGCATCGCGCACCATGAAGGGCAGCTCGAACACCTCGGTCCGCGGAAAGCGGCCCGGCGTATAGCCCGGCAGCGTCCAGACGATATCGACCACACCATCCTGCATCTGATCGACCAGATCGGCGGGCTTGCCGCCCAGTTGCATCGCGGGGAACCGCTCGATGCGGATGCGGCCCTGCGACTCGGCCTCGATCCGGTCGGCCCAGGGGTCGAGGATGTTGGCGGGCACGAAACTTTGGGCAGGCAGGAACTGATGCAGCTTCAGCACCACCTCTTGCGCCGCAGCGGGCATCGCCAGCCCAAAGGCCAGCACCGATGCGGCGAGGCCGGCAACAAGACGGGAACGGACCATCGCGATATCTCCCTGATCGGCGCGGTTGGCGCACTATGTTCAGCGCGCGCGGGGCTGTCCAGCAAATCAGACCGCGGGGGACAGAACGCGCTGGCTCTGGCTGCCCAGCCCCGCAATCCCCAGCCGCATCACCTGACCCGCCCGCAAGAACACCGGCGGCTTGTGCCCCATGCCTACCCCCGGCGGGGTGCCGGTGGAAATCACATCGCCGGGCTGCAACGACATGAACTGACTAATGTAGGCAATGATCTCGGCCACGCCGAAGACCATGGTGGCGGTCGTGCCATCCTGCCGACGGACGCCGTCCACCTCCAGCCACAAGCGCAACGCCTGCGGGTCGGGCACCTCGTCGGGGGTGACAAGCCAGGGGCCGATCGGGCCGAAACCGTCGCAGCCCTTGCCCTTGTCCCATGTTCCGCCGCGTTCGGTCTGGTATTCGCGTTCGGAAATGTCGTTCACCACGCAATAGCCCGCGACATGGCCCAGCGCCTCGTCGCGGTCGATATAGCTGCCGGGCTTGCCGATCACCACGCCCAGTTCCACCTCCCAGTCGGTTTTCACCGATCCGCGCGGCAGCGTCAGGTCGTCATCCGGCCCCGCGATGGCCGATGTCCATTTGGCGAAAACCACAGGCTCGGCAGGCACCGGCAGACCCGCCTCGGCGGCGTGGTCGGCGTAGTTCAGCCCGATGCAGACGAACTTGCCCACGCCCCCGACGCAAGGCCCCAGCCGCAGGTCGGCCTGCGGCGTGCCAGGCACCAGCGGCAGGATTTCGGGGTCGATCGTGGCCAGCAGCGCCAGCGCGTCGGGATGCAGCGCCGCGCCCGCGATATCGGGCACCCGGCGCGACAGGTCGCGGACCCGGCCGCCCGCATCCAGCATCCCCGGTTTTTCCTGCCCCTTCGGGCCATAGCGCAACAGTTTCATCGGCCGCCTCCGTTTGCACCAGCGATAGCGCGGGCGTGCAGCGTGGAAAAGCCCCGATCACCCCTCGCATCCCTTTGGGCATTCTGGCAGGCTCGGCCCATTGCAAGGGGGCAAGAATGATTCCAGTTTTCGATGGCCATAACGATTTTCTGCTGCGCCTGATGGCCAACCCGGCGCGACGCGACGACATCTGGCTGACCGGCGACGGCAGGGGGCATCTTGACCTGCCGCGAATGAAGGCGGGCGGGTTTGCGGGGGGCTTTTTCGCGATCTACATCCCCTCGCCCGAGGCGGGTGACGGCATCAACTATGAGGCGCTGATGGACGCCCCGCCCTACCTCCTGCCGCTGCCCGACCCGATCCCGCTGGAGCGCGCGCAGGCGGTGGCGATGACCATGGCGGGGCATCTGTTCTGGATGGAGCGCACCGGCGCGCTGACAATCTGCCGCAGCGTGGCTGAAATTCGCGCCGCGATGGCGGCAGGCCAGATCGCTGCGGTCATGCATTTCGAGGGCGCCGAGATGATCGACCCCGATCTGGATGCGTTGCATCTGTGGCATGCGATGGGGCTGCGCAGCCTTGGCCCGGTCTGGTCGCGGCCCACGGCCTTTGGCAATGGGGTGCCCTTTGCCTACCCCTCTGGCCCCGACACCGGCGCGGGCCTGACCGAGGCGGGCAAGCGGCTGATTGCCGAATGCAACACGCTGAAAATCATGGTGGACCTGAGCCATCTGAACGAAAACGGCTTTGACGACGTGGCCCGGCTCAGCACCGCGCCGCTGGTCGCCACCCATTCCAACGCCCATGCCGTCACCCCCTCGTCGCGCAACCTGACCGACCGGCAACTGGCGATGATCCGCGACAGCGGCGGCATGGTGGGGCTGAACTATGCCACCTCGTTCCTGTCGCCCGACGGTCGCCGCCGCCCGTTCGCGGGATGGGATCCGGTTCTGCGCCATCTTGATCACCTCCTGTCGGTGCTGGGCGAGGATCACCTTGGTCTTGGGTCTGATTTCGACGGCGCCACCCTGCCCGCCGATCTTGCCGATGCGGAAGGGCTGCCGCGGCTGCTGGCGGCACTGGAGGCGCATGGCTATGGCCGCGATCTGATCGAAAAGATCGCGCATCGCAACTGGCTGGCACTGTTGGAGCGGACCTGGGGCGCGTAGGGGCATCGGGCACCGCAACGGAATTGTAACAGATTTGTTGCGCTTGCGCCGATTCGGGGCAAAGCTGGCTGTTGCAGGGGCGCCACGTCGCAGACGTGTCACAAAACGCGCTTATTGCGGTCAGGTGCCCAATCCGGGCCTGACCTCCAAGAAACGGGGAGACGTTCCGACATGACGATGAAACCGATGCACTGGCTTGCCGGCGCTGCCGCGCTGATGGCCTCGACCGCGATGGTCCAGGCCCAGGATCTGGCCGCGCTGGAAGCCGCGGCCAAGGCCGAAGGCATGCTGACCACCATCGCACTGCCGCATGACTGGTGCGGCTACGGCGACGTGATCGCGGGGTTCAAGGCAAAGTATCCCGAAATCACCGTGAACGAGTTGAACCCCGATGCGGGCTCGGCCGATGAACTGGAGGCGATCCGCGCCAACAAGGACAACAAGGGCCCACAAGCGCCCGACGTGATCGACGTGGGCCTGTCGTTCGGCCCCGCCGCCAAGGATGAAGGGCTGATCCAGCCCTACAAAGTCGCCACCTGGGACGAAATCCCCGCCGAGGTCAAGGATGCCGACGGCTACTGGTATGGCGACTATTACGGCGTGATGTCGTTCATGGTGAACAAGGACATCGTGGCCGAAACCCCGACCGACTGGGCCGACCTGCTGAAACCCGAATATGCCAACGCGGTCGCGCTGGCGGGCGACCCGCGCGCCTCGAACCAGGCGATTCTGGCGGTGCTGGCCGCTGGCATGGCAAACGGCGGTGCGGCGGGCGCGGAGTCGGGCGCCAAGGGGCTCGACTACTTTGCCGAAATGAACAAGGCGGGCAACTTTGTCCCCGTGATCGGCAAGGCCGGCACGCTGGCGCAGGGCGCCACGCCTATCGTGGTGATGTGGGACTATAACGCCCTGTCGGCACGCGACACGCTGGCGGGCAACCCGCCGGTTGATGTGGTGGTGCCGAAATCGGGCGTTCTTGCAGGCGTCTATGTGCAGGCGATCTCGGCCTATGCGCCGCATCCGAACGCGGCGAAACTCTGGATGGAATACCTCTATTCGGACGAAGGCCAACTGGGCTGGCTGAAGGGCTATTGCCACCCGGCGCGCTTCAACGCGATGGCTGCGGCGGGCAAGATCCCGGCCGATCTGCTGGCGGCGCTGCCCCCGGCCGAAAGCTATGAGGCAGCCTATTTCCCGACGCTGGAAGAACAGGGCGCCAACAAGGAAGCCGTCACCGGCGGCTGGGATGCCGTTGTCGGCGCCAACGTCCAGTAACCGGACCTGACACTGTCCGCCCCGGTCAAGGCCGGGGCGGGCCAATCACAAAAGACCCAACGGGACGGACGCGACCGCATGACGACCCCCACCCCCGCCGCCCTGCGGCCCCGGATGGCGTTCAGCTGGCTGGGCATCCTGCCCTTTGCAGGCTTTGCGCTGCTGTTCCTGATCTTGCCCACGATGAACATCGTTCTGGGCGCGTTCCGCACCCCCTCTGGCGATTTTACACTGGATAATGTGGCGCGGCTGTTTCAGGGCGCGATCCCGGCCTATTACCTGATTTCCATCAAGATTTCGCTGGCCTCGGCGGCCTTGGGCTGCCTGATCGGCTTTGCCGTCGCCGCCGCGGTGACGCTGGGTGGCCTGCCCAGGTGGGTCCGCGGACCGCTGCTGACCTTTTCCGGCGTCGCCTCCAACTTCGCCGGCGTGCCGCTGGCCTTTGCGTTTCTGGCCACGCTGGGGCGGCTGGGCCTTGTCACCGTGCTGCTGAAAAACTGGTTTGGCATCAACATCTACGCGATGGGCTTCAACCTGTTGTCATTCTGGGGCCTGACGCTGACCTATCTGTTTTTTCAGATCCCGCTGATGATCCTGATAATCACCCCCGCGCTGGACGGGCTGAAGCGCGAATGGCGCGAGGCGGCGCAGATTCTGGGCGCCTCGGGGCTGCAATACTGGCGCATGGTGGCGCTGCCGATCCTGTTTCCGTCTCTGCTGGGCACATTCGCGCTCTTGTTCGCCAATGCCTTCGGCGCGGTGGCCACGGCCTATGCGCTGACCGGCTCATCCATGTCGATCGTGCCGATCGTTCTGTTCGCGCAAATCCGCGGCGACGTGCTGCAAGACCCGCATCTGGGCTATGCGCTCGCCTTCGGCATGATCGTGGTCACGGGTATTGCCAACGGGCTTTACATCTGGCTGCGGGTGCGCAGCGAAAGGTGGGTGAAATGACCCGCATCCTGTCATGGCTCGCGCTGGCGCTCGGGCTGATCTACTTTTTCCTGCCGCTGCTCGCCACGGTGGAGTTTTCGCTGAAGATGCGGCGCGGCGAATATTCGTTCGACGCCTACGCCAAGGTGCTGGCCGACCCGCGATTTCAGGACACCTTCAGCTATTCAGTGCTGATGGCGCTGGTCACGATCGTCTTTGGCGTGTTTCTGGTGGTGCCTACTGCCTATTGGGTGCGGCTGAAACTGCCGCGCCTGCGGCCCTATATCGAGTTCATCACGCTGTTACCGCTGGTCATTCCGGCCATTGTCATCGTCTTCGGCTATATCCGGCTTTACAACACCTC
>NZ_PZKF01000030.1 GCF_003034995.1 Phaeovulum veldkampii DSM 11550 | reverse complement strand
CAAAAAGTTTTCAGCAATAGGCGCATTTTCGCCACAGTTCCGCGCCGCCCATAGCCAGAATTCAATTCATGTATATGTTCCTGTCGCACAAGCGGCGCGGCAACAGCGCCCCGTTCCTTAAGGTGGGCATGACATGGCAAGACGACTTTCCGGGCTGGCGGCAGCCCTTGTGGCGACTGTGACTGTCGCTTCCTGCATTGATCTGGCGGCATCCAGCCGGGCGACTGCGGCGCCTGCCGGGGCGTCGGTGTCTTCGATGACCGATCCGCGTGGCGGGTCGTCGTCCGAGCGGCGCTTTACCGCCTATCTGACTGGCTACAGCTATTGGGACAACACCCCCCCTGGATCGGCCGAGATTTCGAAACCCGTGATCCACCGCAAGGCCGGGGGCACCGGCACCTATGCCGACCCGGTGACGATTGCCGTGGGCCACCGCATCGAGGGTGGGCGACAGACGCTGGATTTTGCGCCGGGCACTCGCTTCTATATCGAACGGTTGCAGAAATACGCCATCGTCGAGGATGTCTGCGGCGACGGCAACCGCCCGCAGGACGGGCCGTGCCATACCGGCCACCGCGGCCATCCGTGGCTGGATATCTACATTGGCGGCGGCAAGGTTTCGGTCGGTTCGACCCAGACCTGCATGAATCGCATCACCGCGTTGCAGAATGTCGTGATCAACCCGCGCCCCGATTACCCGGTGAACCCCGGCGAGATCGCCAGCACCTGCCAGATGTTCTAGGTGGCTTGCCGGGGCGTTACTGCCCCGGCAATTGCGCGACGCCCTTGCGGGCAAGTTTGCCCCAGCCTGCGATCTGGCCGGTGGTTGCCCGCAGCACTGCGCGCCAGACCGTGATGTAGAGCAGCGGGCGATAGATCAGCCGTTGCAGCGGGATCAGCAAGATCAGCAGCAGGCTTTCGCGGCGTTCAAACCGCAGTGCGGTTGCGGCCACGACAATGTCCATCGCGGGCAGCGCCAGATACCCCGCCAGCATCAGCGCGGGCAGGCGGCTGCCCAGCACCGGCAGGCCAAGGGTCAGGCTGACCACCATGTCGGCAAACAGCCCCAGCAGCACCAGATCGGCCAAGGGTGCCAACAGGCCCATGCCGATGCCGAACAGCGCCAGATCGGGGAGTGCGACCAGACCAACCGGCCGCCCCTCGCGCGCGGCGCCGCGGTGTTTCCACGCGGTCTGCATCATGCCAAAGGTCCAGCGCAGGCGCTGCCGCATCAGTTCTGCCACGCCTTCGGGGGCTTCGGTCACGGCGATGGCATCTTCGGCAAACAGCACCCGGTATCCGGCACGCTGCACGGCGACCGTCAGATCGGCATCTTCGGCGACGGTTGCGTTGCTGTAAAGGCCCGCCTTGCGCACCGCCTCGACCCGCCAGGCCCCGATCGCACCGGGCACCACCATCACGCCGCCGATCCGCTCGAATGCGCGGCGGTCGATGTTCTGGGCGGTGACATATTCCAGCGTCTGCATCAGGGTCAGCAGCCGGGTCTGATTGCCGATTTTCACATTGCCCGCGACCGCGCCAACGCCAGGGTCGCGCAGCGCCGGAACAAGCCCTCTGATCGCATCGCGTGCGATCATCGTATCGGCGTCGATGGCCACCACGATCTCGGTCGTGACGTGGCTGTAGGCGGTATTCAGCGCGGCCCATTTCCCCTGATTGGGCTGCCGCAATATCTGTACCCGCGGGTCGTTGCCATGGGCTGCCAGCGCGATTTCATGCGTTCGGTCCGACGAGCCGTCGTCGATCACGATCACCCGCAGATCGGGGTAATCCGAGGCCAGCACCGCCGCGATGGACCTAGCGATCACCTTTTCCTCGTTGTAGGCGGGGATCAGCACCGTGACCGGCGGGGTCCAGCCAGCTACCGCGGGGTCTGGACGCCATCGCCCGCGCCACAACGCCAGCGCCAGCATGCTCACCGAACGGACCAGTCCGACCAGCACCACGATCCAGAAGATCGAGGCCAGCCATGGCCCCATCTGCGCGAGCAGCGCAAAGGAATAGCGGTCGAAGGTCACTGTCGAGCCGGTCGCGGGCGGCATCGCCTGATCGCGCTCCATCCCCAGCAGCGCGGACATCGGCACGATGCGAAACCCGCCCGCCCGCAGCCGGTCGATCAGCACGGGCAGCGCCGCGACCGTGGCCGAGCGGTCGCCACCGGCGTCGTGCAGGATGATGACCTTGCCCCCCGTTCCAGCGGTGCCCACCTCGGCCATCACCAGCGCCACGATCTGTTCGGCGCTCAGGCCGGTCCAGTCAGGGGGCACGATGTCGCCGCCCGCGGTGATGTATCCGGCGGCATCGGTCACGGTCAGCGGGCGCACTTCGGCGGCCGTCAGCGGCCCCTCGCTGCGCCCGTAGGGCGGGCGGAACAGCATCGTGCCGCGGCCGGTTGTGCTGACCAGCAGCCGTTGCAGCGCGTTCAGTTCCATCTGCATCCGGGCGACGGTCGTGCGCGCCATGTCGGGATGAAAGAAGCTGTGCGAGCCGAATTCATGGCCCTCGGCCACGATCCGGCGGGCGATTTCGGGGTGGCGGATGATATTGCGCCCCAGCAGGAAAAACGTCGCTGTCGCCTGCTTGTCTCGCAGGATGTCAAGAATGGCGGGGGTGAATCGCGGGTCTGGCCCGTCATC
Organism: Phaeovulum veldkampii DSM 11550; assembly: GCF_003034995.1. GTDB lineage: Bacteria > Pseudomonadota > Alphaproteobacteria > Rhodobacterales > Rhodobacteraceae > Phaeovulum > Phaeovulum veldkampii. The sequence goes on along the minus strand of NZ_PZKF01000030.1, from coordinate 32,166 downwards.
GAATGACAGCACGATTTCATCGGCGCCGGGCGGGCCAAAGCGTTCGATCACATGGGGCTGGGGGATGCGGGTGTAATTCTGGCCGGTGATCAGCCCGCTGTCGGGGTCGCGCAGCAAGTCGCGTTTCCCCGCCACCGCCCCGGACGCAAGCCGGTAGAGCGGCCCTATCCCTTCGTAGATCACGTCTTCGGCCAGCGAGACCTGTTCCAGCGTTCCGGCCGCAATCGCGCCCTTGCGATCCAGCAGGGGCCACAGGCCGGGATCTTCGCCCCCCACTGACCACAGCGCCACACCCGCAACTTCGTGCTGCGCCAGAACCGCTAGCTGATTGTGGGCCGACACCGCGTCCAGCATCCAGATACGGTGCAGCCGGCGCGCGGCATCGACGGCGGCGATCTTGGTGTTCAGCACCTCGGGGGCAAGGTCGATCCGCCCGCCGGGGCGTGCGGCAAGGTGCATCGCCTCGGCATAAGTGATCGGGACCGGTGTCGCGTTGCCCGACACCCAGTCATAGCCAAAGCCGCCCAGGGCCACGATCAGCTTGTCGGCACTGATGGTGTCCACCGCCGCGTCGATCAGCGCGGCAAACCACGCCTGCGGTGCCAGCGGTTGCGGCAGGTCGCTGGTGTCAAGATCGCGGAAGGCCCGCAGCACGACGCGGTCGGCGGCAGCGACAAGCGCCGGGTCGCGCCACAGATCATCATCGGCCCCGCTGACCAGACAGGACAGGGCCGCCCCGGACAGCCCCACCGACAGGTCTGACAGCAGGGCGGCAAGGCCGGGTACATCGGCGGCGCTCAGGTTGTAGGGTTGCAGGCACAGCCCCGCAAACCCGTGCCGCGCTGACTGGCCAGCAAGGTCTTGCACGATCCGGTCGCGCAGCGCGGGATCGTCCAGAATCGGCGCGTCGGTGGCGGCGCGGGCGCCCAGATCCATCAGCACCACCGGCATGATCGCCGTTGTCGTGTTTGTCAGCCCCAGCGCCATGCGCAGTCGCGCAGGATCAGCCTCTGGCATCAGGGCGGCAATTCGGGCGCTGTCCCGATCAAGCCGGAACAGTTCGGGCAGCACGGTTCCGATATGTCCGCAGGCCTGACCGACGCCTGCCAGCGCCTCGGGGCTCCACGGCAGGAAATGCGCGAATATCCGAGGCGATTCCGCAGCGGGCAGCAGATCGCCCGATGCAAGCGGCGCACCGACGCAGGCGGGCGCCGGCGTCATCACTGCGCGCTGGCCCCGCGGCACTGTCAGGGCCGGGCCGAACAGCCCCCCCCCCATCCTCGGTGACGGCCTCAAGGCGGGGCGACAGGCCCGGCAGCTTTTCGACAAGATACACGCTCAGCCCAAATCCGGCGAGCCACAGCAGGGCGGCTGTGGTGACAAGCCCCGCCATGATCCGCACCAAAAGGCGGCGGCGGTGGCCCGGATCAAAAAAGACAGGCGCTGCGGCCGGCGCAGACGTGGCGGCAGGCCCGGCCTTGAGGTGATCTGGCCTCTGGTCAGGCCGGTGGCTTGGCAAGCGGCACCCCCCTGTCGGGCATCTGGCGCGGCGGCACGCCGACGGAATGTTTCGTCTGGGCGGTTCACAACTTTTTCTTATGTTAATCGTCGTGATAGTCGAGCGATAGTCCTAAACAACATTGATTTCAGCACTTGTTCCTTTACCGTCTGGTTCTGACAGGCCGTGCATCTGGCGTCGGCCCCCGTGACGAAAGACAAGATGCGCCTTGATCGCCGATCGGTTCTGACACTTCTGGCCGCAACGGGCCTTGGCCCGGCATTTTCGGTGTCGGCGCGGGCTTCAGGGGCGGACCCGCGCGCTCTGGTGCTGGTGCTGGACGATCTGGCCCCCGGCCTGTCCACAGACCATCTGCGCGCAGTTCTGGCGCCGCTGGTAGAGCGCGGCATTCCCGCAGGGCTGATCCTGAAGCCCGGCGCCGCAAGCTTTGACCCGGCGCTGGCCACCTTTCTGTGCAGGTTCTTTGCCGAATATCCGGGCCTGGGCGAGCCGGTCGCCTGGGCTGCCGATCTGGGCGCGGCGACGGGCTATTTTCAAAGCCGGGCTGCCAGCCGGGCGCGCGCAGGCTTTGAGGCGGGGCTTGCCCGGCGCGACCCCAAGGTGGCGCTGCCGGTTCCGGTGTCGATCGCCACGCCGACCAGCGCCGGGCAAGAGTTTGGCTTTGATGCGGTGCGCACGGCCGGCTTTCGCAACGTGCTGCTGCTGGATCAGGGGCTGGTGCCCACGGCGTCGGTTGCGTGCCAGACCAACGCGGTCTGCATGCGCGGCGGCGCGCGGCACCGGCTGGTCGATGGGCCGCCGCCGCTGGCCAAGTGGATCGGCGGCGATGGCGCGGCGTCAGGGCTGGTGCAGATCGTGCTGTCGCTGGAGGGCATCGGCGCGCTGTCGGCAACCGAGATCGGCCACCGGGCCGAGGCGCTGGCTTTGCTGATCGACGCACAGATTGCGGCGGGGCTGGCCTTTGTGATGTCGCCGCGCGAGCATGTGGTCTGGTTCGAACAGGCCCAGGATCGGGCGTGCCTGATCCTGATCGACCCGCCGCCGCCCGACGCCGTGCAGGGCTTTGCCGCGCTGACGCAGGCGCTGGATGCCGCCGGGGTCGCCTATTCGGTGGCGGGCGCCGGGGCGCCGCCGCTGTGCCTGTCGCTGGTGCCGGAACCGGGGCTGACCGTGCCTGAGTGGGCGGCCCGGCTGACCGACAGCGGCACCGATTGCCTGCGGGGCGACCCCGACCCCGGCACCACCGCCCGTCTGGCCGAGGCAGGGTTGCGGCTGGTGCTGCATCGCACCCCCGAGGCGCCCCTGGGGATGGATGGCAACGGGTTGTTTCATCTGCGCGACGCGCTGACGCTGGATGGCGCGCCAGACGCCGCGGCGCGTCTGGCGGCGCTGGATATCACCCGCGACATCGTTCTGGGGGTGACGGCGGCAGCCTATGCCGCGCCCGCGCCGCGGGCCGCGCTGGTGCAGATGCTGCAAGACCTCAACGCCCGCGATGCCACGCGGCTTGCCACGCTGCCGCAGTTTGCCGACCGTATCGCACCCGCAGACCCGGCGCTGGCGCTGCTGCGCGAGATGCGGGCCGATATGGCGGCTACGCCCACGCCGATCTTGCCCGACCCCGAATCCGAGGCGGCGCTGCTGCTGGACGATGCCCGTCAGGCCTGGCGCTTCATCGACACCATGACCGAACCGGTCACTGGCCTGTGTCCGGCCACGGTGTTTTTTGCCGGCATCTGGACCTCCAGCTACCGGGTGCTGACGATGTGGGATCTGGCCTCGCTGCTGGGCGGGGTGATGGCGGCGCATGAACTGGGGCTGATCGACGATGTGTCGTTTGTCGCGCGGGTCGAGACGATCCTTGGCGCGCTGCCGGTCATCACGCTCAACGGCCACCGCCTGCCCCCCAGCGAGATTGCGACCGACCGCAAGGCGGTGGTGACGGCCGATTTCAACGCCTATGACACCATCCGCCTGCTGAGCGTGCTGCGCGAGTTCGAGGCCCATCCGCTGACCACGGGGCTGGCGGCGGGGCTGGTGGCGGGCTGGGACATCGCGCCGATGGTCCGGGGCGGGCATCTGTATTCGGTCACCAGCGGTCGGCTGGAAGACACGTTCCGGTCGCAGTGCAGCCATTATGGCGCCCGTGCGCTGGGGGGCTGGGGCATTGCCGCGCAGTCCCCCTACGATCTTCCGCCTGTCGAAACCGGGACCGACGGGCAGATGCAGGTTCTGTCGCGCGCGGCGTGGCTGGGTCTTTTGGGGGCCGAGCCGCTGCTGCTGGAGGCGGTCGAGATGGGGCTGTCAGCGCCCTCGGCGGTGCTGGCAGATGTGCTGTATTCCGCGCAGCGCCGCGCCCATGCGCAGAGCGGCGTGTTTCATGCGGTGTCGGAAACCGTTCTGGATAGCCCGCCTTGGTTTGCCTACCACGGCCTTCGGATCGACGATGTCCGCAACCGCTGGGGCATGACGGTGCTGCAAGCCGATGCCGCCTTTCAGACCGAGGCGTTCCGCCGCAAGGCCGAGGTGATCAACACCAAGGCCGCCTATCTGTGGTCGGCGATCCGGCCCGGTGGCTATTCCGCCGCCTTGCTGGACCATGTCCGCCCCCGCATCCGGGTGGCTGATGGCGGCCTCTCGCCCGGCATCTATGCCGCCAGCGGCCAGTCGATGACCGATTATACCGACATCAACACCAACGGCATCGTGTTGCAGGCCATCGCCTACATCCTGCGCGGCCGCAAACCGCGGGCGCCGCTGGTCTAGCGGCTGGCCCGCCCCGCCAGACCGACACGCTGCCGCCGCAGCGCCGCTTGCCGTGGCGGCTGGGCGCCCTAGGATGGGAGCATGAGACAGGGAGAGGCGGGATGAGCGTGAACACGCGGCCGGTGTCGGCGGGCGAGGCATTCGATGTGTTGCTGCATGGCTGGCAGGCGCAGGCGGCGGGGCGGATGACGGCGTCGTGGATGCTGCATGGCCGCCCCGGCATCGGCAAAACCGAGATCGTGGCGCAACTGGCCCGCAGCACCGGCGCGCGGCTGTTCGACCTGCGGCTGACGACGATCGAGCCGCAGGATCTGCGCGGCTTGCCCTATTACGACCACGAAGGCCAGCGCACCGTCTGGTATCGCCCCGAGGATCTGCCCGACGATCCAGACCACCCTGCGATCCTGTTTCTGGATGAATTGACCGCCGCCGCCCCGGCGCTGCAACCCACCGTTTACGGCCTGTTGCAGGAACGCCGGGTGGGACGGCACCTGCTGCCAGCCGCAACCTTCATCGTGGCGGCGGGCAACGGGGTCGAGGATGGCGCCGTGGCCTATGAGATGGGCACCGCGCTGTCGGACCGGCTGATCCACCTGTCGCTCAGGGCCGAGGCGAACGACTGGCTTGCGCGCTATGCCATTCCCAACGGGCTGCATCCGGCGGTGACGGCCTTCATCCGCACCCGGCCCGACCTGCTGGAAACCACCGAAGAGGCGCTGCGCCGGGGCCAGATGATCGCCTGCACGCCGCGATCCTGGGCGCGGGTGTCCACGATCCTGGCCACCGTCCCCGACCGGCGGCTGCGCGACATCATGATCGCGGGCACGGTGGGCGAGGCGGTGGCGGCCGAATTTGCGCTGATTGCCGATGAAATCGCAGCGACCGTGCAGGTCACGGCGATGCTGGAGACCGGGGCGCGGGCGCGGGTGGCGATGTATCCCGACACGATGCACGGGCTGACGGCGCTGGTTTACGGCCTGATCGGCATCGCCGACGCCCAAACCCTGCCCGGCGTGATCGAGATCATGGCTGAAATCCGCCACCTGTCGCGCCTGCGCCCCGAACCCGCCTTTGCCCGCCTGCCGCTGGGCGAATTGTGCACCTACGGCTTTGAGGCGCTGATCGGCAAGGCGTTGGGGCAGGGGTTGCAGGCGGCTTTTGCCGCGTCACCCGCCTATGCCGCCTATGCCGCCGAACGCCGGGCCGCGGGGCTGGAATGACGCGCCATTCCGCCCGTGCCGGCACCGCCCTGCGGGCGCTGAACGAGGCTGACCCGGCAATAGCGGCGCTGGCGCTGTGGTGCGATCACCGCGACCGCGACGGCGGGCCTGCGGCGGAAACTGCGGGCGCCACCATCTACTACGGCCCGGCCTTTGCGACGTTGCCGCTGCACGAGCAGATCGGGCTGGCGGCCCATCACATCCTGCATGTGGCGCTGCGCCACCCGCAGCGGATGCAGGCGATGGCGGCGCGCTTTGCCGACCGGTTCGACCGGCGGCTTTACAACATCGCCGCCGATGCCATCGTGAACGAGGCGCTGTTGTTCGCAGGCCACGCCCTGCCGCGCCCGGCGCTGACGCTCAGCGGTCTGCTGGCGGCCACCCAGGGCATCGAGGTGCCGCCCACTGCGGCGCTGGCGGAATGGGATGTGGACCGGCTTTATATCCGGCTGATGCAGGGCCGCGGCGGATCGGGGCGGTCGGAGTCGGATCGCGCCCTGGCCCATGCCGCCAGCCGTGAGTTCGGCGAGGACATCCAGTCCGAGCCGGGCGCCGCCCCCGACGAGGCCCGTGCCGCCGCCGACTGGCGCCAGCATCTGGCCCGCGCGATGGAGACGGGGCGAATGGCCGGGCGCGGTGTGGGGCTGCTGGGGCACCGTCTGGCCGATATTCCCACCCCGCAGACCCCGTGGGAGGTGGTGCTGCGCGGCCTGGTGACGCGGGCGGTCACGCAGGCCCCGCGCCTCAGCCACCGCCGCCCGGCTCGGTCCTGGGTGGCGATGGAGGCCGAGGCGCGGCGCGCGGGCGGCCCGTCACCCGCCTTTCAGCCCGGCGTCCTGCGGTCGCGCGATGTGCCGCGCATCGTGGTGGCGCTGGATGCCTCGGGTTCGATCGACGAGGTGCGCCTTGCGCTGTTTGCGGCCGAGGTCACGGGCATCGCCCGGCGGGCAGGGGCCGAGGTGCACCTGATGGTGTTTGACGAGGAGGTGCAGTCTGTCACCCGGCTTGACCCGTCCACGGCGGCGGCGCAGATCGGGGCGCTGGTGCTGCCGCGGGGTGGCGGCACCGCGTTCGGCCCGGTCATCGCACAGGCGGTGGCGCTGAGGCCGTCGGTGGTGATCGTGCTCACCGATCTGGATGGCCCCTTTGGCCCCGCCCCGCGCGGCCTGCCGGTGATCTGGGCCGTGCTCGATGCCAGCCCGGCCCCGGCCGCGCCCTTTGGCCATGTTCTCAGCCTGGTGCGTTAGGCGTTCATCATCGCCGCAAGCCGCGCATGGGCCGAAACGCTGCGCGCCTCCAGCGCGATGTCGCGCAGATAGTCGCCCTGCGCCAGATTGATGCGGTGCAGCGTCCGCTCGTCCAGCGGCGGTTGAAACAGCGTGTCGCGGATCAACGCGGTTTCCTCGGGCGTCAGCGCCAGCACCTCGGGGCCGTCTTCGGACTGGACCGACACATAGGTCAGCGGCGCCACCCGCGCGATGTCGGATTGTTCCACGACCAGATGCAGTCGCCCCGTCGACATGCCACGCCCCGCCGCGATCCGGGTCAGGATCGCCACCGCCCGAACGCGCAACAGATCCAGCCCGCGCTCGGCCTCGGCGGGGGCGATCAGGCGCGCTCGGGCCTCGGGGGTCATCCGCAGCACTGACGTTTCCACGAAATAGACCACCGGAAACATCAACAGCGGCGCCTGCGCGATGGCCACGGCATGTTCGGTCCAGACCAGCATGGCAAAGACGAAAGGCATCAGCGCGCCGAGATACCGCAGAAAGCCGATCTCGAACACCATCCGCGCGGCCAGCCCCGGCGTCAGCCCGCGGCGCCCGAACAGCGTGACCCGTTCAAAGAACTGCCGCGGCAGATAGCGCGTTTCCAGCGCGCCGGGGTTCCAGACGGTTTCGGGGGTGACGATGAACATGGCGCCTCTGTCTGCGAAAGTTCCCGTGCATCTAGCACGCGGCGTTGCCGCTGCCAGTGCGGTGCGCCCGCGCACAGGCCCTGCGCCCCGGTCACAGGTCTCAGACGCCGCCCGCCAGGCTATATTCAAGGTCAGATACTGACAGGAGGCCGTCTTGAGCTGGAACCCCGCGCTCGACCCCGATCTGCCCAAAGGCGATGCGGTGGATGCGATCGAAACCGTCATCGTGCCGCGCGCCCGTGATCTGGGCGGGTTCGAGGTGCGCCGCGCACTGCCCTCGGCGGCGCGACAGATGCTGGGGCCGTTCATCTTTTTTGACCAGATGGGCCCGGCCGAGTTTCTGACCGGGCAGGGCATCGACGTGCGCCCGCATCCTCATATCGGGCTGGCGACCGTCACCTATCTGCTGAAGGGCCGCCTGCATCACCGCGATTCGCTGGGCACCGACCGCTGGATCACCCCCGGCGCGGTGAACTGGATGCTGGCGGGCGACGGCATCACCCATTCGGAACGCTCCGACGGGCCGGAACGCGCCACGGGTCACAGTCTGTTCGGCATCCAGACCTGGGTCGCGCTGCCCAAGGGCGCCGAGGATGACCCCGCCGCCTTTGCCCATGTCGAAGCCGCGGCGCTGCCGGTGCTGGAGGCCGAGGGCAAGCAGGTGCGGCTGGTTCTGGGCGAGGCTTGGGGCGCGAACGCGCCGCTGCCGCTGCCGTCCGAGATGTTTTATGCCGATGCGACGCTTGCCCCCGGCGCGGGTCTGCCCTTGCCCGACAACCACGAAGACCGCGGCGTTTATGTGCTGACCGGATCGGTTACAGTGGCGGGGCAGGGGTTCGAGGCCGGGCGGATGCTGATCTTCCGCCCCGGCGACCGGGTGTCTGTTCGCGCCGGGGCGCAGGGGGCGCGGCTGATCGTGCTGGGCGGCGCCACGCTGGAGGGGCCACGTTATATCTGGTGGAACTTTGTCGCCTCGTCAAAGGACCGGATCGCAGCCGCCAAAGAGGCATGGCGCGCGGGTGACTGGGCGCATGGCCGCTTTCGTCTGCCGCCGGGGGATGACGTCGAATTCATCCCTGCGCCCGAGCGGTGAAAAATTGCCGCCCATTGTGCTTGACGCCGCCTGCGGGGCTGCGTAATACCCTCTCCACGTTCGGGCGGCGATCCGGGCGAAGCGCGCGGTTGTAGCTCAGTCGGTTAGAGTACCGGCCTGTCACGCCGGGGGTCGCGGGTTCGAGCCCCGTCAACCGCGCCACTTTTCCGGATCGCCCGAACGCTGCCTTGTGCAGACCATGCGCGGTTGTAGCTCAGTCGGTTAGAGTACCGGCCTGTCACGCCGGGGGTCGCGGGTTCGAGCCCCGTCAACCGCGCCATTTTTATCAAGATACACATCAGCTTGTAACGTGTCCGCCCAAGGGCATCTTGCGGTCCTGCCCGCCCGCCTTGCATCGTCCAACCATGCCGCGATACTCAGGGAAATGCCTACGACAGACAACGCATCGACCGGCCGCAGCCTGCCTGCCGCTTTTGGCGGTGGCGCTGTCATCGGCACTCTTGGTGGCCTGATCGGCCTTGGCGGGGCCGAGTTCAGGCTGCCGCTTCTGATCGGTCTGTTCCGGTTTGCCGCGCTGGAGGCCGTGATCCTGAACAAAGCCATGAGTCTGGTCGTCGTGGCGACCGCCTTGCCGTTTCGCGCGGGGACCGTGCCCTTCGGGGATATCGCTGCGCATTGGCCTGTCGTGGTCAATCTGCTGGCCGGAAGTCTGGCCGGGGCGTGGTTCGGGGCGGGCTGGGCCACGCGCCTGAAATCGGAAACGCTTTACAAACTGATTGCAGCCTTGCTGGTGATGATCGCGGCGGTTCTGATCTTTGAGCATGATGCCTCTGCATCCCGTCAGATGCTGAGCGGTGCGGCGCAGATGGCGGCCGGGGTCGTCGCCGGTTTCGGGATCGGGGTCGTGGCCTCGCTGATGGGGGTTGCCGGCTTTGCCCGATACAGCCGGGATCAAAGCTTTGCGGTTCTGGGGCGAAACAAGCAGTTCTTGATGGTCATGGCTGCCGGATCAATCGTCGGAACCCTCACAGGCGGGCTGCTTCTTGGCATTATCCCGACGGCTGTGTTGATCCCCGGCCTGGCTGTCATTCTGGTGATTTCGGCTGTGAAAGTCTGGCGGCACCGGTGATTGTCGAACGCCCCTTGGCCCTTTCCCCTTTGGGGCAACGGCCCGCAGAGGGGCGCGCGGCAGTGCGGCAAAGCCCGCCGTGCCGGGCGGTGGACGGCTCTCCCGAAACCCGCTATGTCGCCGGTCAGCCGGGCAGCGTCTGCCCTCTTTCCATCCGAGGGATCACATCATGCTGCGCCGTCTGTGGGACAGTATCGCGCTTGGCCAAGCGGTCATCATCGCGCTGACGCTGGGGCTGTCGCCCTTCGTGCCCGAGCCGCATCTGTGGGAAAAGCTCAAGATGCTGGCAGCCGGCACACTGGTGCGGCCGCTCGACATGTTCGATCTGGCGTTGCACGGCTTGCCATGGGTCTTGCTGATCGCCAAGCTGATCGAGGCGGCGCGCGGCCGCCGCGCCTAGGCTTGCCGCCCGCCCCCCGACGCCGCTAGAAGGGCGCAAACCCGGAGACGAGCCATGACCGACACGCAAGACATTGCCGCGCTGATCGACGAGATGGGCCGCGCCGCGCGCGCCGCCGCCACAGATCTGGCCTTTGCCCCGGCCAGCCAGCGCGCCCGCGCGCTGGAACTGGCCGCCGACGTGGTCGAGATGAAGCGCGGCGCGATCATGTCGGCCAATGCCCGCGATCTGGCCTATGGCCGCGACAAGGGCCTGAGCCCGGCGATGATGGACCGGCTGATGCTGGACGAGGCGCGGATTGCGGGGATCGTGGCCGGGTTGCGGGCGGTGGCCGCGCAGCCCGACCCGCTGGGCGCGGTGCTGGCCGAATGGGACATGCCATCGGGGCTGCATATCCGCCGCGTGCGCACGCCGCTGGGGGTGATCGGGGTAATCTACGAATCGCGCCCCAATGTCACCGCCGATGCGGGCGCGCTGTGCCTCAAATCCGGCAATGCGGTGATCTTGCGGGGCGGATCGGAATCCTTCCATTCCTCGGCGGCCATTCACGGCTGCATGATCGAGGGGCTGCGCGGCGCGGGCCTGCCGGAAACCGCGATCCAGCTTGTGCCCACGCGCGACCGCGAAGCGGTGGCCGCGATGCTGCGCGCGGTGGCGCATATCGACGTGATCGTGCCGCGTGGTGGCAAGGGGCTGGTGGGCCTTGTGCAGGCCGAGGCGCGGGTGCCTGTCTTTGCGCATCTGGAGGGCATCTGCCACGTCTATGTCGATGGCGCCGCCGATCTGGACAAGGCTCGCCGCGTTGTGCTGAACGCCAAGACGCGACGCACGGGCATCTGCGGCGCGGCCGAATGCCTGCTGATCGACCGGGCCTTTTATGCCCGGCACGGGGCGGTGCTGATCACCGATCTGCTGGCCGCAGGCGTCGAGGTGCGGGCCGCAGATGAGCTGTCCGCGATCCCCGGCACCGTCGAGGCCAGCCCCGAGGATTTCGGGCGCGAGTTTCTCGACATGATCATCGCCGCGAAACTGGTCGATGGCGTCGATGGTGCGATCGCGCATATCCGCCGCTATGGCTCCAGCCACACCGAATCGATCCTGACCGAGGATGACGCCGTGGCAGACCGGTTCTTTGCGCGGCTCGATTCGGCGATCCTGATGCGCAACGCCTCGACCCAGTTCGCCGATGGTGGCGAATTCGGCATGGGCGCCGAAATCGGCATCGCCACCGGCAAGCTGCACGCCCGCGGCCCGGTCGGGGCCGAGCAACTGACCTCGTTCAAATATCTGGTCACGGGCGACGGAACGATCCGGGCCTGACGCAGCCTGCGGGCGAACCGGCGACGCGTCGATCAGGTGCCGCCGGTGATCCCGTTATCCGGCCCTGCCAGTCGCGGGCGGCAAGGCCCTAGGCTGTGTGGAAACTCGATCAAACATGGCTGGCTCCGGAATGATGTTCTCCGGCAGGCGGCCTGTGAAGTTTCGTTCCGACGCGGGGCCGGCACAGGCGGGCCACCTAGGAAACCGTTCTTTGCGAATTCGGGAGATCAGAGTTTTCACACAGCCTCGGGCCAGGTGCGTCGATGATATACCACCAACTGCAAGAGCCATCCCGAGGAAAACCCTTCATACAAGCCGCTGCCCTGCCCCTGTTGCGGCCAACGTCACCCGCGTTTCGCAACCCCGCATCTCGATCCCGGTGACTTCCATCCGGCGGCGGTCAAGATCGCCGCCGAGGATCTCGATCGTGCCAGCGCCGTGGAAGGCGGCGTCCAGGAGAGACCGCAGAGCATCACCGTGCAGGACGGCCTCGACGCCCGTCACCGTGCGGATGATGGCGTCCGGGGTGATGTGGCGGGTGCCGATGATCAAGTCCATCACAGGTCTCTTCCAAATTCGGAGCATGCCTTATGGCGCGACCCAGCATCCGGCACCTTGGCGTGCTCTTTTTCATGTAACAGGCCCCCGTGGGGGCCTGTGGGACAGACTTTCGGCCGAATCCGGGACAAACTTGCCCCATTTGGGAGGAACTTTCGCCGGAGCGACACTCAGCTGCACCCGCTCGTTGCGCCGCAGGTGTTGCACTTCATGCAGGTGCCGTTACGAACCAGCGTGTAGTTGCCGCATTCGCCGCAGGCCTCGCCCTCATAGCCCTGCATCCTGGCCTTGGTGCGCGCGTCCATGCTGACAACGCCGGTGGCCAGCGCGGTGGCGCCGATCGTCGTTTCCAGCATCATCGCGCCCGTATCGCCCGCCAGCGCCGTGGCCATGCCGCCCTGCAACACCACCAGTTCCTGCGGCAGCCGTTTGCGCAGGTAGCCGGTCGAACTGATCTGGCGCAGCACTTCCAGCGATTTCGACGCCCGTTCCGACGGCGGTGCGATATTGGGGCGGCCTTCGCCCTCGCCGCCGCCCAGATCGTCAAAGCTTGCGCCTTGCGGTTTCACATGGGCCAGATCGGTGCGGTCGAGATACGACACCGCCAGTTCGCGGAACACATAGTCGAGAATCGACGTGGCATTCTTGATGCTGTCGTTGCCCTGCACCATGCCCGCGGGTTCAAACTTGGTGAAGGTGAAGGCATCCACGAATTCCTCCAGCGGCACACCGTATTGCAGCCCGACCGACACCGCGATGGCAAAGTTGTTCATCATCGCCCGGAAGCCCGCGCCTTCCTTGTGCATGTCGATGAAGATTTCGCCCAACTGACCGTCGGCATATTCGCCGGTGCGCAGATAGACCTTGTGGCCGCCGACGATGGCCTTTTGGGTATAGCCCTTGCGGCGTTCGGGCAGCTTTTCGCGGTGGCTGCGCACGATTTCCTTGACGATCACCTTTTCGATGATCTTTTCGGCGAGCACCGCAGCCTTTTCCTGCTGGCTGCCCGAGGTCAGGATTTCTTCGGCCTCCTCGTCATCCTCGACCAGCGCCGAGGCCAGCGGCTGCGACAGTTTCGAGCCGTCGCGATAGAGTGCATTGGCCTTGATGCCCAGCGACCAGCTCAGCTCATAGGCGGCCAGCACATCGGCAATGGTGGCCGAATTGGCCATGTTGATCGTCTTCGAGATCGCGCCCGAGATGAACGACTGCGCCGCCGCCATCATGCGGATATGCGCCTCGACCGACAGATAGCGCTTGCCCCGTTTTCCGCAGGCATTGGCGCAATCGAACACATGGTAGTGTTCGGGTTTCAGGAAGGGTGCGCCTTCCAGCGTCATCGTTCCGCAGACATGGTCATTGGCAGCGTCGATCTGCGCACGGGTAAAGCCCAGGTGGCGCAGCAGGTCAAAGCCGGGGTCGTTCAGTTTTTCGGCCGGGATGCCCAGCGTGCCGGTGCAGAACTCTTCGCCCAGCGTCCACTGGTTGAACACAAAGCGGATGTCGAAGGCCGCGGGCAGGGCGGCCTCGATCTTTTCGATCTCGCGCGGGCCAAAGCCGTGCCCGATCAGCGCGGCGTGGTTGATGCCCGCGCAGTTGCCAAGGCTGCCGTGGCCGACGGCATAGGCCACGATTTCCTCGATCTGGGCCGAGCCATAGCCGAGGCTTTCCAGCGCTGCGGGCACCGAACGGTTGATGATCTTGAAATAGCCGCCACCCGCCAGCTTCTTGAATTTCACCAGCGCGAAATCGGGCTCGATCCCGGTGGTGTCGCAATCCATCACGAGGCCGATGGTGCCCGTGGGCGCCAGAACCGAAACCTGCGCGTTGCGGAAGCCGTGCTTTTCGCCCAGCGACAGCGCCTCGTCCCAAGCCGATTTTGCCAGCGAAACAAGGGTTTCGTCGGGGCAGTTCACCTGATCCAGCGGCACCGGGGCGACGTTGACATCCTCATAGCCGGTGGCGCGGCCATAGGCGGCGGTGCGGTGGTTGCGGATCACGCGCAGCATATGGGCGGCGTTGCGGGCATAGCCCGGAAAGGCGCCCAGCTCGCCCGCCATCTCGGCCGAGGTGGCATAGGCGACGCCGGTCATGATCGCGCTCAGCGCGCTGCCCATGGCGCGGCCTTCGTCGCTGTCATAGCCCAGCCCCATGGTCATCAGCAGCCCGCCGATATTGGCATATCCCAGCCCCAGCGTGCGGAAATCATAGGACCGCTGCGCGATTTCGCGGCTGGGGAACTGCGCCATCAGCACGCTGATTTCCAGCGTGACGGTCCACAGCCGGGTAGCGTGAATATAGCCTTCAGCGTCGAATTTGCCGCCCGTGTAGAAGGTCAGCAGGTTCATCGAGGCGAGGTTGCAGGCCGTGTCATCAAGGAACATGTATTCCGAACACGGGTTGGAGCCGCGGATCGCCCCATCCTCGGGGCAGGTGTGCCAGGCGTTCACCGTGTCGTGGAACTGGATGCCGGGGTCGGCGCAGGCCCAGGCGGCATGTCCCACCTGATCCCACAATTCGCGGGCCTTCACGGTCTTGCTGACCTTGCCGTCGGTGCGCCGGATCAGCGCCCAGTCGGCATCGTCACGAACCGCTTGCAAAAACGCATCGGTGACGCGAACCGAGTTGTTGGAGTTCTGCCCCGAAACCGAGACATAGGCCTCGCTGTCCCAGTCGGTGTCATAGGTCGGGAATTCGATCGAGGAATAGCCCTGCCGCGCGTATTGCAGCACCCGGTTGATATAGGTTTCCGGGATCATGGCCTTTTTTGCGGCCCGGATCGCGGCTTTCAGCGCCGGGTTCCTGGCAGGGTCGGTGGCGTCGGCCTCGGCGCCGTCCCATTGGCCGATGGCGGCAAAGATCTCGTTCAGCCGCGCCTCATGCGCCTTCGAGCCGGCCACAAGGCTGGCGACCTTCTGTTCCTCGATCACCTTCCAGTTGATGAACTGCTCGATGTCGGGGTGATCCATGTCGCAGATCACCATCTTTGCCGCGCGCCGGGTCGTGCCGCCCGACTTGATCGCGCCGGCTGCACGGTCTCCGATCTTCAGAAAGCCCATCAGCCCCGAAGATTTCCCGCCGCCCGACAGTTTCTCGCCCTCTCCCCGAAGGGACGAAAAATTGGTGCCCGTGCCCGAGCCGTATTTGAACAGACGCGCCTCGCGGACCCACAGGTCCATGATCCCGCCCTCGTTCACCAGATCGTCGGAAACCGACTGGATGAAGCAGGCATGGGGCTGGGGATGTTCATAGGCGCTGTCGGATTTGACCAGTTGGCCGGTCTTGTAATCCACATAGAAGTGCCCCTGGCTGGGGCCATCTATGCCATAGGCCCAGTGCAGGCCGGTGTTGAACCATTGCGGGCTGTTGGGCGCGGCCATCTGGGCGGCCAGCATATAGCGCATGTCGTCATAATACGCGCGGGCATCGGCCTCGGTGGTGAAATAGCCGCCTTTCCAGCCCCAATAGGCCCAGGCCCCGACCATCCGGTCGAACACCTGCTGCGCGGAGGTTTCGCCGCCAAAGCGCTCAGCCGCGGGCAGGGTGGCCAGCGCGGCGTCGTCGGGGATCGAGCGCCACAGAAACTCGGGCACGCCCTTTTCCTTGACGCGCTTCAACCGCGCGGGCACGCCCGCCTTGCGAAAGTACTTCTGCGCCAGCACGTCCGAGGCGACCTGGCTCCAGCCTGCGGGCACCTCGACGCGATCATTGCGAAAAACGATCGTCCCGTCGGGGTTGCGGATTTCCGAAACCATGGTGGTAAAGGCGATCTCGCCATAGGCGCCGGTTTCTTCCCGCGTGAACTTGCGTTCGATTTTCATTGTTTGCCCCGTCGTTACATTTCGTTCTCCGGCCCGCACGAACACAGCACCACACACCTTCGTGAAATAATCACGAAGCCCTTGGCCACGCCTCTCAGGCGGCCCGGTGCAGGCGGTCTGGTCCGCGGCGATCACCTACAATATATGGTGTATCGCCATCCGGTTCGCACAAGTTGACGTAGGTCGTCCGCTCGGTCAACCGAGATTTTCACGTGTTTGAAACGAATTTCTGTTGCCATCTTTGCCACGCGATGGGTCGGGCCGATTCCTCCACAGCCGGTCTGGTGCGGGCGATACGGTTTTTGCTTTGCGGGGGCGACCTTGGCGCCGATTTCGCACAATCTGGATGAATTTCATCCACACCCTGCAATATCTTGTGGATAGTCTTGGCTGTGACGACTGCGCCACATGCTGCGACCGTAACCTGTGACCCGGCAGCCGGGGTCTTGCGGGGATTTTCCTGCAGGGGGAGGGCGATTCCGGCGGCCCGAACGGGGCCGCCGGGGCAGGGCGATCAGCCCTTCTTGCGAACCGTCTTGCGCCCGGTCAGCATCGGGCGGATCAGGTCTTCGTTCTTCCAGCGGCGGTAGAACCCGATCGCCGCGACATGCAGCAAAACCATCGCCAGCACGGCATTGGAAAGGATGTCATGCCAGTTCAACGCCATTCGCGCCGTGGCAGTGCTGACATATTGCGCCAGCGGCCCCACGTTCAGGTAGTCCTCGGGGTCGGCAAACAGTCCCGTGGCGACCTGACCGATCAGCAGTGCCAGCAGCACAAAGACCGCCAGCCCGCCCAGCGGGTTGTGCCCGCGCCAGTAGCTGGGGCTGCGGGCACCGATCTGGCCCAGATAGCGCAGCACCGCGACCGGCCCATAGGCAAAAGACCGGAAGCGGGCATGTTCGGGGCCGACAAAGCCCCACAGCACCCGGAAGGCAAGCAGCCCGATCACCGCATAACCGAACCAGAAATGCAGCGTCATGTCATTCGGGCCGAACTTGCCCAAACCCCAGGCCGCGATCACGCAGATCGTCAGCGACCAGTGGAACAGGCGCAGCAGCGGATCCCAGAGTTTGACCGTTTCAAGTTGCTCGGGCAGGGTGACCGGACCGCTCATGGATCAGAAATCCTTGGCGCGGTAGGTGTCGTGGCAGCCCTTGCAGGTGCCGCCCAGCTTGGCGACCGCGGGGGCCAGCGCATCCTTGCCGTTGCCGGCCACCGCGGCCAGTTCGGTCACCGCATCACCAAAGGCTTTGCCGGCCGCGCCATAGCCCGCCATGTCTTCCCAGATCTTGGGCAGGGCACGGGTTTTGCCGGGCAGGTCGGCATTCGACGTGCCGGGGGCCATCAGGTCGTCGCCCGAATACTGGGTCAGCGCAACCAGATCGGCCGCGCCGCGGCTGGCTTTGGCCGCGTCATATTCGGTTTCGCCTTTGACCATGGCGACCAGAGCGTTCATTTCGGTGCCGACCAGCGTGAAATAGGCAATCCGCGGTGCGGCGGGGTTTTTGGCCTCCTCAGCAAAGGCGGCGCCCGGCAGGGCGAGTACGAGAGCGGCAAGAAGGGTGTTCCGCATGGGGATCTCCTGAAGTTGCAATTGCAGATAAAACGCAGCCCTTATACGAGGCAGCTCCCTCATTCCGTCGCGGATTTCGCAAAATTCCCATGAGGCAGATTGCCCAAGCGCGAAAAACCGCTCACTCCGATCCGGGGCAGCCCGACCATCCCTAGCCGCGGTCGTTGACGGCAGGATGACGAAAAACAGATTGTGTTTGCCGCATCCCCGCCGTTAAAGTCTAGTCACGCCGGAAGGGCGCGCGTTTGCGCGCCGCCGCGCCGTCAGTTTCGCTGGTATCGAACCGCCGTGGCCCTGAACAGGGCGCCTGCGACCGGACCAACCGATTGGCCGAAAGGCCGCAAATTTGCCCGCAAGGCGTTGAAACGCCTCGGGTTTTTCAGATGGGCGCTGCCGGTTTTCCCGGTGCGCTTGGGTAGAACCGCGATGGAACGCGCAACGGACAGGCTGGTGATGACGGGCAGGGCTTTGGCCTCAGCCGCAGGTCTCCATGCTGCCGCGCGCCTCGCCTCAACAGAAAATCATGCTCCGTCGCGTGCAAGGCCGCCCGGCCCCGCGCGATCACAGGCATGTGAGAATTGGACATATGGCAAAGAAAATGCTCATCGACGCCACCCACGCGGAAGAAACCCGCGTTGTTGTGGTGGACGGAAACAAGGTCGAAGAATTTGACTTTGAAACGGTAAACAAGCGGCAACTGGCCGGAAACATCTATCTGGCAAAGGTCACGCGGGTAGAGCCGTCGTTGCAGGCGGCATTTGTCGATTACGGCGGCAACCGCCACGGCTTTCTGGCATTCGCGGAAATCCATCCCGATTATTACCAGATCCCGGTCGCCGACCGGCAGGCCCTGATCGAGGAAGAGCGCGCCTATGCCGAGCAGCAGGAAGCCGAGGAGAACCGGCCCCGCCGCCGCAGCCCGTCGCCGCGCCCCGCGCGCGCCGAACGCGCCGCTGATGTTGATGCGGTAACGCGCAGCGAAGACATCCCCGGCATGAGCGTGGTCGATCTGGGCGACGATGACGCCGATGCCACAGCCGAAACCGTCGCGCTTCCCGAGGCGACCCAGCCCGAAGCTGCGAACGGCAACGGTGACGATGCCGAGCCGCGCTATGTCGCGGCCGATCATGCGTCTGATACCGACGACGATATTGAATCGGTCGCCGAAGAAGATGTGGCCGAGGAAATCAGCGCCCCGCGCAAGCCGCGCCCGCGCCGCTACAAGATCCAGGAAGTGATCAAGGTGCGCCAGATCATGCTGGTGCAGGTGGTCAAGGAAGAACGCGGCAACAAGGGGGCCGCGCTGACGACCTACCTCAGCCTTGCGGGTCGCTATTGCGTCCTGATGCCCAACACCGCCCGCGGGGGCGGCATTTCGCGCAAGATCACCAATGCGGTGGACCGCAAGAAGCTGAAGGAAATCGCGGGCGAAATGGAGGTTCCGCAAGGCGCGGGCCTGATCATCCGCACCGCGGGCAGCCAGCGCACCCGCACCGAAATTCGCCGCGACTACGAATATCTGATGCGGCTGTGGGAACAGATCCGCGAACTGACGCTCAAATCCATCGCGCCGGCGCCGATCTATGAAGAAGGCGACCTGATCAAACGCTCGATCCGCGATCTGTATTCCAAAGAGATCGACGAGGTTTTGGTCGAGGGCGAGCGCGGCTATCGCGCGGCCAAGGACTTCATGAAGATGATCATGCCGTCCCACGCCAAGAACGTGAAACACTATGCCGAACAACTGCCGTTGTTCGCGCGCTTTCAGGTGGAAACCTATCTGGCGGGCATGTTCAACCCGGTGGTGCAGCTTAAATCGGGCGGCTACATCGTGATCGGCATCACCGAGGCGCTGGTGGCGATCGACGTGAACTCGGGCCGGTCCACCAAGGAAGGCTCGATCGAGGACACGGCGCTGAAAACCAACCTTGAGGCTGCCGAGGAAATCAGCCGTCAGTTGCGCCTGCGCGATCTGGCGGGCCTGATCGTGATCGACTTCATCGACATGGAAGAGCGCAAGAACAACGCCGCCGTCGAAAAGCGCCTGAAGGAAAAGCTGAAAACCGACCGCGCGCGTATTCAAGTGGGCCGCATTTCGGGCTTTGGCCTGCTGGAGATGAGCCGCCAGCGCCTGCGCCCCGGCATGATCGAGATGACGACCCAGCCCTGCCCGCATTGCCACGGCACCGGACTGATCCGGTCAGATGACAGCCTTGCGCTGCAAATCCTGCGCGCCATCGAGGAAGAGGGCACGCGCAAGCGCAGCCGCGAGGTTCTGGTGCGGGCACCGGTCGCGGTGGCCAACTATCTGATGAACGCCAAGCGCGAACATATCGCCGGGATCGAGGCGCGCTATGGCATGGCGGTACGGATCGAGGCGGCCCCCGCGCTGATCAGCCCCGATTTCAGCCTTGATAAGTTCAAGACTGCCACCCGCAACGTGCCCGAAGTTGTGGTGCCGGTGGTGTCGGCCGATGCGCGCTTGATGGCTGCGATCGACGAGGAAGACGAAGACCTTGTCGATGAGGCCGACGATATTGAAGATGCCGACGAAGCCGTGGCCCCGGTTGCCCCGGCGGCGGCCACCGCGCTGGGTGAGGAAGGCCCCAAGAAGAAAAAGCGGCGGCGGCGGCGGAAGAAAAAGAACGGCGCCGAGGGCGCCGCAGCCGAAGATCGCGCCGACATGACCGAAGGCGAGGATGAGGGTGACGACGACGGCGAGGATGAGGGTGACGCCGCAGCCGAAGCCCCCGCCGAGGGGGAGCCGGCTGCGACTGAAACCCCGGTCGAGGCCGCCCCTGCCGCCGAGGCACCGGCCAAGCCGCGCGCGGCGCGGTCGCGCACGCCGCGGGCCAAGGCCGAACCGGCTGAGGCCGATGCCGCGGCGCCTGAGGCCGCGCCGAAAAAGACCTCCAGCCGGACGCGGGTGCGCGGCGGTGCCAAGGCCGCTGCCGAAGCTGCCGGGGCCGATGCCGGGGCCGCGCCGAAAAAGACATCGCGCGGTCGCAAGCCGGCGATCGAGGCGGTGGCCGAACCCGTTGCGGAGGCCGAGCAGGCGGCGCAGCCGGAACCTGTGGTCGCGCCTGAGCCTGCCGCCGCCCCTGCGGTGCCGATGCCCGAGCCGGTAGCTGCCCCCGTGGCCAGCGCCGATCTGTGGCCCGCCGCCGGCTCACCCGAGCCGGAACCGGAAGAACCGTCGGATGCCGATGCCAAGCCCAAAAGGCGCGGCTGGTGGTCGCTGGCGCGCTGAGGCGACGCCTATGAGATGAACCCGCCGGGCTCTTGCGCCCGGCGGTTTTCGTTTCGGTCTGATCTTCTCGGGTCAGGCGACGGGTTCGGGGCGATCGGGGCCGCGGCGGACCAGATAGATGCGCAGGCCGTCACGCACTTCGGCGCTGATCAAGTCATGCCCGGCCTGCGCGCAGAAATGCGGAACGTCGATCCACGAGGCGGCATCGGTTGCGGTCAGGCGCACCACCGCGCCGGGCAAATGCTGTGCCAGAACCTTGCGCAGGCGCAGCACGGGCAGCGGGCACAGCAGCCCCAGCGCGTCGATGTCGGCGGCAATCTCCATGTGGTGCAGTTAGGCGTCGGCGCGCGATTTGTCCACGTCCCCGATTGTCCACGTCCCCGATTGTCCACGTCGATGTGAGATCATGCCCCGGTGACGGCGCCGCGCGGATCGGCTAGGAAAGGGGCATGTTCGGAATAGACCTGATAGATGCCGCCTTCCTGCCCGCCGCCGCCGTTGCGCTGCTGGCGGGTTTGCTGTCGTTCCTGTCGCCCTGCGTGCTGCCCATCGTGCCGCCCTATCTGGCCTATATGGGCGGGGTCAGCATGGGCGATCTGCGCAGTGGGCGGCGCAGCGCGGTGCTGCCCGCGCTGTTCTTCGTGCTTGGGCTGTCGACCGTTTTCCTGTTGCTGGGCGCCGCCGCCTCCAGCTTTGGCCGGTTTTTCCTGACCAATCAGGATCTGTTCGCGCAGATCGCCGGGGTCGTGGTGATCGGGCTGGGGCTGCACTTTCTTGGCCTTTACCGCATCCCGATTCTGGATCGCGAGGCGCGGATCGAGGCGGGCGACCGCGGCGGTTCGGCGCTTGGCGCCTATGTGCTGGGGCTGGCCTTTGCCTTTGGCTGGACGCCCTGCATCGGCCCGCAACTGGGCATGATCCTGTCGATCGCGGCGACGGGGGGCGAGGTCGGGCGCGGCATCGCGCTGCTGGCGGTTTACGCGCTGGGGTTGGGATTGCCGTTCCTGCTGGCGGCCGTGTTCATCCAGCGCGCGATGGGGGTGATGACCCGGCTCAAGCGGCATATGCGGCTGATCGAACGGGCGATGGGCGCACTGCTGGTGCTGGTGGGGCTGGCGCTGCTGACCGGGGCCTTTTCGGCCCTTTCGTTCTGGCTGCTGGAAACCTTCCCCGGCCTTGCCGTGCTGGGGTAGGGCGGCCCCCCGCCGCGGCAGGGGGCCGGGGGCAGATCAGCCCCGCAGGATCGAGCGGCCCGCGTATTCGGCGGTTTCGCCCAGCATTTCCTCGATGCGGATCAGCTGGTTGTATTTCGCCAGCCGGTCCGATCGGGCAAGGCTGCCGGTCTTGATCTGGCCGCAGTTGGTGGCCACCGCCAGATCGGCGATGGTGGCATCTTCGGTTTCGCCCGAACGGTGCGACATGACGTTGGTATAGCGCGCGCGGTGCGCCATATCGACCGCTTGCAGGGTTTCGGTCAGGGTGCCGATCTGGTTGACCTTCACCAGCATTGAATTGGCCACGCCCGCCTTGATGCCCTGGGCCAGACGCGCGGGGTTGGTCACGAACAGATCGTCGCCCACCAGTTGCACCTTGCCGCCCAGCCGGTCGGTCAACAACTTCCAGCCGTCCCAGTCGTCTTCGGCGCAGCCATCCTCGATCGACAGGATCGGGTAATCGGCGCAAAGCGCGGCCAGATAGTCCACGTTTTCCGCGGCGCTCAGGGTCTTGCCTTCGCCCGCCATCACATAGTTGCCGCCCTTGTAATATTCGGTCGCGGCGCAATCCATGGCCAGATAGATGTCTTCGCCCGGTTTGTAGCCCGCCTTTTCAATCGCCTTCAGAATGAAATCCATCGCGTCGCGGGTCGAGGAGAGGTTCGGCGCAAAGCCGCCCTCGTCGCCCACGCTGGTCGACAGCCCGGCCGCCGACAGTTCCTTTTTCAGGGTATGGAATACTTCCGAACCCATCCGCACCGCGTCGCGGATGGTGCCCGCGCTGACCGGCATGATCATGAATTCCTGAATGTCGATCGGGTTGTCGGCATGTTCGCCGCCGTTGATGATGTTCATCATCGGCACCGGCAGCACCCGCGCCGAGGTGCCGCCCACATAGCGGTAGAGCGGCTGCATGGTGAAATCGGCCGCAGCTTTGGCGGCGGCCAACGACACGCCCAGAATGGCGTTGGCGCCCAGACGCGACTTGTTGGGCGTGCCGTCCAACTCGATCATCATGCGGTCGAGCGCGACCTGTTCGGTCACGTCTTCGCCCACGAGGTTTTCGGCGATCTCGCCGTTCACCGCCTGCACCGCCTCCAGCACGCCCTTGCCCATGTAGCGGGCCTTGTCGCCGTCGCGGCGTTCAACGGCCTCATGCGCACCGGTCGAGGCGCCCGACGGCACCGCGGCGCGGCCCATCGTGCCGTCTTCAAGGATCACATCCACCTCGACCGTCGGGTTGCCCCGGCTATCAAGGATCTCGCGCGCGTGAATGTCGATGATCGTGCTCATGGGGCCCCTCCGGCATGAAAAACGCTTGGCCGTTCTATAAACTGCGGCAGGCAGGGGGGGAAGGGCTCAGATGCCGCGCTGCCGCAATCGCGCTTCGCGCCAGAGCGTGTAAAGCCCCGACGCCACGATCACTGCGCCGCCAAGGATCGTGGCGGCATCGGGCATTTCGTCAAAGACAGCCCAGCCGATGACAAGGGCAAACAACAGCCGCGTGTAGCGGAACGGCGTGACCGAGGCCACATCGCCGGTGCGCGTGGCCGCGACCAGCGCCAGATAGGCCGCCATGCCAAACCCCAGCGCGGCGGCGATGGCCCCGGCCTCGGCCAGCGTGGGCAGCACCGGGGCATGGCCCATGGCGGGCATCATCAGCAGGCCCGCGGGCACCAGCGTGGCAAAGGCAGAGGTGGACAACTGCCACCCCGACAGCGTGCGCGGCACCCGCCGCGTGACCACGTCGCGCGCAGCCAGCCCCGCCACCCCGATCAGGGCGAAAACCGACAGCGGGTCAAACCCGTTCATCCCTGGCCGGATCACGATCAGCACACCCACAAAGCCCACGCCGATCGCCGTCCAGCGCCGCCAGCCGACATGTTCACCCAGGTAAAGCGCGGCGCCCAGCGTGACCGCCAGCGGCAGCGCCTGAAGGATGGCCGAGGCCTGCGCAAGGGGCGTCAGCGCGATGGCCAGCACGAAGCCGATGGTGCCCACCAGTTCGCCCAGATTGCGCGCGATGACCGTGGGCAGGATCAGATCGCGCGTCACGATCCGCTCGCCCCGCAGGCGCGCCCCAAGGGCAAAGATCAGCGCGCCGAAAATCCCCATCAGCGCCAGCACCTCGCCCACCGGAACGGTGCGGGTCACGCCCTTGACGAACATGTCCTCGATGGCAAAGCCCGCCATCGCGGCGGTCATCAGCAGGCTGCCGCGCAGGTTGTCGATCATCCTGTTTCCTCCGGGTGACGGGGCTGACTAGCGCGGCGCCCGTGCCGGGGCAAGGGGGCCGCCTAGGTGCCGCAAAAGGTGCGCTGGACGACCTCGTCCGGGGCGGGGGCTGCGGCCAGACCGGCCCAGTCGGGGCGGTCCTCGAACGGGGCGGACAGGGCGGCGTGCAGGTGGTGAAAGGGGGCCATGTCGCCAGCCACGGCCGCCGCGATCACCGCTTCTATGCGGTGGTTGCGCGGGATGCGGCGGGGGTTGGCGGCGGCCATCACGGCCTGCGGGTCGGCCTCTTGCGCGATCCGTGCCCGCCAGGCTTCGGCCCAGTGATCGAAAGCCTCCGGCTCGGCAAATTCGGCGCGTGCGGTGCCATTGGCCAGCCCGGCGAAAACCCGCGTGAAATCGGCCCGCAGCAGCGCCATGCGCGACAGCAGCGTCTCGATCAGATCGCCGTCTTCGGGCTGCGGCGCGGAAATTCCGATCTTGGCCGCAAACCGACGCAGCCATTCGGCCTGATAGATCGGGGCAAATCCGTCGAGCGCCGCCGTTGCCGCCGCAATCGCCGCCTCGCGTTCGCCCATCAGGGGCAGCAGGCAGGTGGCGAACTGCGCCAGATTCCAAAGCGCGATCTGCGGCTGTTGGGCATAGGCGTAGCGGCCGGTGTGGTCGATCGACGAAAACACCCGGTCGGGGTGATAGGCATCCATGAAGGCGCAGGGGCCATAGTCGATCGTTTCGCCCGAGACCGCCATGTTGTCGGTGTTCATCACTCCGTGGATGAAGCCAAGGCTCATCCAGCCCGCGATCAGGCGCGCCTGCGCGGCGATCACGGCCTCCAGCAAACCCAGCGGCCCGTCGGCCTGCGGATAGTGGCGCGCAATGACATGGGCGGTCAGCGCCGCCAGCGCCTCGGAGTCCTGCCGGGCGGCGAAATACTGGAACGTGCCGACGCGGATATGGCTTGCCGCCACGCGCAGCAGCACCGCGCCGGGGCGGGCTGTGGCGTCGCGCGCGACCGCCTCTCCGGTGGCGACGGCGGCCAGCGCGCGGGTGGTGGGTATGGCCAGCGCTGCCATCGCCTCGGACAGCAGATATTCGCGCAAGACCGGCCCCAGCCAGGCCCGCCCGTCGCCCATCCGCGAAAAGGGGGTGGGGCCTGCGCCCTTGAGATGCAGATCGAACCGGCCCGCGGGGCTGACCACCTCGCCCAGCAGGATCGCGCGGCCATCGCCAAGCTGCGGCACCCAGCCGCCGAACTGATGGCCCGCATAGGCCATTGCGATCGGCTCGGCGCCTTCGGGCAGGGCGTTGCCGGCCAGCCAATCCACCCCCTCGGCTGCGGCCAGCGCCGCCGGGTCGAACCCCAGATCGCGCGCAAGGCCCGCGTTCAGCGCCAGCAGGCGCGGCGCGGCGACCGGGGTTGGTGACTGGCGGGCAAAGAACCGTTCCGGCAGGCGGGCATAGGAATTGTCAAAGTGGTGGGACATGGGCACTCCTTTGACCCTCAGATAGGCTGGCCCTGTGCCGCGGCAAACGAAAAGGGCCGCGCCCCAAGGCACGGCCCTTGCGCAACTGTCCCTGCGGATCAGCCGACCAGTTCAAGCCCCGAGAAGAAGAAGGCGATCTCGCGCGCCGCCGATTCCGGGCTGTCAGAGCCGTGGACCGAGTTTTCACCGACCGACAGGGCAAATTCCTTGCGGATGGTGCCATCGGCGGCATTGGCCGGGTTGGTCGCGCCCATCACGTCGCGGTTTTTCAGGATCGCGCCTTCACCTTCCAGCACCTGCACCACGACCGGCTCGGACGCCATGAACTCGCACAGCTCGCCATAGAAGGGGCGCTCTTTATGCTCGGCATAGAACTGCCCGGCCTGCGCCATGGTCAGGTGGATGCGCTTTTGCGCCACGATGCGCAGGCCCGCTTCCTCGAATTTGGCATTGATCTTGCCGGTCAGGTTGCGCTTGGTCGCGTCGGGTTTGATGATGGACAGTGTGCGTTCGGTCGCCATGGGGGTCTCTCCTTGAGAATATGATCTGCCGCGGCCTCTATCATGGCCGCGACCGTGACAAAAGGGCCGATCACGGTTTAAGGGATCGGACTTGCAATGTCTGACACTTTAAGTCAGAAAAAGGTTGATCCCGCTCAAAACCTGGCAGTTACCACATGTTCCGCCCTGCTCTTGCCTTGCTGACCCTGATGCCCTTGCCCGCCCTGGCCGAACCGCCCGCGGCGCTGCCGATGACCTATGCGATGTTCGAGGCGTCGGTGCCGCATGTGGACATGGCGCTTTGCCCCGTGGATCTGGCAGGCCCCGGCCTGTTCTGCCGTCTGGCTGTGTTGAACGAACAGATCCATGTGTTCGTCTTTAGCGAAGAGGGCGAAAGCCCGATGGTCGGGTTCAAATCCTGGCCCGTCGATCTGATGGTCGGGCTGATGGACTGAGCCGTGCGTGCCGCTGACGGCATGGGCACGATTGACATGGGCACGATTGACATGGGCGCGGCACTGGGTCATCGCTGCGCCCCATGCTGAAGATTTCCGACATCACCTATTCGGTCGAAGGTCGCCCGTTGTTCGAGGGCGCCTCGGCCACGATCCCCGATGGCCACAAGGTGGGTCTTGTGGGCCGCAACGGCGCAGGCAAGACCACACTCTTTCGCCTGATCCGGGGCGAACTGGCGCTGGAGGGCGGCAGCATCGACCTGCCCGCCCGCGCCCGCATCGGCGGCGTGGCGCAAGAGGTGCCATCGTCCTCCACCTCGCTGCTGGACACGGTGCTGGCCGCCGATACCGAACGCGCGGCGCTGATGGCCGAGGCCGAAACCGCGACCGACCCGCACCGCATCGCCGATATCCAGACCCGGCTGGCCGATATCGACGCCTGGTCGGCCGAGGGGCGGGCAAGCGCGATCCTGAAAGGGCTGGGCTTTGATGCCGAGGCGCAATTGCGGCCCTGTTCCGATTTTTCGGGCGGTTGGCGGATGCGTGTGGCGCTGGCGGGGGTGCTGTTTGCCCAGCCCGATGTGCTGCTGCTGGACGAACCGACCAACTACCTTGATCTGGAAGGCGCGCTGTGGCTGGAAAGCTATCTGGCGAAATACCCCCACACCGTGATCATCATCAGCCACGACCGGGGCTTGCTGAACCGCGCGGTGGGCGCGATCCTGCATCTGGAAAACCGCAAGCTGACGCTGTGGACCGGGCCTTATGACCAGTTCGCCCGGCTGCGCGCCGAACAGCGCGCACAGCAGACCGCCGAGGCGAAAAAGCAGGACGCGCGACGCGCGCATCTGCAAAGTTTCGTCGATCGGTTCAAGGCGAAGGCGTCAAAGGCCGCCCAGGCGCAGGCGCGGGTGAAGATGCTGGAAAAGATGGAGCCGATCACCGCCCCCGAAGAGGCGAAATCGCGCGCCTTCACCTTTCCCGAGCCGGAACAGCTCTCGCCCCCGATCCTCGCGCTGGAAGATGTGGCGGTGGGCTATGACGGGCGCGCGGTGCTGCGTCGGCTGAACCTGCGCATCGACCAGGATGACCGGATCGCCCTTCTGGGCCGCAATGGCGAGGGCAAATCGACGCTGTCCAAACTGCTGGCCGGAAAGCTCGACCCGATGGGCGGGCGGCTGACGCGGTCGTCAAAGCTGCGGATCGGCTATTTTGCCCAGCATCAGGTGGACGAGCTGCATCTGGACGAAACGCCCTTGCAGCATATCCAGCGGCTTTACCCGGCCGAGCATCAGGCCCGGCTGCGGGCGCGGCTGGCGGGTTTTGGCCTGATGGCCGAGCAGGCGGAAACGGTGGTCGCGCGCCTGTCGGGCGGGCAGAAGGCGCGGCTGTCGCTGATGCTGGCCACCACCACCGCGCCGCATCTGCTGATTCTGGACGAACCTACCAACCACCTCGACATGGAAAGTCGCGAGGCGCTGGTCGAGGCGCTGAACGACTATACCGGCGCGGTGATCCTTGTGTCGCATGACATGCACCTGCTGGGGCTTGTGGCCGACCGGCTGTGGCTGGTCAAGGCTGGTGCGGTGACGCCCTATGGTGGCGATCTGGAGGCCTATCGCGCCGAGTTGCTGGCGGGCGAGCCTGCGGCAAAGGCCGAGCCAAAGCCCGCCCGCGACAAGCCCGCCCGCCCCTCGCGCGAGGCGGTGCTGGCGCTCCGGGCCGAGGTGCGCAAATGCGAGGATAGGGTGACGAAACTGTCCGAGATGCTCGTCAGGCTGGATGCGATCCTCGCCGATCCGGCGCTGTATGATCCGGGCCGCGTCGGCGATGCCGCGACATGGCAGAAAAAACGTGCCGAGGTCGCGACGGCGATGGATCGGGCCGAGGCGCTGTGGATGGATGCGCTGGAGGCGCTGGACATGGCCGAAGGTGTCTGAACCGCGACCGGGCAGGGGGGCCGTCTGCCCCCCTCTGGGCCTTTGGCCCATTCACCCCCCGAGGATATTTCGGCCAAGATGAAGGGCGCGTCAGGTCGGGCTGCGGCCCGCGCGGCCGCCGCGGCGGCGGGCAAGGCGCGGGGCGCGGGCGGGCAATTCGGCCATGATCGCGCGGCGCTCATCTGGCGAGAGTTTCGACCAGGCGGCGATTTCGTCGAGCGTGCGCAGACAGCCGATGCACAGCCCTTCGGTCGGGTGGATCGTGCAGATGTTCACGCAGGGGCTTTGCGGTTCGTCGCGGGTCCAGATCGGGGCGGTCATTGCACCTCCAGCCGCGCCAGACGGTCAAGCGCGCCTTGCAGGATATAGCCCGCCGCGACATGGTCGATGACCTCGGAACGGCGTTTGCGCGAGGTGTCGGCCTCCAGCAGGGCGCGTTCGGCGGCGACGGTGGACAGCCGTTCATCCCAGAAGGCGATGGGCAGCGGGGTCAGCCGCTCGAGGTTGCGCGCGAAGGCGCGGGTCGATTGGCAGCGCGGCCCTTCGGAGCCATCCATGTTGAAGGGCAGGCCCAGCACGATGCCTTTCAGGTCTCGTTCCGCAACGATTTTCAGCAGTGCCGCGGCATCCAGCGTGAATTTCTCGCGCCGGATCGTGCTGAGCGGTGAGGCCACGCGGCGGAGCCCGTCGGACACCGCAACGCCGATGGTCTTGGTGCCCAGATCCAGCCCCGCCAGCGCGCCCGCGCGGGGCAGGGCGGCGGCCATCTGTTCCATGCTGGCGCAGATCACTCGGCCACCCCGGCCTGTTGCGCGGCGGCGGTGATCGAAGCCAGATCATCGGGCTGATCGGCAAAGGTCTGGCTGGCGGTGGTAAAGGCCGCGCGGGCGCGGTCTGTCTCGCCCAGATTGGCCAGCGCGCCGATCAGTTGCGCCCATTCGGCGGCGCTGCCGCCTTCGGTTTCCAGCCGCCCGGCCAGCCCCTCGACCATGCCGCGGATCATCGCCTGCCGGTCCTCGGGGCTCATCTGGGCGGCATCGCGCATCTGTTCGGTGGTGGGGCCGCGGGTTTCGGGCTGCATCGAGGTGTCAAAGCCCCCGGCTTCGGCCTCGGTGCGGATCGTCGCCATCTCGGCGGGGCGTTCGGCGAAGAGGCGCGTGGCCTCGCCCCAGATCGCGGCGGCACGGTCGGTCTCGCCCAGCAGGGCAAGGCCCGCGAGCAACCGGCCCCAGTCTTGCGCGGTGCCGCCCTGGGTCGCCATCTGCGCATTCAGCCCTTCGACCAGCGCGCGCAGCTTTTCGGCCCGCGCCTCGGGGGCGAGGGCCGCCGCAGTGGCGATGTCTTGCGCGCTGGGGCCTGCGGATTTGGGCGCGGGCGGGGTGTAATCAGTCTCGCCCGCAAGCCAGGCCAGATCTTCGATCCCGGCGCGGATCGGGGCGATCCAGGGCGCGGTTTCGGGGCCTTCTTCCAGCAGCCCGCGCCAGATGGCGAAGGTGCGGTCGGGCCGCCCATTTTGCGCCATCATCAGCCCGATGTAATAGCGCGCCGTCCCGTTTCGCGGGTCGCGCGCCATCACCTCGGCCAGCACCGCCTCGGCCTCAGAGGTGATGCGTCCGCCCGCGGCGAGGATCATCAGGTCGGCCAACCCCGCATGGTCGGCAGCGGTTGCGGTATCGCCCTTGACTGCGATCAGTCGGCGTTGCGCCTGCCAGGCTTCGCGGAAATTGCCCAGCGACGCCTCGTTGCGTGCCAGCAGCGCCAGACCCTCGGTGTCATTCGGGCGGTCGGCTACGGCCTTGCGCAGCCGCTCCATCAGGCTGACGAATTGCGGATCGGGCGTGGGCAGCGGGCCGCGCGCTGTGGCGGCCTCGGCCTCGGCTGCCTCCTGACTGGGGCGGGTATCATACATCTCTTGCGAAAAGGCGATGCGTTCGGCCAGCGGCTGATCGGGGTAGCCCGGCGCGCCCAGCTTTTGATACAACCCAAAGGCCGCCGCGAGCACCGCGACCCCGCCCAACGCTGCGGCCAGAGTGATGCCTGCGGGGGCCGCTTGCACCGCGCCGCCCGCCTTGACCGCGCGGTCAGCCTCCAGCACCCGGCGCGAGATTTCCAGGCGCAGCCGCTCTGCCTCTTCGGCGCCGATCACCCCGCGGGCCAGATCGCGGTCCACGTCCTTCAACTGGTCGCGATAGACCCGCAGGTCATAGGCGGCAGCGGGTTCTGCCCCGGCGCGCCCGCGCAGCAGGGCCAGCCCCATCAGCGCGGCCACAAGGGCCACCAGCGCGGCGGTGATCATCCAGAACAGCATGGTTTCTCCTCGGTCTTGCCCCGCCCACCTAAGACGCGACGGTCGGGCGCGAAAGCCTTTTGGCGCAATCGTCGCCTCTTGTCTGCGGCCGATGTCGCATTTTTCCGTGATCTGCCGTTTGCCGAAGGGTTGCGTCCCGCGTTCCGGTCC
The DNA here is from genome assembly GCF_003034995.1 of Phaeovulum veldkampii DSM 11550. Lineage (GTDB taxonomy): Bacteria > Pseudomonadota > Alphaproteobacteria > Rhodobacterales > Rhodobacteraceae > Phaeovulum > Phaeovulum veldkampii. The sequence goes on along the minus strand of NZ_PZKF01000030.1, from coordinate 1,352 downwards.
ATCACGGATAGGGGGTGCTGCCCGGATTCGGGCGCCAGACGAGGATAGGGCATGAAACGCTATTCGGTTTTCGCCGTGGCGCGCGAGGCAATGAACTGGCACACGGGCTGGGAACGGGCCTGGCGCTCGCCCGAACCCAGGCGCCGCTACGACGTGATCGTGGTGGGCGCGGGCGGGCATGGGTTGGCCACCGCCTATTATCTGGGCCGGAACTTTGGCATCACCAATGTGGCTGTGGTTGAAAAGGGCTGGCTGGGTGGCGGCAACACCGGGCGCAACACCACGATCATCCGCTCGAACTACCTGCAAGATCCGTCCGCCGCGCTGTATGAAAAGGCGCGCAGCCTCTATGAGGGGCTCAGCCAGGATCTGAACTACAACGTCATGTTCTCGCCGCGCGGTCTCTTGATGCTGGCACAGACCGAACATGAGGTGCGCGGCTACAAGCGCACGGTCAACGCCAACCTCCTGCAAGGCGTCGAAACCCGCTGGATCGGGCCGGGCGAGGTAAAGGCTCTGGTGCCGATCATCAACATCGACGGCCCGCGATACCCCATCCTCGGCGCGCTTTATCAGGAACGCGGCGGCACCGCGCGCCACGATGCGGTGGCCTGGGGCTATGCGCGGGCCTGTTCCGCCATGGGCATGGACATCCTCCAGAACTGCGAGGTGACGGCCGTGCGCCAGGCAAATGGCGCGGTGCAAGGCATCGACACCAGCAAAGGCCCGATCGACTGCGGCAAGCTGGCCATCGTCGTGGCGGGTCATTCCAGCGTTCTGGCCGAAATGGCGGGCTTCCGGCTGCCGATCGAATCGATGGCACTTCAGGCGCTGGTGTCCGAACCGATCAAGCCTTGCATCGACGTGGTGGTGATGGCCAATACCGTGCACGGCTACATCAGCCAGTCCGACAAGGGCGAACTTGTGATCGGCGGCGGCACCGATGGTTTCGTCAACTACACCCAGCGCGGCAGTTGGCAGCACATCGAGGAAACCGTGCGCGCGCTGATCGAAACCTTCCCCGTGATCTCGCGCCTCAAGATGCTGCGCCAATGGGGCGGCATCGTGGACATGACCGGCGACCGCTCGCCGATCCTGTCGAAAACGCCGCTGGGCAACTGCTTTGTCAACTGCGGCTGGGGCACCGGCGGCTTCAAGGCCATTCCCGGCTCGGGCTGGGCGATGGCCGAACTGGTGGCCAAGGGCGAACCGGGGCCGCTGGCGGCCGATTTCGGCCTCGACCGCTTCCGCGAGGGCCGCTTCATCGACGAATCCGTGGCTGCCGGGGTGGCCCATTGATGCCCGCCCCCCTTCATCTTGGCCCAAATATCCCGGGGGTCCGGGGGCAGCGC
>NZ_PZKF01000029.1 GCF_003034995.1 Phaeovulum veldkampii DSM 11550 | reverse complement strand
CTTAAACCCGACGACCGTACCAGCGAATCCGGCCAACAATGTTGACCTCATCGAGAAGGCATTCATAGGGCGAGTAGTTGGGGTTGTCGGAGGTGACGCGAATGCGCGGCGGTTCGCTGGACGGAATGTGCTCAATCCGCTTGGCCATCAGCCCCATGCCATCGTGCAATACGAAAAGCCCTGGCGGATAGGGCGACTTGCGCCCCATATCGACCAGGATCGTATCGCCATCATTCAGTGTGGGCACCATGCTGTCCCCAGTGACACGGAGGATCCTAAGATTTTTCGGGTTGGCCTCTAACTCATCTTCAATCCAGGACAGCCGGAAATGATAGAGCTTGCTGGCCTGTTCATCCTCGCCATGCACGATTGTGCCGCCACCCGCTGAGGCCTTCGCCTTGACGCCAGAAATGCCGACGAAGGTCGTGTCTGGAGAATAGATTTTGGGGGCTTCACCCTCTATCGTTCCATCACCGTCGATCAGCCAGTCAACATCGACCTTCAAGACCTCTGCAACCTTCTGCAGCTTGGCACGGCTCGGCCGCACGGACTTGCCGCGGATGATGTCGTAGATGAAGGAACGGTTCAGGCCTGAGGCCTCGGCCACCGCTGCAGGCGTCATGTCGAGCTGAAACGCGCGAGCCTTCAGTCGCTGTGCGATGTTCGTGACGATCATGGTTATCCCCAGTCAGTTGTGGACTAAGTTGGATATCTATTCTGTTGAAAATGGACAGTCAAATAGATAAGAACAATGCATGAACAAGAAGGGGGTGCTGCCAGTGTTGATTCCACGAGACTATTTCACCCTACAGGAGGTTCTGGCGGACTGGGGCATCTCCGAGTCGGAGCTGGGCTACGTTGTGGAGATGGGCCAGCTGACCCTGTCGGTCCGCGTCTATGGCTCCTTTGTGGTCGCCGATCGGAAGGATCGGCCTGGCCGGTGCAATCCTGATTTCGAGGGCGTTGTGGATCTAGAGCGACGTGACGCCATGCGCGTGTTGCGAAAGCAGGCCTGTTCTGTGCCGTCCTTTGTACAAAACGGCGGCATGGTGACATCCTCGGAGGGCAGCACAGATTGGGTGGTCTACCGTGATGCGCTTCTTGTGCGCGCCGCAGAGCGCGAGCATTTTGAAGCGACGATCATGGCCGCAGACGCCCCCCATGCCAATGATTATGATCGGTTTTTGTCGTTTGACCTGAATGGACAGCACTACCTTTTTACAGACATGCAGGCGCGAGCTTTGAACTATTTGTTCATCTGCGCCATCACGGGTGACCCGGAGCAGCGCGGCGCTCAGATCTTGGCGGCGGCAGGGTCGACCTCATTGAAACTCAGCTATTTGTTTTCCAGCCGGAAGGGGTGGCGCGACATCGTGCATCCCGTCGCAAAGCGCCGGGGGTATTACATGCTCGAACCCGCCTTGGTGGTGACGATGCGCGTGGGCCCCTGATGCCGAACCTCACGCTGAACAGGCCCGCTTCACGCGGGCTTTTTTGTGTCCAGCGCTCATCGTGATTCGATTTTGTCGCTCATTGTGTAGCCCCCTTCGGTCGGTGTTCGGTCGGAGCTTTGTCGGTGATTGGTTGGTGTTGGGTTGGAGCTCCGACCGAAAATTTATCGGGCATTGATTTTCCAACAAAAATTAATTTCTTCCACCGACCATTCGTGCCACGACCTCCAACCCAAGGGTTTGGCAAGTTGCCCTCATCAACTCGATGAGGACCGCCATGGAACAAGATCACACCCTATTGAGCACGAAGCTCTTGTCCCGGCGCTGGAATATTGCGCCGCGCACCTTGGAACGTTGGCGCGCCGAAGGTCGTGGCCCGCAATTCGTTCGGATTGGTCGGCATGTGCGCTATCGCCAAATTGATATCCAGGCCTTTGAGGCCAAGCATATCGAGACCGCTGGACCAGCGCCGACCCTGACTGTTGTCGAGTGCGCCGCATGATCGCGCATCTCTCAACCAGTGCACCCATAGTTTCGGAAATCACGTTGATGGCGTGGGTTGATGTTGCCGAGCCCGGCGCGCGCCTTGTCTATCACCGAGGATTTCTCGTGGTCGACACGACGCCCGATGTCTCGACGCTCGGCAAACCCGCGCTCGAGGATCTGCGCGCCACGGCAAACGCAGCGTACCGGCTTTCTGAGCTCGGCCGCATACACCTTGTTCAGGAACGCCTTGGCCCGGACCGGTTCGCTTATCTCGCCATCGCCCGCCCGCACAAGGGCACCGTTCCATCCGCTTCAGTGAAGCAGCTGGCGGCAGCTGCCTGAACCATCCCCCGAAAAGGAGCCCCAATGACTTATCCCGAAAACACCCCGAGCGTGGACGACATGCTCAACATGTCGACTGGCGATCTGGCTCAGATGCCGGTGGAGTTGCTGGCCGCTCTTCAAGGCGAGCTTGATCACGCGAGCAAACAACTGAAGGCCGCGACCGCCCGGTTCAGCGCCGCCCTTGAGGTGCGCTACGCCACCCGTGCTGCCGAGGCCCGCCGCGCCTGCGGCAAGGATACGGGCACGGTGCGTCTGGTCGACGGGGACTACACCGTGGTGGCCGATCTGCCGAAGCGCGTCGACTGGGACCAGGAAAAGCTGGCACAGATCGCTCGAAACATCGCTAACAGCGGCGAGGACCCGGCCGAGTTTATCGACACCAAGCTGACTGTCTCGGAGCGCAAATATGGCGCGCTGCCGGAGGCCTGGCGCAAGGGCTTTGAGCCTGCGCGCACGGTGAAGGTGGGCGCGCTTAAGGTCACTCTTGCGAGAGGAGACGCAGCATGAGCCTTCGCATCCTATCCGCCGATGAGCGCCTCGCCGAGGCGCAGGGCAAGACCACCGTGGCGCTGTTTGGTCCAAGCGGCCACGGCAAGACAACGTTGGTAAAGACGCTGCCGGCTGCGCAAACTGTCTGCATCGATCTCGAAGCTGGGCTGAAATCGGTTCAGGATTGGCGCGGCGACAGCTTGCCAATCCGTCGCTTTGCCGATGCCGTCGACATTGCCTGCCTGATTGGCGGAGCAAACCCTGCAGCGCAGCCCGATGAGCACTTTTCCGAGGCCCATTATGCGCATCTGCGCGGGCAGCACCCCGAACTTGCAGCGCGTCTGGATGCAAAAAGCATCGTCTTTGTAGACAGCATCACAGATCTGACCCGTCAGGCGATGGCCTGGGCCAAGACCCGGCCGGAGGCGCTGTCGGACCGCACGGGCAAGCCGGATACACGGGGCGCCTACGGCCTTTTGGCCCGTGAAGTCATAGGGCTCCTGAAGCACCTGCAGCATGCACCAGGTAAAACAGTGATTTTCGTCGGCATCCTCGAACGGCTGACCGATGAGATGAACCGCACCATCTGGCAGCCACAAATGGAAGGCGGCAAGGCCGCGCGCGAGCTGCCCGGCATCGTCGATCAGGTGATGACGCTGAGCCTGTTCAGCCGGGAAGAAGCGCCCGACGGAGGTGTCACATGGCGCCATGATCCGGACAAGGGCCAGGAGCGCCGCCTTGTCTGCCGTTCCGGCAATCCCTGGGGCCTGCCGGCCAAGGACCGTTCTGGCCGCCTCGACATGACCGAGCCGCCTGACCTGGGCGCGCTTCTCTCCAAAATCAATCAACCCCTGAAAGGATAATCCGATGACCTTTGACATGAACGATGTGGCGCCGCAGCAATCCGGCGACCTGATCCCTGACGGCACCTTCGCCAAGGTGACCATGTCCATCCGTAAAGGTGGCGTGGACGGAATTAGCGAGGTGGATCGTGGCCTCCTCAAACCCTCGAACCAGCCCGGAAGCGATGTGCGGATGGTGGATGCGGAGTTCACGGTGGCCGAAGGGCCATTTGCTCGGCGGAAGTTCTGGCAGAATTTCACCGTGCAGGGCGGCAAGCTCGACGAGCAGGGTCAGTCTGTCGGCTGGAAAATCTCGAAAAGCCAATTTCGGGCGATGATCGACAGCGCCCTTGGGCTGAACCCGGAGGATATGAGCGAGGCGGCCAAGGCCAAACGCGTGCTGCGCGGCCTCGCTGATCTCGATGGCATCACCTTCGTGGCCAAGATCCAGGTCGAGCCCAACCGGAACCCGGCCTACAAGGACGCCAACAAGCTCGACCATGTGGTCCTGCCCACCGCACCGGAATGGCAAAAGGTCATGGCAGGGGAACAGGTTACGGCACAGCCGTCAAACCGTCCGCGCCCTGCAGCTGCGGCGCCAGCATCTGCAGCGCCAGCTTGGGGACAATCGCAGCCTGCCAGCAGCGCTTCGACCCCTGCATGGTCCACCGGGTCATCTCAACTCAGCGGTCAGTCGGCGGCACCTGCTGAAGCAGCCAAACCCGCTGGTGGCCCTGCCTGGTTGAACCCGTGAGCCCGGATGACTGGCAGGCGCATGTCACCACCGAGGCGGCCCTTGCCATGGGGCATTGGTTGGAAGCGCGGGGGCGGCTCGACCGCCCCATCGCCAGCCTCTCGCGAAAGGATCTCGAATGCATGGCGTCAAACGCGATCAGCCGCTTCATCGTGCTGGCCTCGGAACGCAGGACACGAGGACCCGATCCAGAGGAACGCGCAGCACTCGACCTGCTGCTCATGGGGTAAGCCGCGCAAGTCTGGCTCGCCGCATGCCCTGCGCTCTTTGCGGGAGGGAAGCCCGGGGCTTCGGCTACTGCCATCAGCTGCAATGGGACCGCAATCCCCATCACCGATTTTGTTCGATGGCCTGCCTCACCGTGGGCAGCGCCATCGCCCGGAGGAATTTTGGAATGATTGACAAGACCGACATGGAAATCCGCGCGATCCGCGAGGCGCGGCGCGATCTGGCCGAGGCGCTGACGGAGATGGGGCTGATGAATGCCTTCTTCGACCGTTCGGCTGAGGACATCGATCGGCTGATCGAGGCCTGCGTGGACGGGTTTCAGGGGGCGATGCAGCGCCAGTCTGATGCCGGCGAAATACCGTTTTGAGGAATTGAGAATGCTCGACCTAAACCACCACTCTGGCTTCGTTTACGGGCGCGGCAGTACTGATCCAATGCCGCTTGGGGCAAGGATCAATGCCCATATCGACAGCGCTCTTGTGGCCGAACGCGATACCCAACGTCCCCGCGACTATCTTGGTGCCAGCCGCATCGGTGAGCCTTGTGCGCGGCGACTGGTTTATGAATTCACCAAAATACCGGTTGATCCTGGCAAGGAATTTGCTGGGCAGACTTTGCGTATATTCGAGGCCGGCCACGTTTTCGAGGATTTGGCCATCCGCTGGCTGAGAGCGGCCGGCTTTGATCTACGCACAGAAAAGCGCGGCGGTGGCCAATTTGGCTTCGAGACCGCGGGCGGGCGCATCCGTGGTCATGTCGACGGGGTCATCGTTGGTGGCCCCAACGTTGAAATTTCCTGGCCCGCGCTCTGGGAGCACAAGGCGCTCAAAGCCTCGAGCTGGAACGACACGGCCAAGAAAGGCGTGCGGGTCTCGAAACCGGTCTATTTCGCGCAGATGCAGATCTACATGGCCTATATGGGCCTCGATGTCGCGCTGTTCACCGCGCTGAACAAGGATACTTGCGAGCTTTACCACGAGTATGTGCCGCTTGACGCCGCCGAGGCGCAGGCGCTGTCGGACAAGGCCGTGGACGTGTTGCGTGCGGCAGATGCGGGCGAATTGCTGTCCCGCATTGCTGCGCACGCCGATTTCTACCTCTGCCGTTTCTGCCCCTTCAGTGCGCGTTGCTGGTCGGAGGAACGTCCATGAGCATCACCGTTTCTGAGGCGCAAGCAAAAGCGATCCGGGGCATTCGCGATTGGTTTCTGCATCGCACGCATAAACAGCAGGTTTTTCGGACGTTCGGCTATGCAGGGACTGGCAAAACCACGATTACATCGATGGCAATTGACGCGCTTGGGCTCCAGCCTATGACGCCGGGCGGTCTCGGTGGTGTTCTTTTTGCCGCCTTTACCGGCAAAGCCGTGCACGTCATGACGCAAAAGGGAACGCCCGCACAAACGATTCACAGCCTGATTTATCGCTTATCGGAGGCCACGCCCGAAGAGATTGCTCGCACAACGGAAGAGTTGGCTGCTCTGGAACGCGACCTACCCAGAATGGGTGTTGGTGAGCGTGGGTTTGCGCAGGCGCAGATTGCGCAGCTGAAACAGCGGCTCGATCATATCCATGAACTGCGGTTTGTGTTGAACTCACAATCGGCGCTCCGTGACGCTGATCTCCTCGTCCTCGATGAAGTGTCGATGGTCGGCGAAGACATGGCACATGATCTTCTGTCCTTTGGTAAACCCATCCTGGTGCTCGGTGACCCAGGCCAACTCGCACCCGTTCGAGGAACTGGGTTTTTTACACAAGCTGTACCAGACGTCATGCTGACTGAAATCCATCGGCAGGCAGCGGATAGTCCGATCTTGCGGCTCGCGACCATGGCCCGCCACGGCCAGGAAATTCCCTTCGGAGCTTTCGACGACCAGGTCTGGAAGATGTCGCGTCATGCGGTTTGTCCTGCCCAGATGTTGCAGGGCGAACAGGTCATTTGTGGAACGCACGCAACGCGGCGTCACTTGAACTCCGCCATGAAGACGGCAGCTGGTTTCACCGCTGACTACCCGAGCGGAGCTGGCGAAAAGATCATCTGCCTGCGCAATCGTCACGATCTCGGGTTGATCAATGGCATGTTCCTAACCCTGTCTGATGTGCAGGGGCATCCGCACACTGACCGGGCTTTCCAAGCAAATGTTCAAACGGATGATGGCCTGTTTGTCCCTGGCGTTCAGGAGTTTTGGCGCGGTGAATTTGATGATCACGTTCGCTTCGATCCGGATCGGCAACGCCGCGAAGCAATTGCATGTCGTCGGCTGATCCAATCCAGCTGGGGTTACGCGATCACCTGCCACAAAGCGCAAGGGTCACAATGGTCCAATGTCGTCGTTTTTGACGACGGCTTTGGTCGCACCCCCGATGACAGAAAACGCTGGCTCTACACCGCAATAACTCGGGCTGAGCACGGCCTTCTTCTCTTGGCGTAGGAGGCCTAAATGAGCGCAGTGGTCATCGACCTTAACGACGTCGTCCCAAACCATGGCGAAACGCAACGCTACGATCTTGACCTTATTGTCCAGCGTCTGCGCGAAACCGCTGAGACTTGGGTGCCGCCTTTGTTTCCGAACGGCAAACGTGTCGGTGATGAATGGCGGCTGGCGAATATTCGCGGCGAGGCCCCGCGCAACACCGGCTCCTGTGTCATCGCCCTGCGCGGTCCGCATGCCGGCGACTGGATCGATTTTGATGGGAATGCAGGTGGCGGGCCGATCAGCACGATCGAAGAAGGGACAGGTCTGACTGGGCGTGATCTGATCGTTGAGGCCGCCGATACAGCGGGCGTTTTGCCAGGGGCCCCCTCTCGTCAGGCACCCGTATCCAAACCGGCGCCGAAACGTGATGTTGCACAGGACATTGCCCACATTCTGTCGCGCGCGATGCCCATCAGGGAAACGCCTGGCGCGCAGTACCTGCAAGGGCGTGGTTTGGAGTTGCCGACGGACAGCGACCTCCTGTTCCATGGTGATCTGACCCATTGGGAAACCAAGACGGGCTATGCTGCCTTGCTGGGCCAAGTGCGGGATCGCAGCGGCGAGGTCATCGGCCTCCATCGCACCTACCTCGTTACGGAAGGGAACGAGGTGCGCAAAGCCCCGATTGCCAAGCCCAAGATGATGCTGGGCCGCATTGCAGGCGGCGCCGTTCGGTTGGCATCGATCGGTAAAGATGGTCGCCTCGCACTCTGCGAAGGCATCGAAACGGGCCTTGCGGTGATGACGGCCTGCCAAGACCTGCCGGTCTGGGCCACGCTCTCCACCTCAGGGCTTGAACAGGTGGAATTGCCGCCGGCGGCTCAGCGCGTGCTGATCCTCGCCGATCATGATGCATCGGGCGCCGGGTTGCGCGCGGCTGAGGCGAGTGCTCGCCGCCTACGCGCTCAGGGCCGCGATGTCGCCATCGCAATCCCGCCTGAGGAGGGCGAGGACTTCAACGATATGTTGTTGCGGGCGGGAGCATCATCCATTGCACAGTTGATCTCGGCCACTGAACAGGAGGTCGATGCCGACGCCCTGCTGCAAATTGGCCAGCACCGGCCGCTGAATTACCAAGGCAGCGGCAATGATATCCCCGTCCTGCGCGCTGATGAGGGCGATCTTGGCCGTGCCGTGGCGCAGGTCTGGAGCGTGGTCATGGCCTCGAACCGAACACCCTGGGTGTTCCGCTTCGCAGGCCAACCCACCTGGGTGGTACCCGATGACGAAGGCCGTCCTGTCGCTACGATCCTGAATGAAGAGCGTCTGCGCCACATGCTGGCGCGACTGGCCCGGTGGGTACGCGAAAACGCCAAGGGAGATTTGCTGCCCGCGCCGCCGCCGGTGGCAACAGTGAAATCGGTGCTTGCCACGCCCGATCCCGCGCTGCCGGTGCTGACGGGCATCGTGAATACGCCTGTCTTCGGACGCAGCGGCACGCTGATCACGGCGCCTGGCTATCATCCTGATGCGCGGCTGCTCTACGTCCCGGCACCGGGCTTCACCGTGCCAGATATCCCGAAGCGCCCCACAGAGGCGGAGATTACTGCGGCCCGCGAGCTGATCTGCGACGACCTCTTCGGCGACTTCCCCTTCACCGGGGAGGCGGAGCGCGCCCACGTGGTGGCGCTGCTGCTGCTTGGCTTCCTGCGCGGCATGGTCGACGGGCCCACGCCGCTGCATCTGATCGAAAAGCCCACGCCTGGCACTGGGGCCACGCTGATGGTTGACGCCGTGGCCACGATCCTGACCGGCACCGGGGCCAGCGTCATGACCGAGGGACGAGACGACGAGGAATGGCGTAAGCGCGTCACCGCAAAGCTGCGCCAGATCCCCTCCATCATCCTGATCGATAACCTGCGGGCCAAACTCGATAGCTCGGCCGTTGCCGCGGCGCTCACTGCACCCTTTTGGGAGGATCGCGTTCTTGGGCAGTCCGAGATGACCCGGCTGCCGATCCGCTGTCTGTGGATCGCCACGGGCAACAACCCCGAGTTTTCGAACGAGATGGCCCGCCGCCTTGTGCGCATCCGGCTCGATGCAAACGTCGAGCGCCCCTGGCAGCGTGCAGGCTTCCGCCATCCTGACCTCATGGTCTGGATCCGTGCCAACCGTGCGCGCATCGTGGCGGCCTGCCTGACGCTCTGCCAGGCCTGGATTGCCGCAGGTAAGCCGCGTGGCACCAAGACCATCGGCTCCTATGAAAACTGGGCGCAGGTGATCGGGGGCGTGCTGGAGACGGCCGGCATCCCGGGGTTTCTGACCAACCTCGAGGACATGATGGCTGCCTCCGATAGCGAGGGCGCGGGCTGGAGCGCCTTCATCGCCGCCTGGTGGGATCGGTTTGGGACGGCACCGGTCGGGTCTGCGGACTTGTTCGATGTTGCAATAGCCTGTGACCCGACACCGCCCATGAGCGGCAATAACCATCACGCTCAGAAAACGGCTTTCGGCATGTCGATTTCGCGCATGCGGGATCGGGTGTTCCGGCTCGAAACACGCGCCGTTCGGGTCCGGAAAGCTGGCGTCTTGCACAAAACGATACGGTGGCAACTCGAGCTCTGTGATGTTGAGTCGCCGTCAAATGCAGCTAATCAACCTGAGGTTGGGGGGCCTTTGCCCTCAGGTGGGGGCCTCGAAAAGGAAGGCCCCCACAGGCAACATGCTGAAAACAATAACAAATGGGGGCCTTGGGGGGCTTGGGGGCCTATTTCGACCCCTTCGCACACGCGCATGCGCGCGCACGCGCACGACCGGGATGACCCGGAAAAAGGCCCCCAAGGCCCCCAAGCCCCCCAAAGCGATGAAAAAACAGAGGCTTACGGATGGGGGCCTAGGTGGGGACTTCAAAATGAAGGCCCCCCAAGGCCCCCACCCCCCGATTGGCTGAAGGATCTCGACCCATGAGGCCACCAGCATTCCAATTCAATCCGACGACGGCGGCCCGCACCGCCAAGCACATGACCGCCGTCGTCTACCACCCCGAGCAGTCCACCAGAAAAGGAGACCACCCATGGCTGACCTGACTCTCGCCAGCGCCGATGTCGGCGCAACCCCGAAAATGCCGATGTCGGCAGAACCCGCGCGCACGATCCTTGCCCTTGATCTCGGCACCACAACCGGCTGGGCTATCCGTGGCTTTGATGGGCTGATCACCAGTGGAACCGTCAGCTTCAAGCCAGGCCGCTACGATGGTGGCGGTATGCGCTACCTGCGTTTCACCAACTGGCTTTCTGAGATCGATCGCCTGTCCGGTCCGGTCGAAGCAATCTACTTTGAAGAAGTGCGCCGGCACGCAGGCACGGACGCAGCCCACGTTTATGGGGGCCTCATGGCCACGCTGGAGACCTGGGCGGAGCTGCGGGGTGTGCCATACCAGGGCGTGCCGGTTGGTACCATCAAGCGCCACGCCACCGGTCACGGCAATGCGAACAAGCAGGCCATGATCGACGCCGCCCACAAGCGCGGCTTTAGCCCCACCGATGACAATGAGGCGGATGCCATCGCCATTTTGCTGTGGGCAATCGAAACGCAGGGAGGGCTGGCCTGATGGGTATGCGCTTCACTCCCAAGGGTTATGGCGGCAATCGCCGTGACCCTGATCAAGTCAAGCGCGATGGCTGGCATGAGCAGCACATGCTTGCGGTCTCGCTCGACGATCATCGGCTCACCTGGCCGGAACGCGAACTGGTTCGCCAGCTGGGCGAGAAACTTTATGGCAAGCTGCCAGCCCTAAGGGAGGTGCGTCATGGCCGATGAATGGACACGGGCAATGGTGGCCGACCGGCTGGACCTTGCGGCAGACGTCATGCGGTCCATGCCGCCGGTCCGCCCACAGGGTTACGTCAGCGCTTGGCCGGAATACGTCTCAACCTTCGCCGACCAAGTCGAGCAGGAGCCACGGATGAAAAAACCGCTGCCATCGCCACGGATGATCACGCAGGCCGATGAGGCGATGCTCTGGCTGCGGTGGGTGGACAAGGACATCGGCGAAATCCTCTGGGCGCGGGCCAACCGCGACGCCTGGAAGAAAATCAGCTGGCACCACGGCATCAGCCGTTCTGCCGCCAACCGACGGCACGAGTATGGGCTGGCCGTGATCGTCTGGAAGCTCAACGGCCGGACCGTGCCGCGCAAGCGGTCGATGGAGTACGTCATTGAGCAGACGGTTTGATGCTGGGCGCCGTGCTGGGCTGGTGCGGCGCCTGACCTTGCATCTATGGCCCAAATTCTGTATATACCGATGTATTCACGAGGAGGTCTGCCATGTTCGAAACCCGCATCCGCAAAGTCGGCAACTCAGCCGTGGTTACGCTGTCGGCTGAGATGCTGGCGGCCCTTGATGCCCGCGAAGGGGACACGGTCTACTTGGTGCGTGGCGACGATGGCAGCCTGAAGATCACGCTTCAGAACCCTGAGTTGGCCGCAGCTCTCGCTGCAGCGCAAATCGTCATGGACGAAAACCGTGACATGCTGCAGGCGCTTGCGTGAGCGAGCCGGTGTGGGTGCCGTTGCAGGCGGTTCTGATCATCCATGATCGCCAAATCGCGCGCCACGGCGGTGCGTCAGGCATGCGCGACATCCAGCTTCTCGAGGCCGCGATGGAGCGTCCCCGCAACAAGGCGGCCTATGGCGAGCCGAGCCTTGAGGAAATTGCTGCGGCATATTCATTTGGGATCGCGAAGGCGCATGCCTTTGTCGACGGCAACAAGCGGACGGCCTTTGTGACTTCTGCCACGTTTCTGCGCCTGAATGGCTTTGGCTTGCGTCCGGATCCTCTCGACGGCGTCAGGGCGATGGAAGACTTGGCCTCTGGCTTGATGTCCGAGGAAACCTTTGCGGCTTGGCTTGGCGGGCTGAAGTTCGCTATTGGCGCCCGCAGCGAGACGCCGACATAGCGTGGTGATGGCGTCGTGCTTCCTCAGTCTTCGAAAGGATTCAGGATGTCGACGCCAACGCCCTGAACATCCGCTCCGTTGCGGGTGACAAAGATGAGACCATTGGCTCTCGCGGTGGCGGCAAGTAGAGCATCGATGACAGGCAGCGGTCGAATAGCATTCATCCGTCCCCATTCATCGGCAACTTGCGCATCTACATGCAGAACGCGGTCGCCAAATCCGGAGATAACTTCTTCCAACCACGCTTCCAAAGCTTTTGCTTTTTGCGGGTCGCGGCGCCTTGCAAGTTCGATGCCCCTCCGAATTTCGCCGAGAACGAGCGCGCTGGTCCAGAGTTCATCCTCGTCCACCTTTGCCCACCAGGCGGCAACCGCCGGGTCGCATCGGTCGCCTTTGCGCAGCTCGGAGATGACGTTGGTGTCGATCAGGTAACTCACAAATCAATCTCACGACCGAAATCGCTTGGACGATCAAGCTCGATACCCTCCAAGGGCGCAGATGCAAGAAGCGCCTTGAAGCTTTTGGAAGGCGAACGTGTGATCTTTTGGCGCAAGATTGCGCGGGTTGCGTCGTGGCGCGCTGGATCGCCAAGTGCGTTGGCAATCTCTCGCACCAAGCTGGCATCTTCTTTGCGCACTTGGACCTCGACCCGAACGAAGCCAAGTGCCGCTTGGCGCTTACGCCATTGGGTCGTGTTGGACTGACTTGTGCTCATGATCGCTCCTATTTCCGGCAATATTACCGGAAAGCCTTGGCCAGCGCAATCGGGTTGTCTTGAAGTCTGTCAACCCCTTTCGCTACAGCGGGACACTTTTCAGCGGGACATCGGAAGGCGAGACAGATAAATTTTCCAGGGCTATAAAAACGATATACTCGGTGTCGTGCGCGTGGGAGGCAGGGTCCGTGAATGTCATCATCCGCGATCTCGATCAGACCCGCATTCACTTCGAAGCCGCCGTGGCCCGACTGGGTGAACAGGCGGCAACCCGCGCCTTCAATCGTGCGCTGAACAGCGAGGGCAACAAGGTCCGCACCCAGGTGCGCCGTGCCCTGCGGCAACAAACAGGTGCGAAGGCCGCGCTCATCAATCGTGAGACACGCTCGATCCGATCGACGTTCTCTAACCTGACCTACACGATCGAGGCCCGCGGCGACTATCTGGGCCTGTCGCATTTCAGCCCACGGCAGTTTGCCTACGGCGTGCGCGCCAAGCCCTGGGGCCGCTGGCAGAGGTTTGACAGTGCCTTCCTCGTCGGGTCGCTGGCGGGCAACGCCTTCGTGCGCGAGGGGAGTGCCCGGCTGCCGATACGGAAAATGTTCGGGCCGGCCATCCCGAAGGAGATGGTGCAGGACGCGACACGTGATGCGTTCGAGGCTGCGCAACCCGATGTGCTGGCCGAGGCCACGCGTCAAATTGAGCAGCTTTTGGACGTGTGACGGCCAAGCGGGACAAAAAAGGTGAGTCTTTCCAATGGCAACAAGAAAAGAAAACAGCGGGACATTTATTTGTTGGACTGCGAGTCTTGGCCGCGATAAAACACTTGCAAGGGCCAAATCAGCGTGCTGACGGGCCACGGGAGAGACAGGCAGGGGACCCCTTGGGTCCCTTCCTAGAGAAAGTCCGATGCGGGGCCGCCGCCTCCCGATATTTGAGCGTTTTTTCTCGTTTCAAAAACCCATTTCGCTTCGTTTCAAAGAGGGCCCACCTCAATGAAATCAGGGGCTTAGGTCCCGAATTGGCGAAATGCACCCTCCTGAAATCCACTTCGTTTCGCGCATGTTTCGCCAACTGAAACCGCGCCAAACCCCAATAAAACAAGGGTGTTTCGCTTCCTGCGAAACGAAATGACCCCCTGCGGTTCGTTTCGGTTCAGCGAGGCTTGGACCCGTGCCCGACAGGTATCTGATGACAGCCCAATCCAAAATCACCCCGCAGGCCTGGCCTGCGGCGCAGGTCGAGATGTGGCAGGTGGCCGACTTGGTCCCCTACGCCAAAAACGCGCGGCAACACCCGCCAGAGCAGATCGAGCAGATCGCGGCGTCGATGGAGCGGTTTGGCTTCACGATCCCGATGCTGGTGGCCGAGGACGGGACGATCATCGCAGGCCACGGCCGGTTGATGGCCGCCGCGCAGCTGGGGCTGGCCGAGGTGCCGGTGATGGTTGCCCGTGGCTGGTCCGAGGAGGACCGGCGGCTTTACACACTCGCCGACAACCGCCTGGCGGAAATTGCCGAGTGGGACCCCGAGATGCTGCGCATCGAGATCGGGGAGCTGCGGGAAGATTTCGGCATCGAGGACATGTCGCTGATTGGCTTTAGCGCAGAGGACCTTGCGGAAATCCTGCCCGACGCGCTGATCGACACCACGGGCGGCCTGACGGACCCCGACGATGTGCCGGAGGTGCCCGAGGCCCCGGTCACACGCCCCGGCGATGTCTGGGTCATGGGCAAGCACCGGCTGCTTTGTGGCGACAGCACGGTTTCTACCGACGTGCAGAAGGTGCTGGGTGATGTGAAAGCCGATCTGTGCTTTTGCGATCCGCCCTACAATGTGGACTACGCCGGCGGCGTCGGCGCCGAAAAGGCCGGAAAGGGGCGGCGGATCAAGAACGACGCCTTGGGCGATGGTTTTGGGCAGTTCCTCTACGATGCCTGCGTGCTGATCAACGCGCATACCGACGGCGCGGTCTACATCTGCATGTCGTCCAGCGAGTTGCAGACGCTACAGGCGGCGTTCAAATCCGCCGGCGGCCATTGGTCGACCTTCATCATCTGGGCGAAGGACAGGTTCACGCTGGGCCGCGCTGATTACCAGCGGCAGTACGAGCCGATCCTCTACGGCTGGCCTGAAGGCGTGAAGCGCCACTGGTGTGGCGATCGTGATCAGGGCGATGTCTGGAACATCGAGCGGCCCCACAAGAATGACCTGCATCCCACGATGAAGCCGGTGTCTTTGGTCGAAAGGGCAATCCGGAATTCAAGTCGCAAGGGTGATCTGGTGTTCGATCCCTTCGGGGGCAGCGGCACGACACTGATCGCGGCGGAAAAGGCCGGGCGCCACGCGTCCTTGATCGAGCTCGACCCGAAATACGTCGATGTGATCGTCCGCCGCTGGCAGGAGTTCACCGGTGAAACCGCGGTGCTGGAAAGCAGCGGCCAGAGTTTTGATGATCTGAACTCCGGCGAGCCAGTGCCGGTTGACGCCGAAACTGGGGCCTGAAGAGGCTACGCCATTGACACTCCATGCAAATACCGCGCTGATGGGCGTTCACCCAGAGGAGCGATTTGTGGCGCAAAGGCAGAAGAAACTGAGACGGATGGCGATCGGCAGCGCGGTGACAATCGTTCTGGCGGTGATCATCGCTGTGCTCACCCTGGCGCCGATGCCTTCTGGCGGTCCTGCAGGGTCTGACAAGCTGTACCATATTTTGGCATTTGCCTGTCTCGCGTTCCCGCTGCCGCTCGTGCGGCCGCGGCTGGCACTCTGGGTTGTGCTGGGCGTCATAGCTTACGGCGGTGCAATTGAAGCGATCCAACCCGTCTTTGGCAGGCAGGCCGAGTGGGCTGACCTTTTGGCGGACGGGATTGGCGCCATCTTGGGGGCCGTTGTTGCGCGCCACCTGGGGCTTCGGCTTCGCAGGTCCGGTGGATTGAACGACAAGGATGACCCAATGACCGCGGCATGGCTCGCAGAGGATGCCGCACTTACGGGCGACGGTTTGACGCTATCGCGTTCGAGGTCGAAATAACCTGTGTGAGCGAAGCGGCGTCGATCAAGATAATCGATAGACCCGCCCACGCTGATCCTCTTTTTCTGACGTGATGGTCAGACCGAGCTTTTTCTTCAGCGCACCAGACATGGCGCCTCGTACGGTGTGACCCAACCATTGTGTGGCCTCGGCCAGTTCCTCGATGGTGGCGCCTTCGGGCCGCGACAACATGTCGATCATGATCTGCTGCTTGGTGACACGAGGGGCCTTGGGGGCCGGGGCGTCTTGATCTTCGGGTGTTTTGGGGTGCGTGGTCTTTGCGGCCTTGGCCATGGTCTTCTCCGGCAGTTGGGCGCGGCAGCATGCGACGCCTTCTACTGCCGAAAGCCCGCCACGCGGGCGGGCAGATCGGGTCTGGCTCAGGTTCAGTGCTGCTCGTCCATGGTGGCGGTGACCGCAAAATGCTGAACCCAGCCCGTGAGGTAAGGCAGCCCTGCGGGGATCCCCTCGTTGCGCTCTGTCGCGCGGGTGATGCGCCAGTCCTGCCATTTGGTGATGGCGGCGGCGATGGCGGCAGCGATGGCGGCTTCGCAATCTGGCGCACCGCACTGCAGCGCGCCAACCACCTCGTCCGCAAAATGCCGCCCCGAACGGCTATCAAGGAAATCGCGGATACCGATCATCTCCTCCTCGGAGGTGGCGTTGACGGCTTGGGCGATTAGGCGGCTTGCGAGGATCCAGACCTCGCTCGTCCGCCTGTCGCGCTCCGGGCAGGTGGTCAGGGTTCCGAAGAACCCGTAATCTGTGTTGCGGCTGGGAAGGACGGCGGGGTTGGTCATTGCGGGCTCCGTGGGCTGAGTTGCGTGTCGTTCTGTGAGGTCAGAGTCGCTCCGCTGCGCCGGAAAGTGTAGCAAAATCAGTGTTCTATTATTGCTATTGGATCATTCGGCGCGGTCCGTAAAATCGACCCAGCCGCTATCTTGCCAGATGTAGAGATGCGAGAGCTCGCATGTCGGGCGCGGCAGGATGCGGGGCGCGCGGGGCGGATCAAAACAGTCCAATTCGTTTGCCCGAACCTGTCGGATTTCCCGGCCGGCAAGGATGTCCTCGGGCGTCCAAGGCGCCAGCGCGGGCAGCATGTGGGCGGGGTAGCCGTCAAAATGCACGTATGTGTGTGCCCATTTCTCGGGTCCGATCTCAATGGCGATCTGTGCGCGCGTGCTCATCGGTGGACCCCTCAGTTCTGCTGGTCGATCATAGCGAGGATGGCGACGGCCATGCCGCCGAGGTACTCGCTGCGACGAAAGACAATCTCGTCGATGTGGTTGGCGTCGGTGATGGCCGGATCGACCGCCAGGTCGGCTGCCATATGCGGCAGGAGTTTTCTGGCGGCGGCGTTGTAGCGTTCGGCGATGGTCATGGGCGAGGTCCTTGGATGCGTCGTTTGCGTTAAGGAATCTTCGCTCTTACGCCTGAGTATATCCACTATAATCGTAGCAATTACATGGCTTTAGAGGGGCGCATGGCGCAATCAAAACGCGGGTCGCTGATCGAGGCCGTGACCAACACGGTGGTGGGCTACGCGTTGGCGGTGGCCACGCAGTTCGCCGTGTTTCCGGTCTTTGGATTGCGCGTCGGTGTGGTCGAGAACCTCGGTCTTGGGCTGATTTTTACTGCCGTGTCGCTGATCCGTGGCTATGCTCTGCGTCGGCTCTTCAATCGTTGGCAGTTCTGATAAGGTACCATGGGCAGATACATAATCGAAGTGTTGCAAAAATGTAACGGGGGGGGGGTAGAGGAACTTCTTCGATCTGGCGCGTTGGAAATATTGGGCTGATTGGGCTAATGGGCCTACAATCAATCTGAAACCCTTCTGCTGTCATTGATCGGGGCCGCCCTTGGTTCACCAAGCCATGTTGTATTTCGAGTGGCACGAGTTCGTTTTGGCTGCGCTTGCGTTTGGCCTTTGCGTATTGATTGTCCTTTTGCGCTCTCGGTTCCCGCGGCTCAGCGGGCGCACCTATGACTTGCGTGCGGTGCAATCCATGCACACGCGGCTCACCCCACGTGTTGGAGGTATTGGGATCTTTGGTGCACTTGGCCTGAGCGTGATCTTTGCGCCAGTTTCAATCTCTGGACCCTATGCCAATTTCGTTCTTGCCACGTCGCTCCTTTTTGTTGTGGGGCTGGCAGAGGACCTTGGTTTCCCCATGTCACCACGCAGGCGGATGTTGGCTGCGATGGGCGCGAGTTTGCTGGCGATCTGGCTCTTGGGTGTTTGGCTTCCACGCGCCGGCATCCCGGGACTGGACCTGCTGGTAGCGCACTGGGCGATCGGCGTTCCGCTTACCCTTCTGGTGACGGCAGGTATCGCAAACGGCTTCAACCTGATAGATGGGGTGAACGGCCTCGCATCAATGACGGCTATCGCTGCAGCTATTGCCCTGAGCCATATCGCGGAGCTGGCAGGTTACACCACGATGGTCCACCTCGCGATGATGATTGCCGCAGGGATATTCGGATTTTTCCTCGTCAATTATCCCTTCGGCCTGATCTTCCTCGGCGATGCTGGCGCCTACACGATCGGATTTGTGCTGAGTTGGTTTGGGATTTCTGTTCTGCTCAATTCGCCCGATGTCTCGCCTTGGGCCATTTTGCTAACGATGTATTGGCCCGTGGCCGATACATTGCTGGCGATCTATCGGCGTTCCCGCAGGAATGCTGACGTCTCCGCACCAGATCGGTTGCATGTCCACCAAATGGTGATGCGCGCTCTGGAAATCTGTATCCTCGGCCGAAACCGCCGCCAAATTGCTAACCCACTCACCACGCTGGTGTTGTTGCCCTTTGTCATCGCACCGCCGATTGCGGGTGTGCTGCTGTGGAACCAAAATCAGAATGCGTTTCTGGCCGTCGTGGTCTTTGGGGTGCTGTTCTTTGCAAGTTATGCGGCAGCGCCCGGTCTGATCCGCCGGTTCCGCCGATAATAACGGGAAGACCGACTGTCCTCCCGTATTGAACAGGAGGCAGCTTGATGTCTGAACCTCGTACGCGCGGCCAAACTATTACGGTATCCCAAGCAGCAGCTTTGCTGGGTCGCTCGGATCGCTGGGTCCAGGGCCTTGTCAAATCCGGCTACATGGATCGCCCGACGCGCGGGGAATACACGCTGGTCGGTGTGATCCGTGGGGCGCTGGCCTATTACGAAGACCAACTCTCCAAGAACAACAAGGCCGCAGTGGCCAGCCGGGCCACGGAAGCGCGCACGCGCGAGATTGAACTCAGGATCCAGGAACGCAGCCGGGAACTGATCCCGATGGAGGATGCAAAGGCCGTCGTGGGTGAGATGGCGGCGCTGGTGCGCGCGGAGCTTGCCGGGCTTGCCGCGCGGTACACGCGCGATATGGAGGCGCGGCGCGCGCTCGAAGAGGTGATCGATGGCGCGCTTGAACGTATTGCAGGGGCGGCCGACAAGGCAGGCGCAGCTCTGGTCGCTGGCAGCGGCGATCTGGAGGCCGAGCGAGAAACGTGACCCGGCGCCTTGGGCGGCCGCACACAGAATATACCCGGAAACCGCTGGCATTCCCGGCCCCCGTGATCCGGGGCTGACGCCTTACATGATCCCATGGTCTGCGGCCGTGCATCGCGGTGGCTATCGCCGGGTGGTGGCGGTGACTTCGGCACAGTCGGGCAAGACCGACAGCATGCTGGACATTATCGGGGCCCGGCTGGATCAGCGACCGGCACCAATATTGTACGTGGGCCCGACAAAGGAGTTTCTGACCGACCAGTTCGAGCCGCGGCTGATGGCGCTATTGGACGAGGCCGACACGCTGGCAAACAAGGTGGTGCGCGGCCGCCGGATGAAGAAAACGCTGAAGCACGTGGCAGGTGTGCGGCTGCGCCTTGCCCATGCGGGCTCCTCCACGGCCCTGAAATCCGATCCCGCAGCCCTCGCGCTGATCGATGAATACGATGAGATGATGGCCAATGTGAAAGGCCAAGGTGATGTGTTGGGCCTCGTCGAGGCCCGTGGCGAAACCTATGCTGATTTTGTGACGGCTATCACCAGCACACCGGCGCGGGGCCTCGTGGAAATCGAACCGGATGACACGAGTGGCCTCGAGTTCTGGGCGCGCTCAGCGCCGGAGGATCTCGAAAGCCCGATCTGGAAACTTTGGCAGGAGGGGACGCGGCACCATTGGACTTGGCCGTGCCGGCATTGTGCGGAATTCTTCATTCCGCGGTTCAAGCAGCTGCGCTGGCCCGACCGCGCGACACCTGCGCAGGCCAAACAGGCTGCCACGCTCGAATGCCCGCGCTGTGGCGGCCAGCATTCTGAGGCCGATAAGGCTTGGATGAACGCCCGCGGCACGATGGTGGCCCCTGGTCAGCGGGTCGAATTCAAGGATGACGCCCCATATGTCACCGGCGCCCCCGCCGACAACTCGACGCTGTCGATGTGGACATCGGGGCTCTGCTCGCCCTTCGTCACTTGGGGTCAGCGCGCGGAAACCTATCTGACGGCGCTGCAGTCGGGCGATCACGACCGCATCCAGACGGCGATGAATGCGGGTTTTGGCGAATGCTACGCCATGACGGCCTCGGGCGATGTGCCGGACTGGCAAGAAATCATGGAACGCCGCCAGCCCTACCGGCCGGGGGATGTCCCCGCGGGCGGGTTGCGCCTCGTCATGGGTGTGGACGTACAGAAGTTCAGCCTGGTCTATGTGATCCGGGCGTTTGGCGCGCGGGGCACGTCCTGGCTGATCGACAATGGCCAGCTTTACGGGCCCACGGAAGATGACGATGTCTGGTCGGCGCTGGCGGATCTGATGCTGACGCCGGTGGGCGGGATGCAAATCGAGAAGGTGTTTGTGGACTCCGGGTTCCGGCCGGACAAGCCTGAGCTTGGAAATGAGCACAAGGTCTACGAGTTTTGCCGTCGCTACAGCTGGCTTTGCGCCCCGACGAAGGGGAAAGACATCCAGAGCCCGCCATACCGCGTGTCAAAAATCGAGGTGAAGCCCGATGGTAAGAAGGCGCTCTATTCCATCGATTTGGTGACGCTCTCGACCGACTTCTTCAAATCGCTGGTGATGTCGCGCATTCGCACGCCGGCTGATCAACCGGGGGCGTTTCATGTGCATGAGGCGGTGTCGGAGGATTACTGCAAGCAGCTGACCTCGGAGGCGCGGGTCGTGGTTGAGGGTAAGCCCATCTGGGTGAAACGCTCGCGAAACAACCACTTTCTCGATTGCGAGGCGCTCTGCGCGGCCATCGGCTACACGCTGAACGTCCAGCGGATCCCGGAGGGGGTGGAACGCAAAACAGCCCTCGAGGCCGCAGTGCCCGACGGGCATGACCCAACCCAGGTGACCGCGCCGGAGCCTGATCGATCAAAGGCGCCGCCGCCGGCATCGCGCTCCTCCCCAGGGCACGGCGGCAGCGGCGCACTGCGCGGGCGGTTTGCCCGCCATGGCAGCAGGCTGAATGGATAGCTCACATGTCTGTGATCGCAAAGTTGAAAGATCTGCTGGCCGAGGCGCTGCCTCCGGCGGCAGGGCCGGAGGGGATGAGCCTCCCCAGACCCTCGGGCAAATACATGCGGGGCGGACGGGGCGTGACCTTTGCCGGTTGGAAGCCGGCCCTGCGCGAGGCGCAGGACGATATCGGCGAAGCCTGGGACGATGCTGCCGCGCGGGTCAACGACCTTCTGCACAACAGCGGCTGGCTTGCAGGCGCGTTGGAGCAATGCGTGGCCAATACCGTGGGCACGGGGCTGCAGCTGAAAGCGCTGCCAGAGAACGAGACTTTTGGCATGACACCAGCCCAAGCGTCTGATTGGGCCAAGACGGTGGAGCGCCGCTTCGAGCTTTGGGCGCGCAATGCCCAGGAATGCGATATCCAAGGCCTTCGCACGTTCGGGCAAATGCAGGCGGCGGCCTTCCGCTCCTGGCTCATCACCGGCGAAATCTTGGCTGAGCTCCCCTGGCGCAAGCGACCGTGGAACCGCTACGGCACGAAAGTGCGCCTGCTGCCGCCACATCGCCTGTCGCGCAAGACCGAAAGCATGCGGCGGCTGATCAACGGGGTCTATACGGACGCCGATGGCATGCCCGTGGGCTACCGCGCCATTCGCAAGGACCTGTTCAAACACGACGTGGAATATGACGTGCGCGCCCGGGATGCTGCGGGACGGCTGCGTGTGATCCACATTTTTGAGGGCGCACCCGGCACGCATCGGGGGATTTCTCCGCTGGTGCCAGCACTACAGGTGGCCCGTCAGTTCGATCAGCTGGCCGATGCCACGCTGATGGCAGCAATCGTGCAGACGCTGTTTGCGGTGACGATCACCTCGGACGAGCCAACCGAGCAGGTGCTCCAGGGGCTGCTGACGCCCCAGGAACAGGCGCAGATGTTGGCGCAAGGTATCTCGCCGATGGAGGCCTATATCGAGATGGTTGCGGGGTATGGAGGTGCGCTTTCGGGCCGGATCAAACGGTGTGGAACGCGCGGTAACATACCACCGGGCGCATCCCGATCGGCTTTTGTCTGTTATCCGCAGCTTTGAAGAGCAATGCGCACAGTTGCAGGGGCGCGGCCCACGACGTTTTGCGCTTGGAACAGGAGGGGTGAGGTGACGGAACAGCCCGATATCAAACAGACGGCCGTCGCTGAAGCGGGACCGTCCCTGGCGCAGATTGCGGGCCGCGTTCTGAACCGACCACTGCTTTTGCACCCGGACAAGGCTGATCTGATCTTGCATGTGCTGCAAGGACGGATTGGCATTGAGCCGCTGCAAACGGTCACGCCCGAGACCAACCGGTTCGTTGGCACATATCGGCGCGACAATGGCGGTGTCGGGTCTATGCGCGTGGAAAACGGGGTCGCCATCCTGCCGATTGTGGGCAGCCTGGTGAACCGCGGCGCCTGGATCGGGGCGAGTTCCGGCCTCGTCTCCTATGAGGGGATTGCCGCGCAGCTGCGCGAGGCGGAAGCCGACCCGGATGTGCGAGCGGTGCTCTTGGATATCGACAGTCCTGGGGGTGAGGCCACGGGCATGTTCGCCACGGCCAAGCTGGTCAGTGCGGTCAACAAGACCAAGCCGGTCGTAGCTTTCGTGAACGATGTGTCGGTCTCCGCGGCCTACGGCATTGCCAGTGCGGCCAGTGAAATCATCGTTTCGCCCACCTCGATGGTCGGCTCGATCGGCGTTGTGCTGACCCACCTCGATCGATCGGGCGAGCTCGAGGATCGGGGTGTAAAGCCGACGCTCATTCACGCAGGCGCGCATAAGGTCGACGGCCACCCGTTTGGGCCGCTGTCAGACGCCGTCCGCGCCGACCTGCAGGCCGAGGTGATGAAAATTTACGATCAGTTCGTCGGCCTCGTGGCCGAGGGCCGCGCGGGCCGGGTCAGTGCCGAGGCGATCCGGGCGACAGAAGCCCGCACCTATCTTGGCGCCGATGCCATCGCCCAGGGCCTCGCCGATCGCATGGCAAGCCTTGATGAGGTGATCGCCGCGCTCTCGCAACCGCCCTCCGGGGCAAGCCCCCAGAGAAATGGAGGACCTATGACCAAAACCACCCAAAGTGAGGCGCCGCAGGGCGATGTCTCTGCCATCAGCCCCGCTGATCTGCAGGGGGCTGTCGATGCGGCCCGGACGGAAGCCCATGCGGCTGGCGTCACCGCCGGCAAGGCGGAGGCCACAGCGCGGATCAAATCCATTCTGACGGCGCCGGAAACGGATGGCCGCGAGGCCCAGGCGCTGGTGCTGGCGCTCGAGACAGAGATGTCGGCAGGCGACGCAGCCAAGGTGCTGGCAGCATCGCCGAAAGCCAGTACGTCCGCCTCCATCGCTGACCGGGCCGCGCAAGAGGCCGAACTCGGCGCCGAAACTCCGGCCGATCATCTCAACCGGTCTGAACGCAATGCGGCCGGGTGGGCAAAAGCCATCACCCAAGCCAATGCGCGCTTCAGCTGAATAGGAGAGACCGTCCATGACCGTTCTCATTGAAGGCCGGCATCCCGGCGAATTCCTGATGACTGAGGCTAATGGCCAGCGCTCTCGGGAAAACATCACCATCGCCAGCGGCGCAGGCATCATCGCCCCGGGCACTGTGCTCGGCAAAATCACCGCCAGCGGGAAATATGTGACGAGCGCAGTAGGCGCGACCGATGGCAGCCAGATGGCCGTGGCGATCGCCCTCTACGGCTGCGATGCCACTGCTAGTGATGTTGCGGTTGCCGCCATCACCCGAGATGCTGAGGTCAACGGCAAGGTTTTGACCTACCATCCGGACCGCGATCAGGCGGCAGAAAAGGCAGCAGCTCAAGCTGACTTGGCGGTCGTCGGGATCGTCGTGCGGTAAGTTTACCCCATCTTGCGATTATGGGTCAGGCCTGGCTGGTTCCTTACCGACCACCTGGCAGACCTCTAGATAATCGTCCACCGCTTCTTTGAAGGCTTCGCGCAACGCCTCAACACTCTCCGCATGAAAGCCAACCCGGTCTCGAATTCCAGAGATGTGCCCTACCAGTAGCCCTGCCTCTTCGGAGACTTCGGCCTGATACCCTCGATATTTCATCGTTTTTTGCATGTGGCAACGGTGGTGCGGCTAAGCCGGCAAGGCAAGGCGAAAACGTCGTCCACTCAACCAAAGCGATCTCCCGCGCCCTCGGACAGCGGGGTGATCCCGCGTGGCCAGTCGCTGGCGCGCCGACGCAATAAAGGACCTCCCATGTCGATCCTCAACATCTTCAGTCAGGACGCCTTCAGCGTCATGCGCCTCACGGACGCGCTTCGTGAGATCAAATATACCCCGTCCCGCATCGGGCAGATGGGGCTGTTCCAGACCACCAGCATCGATACGCTGGATATCGCGATCGAGAAGGACAAAGAACAAAACCGCATGTTGGTCTCCGCGAGCCCGCGCGGTGGGCCTGGCCAGACCTTCGATAAATCAAAGCGCGCCGTGCGCATGCTCAAGGTGCCGCATTTTCAGGTGGACGACGCGATCTATGCCGACGAGGTGCAGCAGGTCCGCGCCTTCGGCCAGGAAGTGGCTGTCGAGCGGTTGCAGCAGAAGATCGCGGATCGCGCGGCGGAAGCGAGCCAGTTCTTCGCGCTCACGGAAGAATACCACCGGCTGAACATTCTCAAGACCGGCCAGCTTCTCGATGCTGACGGTTCGGTACTGTTTGATTATTTCACCGAGTTTGGCGAAAGCCAGCAGGCGGTGGTCGATTTTGACCTCGACAATGCCAGCGCCGCGGACGGTGCGCTCCGCAAGAAATGCGCCGGTGTCATCCGCCAGATGGCCGGCATTCTGGATGGTCTACCTTACACAGGCATCATGGCGCTCTGTGGCGATGCCTTCTTCGACGATCTAATCGCCCACCAAGAAGTGCGTGAGACCTATAAGGGTTATGCGGACGCGGCGTCGCTCCGGAACGCCTATATCAACTCGGGCAATTCCGGCATCTACGGCGCCTTCGAGTTCGGCGGCATCACCTGGATGAACTATCGCGGCGGCCAGAATGTCGGCATTGACACCGATAAGTGCCACCTCGTGCCCTCGGGCGTGCCCGGACTCTTCCGCACCGTCTATGCGCCGGCGGACTACATCGAAACGGTCAATACCCCCGGCCAGCGTCTTTACGGCAAGCAGTGGGAAATGCAGAACGGCAAGGGCGTGAACCTCGAGTTCCAGATGAACGCGCTGCATTACTGCACGCGCCCGCGGGTCCTGATCCCGGGCAAGCGGACGTAATCCAGCAGAACCGGAAGAGGCGTTGCGTTGGAATGACATCCAGAGCAACGTTATGCTGGCCGCATCGCAGAAAGCATAAATATGCCTCACGAAATCACGGATTGGGATATTCAGGAACATCTTCAGACGCGTGTCGAGCAGGACGCGTATTTGGAAGCTGCATTCGATGATGGGGACGCTCTGGTGATCATTGGCGCCATCGGTGACGTAATCCGAGCACGCGGCCCCGAAGGCATAGCCGCGCAAGTTGGCATAGAGCCTACTGCGTTGCTTGAGGCATTTCGTGATGGGAATGACCCGCCATTTTCACTGGTATTGACGGTAGTCAGAGCCCTTGGCTTTAAACTCGGGGTCTGCCGAACCAGTAAGGTCTGACGGCGGCTGTCAGCCTTGGGTCTGCTTATCGTCCCATCCGCTGACACTCCGCGCTTCATAGACTTCCACCGCGGCCACCAATTTTTCAAGTCTGACTTCGTCGGGTGAACCGGGGGCGGCGTGCCATAGTCGTTCGATCTGCTGAAGGGCCTGTCGATGCTCCTCGGCGGTTCTGATGGACGTGTCTTCCATCTGCATTTCCTTGTGGCGGTGATATCATGTCTCTTTTCAATGACTTGGATGCGCACACTAGCGCAGCAGTCAAGGGCGTTTTCGCCGAACCGGCCCTTCTGCGCCCGCGTGTGTCCAAGCAATACGCGGAACGCACCGCCGATCCAGACCGCCCCGAGACAATAACCTATGGCATCTTCTCAGCTGGCCCTGCGCAGGATGACCTGCGCGGCCAAGCGCGTGGTGGGCAAATGTCGGGCATGACCAAGCTGTCCACCGCCGCCGCTGAGTTCTGGATCGCCAAGCCACAGATCGATCAGCTGCCCTGGCTGCCGATCACCGGCGATGTGGTGGTCCTGACGGCACGCAGCGGGCAGCCGAGCTATGCGATTTCAAGGGTCACCACCTCGGATCTGGGCGACTTGACCCTGATCCTTGTCCAAGAGGATGAAATCGCATGAGCCTGACACGCCTTGTCATGCGGCTGGCTGCGGCTCGTGCGCTGCGGGATCGCACCTTGGCGGGCGCCCGGGTGTTCGACAGCGCGGTCGACCCAATCGATCAGACCATCGCCGAAAACCGCCAGCCGCTTTTGGTGCTGACCACGGATGAGCACGAAGCAGACATCACCGGTCGCGATCTCGCGGGCGACGCGCAGCGCTGTGATCTGGTGATCGAGCTCGCCATCGCGACAAGGGTCGAGGTGCCAGCACGCGATGGTCAGGGCGGCCAGATCACCATCGCTATTCCGCATACGGATGAGGGGATGGAACTGACGCTTGATATGATGGAGCACCAAGTCCTCACCGCGCTGACCCGCGATGACAACTCCTGGACGCGGGCCTGGCTGAAGCTGGTGCCACGCGTGACCCGGCGGCTTTCTCGCCGCGGGGCGTCATCGGAAAACGGTGTGCGCTTTGCCGCCCGGCAACTGGTCCTGACCTGCGATCTGGTCGACACGCCTGCGGTGGGGGCGGACATTCTGCTGGGCACCGCCTGGGGCGAGGTCCTGGCGCTGATGGCAGCGGATCAGAGCTTGGCGCCGATCGCGGCCATGCTGCGCGAGCAGATCGAGGGCGAGGATGTCCCCGATTGGGCGCGCACAGCGCAGATGCTGGGTGTGTCGCTAGAGGTCATGGATCAGCTGGGCGTTTTGCCCACGCTCGATGCCCAAGGTGATCCCGTGACCCTGGATGCGGTCATCTTCGACGAGGAAGGCGAGCGCGTCACGGTGATCGATGCAACAATGACCGCGGCAGAGGCATTATGACATGGCGATCCGCGAATTGGTGGAATTGGCCGCGCGTATCGCGGAATTGGAACGCCGGTTCTCAGGCATGATGCGGCACGGCACCGTGGCCGAGGTTGATACAAACACGCAACGAATCCGGCTAGACTTTGGACCTGCGCATGGGACCGAGGGGCGGTTTCTCTCTCCGTGGATCCCGTACGCGCAGTTCTCAGGCGCCCTGCGGGTCCACACACCACCCAGCGTTGGGCAGCAGTTCACCGCGATGTCGCCGAATGGCGATTTTCAGCAGGCGGTGGCCGTGCCTTTGACCCATTCGAGTTCCAACCCGTCGCCCTCGATGGCGGCCGATCAGAATGTTCTGAACTTTGGCAATGTCACGCTAACCCTGGCCGAGGATTACCTCGAGATCGCCGTGGGTGGGGTGCGTTTCAAGGTTGACGGCGCCAACGTTGAAATCACCGGCGGTGAGGTCCGGCACAACGGCAAGAATATTGGCGACAGCCACATCCACAGCGGCGTGCGGTCCGGACCTTCGGTCACCGGCGCGCCCGCAAACTGACAAGGACAATCCAATGCCACGCTACGCCATCACCGAAACCGCCGGCCGCTTTGTGGCAGGCCAAACCAATACTGGCGTAGGTACGATCCTGACCCTCACCGAAAAACAGGCCGAACACGAGGTCCGCCTCGGTTCTCTGCGCGCGCTGGATATCAAACCCGCTGCCAAAGCCACGAAATCCGAAAAAGCTGCGGCAAAACCTGATGCGCCCGAGGCCACGGAGTAACGCAGCACTATGGTAAACCGCTCTTCGAATCCGTCGGCCGGGCTGAATGCCGCGACAGGCCGCCTCTTGGAGGGCTGGCCGCATGTGGTGCAAAGCCTTCAGGATATCTTCACCACACGGTTTGGCAGCCGGGTGATGCGGGAATGGTATGGTTCTTTCGTGCCGCATCTGATGGGGCGCACGATCAGCCCAAACGAAGTCACGCCGTTTTTCGCGGCGGTGACCTCGGCCATCGAGCAATTCGAGCCGCGCTACCGGGTGACGCGCATTCAGGTCGTCGAGGTCACGCGCGCGGGCGCCTTGCACGTCTTTCTCGAGGGCGAATACCGCCCCCGGGCGATGTTTGGCGACTACACCGTGGAGGGCGCGCGCCGCATCGATGCCTATGCCAACCCCGATGGCGTCCTGA
Organism: Phaeovulum veldkampii DSM 11550; assembly: GCF_003034995.1. Lineage (GTDB taxonomy): Bacteria > Pseudomonadota > Alphaproteobacteria > Rhodobacterales > Rhodobacteraceae > Phaeovulum > Phaeovulum veldkampii. The sequence continues at coordinate 6,451 of NZ_PZKF01000029.1, read as the reverse complement.
TCGAAACACGCGAGGCCCTGGCATGAGCCGTTTCACCGCCATCAATCTGGCCGGTTTGCCGCCGCCCGATGTGATCGAGACGCTGGACTATGAGACCATCGTCAGAGACATGCGCGATGATTTGGTCGTGCGGTTTCCCGACATTGCCGGCGTCATCGATCTCGAAAGCGAGCCCGCGCGCAAACTGATTGAGGCCTTTGCCTATCGGGAACTGCTTCTGCGCGCGCGGATCAATGACGCCGCCCGGTCTGTGCTGTTGGCCTCGGCTTATGGCACGAACCTCGATCATCTGGCCGCACTCTTTGCGACAGCCCGAATGCAGATCGATGACGAAACCGGGGCGCTGGTTGCCGAAGATGACGCGCGCCTGCGCCGCCGGGTGCAGCTGGCGCCTGATGCTTTTTCGGTCGCGGGACCCGAGGGGGCCTACGTCTATCATGCCCTTGGTGCCGCCCCATGGGCGCGGGATGCGAGTGCGATCATGACGACGCCGGGTCGCGTCCGGGTGACCATGTTGCGCGCGGGCGATGATCCCATGCCTAGCCTCGAGGAACGCGAAGCCGTGCGCCTTTCGCTGATCGACAACGACGTCCGGCCGCTTACCGATATGGTTGAGGTGCTCGGACCCGGGGTGCATCCGGTGACCATCACGGCAACACTGACGCTATATCCGGGGCCCGATGGCAATCTGGTGCGCGATCGCGCCGTCACAGCGCTGACCGATTGGGTGGAAGCAAACCGCATGCTGGGGATGAACCTGCGTCGATCAGCCATCTTCTCGAAACTGCACCAGGAGGGCGTGCATTCAGTGGATTTGCTTTCGCCTTCTGCAGATATCGTTCTGGGGCCGACCGAGGTCTACGCCGTCGAGGCCATCAACATAACGGTCGCGGATCTGCGCGACGCGTAGATCACCTTTCACGGAAATCGCGGGCTGATGCGCCTGTCGCTATTCCTTTCAGCTCGTCTAGGCTTGAGACGGGAAGAATAAGCACACCACTCGGCTTGGGCAGGAGAATGAAATCCTGGCCAGGAACCCATCCACGTCGCACGCAAAGATCACGTGGCAGCGTGATTTCAAAGTCCGGTGACAGCGTTGTTGAAGTCGTCATGGCCAAACCCCTTTGCCTCAGAGTGTAGCTCTGCATGGCGCCAACAGCAAAGCACAGGATGCCGACCTAACTTGAAATATCCGGAGGCGGCACGATGACCCAAGAAACCCTGCTGCCCGACAACCGGACTTCCTTCGAGGAGGCCGCTGACCTCACCGGCGCGCGCATCGCTGATCTGCCCATCGGCCTGCATGAACTGGTCCAACCTGCGGCGGTGCCAGCATCCCATCTGCCTTGGCTCGCCTGGGGGCTGTCGGTGGATCTCTGGGATAAGGACTGGCCGGAGCAGAAAAAACGCGCGCGCACCGCACGTTCACTGCCATTCCATGCCATCAAGGGCACCCAAACCGCCATCGCGGAGGCGCTTGCGGTCATGGGCGCGGAAGCGCGACGGTTTATCGTGCCGCCAGCCAAGACCTATCTGTCCAAGGCGCTGACCGAGGCGGAACGCGGGGCCTATCTCGATCGCTTCGCGCAACTTCGGATCTATCCCTTTATTGCCCGGGGTGTTTCCGGCCGGAACACCCGGTTTTTGTCGGCACCAGACGGCCCGGGCACGGCTTTCGCGGGGCCCAATAATCCGGTCTCGATTGCTGAGACCAAATATATCCGCACAGCAAAACTCTACGACCGCGGCGCGGAGACTGATCTGACGGTTCGCACGGTGACCCCAGAACGCGTTGGAGCCTTCGACGCAATTTCCTATGACGAGGTGGTGCTGGCGCCCAAACCCACGGCGGCCATTCACCTTGGCGATCGGCCGAAAGCGCAGGCGTTCCTGATCGACGATACGCGCAAAGCTAATCCCATCAAGGAAAATCAACTCATGGCCTCCAAACCGACCCACTACCGGGTGACGGTGAACCGTCCCCTTGAATTCGCCGGTGCCCGGTTTCGGCCGGGCGCGCGCTACACCGTCACCGCGGCAATCTTCGACGGCCTGTCCGCAGAGCACCCTGAGGCTATCGCCACATCCGAGCCTCTGAAGAAGGGCTGACGTCATGCTGAGGTTCGAAGACCTACGCGTGCGCGACAATCAGGATCTCGATCGGGATTTCTTCAACCGCCGCTATCGCCTGATTGCAGAAAGCCTTGCGGAATTGAACACGCAGCTCGCGCAGATTGGCACGGCGACCGACAATCTGGTCACGCTCGGGCTGACCCGGGTGAATGAGGTCTTGGGCCCTGCGCTGGCCACAGCATCTGCGGCCGCAGAAAATGGGTTTCTTGTGGCCACGTCCTCGACGCCGTTGACGCTTGCGGTCGGGCTAGAGACCAGTTTTGAGATCGATGACACGCCGGCGCGCGCGCTCTTCGCGCCCACGCCCTACGTCGTGATCTCTCGTGGCGGGATCGACAGCCTGAACGATTGGGCGGTGTTCCGGGTGGCCGCTTACGCGCGCGAAAACGGTGGGCTCGCAGGGGAGGTTGTCGCCATGCACGGCGACATCGGGGCCGCTCAGCATGACGATTGGGTGATATCCGCTAGCGCTGGCCTTGCCACGGCGCTGATCGAGGCCGCCGCCAATGTGGCGAACACGTTGCTTTTGGCCCAGCAGGCCGCTCAAGATGCCGCCGATGCAGCAGCCGTGGCCGAAAGCGTGCTCGCCAATGGCCCGGTGTCCTCGGTGAATGGCCAAACCGGCACGGTGGCGCTCGGGATCGGCGATATTCCGACGCTGACGGCCCAGCTCGCCAGCAAGGCGGCCAGTAGCCATGGGCACACCATTGCCCAGGTCTCCAACCTGCAAAGCACACTCGATGGGTTGCAGGCCCAGATCACCACAGTCGATGGCGGGTCTTACTGACCGGCGCCTTTTGCCCTGACATTTTTGAGGAGGGACAGTCATGTCCGACCCGACTTTCGGGATTTCGATCACGCGGATCGACAATGAGCCGCGCCCACCGGTCTGGAGCGATATGTCGGTGGTCGGCATCATCGGCACAGCGCCGGATGCGGATGCATCGGTGTTTCCCACTGACACGCCGGTCTTTCTCTATTCCGACGATGCGGACAAGCTGACCGCGCTTGGCGACGCCGGCACGCTGAAAGACGCGCTGGTGCTCTTGAACGCGCAGCTCGGCGAATTCCAGGTCGCTGCCAAGGTGGTCCTGGTTCGCGTCGAAGACGGTGTCGACGCCGCAGCAACGATTGCCAATGTCGTGGGCGACGGCGCGCTGACGGGGCTTTCAGCCTTCCTGCGCGCAGGCCCTGAGATTGGCATGATCCCGCGGCTGCTTTGCGCGCCTGGGTTCACCAGCCAGCGCACAGGGGCCGAGGCCAACCCAGTATGCGCCGCGCTGCCGCCCATCTGCGAAAAGCTCCTCGCCCATACTGTGGTCGACGGTCCGGCCACCTCCGAGCAAGACGCGATCGACTGGCGCGAGACCATCTCCTCGTCTCGCCTCATTCCCGTCGATCCGGCGGTGAAGGTCTATGACGAAGGCGTGAGTGTGGTCCAACCCGCATCGCCGGCCATTATCGGCATAGGCGTGCGCCGCGATCATGAAAAACAGGGCCGCCCCTTCCACTCCTGGGCAAATCAACCGGTGCAGGGGATTGCGGGACCCTCGCGCCCCATCAACTTCTCACTGACGGACGGGGCGACCGAGGGGCAGCGCCTGCTCTCGGCCAATATCGGCGTCATCCTGCGCGGCGAGATGGGTGTCGAAAGCGCCATCGGTCAGGGTGGCTTTATCTTCGTTGGCACCGACAATGCCGGCGAGGATGATCTCTGGCGGTTTTACAACGTCACCCGTGGGCGGGACTTCATCCATCTGATGCTGCTCCGGACCCTGCGCTTCTATCTCGGGCGCTTCAACGTCACCGGCCAAACCATCCAAGCGATCCTGAACACGATGGAAACGGGGCTTCGGAACCTCAAGGCCGATGGTGACATTCTGGGCTTCGAGCTGAAGTTCACCCGCGATCAGAACACGCCGGAGGAACTGCGCCAGGGCCGCTTTACTGTGAGCTTTGCCGCGGAAGAGGCGCCGGTGCTGCGGTACCTCGGCATTCAATCCGCCCGCTATCGCCCGGCGCTCGATGCGCTGCTGGATGACCTGCTCGCGCAGGTCGGCACCATTACGGGATAAGGGGACAAGCCCATGAGCAATATCTACATCATGGAAGCCGCAAACCTCTTTTGCGGCGATGAGGACCCGACGGCCTCGAAACACCTGACGCTGACCGAGTTGCAGCTGCCCAATCTGCAGGAAAGCTTTCAGGATTATCACCCGGGCGGCTCGCGCGTGCAGATCGAGGTGGCCGTTGGTATCCAAAAACTGGAAGCGAGCTTCAAGCTGGCTGGCTGGGACCCGGACCTGCTGACACAGTTTGGGCTGGGGGCGGCCTCGCGCAAGAAATTCACCGCCTATGGATCGATCCGCTCGAAACGGACGGGCGAGGCCATCGAGGCGAAAGCCGTGCTTGAAGGCCGGCTTGGGGCGGCCAACCCCGAAGCCTTCCAGCGCGGCGAAATGCAGGGCTTTGATTATTCGATCTCGGAAATTCTGCATTACGAGCTGCATTTTGGCGGAGTCGAGAAACTCTACTGGGATTTTTTCACCGCAGATTGGCGCGTGGATGGCACCTCCCAGAATGCCGATGAGCGCAACATCCTGCGCATTCCAAACGGATTTTGAGAGGGCCCATGGCACAGCATCACAATAAACGGCTGCCGCTTTCGGTGCCGATCGCTTTGGGGGATCAGGTCCTCAGTGAGGTCAGCGTCAAGAAGCCCAAAGTGAAGGACCTCAAGACCCTGCAGGATGCCCTGGCCGGGATTGAGGATCAGTTGGAACAGGGCATTCTGATGGCTGCCGTTCTGACCGACCTGCCGCGCGAGGCGATCGAAGACATGGATACGGATGATTTTACCGCGATCTCCGAGGTGATCGCCGGTTTTTTCCCAAAGGGCACGGCATCCGCGACTGGCGCGCCGTCACAGCCGAAACTGCCCACTGGCTGAACACGTCGATCACGGATCTGATGGATATGGACTGGCCAGAGCTGGTGCTTTGGCACGCCGAGGCCCGTCGTCTGGCACGCGCCGCAATACCGAAGTGAACCTGACCCCATGGCAACGCTGACCTCCCAGCTGGTGATCGAGCTTCTCGATCGCGTCACAAGCCCTGCGCGCCAGGCCGCTAGTGCGCTCGCCGGCATTTCCACCCGCATCAGGGAGAACAATGGTCTACCGATGACTTTCGGGGACCCGCGTTTGCGAAGCGAGGCGGTGTAGCTGGACCAGTTAGTCGTGCGGTAGCGGGCGGGTGCAGGCTTGCTCATGCACCCCGTCTAACAGCATGGATTCGCGATGTGAATCCTTCGAAGACAGAGTTCTGCAACAACGCCGTTCCGAGGCATTCGCACAAGCGCCTTCTGAGCGGTTTTCGAGTAGACGATTTCTTCAGGGCTTTATGTAGCTCGTGGCGACTGTGTAGTCAATGACTACCAATGATGGCCTTGCAAACTGGCGCTTGCCGAAGAGTTCGGGCTGTCGCCAGATGACTTCGGCCATGAGTTCTCGACAAGGCGCGAGCGGTTCCGCGTCGCTGGCATCGACCCACGCCGACCCAAGTATCCCATCTCCGCCACGCGCATCCCGGACGGAAAGGGCTGCAACTGCACCGCTGAGAACGTGGCGCTGCTCCTGCAGGCTGCGATGAAGGACGTGTCGCCGAAGAGGTAGTGTGATGAGAAACTGCTAGTCTGGCCGTGGCGGTTCGTGCTACAGAGGCAATGTCGGAGGACACGTTATGAATAAAGAAAAAAAGCTAGAAATTCAAAAAGCTCTGCAAGCTTATACCAAGAAAACTACAAAATCGTCTTCCAAGGCGAAGAAGGCCTTGGTTGATGAGGGTATCTACCTCAAGGACGGGAAGCTTGCGCCTGAGTACAAGGAACCCGTAGCAGCTTAATGGCTCGGCTCCAGACTTCATTTGTATTGGGCTATCATGGTTGCAGCGCCAAGGTGGGTGAGGCGATCCTGAGCGGCGCACCCATGGATGGGAGTGATCGAGAGTACGACTGGCTCGGCCCTGGTATTTATTTTTGGGAATCTGACCCAGCAAGGGCCTGGGAATGGGCGAACTGGAAAGTTCAAAGAGGCGATTTCACCGACCCATTTGTTGTTGGCGCAGCCATAGACTTGGGAAATTGTTTAGATTTGATGGCTCGTGATAGCCTGGAAATTCTGGAAAGCGCCTATCACTCATTTACTGCGTTGATCGAAGCCACCGGTGACGAGAGAGAACTACCAGTAAACAAGAAGGCCGGAAGTGCTGACGAGGACAATTTACTTCGTTATCTTGATTGTGCGTAAGCGTTAGCTGAA
>NZ_PZKF01000028.1 GCF_003034995.1 Phaeovulum veldkampii DSM 11550 | reverse complement strand
CGGCGGCTCCGCACGAACGAGGCTCTGACATGCTGACGCTCACCTGCCCCTGTTGCGGCGTGACAGCCGAGGAAACCGAACTCGCCCCTGGCGGCGAGGCGCATCTCAAACGGTTTGGCCCCGGCGCCTCGGAGGCCGAGTTCGAAGCCTATATGTTCGCCCGCGCCAATACCAAGGGCGTGGTGTTCGAACGCTGGCGCCACGCCTATGGTTGCGGCAAGTGGTTTCTGGCCGCGCGCTCGTCGGTCACGCTCGAGGTGTTTGGCACCTATCCGGCACAGACATCTGCACCGCCTGCCGATCTGATTGCCGCCATCAAGGCCAGGGTTCCTGGCTGGGAGGGGTATCCATGAGCCTGCGTCTGACCACCGGCGGCCGCCTGATCGACCGTGCCAAACCGCTCAGTTTCCGCTTCAACCAGCGCTGGATGACCGGCCTTGCCGGCGACACGTTGGCCTCGGCGCTTTTGGCCAATGACCGGGTGATGGTGGGCCGGTCGTTCAAATACCACCGCCCGCGGGGCATCGTCGCCTCGGGGGTGGAGGAACCGAACGCGCTGGTGGGGCTTGGCGAGGGCGCGCGGTTCGAGCCCGACCAGCGCGCCACCACGATCGAGCTGTTCGAGGGCGCGACCGCGATCAGCCAGAACCATTGGCCCAACCTCGCATTCGACGTGGGCGAGGTGAACAGTTGGCTCGCCCGGTTCCTGCCCGCGGGGTTCTACTACAAGACCTTCATGGCCCCGCAGGCCGCTTGGGCGCGGCTGTTCGAGCCGATTATTCGCCGCTCGGCGGGCCTTGGCCGCGCGCCCGACCGTGCCGATGCCGACCGCTATGAACAGGCCTATGCCTTTGCCGATCTGGTCGTGGTCGGCGGTGGCGTTGCGGGGCTGACGGCTGCGCTGGCGGGCGCCCGTGCGGGCCAGCGGGTGCTGGTGCTGGAACAGACCGCCCATTGGGGCGGGCGCGCGCCAGTCGATGGTGGTGTGATTGACGGTCTGGGCCCTGACGCATGGGTCAGGAACGCCGTCAAAGTTCTTGAAAAGATGGAAAACGTCACCTTGCGCCTGCGCTGTATGGCGGCGGGGCTGCATGATCACGGCCACCTGATCGGCTATGAACGGGTGGCCGATCATGCACCGCAAACCGATGCGCCACGGCATCGGCTGTGGCGCATCCGGGCGGGCAAGGTGGTCGTGGCCACCGGCGCGCTGGAACGGCCGCTGTCGTTTGCGGGCAATGATGTACCGGGGGTGATGCTGGCCTCGGCGGTGCGCGATTACGTTGTGAACTGGGCCGTGGCGCCCGGCCAACGCACGGTGATCGTGACCAACAACGATGACGCCTATCGCACCGCGCTGGCGCTGCTGGACGCGGGGCTTGCGGTTCCGGCGGTGCTGGATACGCGCGAAAGCCTGACGGGCGATCTGGTGCAGGCGGTGCGGGCGCGCGGCGTGCGCGTGCTGGAGGGCAAGGCGATTGCCAGGGTCAGGGGCCGGTCGCGGCTGCGCGGGGTCGTGATCTGTCGCCAGGATAGCGCGGGCGCCACGGCAATGTCGGAAACCATTGCCTGCGATTGCGTGGCGATGTCGGGCGGCTGGTCGCCGGTCGTTCACCTGTGGTCGCATTGCGGGGGCAAGCTGCTGTGGGATGCGTCGGCGGCGATGTTTCGCCCCGACCCGACGTGCCCGCCCACTGGCGCCGATGGCGCGGCGATGGCGGTCTGCGCGGGGGCTGCCTCGGGCGCGCTGGGGCTGGCCGACTGCCTGAGGGATGCGCACAAGGCCGCCGGCGGCACCGGCAAGCCCCCGCAGGCCAAGGCGCCAACCGAGGCGCCCATCGCTCCGGTCTGGGTGATGCCCGCCAAGGCGGGGATCGAGGCGCGGTCGAAGATGTGGCTCGATTTCCAGAACGATGTGAAGGTGTCCGACGTGCAGCTTGCCGCGCGCGAGGGCTATGAGAGCGTCGAGCATACCAAGCGATACACCACGCTTGGAATGGCCACGGATCAGGGAAAACTTAGCAACATCAATGGCCTGGCTGTTCTTTCCGAGGCGTTGGATCAGCCGGTTCCGGCCACCGGCACCACCACCTTTCGCCCGCCCTACACGCCGATCAGTTTTGGCGCCATCGCGGGCGAGGCGCGCGGAGACCTGTTTCAGCCGTTGCGTCGCACGCCGATGCACGGCTGGCACGAGGCGCATGGTGCGCATTGGGAACCGGTGGGCCTGTGGCGGCGGCCCTACTGCTACCCGCGCTCGGGCGAAACCCACCGCGATGCCGTGAATCGCGAGGTTCTGGCCACGCGCCGCAGCCTGGGGCTGCTGGATGCCTCGACGCTGGGCAAGATCGTGGTCAAGGGCCCCGATGCGGGCCGGTTCCTCGACATGATCTATACCGGCGTCATGTCCAGCCTGCCGGTGGGCAAGTGCCGCTATGGGCTGATGTGTTCCGACAACGGCTTTCTGATCGACGATGGCGTGGTCGTGCGGCTGTCGGATGATACCTGGCTGTGCCACACCACCACCGGCGGCGCCGACCGTATCCATGCCCATATGGAAGACTGGCTGCAATGCGAATGGTGGGACTGGAAAGTCCATACCGCCAACCTGACCGAGCAGTTCGCGCAGGTGGCCGTTGTCGGCCCCAATGCGCGCAAGCTGCTGGAAAAACTGGGCGGGATGGATCTGTCGAAGGACGCCTTGCCGTTCATGACCTTCGCCGAAGGCACGCTGGGTGGGGTCCGGGCGCGGGTGTTCCGTATCTCGTTCTCGGGCGAGTTGTGCTATGAGGTCGCGGTTCCGGCCTCGCAGGGGCTGGCGTTCTGGGAACGGCTGATGGCCGAGGGCGCAGAATTCGGCGTTACGCCCTACGGCACCGAGGCGTTGCATGTGATGCGGGCCGAAAAAGGCTTCATCATGATCGGGGATGAAACCGACGGCACCGTGATCCCGCAGGATCTGAACCTGGGCTGGGCGATTTCCAAGAAGAAGGTCGATTATCTGGGCAAGCGCGCGCAGGAACGCGCCCACATGGCCGACCCCGACCGCTGGCGGTTGGTGGGGCTGGAAACGCTGGATGGCTCGGTCCTGCCCGATGGCGCGATTGCCGCCGACGCGGGCTATAACGGCAACCGCCAGCGCAACACGCAAGGCCGCGTGACCTCGACCTATTATTCGCCCACACTGGGCCGTGGCATCGCCATGGGGCTGGTGCGGCGCGGACCCGAACGGATGGGCGAGGTGATCCGGTTCACCGCCGAGGGCCGCCTGATCGCGGCGCGGATCGTCGATCAGGTGTTCTACGACAAGGACGGGGAGAAGCAGAATGTCTGATGCCACCAGCGCCCTTCAGGGCGCGCGCACCGACGGCTTTGCCCGGATCGAGGCGGCGGGGCCGGTGGGCATGATCACGCTGCGCGCCGATCTGGGCGCGGCGCGGGTTGCCAAGGCGGTCAAGGCAGTCACCGGCTGCGCGATGCCGGGCCGGCGGCGGATCGTGACGGCGGGTGACAAGGCCGTGGGCTGGATGTCGTCGGACGAGGTGCTGATCCTCTTGCCCCATGCCGAGGCGCCCGGGGCGGTAGCGGTGCTGTCGGCGGCGCTGGCCAGGGATCATGCGCTGGTCGCCGAAGTGTCGGACGCGCGCGCGCTGTTCCGCATTGGCGGGGCCAAGGCCGATCAGGTGCTGATGAAGCTGTGCCCGGTCGATTTCGCCCGGATGGAACGTGACGAGTTGCGCCGCACCCGTGCGGCTCAGGTCGCCGTGGCGATCTGGCGGTCGGGCGACGATGAGATCAGCCTGATCTGTTTTCGCTCGGTTGCGGGCTATGTGGCCGGAATTCTTGAACATTCAGCAAGGACTGGGTCCGAGTTGCTGCCCGGCTGACCGGGTGCGGGGTTGACGTTTTGTCGCAGCGCGCTTCAATTGGAACGATTCAAACACCCCGAGAGGATTCGCCCCATGGCTTTCACCCTTCCCGATCTGCCCTATGCCCATGACGCGCTGGCCGCGCTGGGCATGTCGGCCGAGACGCTGGAATACCACCACGACCTGCACCACAAGGCCTATGTGGACAACGGCAACAAGCTGATCGCCGGCACCGAATGGGAGAGCAAGTCGCTTGAAGACATCATCCGCGGCACCTATTGCGCGGGCGCAGTGGCGCAGTCTGGCATCTTCAACAACGCCAGCCAGCATTGGAACCATGCCCAGTTCTGGGAGATGATGGGGCCGGGCGGCAAGACCATGCCGCCCGAGCTGGAAAAGGCGCTGGTCGACAGCTTTGGCTCGGTGGCGAAATTCAAGGACGATTTCGCCGCCGCGGGCGCGGCGCAGTTCGGCTCGGGTTGGGCCTGGCTGGTCAAGGACACCGACGGCAGCCTCAAGATCACCAAGACCGAAAACGGCGTGAACCCGCTGTGCTTTGGTCAGACTGCGCTGCTGGGCTGCGATGTGTGGGAGCACAGTTACTATATCGACTTCCGCAACAAGCGCCCCGCTTACCTGACCAACTTCCTTGAAAAACTGGTCAACTGGGAAAATGTCGCCGCCCGGATGTGACCGGCCTGCGGCGCACCGCGCCCGTGATCACCCGCCGGAGCGATCCGGCGGGTTTTTCTTGTCGTGCATGGTCTTTGTCGTACTCAGGGCTTTTTTCACAGCGGGGTCGGTCTTAGCTTGGATCTGCGGGTCTGCCCCGCGAACAAAAGAGAGGAGCGGACGATGTTGCTTGCAAAAGGCGCCTGGGTGGTCGTGGCCGATGGGGAGAAGGCCCTGATCCTTGAAAACACCGGCGATCTGCGCCAGCCGCAACTGCGGCTGATCGAACGTGAAGAGGCCGATACCGAGATGCCCGGTGCGGATACCGCACCTCCGGGCCGCGTGTTTGAATCGATGGCGGGGGGGCGGCGGTCGGCGATGGACCAGCCCGATTATGGCCGCCTTGTGGGCGAACGCTTTGCTGCCGATCTGGTCGAGATGCTGACCCGTCGCGCGCGGGCGGGCGAGTTTGACAAGCTGGTTCTGGTCGCCCCGCCGCAGGTTCTGGGTGCGCTGCGCGATGAAATGGACGATGCGCTGCGCGCGGTCGTGGTGGCCGAACTGCCCAAGACCCTGACCAAGCATCCGGTGGCCAAGATTGCCGAGGTCGTGGCGGCCGAACTCGACGCGCTGTAAGGGGCGGCGAAGGCGGGGGCTGTCTGCCCCCGCACCCCCGAGGATATTTGAACCAAGATGAACGGGCAGGGTGCCGGTATGGCCTCTTGCTTGCGGGGGATGAATGAACGAGGCGACGAAAGGCTTTTGGGCGATGGTCGCGGCCTGTGTGGTCTGGGGGCTGTCGCCGCTGTTTTACAAACTTCTGGCCGAGGTGCCGCCGCTGGAGGTGCTGAGCCACCGGACCTTGTGGTCGCTGGCCTTCTTTGGTGCGGTTCTGGCGGTGCAGGGGCAGTTGGGCGCGCTTTGGGCGGCATTGCGCGGGCGCGGCGGGCTGGTGATCGTGTTTGCGGCGCTGATGATCTCGGTCAACTGGTTTTTGTTCATCTTTTCGGTGCAGTCCGGGCGCGCGATCGAGGCGAGTCTGGGCTATTACATCTTTCCGCTGGTGGCGGTGCTGATCGGGGTTCTGGGCTTTGGTGAGCGGCTGGGGCGGGTGCAGGCGCTGGCGGTCGGGCTGGCGGGGCTGGCGGTGGTGACGCTCAGCCTCGGGCTTGGCGCCGCGCCCTGGATCGCGCTGATGCTGGCGGCGAGTTTCGGGCTTTACGGCATGGTCAAGAAGCATCTGGCGGTGGCCCCGGTGGTGTCGGTCGCAGCCGAGGTGCTGGTGCTGGCACCGCTGGCGCTGCTGTGGCTGGGGGGGCTGCATGCGGGGCTGTGGGCCGACGCGCGGCCCGGCGCGGTGTTTGGGCAGGAGGCGGGCACAAGCCTGCTGCTGGCGCTGTCGGGGGTTCTGACGGGGGGGCCGCTGATGCTGTTTGCCTATGCTGCGCGTCGGGTGCGGATGACGACGGTGGGGCTGGTGCAATACCTGAACCCGACGCTGCAATTTGCCTGTGCCACGCTGGTTTTTGCCGAGCCTTTCACGCGCTGGCATGCGGTGGCCTTTGGGCTGATCTGGCTGGCGCTGGCGATCTACAGTGCCGCGAGCCTGCGTCAGCCGAAGGCCGTGGCCAGACCGGCTTCCAGCGCGGCCACGTCGGGCACCAGCACCAGATAGTCGCGCAGCGAGGCATCGGCAAAGCCCTCGGCCACGATCTGATCCATCAGGCGCATCAGGGGGGCCCAGTAATCTTCGGTGTTCAAAAGGAAGATCGGTTTCTGGTGCAGGCCGATCTGGCGCCAGGTCAGAACCTCGAACAATTCATCCAGCGAACCGGCGCCGCCCGGCAGCACCGCGATCGCGTCGGAATTCATATACATGACCTTTTTGCGTTCGTGCATGTCTTCGGTCACGACGAAGGTGGACAGGTCTCGCTTGCCGACCTCGCGCTGGAACAGGTGCAGCGGGATCACGCCGAAGGTCTGCCCGCCCGCGCTCTGGGCTGCACGCGCCACCTCGCCCATCAGGCCCACATCGCCCGCGCCATAGACCAGCCGCCAGCCCCGCGCGGCCAGCATCGTGCCGGTGGCCTGTGCGGCGGCGGTATAGCTGGCGCGGGTGCCGCAACGCGAGCCGCAATAGATGCAGACGGATTTGGGCGGGGTCATCGGGTGATCCTTCGGCTTTGCGCGGCGGGGTGGCGGTTCTTGTCAGGTGATAGCGGGCTTGTTAAGCTGGCTCAAGCGGTTAGGGCATTGGGCCGTGGCGCCGCGGCGGGGGCAGGGATGGCACAGGCGCAGGCAGAGAGTGCGGAGCCCGCGGCAGCCCCGCGCGCGCCCGCAGGCGGGGTGGTTGGTGGGCTTGTGGCGGGGGTTGCTGCGGCTTTGGGGCTGGTGGCGGTGGTGGGCGTGGTCGCCGTTGTCCTGCCCAAGCGCGATCAGCCCGAAGCCGCTCTTGCGTCCGATCCGGCAGAGAGCACGGCGACCGTTGCCCCCGCATCTGTGATCGAGGTGGAGCCGCAGGTGGCGGCGCCGATCACACCCGAGCCGGATGCCATTGCAGGCGCCGCGCCCGAGAATGCGCCACAGATTGTGTCTGCCCCCGTGCCAGAGGCGCCGACGCAAGCGCTGGCCGATCCTGCCGCAGCGCCTGCGGCGAGTTCCGAGGCGGCGCCTGACCCGCTGTTTGTCGCGGCAGGTGAGGCGCCACCTGTTCCCCGGCCGGTGGTTTCCGAGGTGGTGGCCGCCCCGGCGCCGCCGCGGTTTGACACCTTGCGCGCCGCGCCTGACGGGTCGGTTCTGCTGGCGGGGCGGGCGCAGGCGGGGGCCGGGGTCGAGGTTCTGATCGATGGCGTCGCGGTGGCTTTGGCCGAGGCCGATGCGCAGGGTCAGTTCGTGGCCCAGTTCGATCTGCCCGGTGCAGATGTTCCGCGGTCGGTGGCCTTGCGGATGCTGTCGGATGCCGGGGCACCGGTTGTGTCTGACGAGACGCTGATCCTGGCCCCGGCGGCAGGCACCGGCACCGCGACGCAAGCGGTGGCACCCGAGGTGTTGCTGGCCGATGCGCAGGGGGTTCGGGTGCTGGACCCGGCGCCGGGACGGCTGGTGATCGACACGATGGGCCAAAGTCTGGTGGGCCAAAGTCTGGGGGGGCAGAGCGCAGGGGGTCAAGGTGCAGGCCCGGTGCGGGTGACCGGGCGCGGCGCGGGGCAGGGCCATGTGCGCGCCTATCTGGACAATGCCCTGTTGGCCGAGGCGCCGGTGGATGAGGCGGGTAACTGGGCGCTGGACCTGCCCGCGCCCGCGCTCGCGCCGGGTGCCCATGCGCTGCGGATCGACGCGATAGATGCGTCGGGTCAGGTGCGCGCGCGTGCCGAGACGACGCTGCAGGATCTGTCCGAAGTGGCGGTGGCGACAGGATCGCCGCAGACCATGGTGCCGCCGCCTGATGCGGGGCAGGTGCGGGCGCAGGTGGTGACAGTCGAGCGCGGCTATACCTTGTGGGCCATCGCCCTTAAAAACTATGGCGATGGCCTGCTTTATGTGCGGATTTTCGAGGCCAACAAGGACCAGATCCGCGACCCGGACATGATCTATCCGGGGCAGGTGTTCGCGATTCCCCAATAGCGCGGTTACGCGCGCACTGTCAGATGTGGCGGCCCCGCGGTGACGGTGCCGATCCGGGCCGGGCTGCAGCCGGCTGCGGCAAGTGCGCCCAGAACCTGCGCCACCGCCTCGGGCGGAACCGCGGCCAGCAGGCCGCCTGCGGTTTGCGGGTCATGCAGCAGGTCCGCGCGCGGGTCTTGGGGCGCGCTGATCCGCCCGGCCAGCGCCGCGATATTGGCGGGCAGCAGGCTGGAGCCATGGCCCGCCGCCGCCAGCGCCTCGGCACCCGGATAGACCGGGACGGCGGCCAGATCGAGGGTTGCGGCCACGCCCGACGCCTCCAGCAGGCCAACCAGATGCCCCGCCAGCCCAAAGCCCGTGACATCGGTCATCGCATGGGCGTGGGGCGCGAGGATTGCCGCGGCGGTGCCCTGTGGGCGGGCCATCGCGGCCAGCGTGTCGGCCACCACCGCGCCGGGGGCCGCGCGGGCCATTTCGGCGGCAAGGATGACCCCGCAGCCAATCGGTTTCGTCAGGATCAGCGCATCGCCGGGGCGCGCGCCCGACTGGCCGATCGGTCGTTGGGCCAGCCCGGTGACCGTAAAGCCCAGCGTCAGTTCGGCGCCAAGGCTGGTGTGGCCGCCGACCAGATCGGCGCCCGCGGCGCGGAAAACCTCGGCGGCGGCGGCCATGATCTCGGTCAGGGTGCGTTCGTGCAGCGCGGCTGACATCGGCGGCAGCACCACCTGCGCAAGGGCTGCCTGCGGTGCTGCGCCCATCGCCCAGATATCGCCCAGCGCATGGGTCGCAACGATCCGCGCAAGGGTGAACGGGTCTTGGGTAAAGGCGCGCATGTGGTCGGTGGTGATGACCTGTCGGTCGTCGCCGTGGGCCAGCACGGCGGCATCGTCGCCCGGCCCGGACAGAACATCGGCGCGCCTGGGCGTGGGCAGCGCGGCCAGCGCAGCGTGCAGGCTGGCCGCGCCCATCTTGGCGCCGCAGCCGCCGCACAGCGGCTTGGCCCCCATCGCCTCGGCCACGCCCAGCGCCACCAGGCGGGGCAGCGGCGGCGCGGGCATTGGCGGCAGGTCATGCACCCGCGCCATGAATCGGCGGTCGATCCGGTCCTTCCAGCGCCAGAGCCAGGCGCCATCGAGCGGCAGCCCCCATTTGTCAGCCACCGCGGTTCGGTCGCCGGTCGAGATCAGCTTGAGATAGTCGCGCTGCGGCTGGTAGGGGCGCAATCGCCCGCCGGTCAGTGCCGCGGTCAGGTTCGCCAGCAGCACCGGCGCCTGCCGCACCGCATAGACGCCCGCCTTGGGCCGCGGCGCATGGGCCATGTGGGCCACGTCGCCCGCAGCGAAAATTGCCGGGTCAGAGCTGCGCAGGGTTTCATCCACCGTCACAAAGCCCCCGGTCAGGTCCAGGCCGGTGCCCGCCAGCCAGTCGGCCGGGCGGGTGGCGCCGGTGCCCAGAATGAAGGCGCCCGGAATGCGCAGCCCGCCCGCGATCTCGACCGCGCCGGGATGCACCGCCACCGCGGGCGCCCCGGTCATCAGCCGCACGCCAAGGCGGCCCATATGGCGCAGCATCCGCCCCCGCGCGCCGGGGCCAAGCGCCGTCAGCGCCTGCGGTGCCGCCTCGATCACCGTCACCTGCGCGCCCTTGCCCAGCCGGTGCGCGCAGGCCAGCGCCAGTTCCACCCCCGCCACACCGCCCCCGATCACCGCTACCGTCGGCGGCAGCGTGCCCGCCGCCACCGCCTGCACGAACGCCTCCCACCGGTCGGCGAAATCATCCAGCGGCTTGACCGGCACGGCATGGTCGGCAAAGCCCGGCAGGGCGGGCATGTCGGCGGTGATGCCGGTGTCGATCGAGGCCAGATCATAGGCTACCGGCGACCTCCCCGCCAGCAGCACCCGGCCCGTGGCCCGGTCGATCCCCGTAGCCCGGTCAAGGATCAGCCGCGCCCCCGCATGGCGCGCCAGCCGCACCAGATCGAGTTGCAGCGCCGCGCGCGGATAGTGCCCTGCCACATGCCCCGGCAGCATCCCCGAATAGGCCGCCGTGGGCAGCGGGTTGATCACCGTCAGCCGCACGCCGGGCAGGGGATTCATCCCCCACATCCGCAACAGCAGGGCATGCGCATGGCCGCCGCCGATCAGAACAAGGTCTTGGGTCAGGGGGATCGGGTGCATGATGGGGTCAGGGGGCCTTTGGTTTGCGCAGACCCTAGCGCGCGGCCCCCCGAAGGCCAAGCCTCAGCGCGCCAGGATCGCGGCTTTGCCCAGCGTTTTCTGCTTCCCGGCTGCGGTGCTGCGCTGTAGAGGGATCATCATACTTGCACCCTGGGGGGAACCGTGGAGACGCTGGATCTGACACGCCATTGGGCGGGATATTTCTCGCTTGCGATATTTCTGCTCGCCTATGTTCTGGTGATCTTCGAAGAGGCCACCCACATGCGCAAATCCAAGCCCGTGATGCTGGCCGCGGGCCTGATCTGGGCGGTGATCGGCGTGGCCTACATGCAGGCGGGGCTGAGCGATCAGGTGCATGAACATGCCACCCATGTGATCGAGGAATATGGCGAACTGTTCCTGTTCCTGCTGGTGGCCATCACCTATGTGAACACGATGGAAGAGCGCCGCGTTTTCGACGTGCTGCGCGCCAGGCTGGTGGGCATGGGGCTGAGCTACCGCAAGCTGTTCTGGTTGACCGGGGGGCTGGCATTTTTCCTGTCGGGGGTGCTCGACAACCTCACCACTGCGCTGGTGATGGGGGCGGTGGTGATGGCGGTGGGGCGCGAGTCGCCCCGATTTGTCGCCATGGGCTGCGTCTCGATCGTCGTCGCGGCCAATGCGGGCGGCGCCTTTACGCCCTTTGGCGATATCACCACGCTGATGGTCTGGCAGAAGGGCAAGCTCGCATTCTTTGAATTCTTCGTGCTGTTCCTGCCGTCGCTGGTCAACTGGCTGGTTCCTGCGGCGATCATGCATTTCGCCCTGCCCAACGCGCAGCCGGCCCCGGCGACGGAACGGGTCATGGCGAAGCCGGGGGCGTTGGGGGTGGTGCTGTTGTTCATGGCGACCATTGTCACCGCGGTCAGCTTCAAGAACTTTCTGCATCTGCCGCCCGCCATGGGCATGATGCTGGGGCTTGGTTACTTGCAGATGTTGTCGTTCCTGCTGAAAAAGCGCGGACGTCGGCAGAACAACGGCGACATGGTTCTGGACAGCTTCAGCGAGATTCAGCGCGTGGAATGGGATACGCTGCTGTTCTTCTTCGGCATCCTGTTTGCCGTGGGCGGGCTTGGGGTGCTGGGCTATCTGGCGAATGCCTCCGAGCTGCTTTACACCGACCTTGGCCCCAGCATCGCCAACAGCATCCTGGGCGGGTTGTCGGCGATCGTGGACAACATTCCGCTGATGTTTGCGGTGCTGACGATGGACCCCGCGATGTCGGACGGCCAGTGGCTGTTGATCACGCTGACCTGCGGCGTGGGCGGGTCGATGCTGTCGATCGGATCGGCCGCCGGGGTGGCGCTGATGGGGCAGGCGAAAGGTGCCTATACCTTCTCCAGCCACCTGAAATGGACCTGGGCGATCGCGCTGGGCTATTTCGCTGCAATTGGTGTTCACATGGTGCTGAACGCGCATCTGTTCTGACCCTGCATCCCGGCCGGGCATCCCCCGGCCGGGGCGTTGACGCCGCGCGGGCGCTGTGATCAGGTCGCACGATGACCCGGACCGACCCCCTTATCGGTGGTGTGCCTGCTGGCCGCATCGCCGCGCTTGCCGCCCGCGAAGCGGCGGCCTATGCCGCCGCGCGCCCGCAGTGCCACGCGGCACTGGAGGCTGGGGCTGGGGCCTTTCTGGGCGGCGTGCCGATGCACTGGATGCGCGACTGGCCGCAGCCCTTTGCGCTGGTGGTGGCGCGGGCGCGCGGCGCGCGGCTGTGGGATATCGACGGGCATGGGCTGGATGATTTCTGTCTGGGCGATACCGGCTCGATGTTCGGTCATTCGCCCGCCCCCGTGGCGCGCGCGATCCGGGCGCAGGCGGGCCGCGGGCTGACCTACATGCTGCCCAGCCAAGACGCGCTGGAGGCCGGGCGGTTGCTGGCTGACCGCTTCGGCCCGTTCCGCTGGCAGGTCGCCACCACCGCCACCGACGCAAACCGCTTTGCGCTGCGGGTGGCGCGGGCGGTGACGGGGCGGCCCAGAGTGCTGGTGTTCAACGGTTGCTATCACGGCACGGTGGACGAGGCGATGGTGCGCCTGCACGCGGGCCGGACCGAGGCCCGCCCCGGCCTTGTCGGTCAGGTGGCCGACCTGACGCGCAGCGCCATCGCCTGCGAGTTCAACGATCTGGCGGGCGTTGAGGCGGCGCTGGCCACGGGCGAGGTGGCCGTCGTTCTGACCGAACCCGTGATGACCAATTCCTGCATGGTGCTGCCCGATCCGGGCTTTCACGCGGGCCTGCGCGATCTGACGCGACGCCATGGCGCGCTCTTGCTGATCGACGAAACCCACACCCAGTCCTCGGGACTTGGTGGCTATACCCGCCTGCACGGGCTGGAGCCTGACATTCTGGTGGTCGGCAAATGCGTGGCGGGCGGGGTGCCTGCCGCCGTCTGGGGCCTGAGCGATGAGGTGGCGGCCCGTTTTGCCGCCTATGACGCCGCGCGGGCGCCGGGCCATTCGGGCATGGGCACGACGCTCTCGGCGAACCCGATGCAGTTTGCGGCCCTGCGCGCCACGCTGGCCGAGGTGGCCACGCCGGCGGCTTTCGCGGTGATGGAGGCAGGCGCCGCGCGGCTGCACGCAGGGCTTGCCCATGCGATCACGTCCCATGGTGCGCCCTGGCATGTGGTGCGCGTGGGGGCGCGGGTCGAATTCATCTGCGCCCCCGGCCCGCTGCGCAACGGCACCGAGGCCGAGGCGGCCCATGCCCCTGCGCTGGAGGCTGCGTTGCACATGGCGCTGCTGAACCGCGGTTGCCTGATCGCGCCGTTCCACAACATGATGCTGATTTCCCCCGCCACCACGACGCGTCAGATCGACCGGCTGATCGCCGCTTTCGCCGCCGTGCTGGCTGACCTGTTCGGACCTGACACATGACCCATTCCCCCACCGGCTCCACCCTCGCCGAAGCCGAGGCATTTCTTGCGGCCCACCCCGAGATCGAGGCCTTCGATATCGTTCTGCACGACGCCAACGGCATCGGGCGGGGCAAGATCATTCGTCGGCACGAGTTGGCCGGGCTTTATACCGGGGGGCGGCATCTGCCGATTTCCATTCTGGGCCTAGATATCGTGGGCGAGGATGTGCATGAAACCGGCCTGATCTGGGATCAGGGCGATGGCGATCTGCGCGCCTGGCCGATTCCCGGCACGCTGAAGGCGCTGCACGGCACCAACCCGCCGCGCGGCGAGGTGCTGATGAGCATGTATCATCTGGACGGCGCCGAGATGACATCCGACCCGCGCCACGCGCTGGCCCGGCAGGTGCGAGCAATGGCGGACGAGGGGGTGCACCCGGCGGGCGCGTTCGAGCTGGAGTTCTTCCTGCTCGACCCGACCTTTGGCGAAGACGGCTATCCGCGCCCCGCGGCGGCGGTGCTGGACGGGCGCCGCTCGGGCTGGACCGAGGTCTATTCGGTCGATCACCTGCACGGGATGGAGCCCTTGTTTTCCGACATCTACCGCGCCGCCGAGGCGATGGGGATCAAGGCCGAAACCGTGATTTCGGAATATGCGCCGGGCCAGTATGAACTGACGCTGCATTACCGCACCGATGTAATGCAGGCCGCCGACGATCTGGTGCGGCTGAAGCGCATCGTTCGGTTGCAGGCGCGTCGGCATGGGGTGGTGGCCTGTTTCATGGCCAAGCCGATCGAACGCTATGCCGGATCGGGGATGCATTTCCATGTGTCGTTGCAGGACGGGGCGGGACGCAATGTCTTTGCCGAACAGACCGAAGGCCAATGGACGGACACGATCCTGCATGCACTGGGGGGGCTGCGCGCCACGATGGGGGATTCGATGCTGGTCTTTGCGCCCCACGCCAATTCCTGGCGCCGGTTCGCCGCGCAAAGCTATGCGCCGGTCAGCCCCAGTTGGGGGGTGAACAACCGATCCGTCGCGCTGCGCATCCCGGCGGGTGCGGTGGCCGCACGGCGGATCGAACATCGCCCCTCGGGCGTGGACGCCAACCCCTATCTGGTCGCGGCCACGGTTCTGGCCGGCATCCGCCACGGGCTGCGCCATCGCATCGACCCCGGCCCAGAGACGACCGGCAACGGCTATGCCGGGGGCGATGATCTGCCGATTCCGGTTGACTGGCGCCAGGCGATCCGGGCGGCGCAGGACTCGGCCTTTCTGAAAGACGCGCTGGGGGCCGACATGCACCGCACCTTTACCGCGATCAAGGCCGCCGAACTGGCCCGCGTCGCGCGCACCATCGCAGATGTGGATTACGACCTCTATCTGCACACGGTCTGACACTGACAGACGGGGCGGGCGGGATCCGGGCGGGCCTCAGCCCATCCGGCCTTGCAGGTAATGCGCGCAGCCGGTCAGGGCGGCGAAATCGTCTTCGATCATGAAGACGGGGAAATCCTGCATGAAACCGGAAAACCGGCCCTTGTCGCGGAAGGCGTCGGCAAAGCCGAAGGGGCCAAGCCAGGGCGCAAAAGCGCGCGCCACGCCGCCGCACAGGCCGATGCCGCCATAGGGCAGATGGATCAGCGCCAGATTGCCCGCAACCATCCCCAGCAGCCGCACAAAGATGCGCCCGGTTTCCACTGCCTGCGGCTCGCCCGCGGCCAGCCCGGCCATGATCGCGGGGGCGCTCGCCTCGGCCAAGCCGCCATGGTCGCGCTGCACAAAGGCATGAAGCCGTTCCAGCCCGCGGCCCGACAGCACATCCTCCACCCCCGGAAAGCCATGCGCGGTTTCCACAAACTGCAGCAGCCGCAGGTCTTCGGCGCTGCGCACCGGCAGGCTGGCATGGCCACATTCCGAGGGCAGCACGATCCGGCCCGCGCCGGTTTCATGCACGGGCGCCGCGTTGAAGCCGGTGCCGACCCCGATTACCAGCTGCGTGGCCATTGCCGCCGCCGGGCCGCGCGCCGCCATCACCGGGCGCTGTGCGCCGGGCGCCAGATGCCCCAGAGCATGGCCCTGCGCCTGAAGGTCGTTCAGGATCGCCACCACCTCGGCGCGGGTTGCGCGGGCAAGGCTGTCTGCGGTGATCGTCCAGTCGAGATTGGTCAGATGCGCCGTGCCCTCGCGCACCGGGCCAGCCACGGCCACGCAGGCACCGGCGCAATCGACGCCTTCCTCGATCGCCAGATAGGCCGCCAGCACGGCGTCGAAGGTGGCAAAATCGGCATTGGCAAAGCGGCGGATCGACTGCGGCAAGAGCCGCGCCCCCTCGGCCAGGGCCACGCGGGTATTGGTGCCGCCGATATCGGCCAGAAGCGAGTAGCGGTTGGGGGTCATTCGTGATCTTTCCGTGCGCGCCTGAGGTGGTGATAAGCTGCCTTGGCCGCAGCCCGCAAGTCTTGTGGCAGTATCGGGTTGCGGCGGTGCAGCCTGTTGCGGGGCGCGATGTCGCATTTGCCCGGCAGATGACGCAATCGGCGCGTGGCGGGGCAGGGCCGCGCGGTAAACCCGGACAAGGGATCAGGCGGAGGGGGATGTGCGATGGATGACACGGCGGGGGCAGGGCGGCGGGTGCGCGGCGGCGGCGGCGCGGCCCGGCGGGCAGAACGCACCGCAGTGCGCAGCGAGTTCACCCGCTACATCGAGCGCAACATCCCCAACCTCGACATCCTGACCGAGGAGGGGCTGGCGATCATCGAGGCCAATGCCGACACCGTGCTGGAGGAAATCGGCGTCAATTTTCCCGACAATCCGGCGGCTTTGGCGCTGTGGCGCGCGGCGGGCGCCGATGTGCGGGGCGACAGGGTGCGGCTGCCGCGCGGTCTGGCCCGCAGCCTGTGCGCCACCGCGCCCGCGACCATCACCCAGCACGCCCGCAACCCCGACCGCAACGTGGTGATCGGCGGCAAGGGGCTGGTGCTGGCGCCGGTCTATGGCCCGCCCTTCGTGCGCGACCGCGACGGCGGGCGACGCTATGCGACCATCGCCGATTTCCGCAACTTCGTGAAACTCGGCCAGATGTCGAAATGGCTGCACCATTCCGGCGGCACCGTCTGCGAACCTACCGATGTGGCGGTGAACAAGCGTCATCTGGACATGCTGCATGCGCATATGACGCTGTCGGACAAGCCCTACATGGGGTCGGTCACCGAACCCGCGCGCGCCGCGGATTCGGTCGAGATGTCAAAGATCCTGTTCGGCGCCGATTTCGTCGATCAGAACACGGTGATGACGTCGCTGATCAACATCAACTCACCGCTGACCTTCGACGCCACGATGATGGGCGCGCTTGAGGTGTATGCGCGCGCAGGTCAGGCCTGCATCATCAGCCCCTTTATCGTGGGTGGCGCGATGGCGCCGGTGACGGTGGCAGGCACGCTGACGCAGGTTCTGGCCGAGGTGCTGGCGGGCGTGGCCTACAGCCAGTTGATCCGCCCCGGCGCGCCGGCGATCTTTGGCGCCTTCGTCACCTCGATCGACATGAACTCGGGCGCGCCCACCTTTGGCACGCCCGAGGCGGCGCAGATCACGCTGGGCGCGGGGCAACTGGCGCGGCGCCTGGGGCTGCCCTACCGCAGCGCGGGTGCCTTTTGCGGGTCGAAACTGCCCGATGCGCAGGCCGCCTATGAAAGCGCCAACAGCCTGAACATCGGGCTGTTGGCGGGCGTCAACTTCATGCTGCATGCCTGCGGCTGGCTGGAGGGCGGGTTGGTGTCATCCTATGAGAAATATGTGATGGATGCCGATCAGCTGGGCGTGTTGCACCGGCTGGCCGCAGGGGTGGACGTGTCGGACAACGGGCAGGCGATGGCGGCGCTGCGCGAGGTGGGGCCGGGCGGGCATTTTCTGGGCTGCGATCACACCCAGGCCAATTTCAAGACCGCCTTCTGGCGCACTGATCTGCTGGATTACAAACCCTTCGAGACATGGGAGGAGGAGGGCGCCCGCGATACCGTGGCGCTGGCCCAGGCGCGGGTGCACAAGATGCTGGGCGAGTATCAGGCCCCCGATCTTGACCCCGGCATTGCCGAGGCGCTGGCCGATTATGTCGCCCGCAAAAAGGCCGCGGTGCCCGACGCGTTTCTGTAACAGGGCGGCGGGTTACAGCACCTTGCCGGGGTTGAGAATGCCCCTGGGGTCAAGGCTGGCCTTGAGGTGCGCCAGCAGCGCCAGTTCCGCCGGGCTGCGGCTGTGGCCGAGCCATGGCTTCTTGTGCAGCCCGATGCCGTGTTCGGCCGAGACCGAGCCGCCAAAATCGCGGATGATGCCGTAAACAGTGGCCTCGATGGCCTGACCCGCCGGGTCGTGGTCGGTGATCGGGCCGGTGATCAGGTGGATGTTGCTGTCGCCCGCATGGCCAAAGACCACCATCGGCAGGCCCGGAAACTGCGCCGCCAGCGCCGTACGCAGGGCCGCGACACAATCGCCGATCTGCGCCAGCGGCACCGACACGTCAAAGTTGACGCTGGGGGTATAATGCGCCAGCAACCCGGCCACCGCATCGCGCAGCGCCCAGAAATCGGCAACCTCGCGCTGCGAATGGGCCAGAACGGCATCGGCCAGCCAGCCCTGTTCAAAGGCCGCCTCCAGCATCGCCTCGAACGCCGGGCGGTCGGCGTCGGGGTCGGCGCCCTGCATCTCGATCAGGGCATACAGCGGCGCCCCCTCGGGCAGGGGGGCACGCGCGCCGCCGTGGGTCAGGGCGGCGGCATAGTAATCGGCCCACATCAGTTCAAACGCGCTGACCCGGCCCGACAGGGCGCGTTGCGCGTGCCGCAGCAGCGTCACGGCCGCGTCAAAGCCCGGCAGCGCGACCAATGCGGCATTGGCTCCCGCCACTCCCGGATGCAGCCGCAGCACGGCGCGGGTGATCACGCCCAGCGTGCCTTCGGAGCCGATGAACAGGGGTTTCAGATCAAGGCCTGCGTTGTTCTTTGGCATCCGGTTCAGCATCGGCAGCACCGTGCCATCGGCCAGAACCACCTCCAGCCCCAGAACCAGATCACGCGCCATGCCATAGCGGATCACCCGGTTGCCGCCCGCATTGGTGGCGATCATGCCGCCGATCTGGCACGATCCGCGCGCACCCAGATCCAGCGCGAACATCATCCCCGCCGCCGCTGCCGCCTCTTGCACCTTATGCAGGGTGGCGCCCGCCTGAACCAGCATCAGCCCCGAGGCGGGATCGACCTCTTCCACCGCCGCCATCGCAGCCAGCGAGATCAGAACCGCCCCCGTTGACGGCACCGCCCCGCCCGCAAGCCCGGTCAGCCCGCCCTGTGGCACCACCGGCCGCCCGGATGCATGGCACAAGGCCAGCACCGCCGACACCTGCGCGGTGCAGCGCGGGGTGACATGGGCCAGGGGCGTGCCGCCGGGCTCGCCGCTCCAATCATGGAGGGCGGCGGAGGGAATGTCGGCGCCGGTTTTCACCGCCCCCGGCGCCACGGCGGCGGCCAGCCTGCGCAGAAATTCGGCTTGGTCGGTGGGGGTGGGCATGGGGTCTCCGGGCGGGGGATGGCAGATCATGCCTGTTTCTGGTCGATCCGGTGCCGGTTCACAAGACATGGGCCGCGGCGCGGATCGGGTATTGTGACGCCGCGCGACAGGTCGGCCCGACCCGGCGCGGGGCATGACCCGGCCTGTGTTGTCCTGCTGGCTTTGTGTTGCATGGGGCGACGGTTCTGGCATCATCGGGCGACGGTCGGTGGTGGCATCGCCGCAGTCGAGCGGGGTTGGGATGATGGTCCGGTTGCTGGCGATACTGGTGGCGGCGCTGATCGGGGTGGCGCCGGGGCAGGCGGATGTGATCCGCGGCGCAGCGCAGTGGCGTGAGCGCATCGCGCTGGGGCCGGGTGTCACGCTTGAGGTGGTGCTGGCCGATACCGCGCGCGCCGACGCCCCGGCCGCGGTGATCGGTCGCAGCGTGATCGACAATGTGGGCAACCCGCCGGTGGCCTTTCAGATCGACTATGCCCCCGCCGCGATGGCGCCGCAGGGGCACTATACGTTGCGCGCGACGCTGACGCACAAGGGGCGGTTGCTGTTCAGCACCGACCAAGGTGTGCGCGTCCTGTTCGAGGGCGCGCCGCGATCGGTTGATCTGCTGCTGCGCCCGGTGCCTGTGAGTGAGCCTGAGCAGGCCCCGGGCGATCTGCCGCGGCTGATTTCGGGCGAGGTGCGGCTGCATCGTGACGGTCCCGCGCTGCGCGAGTGCCTGACAGGGCGGGTGTTTCCGCTGGAACCGGGGGGCGCCTTTGCCGGGCTGGAGGCCGCGGTGCGCGCGCATCGCAGCGGCCCCGAGGCCGTTGTTCTGGCCAGCGTCGAGGGCCGGGTCATCACCCCGCCGATGTCCGCGGGTGTGGCCTGGCCGCGGCTGGCGGTAGATCGGTTCATAGCGGTCTTTCCCGGCGAAAGCTGCGATCAGCACCGCGCTGCTGCCGGTCTGGTCAATACTTACTGGAAGATCCTTGCGCTGGAGGGCGCGTCGCTTGCCCCGGCGCCGGGACGGCGCGAGCCGCATCTGCTGCTGCGCGGCGGCGAGGATGCGGGCTTTGCCGCGACGGTGGGCTGCAACCGGATCGTCGGAGGCTATCGGCTGGCGGGGTCGGCGCTGACGTTCGAGCCGGGCGCCATGACGCGGATGGCCTGTCCGCCGCAGCTCGATCTGTGGGAGGAACGGCTGCGCGCCACGCTGGCCCAGACGCAAAACTATGATCTGGGCGGGCAGGTGCTGACGCTGCGCAACGCCAGGGGGCGGGCGATTGCCGATTTCCGGGCGGTCTATCTGCCATAGCCGGTTCCGGCGTTGGGCGTTCGGGCACGGGCCAAAACAAACGGGCCGGGAAAGCCCGGCCCGTTCTCCTCCCCGACGCTTTGCCTCCTCAGCCCAGCGCCTTGTTCAGATATTGATCGACCTTTTCAAGATAGCCCATCGTGGTCAGCCATTTCTGGTCCGGCCCGACCAGCAGCGCCAGATCCTTTGTCATGTGGCCATCTTCCACCGCCTGCACCGTCACCCGCTCCAGCGTTGTGGCAAAGGTCATCAGCGCCTCGTTGCCATCAAGTTTCGCGCGGTGCTTCAGCCCCCCGGTCCAGGCGTAGATCGACGCGATCGAGTTCGTCGAGGTTTCCTTGCCCTTCTGATGCTCGCGGTAGTGGCGCGTCACCGTGCCATGCGCGGCCTCTGCCTCGACGGTCTTGCCATCGGGGGTCATCAGCACCGAGGTCATCAGGCCAAGGCTGCCAAAGCCCTGCGCCACGGTATCGGACTGCACGTCGCCATCGTAGTTCTTGCAGGCCCAGACGTAGCCACCCGACCATTTCAGCGCGCTGGCCACCATGTCGTCGATCAGCCGGTGTTCATAGTGAATGCCCGCGGCCTTGAACCTGTCTTCGAATTCCTCGGCATAGACCTTGGCGAACAGATCCTTGAAGCGACCGTCATAGGCCTTGAGGATCGTGTTCTTGGTGGACAGATACACCGGCCAGCCAAGGTTCAGCCCGTAGTTCAGCGAGGCGCGGGCAAAGTCGATGATGCTGTCATCAAGGTTATACATCCCCATCACGACGCCCGCCGAGGGCGCGTCGAACACATCGCGTTCGATCACCGTGCCATCCTCGCCCACGAATTTCAGCGTCAGCTTGCCCGGCCCCGGAAAGCGGAAATCGGTGGCGCGATACTGATCGCCATAGGCATGGCGGCCCACGACAATCGGCTGGGTCCAGCCCGGCACCAGACGCGGCACGTTCTTGCAGATGATCGGCTGGCGAAAGATCACGCCGCCCAGAATGTTGCGGATCGTGCCGTTGGGCGATTTCCACATCTGTTTCAGGCCGAATTCCTCGACCCGCGCCTCATCGGGGGTGATGGTGGCGCATTTCACGCCGACGCCGTGTTTCTGGATCGCCAGAGCGGCGTCGATGGTGATCTGGTCGTTGGTGCGATCGCGTTCCTCGATGCCCAGATCGTAATAGTGCAGGTCGATGTCGAGATAGGGCAGGATCAGCTTTTTCTTGATGAAATCCCAGATGATCCGGGTCATCTCGTCGCCGTCGAGTTCAACGACGGGGTTCGCTACCTTGATCTTCGACATGGCGCCTCGCAACAAAGGGATTCGGTTGCCGCTGTCTTAACGGAAATGTGCGGGCAGGGGAAGGGCGGTATGCGGTTGTATACCGGAAATTCCGCACCTCAGCCAAAGTAGGCGCGGGTCTTTTCCCTGACGAATGCCCAGATTTGTGGCGCGCCCTGCGCGACTTTTCGCCCCACCCGCGTCTCAAGCTGGTCGGCGGTCACCTGATATTCGGCCCATGTGCCGCCGCCGCAGGCCACATTCTGCATCACCGGTTGCACCCGGTCGATTGCCTTGGCAAAGACCGCATCCGCGGTTTCGGCGGCCTCGAACTCTTGCCACAGGGTGCGAAACTCGGTCGCCAGATCGGGCGGCAGCATGCCAAAGATGCGGTCTGCCGCCGCGGCCTCGGCGGCGGCCTGCGCCACCGGGTCGTGGCTGCCGTGAATCGGGTGGTCGCCCGCGTCGATCTCGACCAGATCGTGCAGGATCATCATTCGCAAAACCCGCCCGATATCAACGCCCTGCGGCGCATGATCGGCCAGAACCATGGCGTAAAGCGCCAGATGCCAGCTATGCTCGCCCGAGTTTTCGCGCCGCGACCCGTCGGCCAGCGTGGTGCCGCGCAGCACCTGTTTCAGCCGGTCAGCCTCCAGCAGAAAGGCGAATTGCGCCTCAAGCCTGGCGGCGGGGCTCAAAGGCCGCTCTCCGGTTCGGGCGGGGCGACGGGGGCGGCGGTGCCGGTTTCGGCAGCGCGCAGCGTGGCCTCCAGAAAGCGACGGCCGCGCTGTTCGGCCAGCCGCAGGCGGCACGCGGTCAGAAAGGCTTCCTGCAAAGAGGGTGACAGCGCACCGATGGCCTTGGCAACCTCCAGATACAGCCGGTCGTTGGACAGGTTGTCCATCGCCAGCAGGGTATCATCGGCCAGCGCCTCTGCCAGGTCGTCGATCAGCGCCATGGGGTTATCGCGTCCCTTCCGTCAGGCGGCGGCGGACATAGGTCTGAACCGAGTCGATCATCGGCTTCATATGCGCCTCGTCATCCTTGAAGAAATGGTCAGCGCCCTCGATCTGTTCATGCGTGATGGTGATGCCCTTTTGCTCGCGCAGCTTGCCCACCAGCGTAGCGGTGTCCTTGGGCGGCGCCACCCGGTCGGCGGTGCCGTTGATGATCAACCCCGACGAGGGGCAGGGCGCAAGAAAGCTGAAATCATACATGTTTGCGGGCGGCGCCACCGAGATGAAGCCGGTGATCTCGGGCCGCCGCATCAGCAGTTGCATCCCGATCCAGGCGCCAAAGCTGAACCCCGCAACCCAGCAATGCTTGGAATTGGGGTTCATCGCCTGCAGATAATCGAGCGCCGAGGCGGCATCCGACAACTCGCCGATGCCCTGGTCATATTCGCCCTGGCTGCGCCCGACACCGCGGAAGTTGAACCGCAGCACGGTGAACCCCATCCGGTGGAAGGCGTAATGCAGGTTGTAGACGACGCGGTTGTTCATCGTCCCGCCATATTGCGGATCGGGGTGCAGCACGATGGCGATCGGCGCATCCGGCGCGCCCTGCGGGTGGTAGCGGCCTTCAAGACGACCTTCGGGGCCGGGAAAGATGACTTCGGGCATGGGCCTCGCCTGTGGTTTGCGGGGCTGGCGGCAATCTTGACGATTTCGCTCAACTCCCCTAGATCGGGTGCAGATCGGATCGGGGCCAAGCCCGGTCACGCGGTCGCAGTTGAGTTAAGCGGCCTTCCGTGCCACGTCAATGCTCTGCTAAGAAATTAAGGCTTTCAGCCCGATGCCGGGCATGGCCCGCGGGGCCTGATCAGGAGGAGCACATGAAGCTATCGACCAAGGGGCGCTATGCGATGGTGGCGCTGGTGGATCTGGCGACGGTGCACGACGATCAGCTGACCTCGCTGGCCGCGATTTCCAAACGTCAGGACATTTCGCTACCCTATCTGGAACAGTTGTTCGTGCGGATGCGGCGGGCGGGGCTGGTGGCTTCGGTGCGCGGCCCCGGCGGCGGCTACCGGCTGGCGCGCGACCCGGCCGAAATCCGGATCAGCGAGATTTTCGAGGCGGTGGACGAAACCGTCAGCGCCCTGCACATTGGCGCGGGCGCCACGGGTGGCGTTTGCGGCAGCCGCGCGCAAAGTCTGGCGAACCGGCTGTGGGAAAGCCTTTCGGCGCAGGTCTATGTGTTCCTGCACCAGACCACGCTGGCGGATGTGGTGCATAACGCGTTGAAACCCTGCCCGGCGGTGCCGTCGCTGTTTGCCGTGGTTGACGAGTGAGGGGCCTTGCGCCCCCGCGATCGCCCCTGGCGCGCGGCGGAAGCCTCCGGCGGGGATATTTGTGCCAAGATGAACGGGCGGGTGCATGAGGCTTTGGCTGTTCATCTTGGTACAAATATCCCCCGCGGAGCGTTCCCCGGCCAATTCCGGGTGCAGGGGGCTGGCATGAGCGGGCGGGTCTATCTGGACTGGAACGCGACCGCGCCGCTGCGGGCCGAGGCGCGGGCGGCGATGGTCGCGGCGATGGATGTGGTGGGTAATCCGTCCTCGGTTCATGCCGAGGGGCGGGCGGCGCGGGCGGTGCTGGAGCGGGCGCGGGCCGATCTGGCGCGGGCTTTGGGGGCCGAGGGGGCGGATATCGTCTTTACCTCGGGTGCGACCGAGGCGGCGGCGCTGGCCTGCGCGGGGCGCGGTCTGGTGTGTGCCGAGGTCGAGCACGAGGCGGTGCTGGCCTGGTGTGACCCGGTGCTAAAAAGCGACCGCGCGGGGCGGGTGGCGGTGCCTGAACCGGGGCGGGCCGCCTTGCAACTGGCCAATTCGGAAACCGGGGTGATTCAGGCCCTGCCCGAGGGGCTGGCGGTCTCGGATCTGACGCAGGCCTTTGGCAAGTGGCCCTTCGCGTTCAACTGGCTGGGGATTACTGCCGGGATCGTGTCGGCGCACAAGCTGGGCGGGCCGAAGGGGGTGGGCGCGCTTGTCATTCGGCGCGGAACCGAGCTTGTTGCCCAAATCAAGGGCGGCGGGCAAGAGATGGGGCGCCGGGCCGGCACCGAAAACCTGATCGGCATTGCCGGGTTTGCCGCGGCGGCCAAGGCTGCCCAGGCCGACCTGGTGGCGGGGGTGTGGGATGAGGTTGCGGAACTTAGAAGTATTCTAGAAAAAGCTCTGGAAGCTGCGGGCGAAGATGTTATCTTTCCAGCAGCAGAGGCGGAGCGGCTGCCCAACACGCTTTGCCTGATTGCGCCGGGCTGGCGGGGCGAGACGCAGGTGATGCGGCTTGATCTTGCCGGGTTTGCGATCTCGGCGGGGTCGGCCTGTTCGTCGGGCAAGGTGCGCGCCAGCCGGGTGCTGCGGGCAATGGGATATGACGAGACGGCGGCGGGATGCGCGGTGCGCATTTCCATCGGGCCGGGGGTAGGGCGGGACGATCTGTTGCGCTTTGCCGAGGCCTGGGGCGCTGCCAGAAAGCGGCACCGGGAACGGGCCGCATGACCGGGCCGCAAGGCCCTGCGAACGGGAAAGAGACGAAAGTGGACAGCGATCTGGAAATCCGCGAGGGCGTCGACCGGGAAACCGTCGAGACCGTCCAGAACATGGGCAGCTACAAATACGGCTGGGACACCGAGATCGAGACCGAATATGCGCCGCTGGGCATCAACGAGGATATCGTTCGCCTGATCAGCGCCAAGAACGGCGAGCCGGAGTGGATGACCGACTGGCGGCTGGAGGCGTTCCGCCGCTGGCAGGGCATGCAGGAGCCGCGCTGGGCGATGCTGCATTACCCCGAGATCGACTATCAGAGCCTTTATTACTACGCGCAGCCGAAAAGCACCGTCGGCAAGCCCAAGACCCTGGACGAGGTCGACCCCAAGCTGCTGGCCACCTATGAAAAGCTGGGGATCCCGCTGAAGGAGCAGATGATCCTTGCCGGTGTCGAGGGCGCCGAGGCGGTGGCGGCCGATGCGCGCAAGGTGGCGGTGGATGCGGTGTTCGATTCGGTTTCGGTGGGCACCACGTTCCAGGCAGAACTGGCCAAGGCGGGGGTCATCTTCTGTTCGATCACCGAGGCGATCCACAATCACCCCGATCTGGTGAAGAAATATCTGGGCTCGGTCGTCCCGCAGTCGGACAATTTCTTTGCCACGCTGAATTCGGCCGTGTTTTCTGCGGGGTCGTTTGTCTACATCCCGCCCAACACCCGCTGCCCGATGGAGCTGAGCACCTATTTCCGCATCAATGCCGAAAACACCGGCCAGTTCGAGCGCACGCTGATCATCTGCGACAAGGGCAGCTATGTCAGCTACCTTGAGGGCTGCACCGCGCCCAAGCGCGATGTGGCGCAACTGCATGCGGCGGTGGTTGAAATCGTCGTGCTGGAGGATGCCGAGGTCAAATATTCGACCGTGCAGAACTGGTTCCCCGGCGACGAGGAGGGCCGCGGCGGCATCTACAACTTTGTCACCAAGCGCGCCGATTGCCGGGGCGACCGGTCCAAGGTGATGTGGACGCAGGTTGAAACCGGCAGTGCGATCACCTGGAAATACCCGTCCTGCATCCTGCGCGGCGAGGGCAGCCAGGGCGAGTTCTATTCGATCGCCATCGCCAACAACGCCCAGCAGGCCGATACCGGCACCAAGATGGTGCATCTGGGCCGCAACACCAAAAGCCGGATCGTGTCGAAAGGCATCAGCGCGGGGCGCGCGCAGAACACCTATCGCGGCCTTGTCAGCATGCACCCCAAGGCCAAGAACAGCCGCAACTATACCCAGTGCGACAGCCTTCTGATCGGCGACAAATGCGGGGCGCATACGGTGCCCTATATCGAGGTCAGGAACAATTCGAGCCGGGTCGAGCACGAGGCGACGACCTCAAAGGTCGATGATGACCAACTGTTCTATTGCCGCGCCCGCGGCATGGACGAGGAAGAGGCGGTGGCGCTGGTCGTCAACGGCTTCTGCCGCGAGGTGCTGCAAGCGCTGCCGATGGAATTTGCCATGGAGGCGCAGAGCCTGGTGGCGATCAGCCTTGAGGGGAGCGTGGGGTGATGTCCGACGCGGCATCGGCCCGGCTCGACCTGCTGCGCGCGGCAAGGCCAGACGCCTTGCCGATCGAGGTTGTCGATGTGGGCGCGAACCCGATCACGGGCGATCCGCCCTATCTGGCGCTTCTGCGCGCGGGCGATGTGCGTGTGCTGGGGTTCGAGCCGCAGCCGGATGCGCTTGCCCGACTGATGGCTGCCAAGTCAGAGAGAGAAACTTATCTGCCCATGGCGCTCGGGGCCGGGGAGGTGGAGACGCTTCACATCTGTGCCAACTCGGGGTTCACCTCGATATTCCCGCCGCACGAGGCGAATGCGCGACTTCTGGGCTTTCAGCGGGGGATGCGTGTGCGCGAAAAGGTTCAGGTTCAGACAGCGCGGCTGGACGACCTTTCCGAAGTGGGCCGGATCGACTTTTTCAAGATCGACGTGCAGGGAGCCGAACTGTCGATCATCGCCAACGGTCGGCAGAGACTGTCTACGGCGGTGCTGGTCCAGACCGAACTGCGCTTTCTGCCGATCTATCAAGGCGAGCCGTCTCTTGGTGAACTCGACGCGGAGCTTCGGTTGCAGGGCTTTCAGCTTTACGACTTCGCCTTCTTGAAGCACGCGGCGCTGCGCTCGGGGAGCGGCCGTCTTCTCAGGCGGCGCCAGCACCGTCAGTTGGTCGATGGGGATGCCTTCTACATCCGCGACCTGACCGCAATCGACCAGACCGATGCCGCGCAGGTGCTGCGGTTGGCAATTCTCGCCGAGGGCGTTATGAACGATCCTGCGTTGGTTCTGTTCTGTCTTGATGCGCTTGTGCGACGCGGGGCCGTGCGGCCCGACATCGTGCCTGACTATGTCGCGCTGTTGCCCGCCAATTCGATCAGGGCGGCCTGACATGACCACAATCGCCGCCATCCGCACACATCACTGGGGCGAGGATGCCCAGCGGGTCTATGATCAGTTGCGCCCGGTCTTTGGTGACAACCTTGTGACGGTGTTTCACAACCGGCCCGAGGGGTTGGAGCTGCCTCTGCCTGTGGTCGATATCGACGACGCCTGGGTTGCCGCCAACGGTCTGCGGGTGCTGCCCGACTGGGGCTGGCGGTGCGGGGATTATTTCCTTTACGCGCTCCGGCAGGCAATTCCGGCTGCTGACCACTACTGGCTGATCGAGCCGGATGTGTTTTTCACCGGTCCCGTGGCCGATCTCTTTGCCAAGGTGGCGGGGCGCGGCGAAGACCTGCTTGGGGTGCGGATCGAGCCGATGGAGGCTGGCCATCGCTTTGGCCGCGGGATGCCGGGGGTGCCGCTGTGGCGGGCGATCTTTGCGCTGACGCGATTCTCCGGGCGGGCCGCCGACCGGCTGTTTGCGGCGCGGCAGGTCTATCGTGACAGCAAGTTGGAGCTTCGGTTCTACACCAATGACGAAACCTTCTGCTTTTCGACCGCGCTGGCCGATGCCACGCTGAGCCATGCCAATCTGTGCGACATTGCGCCCGAATGGTTTGCGCAAGAGACGATGCGCACCGACCCCGATGTGCTGCTGGATACGCTGATCGCGCAAACCGCGCCCGGCGCCCATCATCCGGTGCGCGCGCGCGCCTCGTTCAAGCGCGGTCTGGTTGATCGCTTGACCGACAACACCGGCTATCTGAAACGGATGTCTGCCTCGCTGGGCTGCCTTTCGCCCGAAGACATCGACGATATCGCCGCAGAGGTTGCGCGACGAAGTCGCGAGACGCTGATGCACCACCGGCCGCGCGCCAAAGGCGCCGTCCCCCCGAAATGACCGAGATGGAAAAGACAAATGCTTGAGATCAAGAATCTGCATGTGAAGCTGGAAGAAGAGGACAAGGTGATCCTCAAAGGGGTGAACCTGACGATCGAACCCGGCACGGTTCATGCGATCATGGGGCCGAACGGGTCGGGTAAATCGACCATGTCCTATGTGCTGTCGGGCCGTGATGGTTATGAGGTCACGGCGGGTTCGGCCACGCTGGACGGGGCCGATCTGCTGGCGATGGCGCCTGAAGAGCGCGCGGCGGCGGGGCTGTTTCTGGCGTTCCAGTATCCGGTCGAAATTCCGGGTGTGGGCAACATGACCTTCCTGCGCACCGCGGTGAATTCGCAGCGCAAGGCGCGCGGCGAACCCGAGATTTCGGCGGGCGATTTCCTGAAGCTGGTGCGTGAAAAGGCGAAAACGCTGAAGATCGACGCCGACATGCTGAAGCGTCCGGTCAACGTCGGCTTCTCGGGCGGCGAAAAGAAGCGCAACGAGATCCTCCAGATGGCGATGCTGGAGCCGAAGATGTGCATTCTGGATGAAACCGACTCGGGCCTTGATGTCGATGCGATGAAGCTGGTGTCGGATGGCGTGAACGCGTTGCGCGACGCGGGCCGCAGCTTTCTGGTTATCACGCATTATCAACGGCTTCTGGACCATATCAAACCCGATGTGGTGCACATCATGGCCGACGGCCGGATCATCAAGACCGGCGGGCCGGAGCTGGCGCTTGAGGTCGAGAAGAACGGCTATGCCGACATTCTGGCGGAGGTGCTGTAATGGCGGCGGTGGCTCAGGCCAGGCAGACGGCGCTGGCGGCGCGGCTGGCGGCGCTGGCGCTGCCCGAGGGTGGTGTGACGCGCGCGGCGCGGGCTGCGGCCTTGGCGCGGGTGCAAGCGATGGGGCTGCCCACGCGGCGCGATGAATACTGGCGCTACACCGACCCGTCCAGCCTGACCGCGCCCGCCGCGGCCCCGGCGGCGCTGTTTGATGCCCAGGACGAGGCCCCGATCTTTGCCGCGCTTGACCGGCTGACACTGGTCTTTGTCGATGGCATCTTCGACCCCGAAGCCTCTGATCCGCTGGAACTTTCCGGGGTCGAGATCGCGCGACTGGCCGAGGCTGACCGTGCCGATCTGCATTGGGCGCAGGGTCTTTATGGTGTGCTGGAGGCGGCCGGGCAAAACCCGGTGGCACGCCCGCTGGCGGCGTTGAACACCGCGGCGGCGACCGATGGCGCGCTGATCCGGGTGACGGCGGCTGCGGCCCGGCCGGTGCATCTGGTTTATGAACATAAATCAAAAACTTCTGATGTGATCTTGCACCACTGCGTGAAGATTGAGCCGGGCGCCGACCTGACCCTGCTGGAAACCGGCCCGGCGGGCGCGCGGTTCAACAAGGTGATGGAGGTTGATGTGGCGGCGGGCGGGCGGTTCCACCATGTCCGCGTTCAGGGCCGCGACCATGATCGCCGCGCCGCGACCCATATCTTTGCCCGGCTGGCGGCCGGGGCGCTGTTCAAAAGCTTTACCCTGACCGCCAACGGCGTGCTGACCCGCAACGAGGCAGTGATCGACATCGCAGGCGACGATGCGGTGGCCCATGTGGCCGGCGCGGCCTTGGGCGATGGGTCGGTCGGGCCGTTCCTGCATGACGATACCGTCTTCATAACCCACGGCGCCGAGCGCGGCGAAAGCCGTCAGGTGTTCAAGAAGGTGTTGAAACACGGCGCAACGGGGGTGTTTCAGGGCAAGATTCTGGTCACGCCCGGCGCACAGAAAACCGACGGCTACCAGATCAGCCAGTCGCTGCTGCTGGATGACGACTGTCAGTTTCTGGCCAAGCCGGAGCTGGAGATCTATGCCGATGACGTGAAATGTTCGCACGGGTCCACCACCGGGGCGCTGGATGATACGGCGCTGTTCTATCTGCGCTCGCGCGGGGTGGCGCATGACGAGGCGGTGGGCCTTTTGGTGCTGTCGTTTCTGGCCGATGCCATCGCCGAGATCGAGAATGAGACGATTCAGGCCGAGATCGTGGCGCTGCTGGAGGGCTGGCTTGCCCGGCATCGCGGCTGATGCGGGGTATCGTTCCCAAAATATTCGCGGCCTGGCGTCGCCCGCGGCAGGTGATGCGCGCCATTCTGGCCGATGGGCAGCGCGAGGATCGGGCCTTGGCCACGCTGCTGGGCGCGGCGACCATCCTGTTTATCGCGCAATGGCCCCGGCTGTCGCGCGAGGCGCATCTGAACCCCGAGGTTCCGCTTGAGGCGACGATGGCGATCACGCTGTTTGCGCTGTTGTTTCTGGCGCCCTTGTTGTTTTACACGCTGGCTGCGGCCAGTCATCTGGTGGCGCGAGCCTTTGGCGGGCGCGGCCGATTTTATGGCGCGCGGATGGCGCTGTTCTGGTCGCTGCTGGCAACGGCGCCCTGGGTTCTGTTTCAGGGGCTGATCGCGGGCTTTGTCGGCCCCGGCGCGGCCTTGAGCGTGGTTTCGCTGGCGGTCTTTGCCGCCTTTGCTGTGCAATGGGGCGCCTGCCTGCGGGTCGCCGAATTCGAGGACATGTGATGGATCTGCGGCTGGGTGATCTGATGACACTGGCGCGCGACACCGTGCTGACCCCGCGCGAAGGGGTGGCGCGGCTGTTGGGCCTCAATCTGCCGCTGGAGGCGCGCTGGCTGGCGATGGGGGCGGTGGTGTCGCTTTCAGCGGTGATGGCCTATCTGGCCAATATCCTGTTCCCTCTGCCGGTGGAAACGCCCTGGGCGCCGATCACCTCATCGCCGCTGCGCATGGTCGTGACACAGGCGGCGGGCGTGCTGTTTGTGGCTGGGGCCATGACGCATGTCGGTCGCGTCTTTGGCGGGCGTGGCAGCTTTGCCGATGCGCTGTTGCTGGCGGTCTGGATGGAATTCGTGCTGTTGCTGGTGCAGTTGGTGCAGGTCGTGCTGATGGCGATCTATCCGCTGACCGCCACCTTCATGGGCTTTTTCGCACTGATCCTGTTTTTCTACATGCTGACCCATTTCACGGCGGCCTTGCATGGGTTCACCAGCCTGATCGGGGTGTTTGTGGGCGTGATCGGCACCTTGATCGGCGGTGCGCTGATCTTGACCTTTGTTCTGGGAATTCTGGGTGTTACGCCCCCCGCGGGGAACTGAGCATGTATGATGTTGCACAAGTGCGGCCGATTTTCCGATCCTGTCGCGGCAGGTTAACGGGCGCCCGCTGGTCTATCTCGACAATGGCGCCTCGGCGCAAAAGCCGCGGGCAGTGATCGAGGCGGTGACGCGCGGTTATGCCGAAGAATATGCCAATGTTCATCGTGGCTTGCACTATCTTTCAAACCTTGCGACCGAAAAGTATGAGGCCGTGCGCGGCACCATCGCGCGGTTTCTGGGCGCCGCGTCGGAAGACGAGATCGTCTTTACCTCGGGCGCAACCGAAGGGATCAACCTTGTCTCCTACGCCTGGGCCGCGCCGCGGATGCAGCCGGGTGACGAGATCGTTCTGAGCGTGATGGAGCATCACGCCAATATCGTGCCGTGGCATTTCCTGCGCGAACGGCAGGGCGTGATTCTGAAATGGGTCGAACCCGAACCCGATGGCAGCCTTGACCCAGAACGGGTGCTGGCGGCGATAGGGCTGCGCACGCGTTTGGTGGCCGTTACCCAGATGTCGAACGTCCTGGGCACCCGCGTTGATGTGGCGACGATTTGCGCGGGTGCGCGGGCGCGCGGCGTGCCGGTGCTGGTGGACGGGTCGCAGGCCGCCGTTCATGCGCCGGTGAACGTGGCCGAAATCGGCTGTGACTTTTACGTCATTACAGGCCATAAGCTATATGGGCCAAGCGGTTCCGGAGCGATCTTCATACGGTCCGAGCGGCAGGCCGAGATGCGCCCTTTCCTCGGCGGCGGCGACATGATCCGCGAAGTTACGCGCGAGGCCGTCAGCTATGCCGACCCTCCGTTGCGGTTCGAGGCGGGCACCCCCGGCATCATCCAGCAGATCGGGCTGGGGGTTGCGCTTGACTATCTGATGGGGCTGGGGATGGCGAACGTGGCCGCGCATGAGGCGCGTCTGCGCGACTATGCGCAGGCCCGCCTGGCCGGTCTGAACTGGCTTAACGTGCAGGGCAATGCGCCGGGCAAGGGGGCGATCTTTTCCTTCACCCTGTCGGGCGGCGCGCATCCGCACGATATTTCCACCGTGCTGGACAAGCGCGGCATCGCCGTGCGCGCGGGTAGCCATTGCGCCATGCCCCTGATGCAGCACCTTGGCCTGACCGCCACGGCGCGCGCCTCGTTCGGGCTTTACAACACTACAGACGAGGTCGATGCGCTGGTCGATGCGCTGGAGTTCTGCCACGAGCTTTTCGGCTGAAACCCGTTGCAGCCCTCGGCGCGAGCCGGTATAGGAGCGGCACTGCGCACCCGTAGCTCAGCTGGATAGAGCGCTGCCCTCCGAAGGCAGGGGGCGAAGGCGGCGGGGGCCTGTAAAACAAGGACGGAAAGACGAAGACGCGAGACTCCGCACAGAAACTCGCACAGAAATACGGTCCCATAGCTCAGCTGGATAGAGCGCTACCCTCCGAAGGTAGAGGCCGCACGTTCGAATCGTGCTGGGACCGCCACCACCTTTCCAAAGCAAAACGCCGCCCCGTGGGGCGGCGTTTGCGTTTGGGTTATGGGCGGTAGTCTTCGCCGTAGATGGACTTGAATCGCCGCTCGGAGATGTATTCGAGCAAGGCCTTGTCGACCTCCTTTTGAACCAAGGCTTCCAACTCATCGCGCGTCAGTGTGATGGTGTCCCATTTCGACATAGGCGGCGGCTGCGGCGGCAGCTTGGCGTCCGGGCTTGGGGTGTGTCCGCGCTTCGGGGGTGGCGGCTGCACGGGCCGCGTGTTGCTGGTTGGTCTTCCTCCTCCGCGCATGGCTCAGCCCTCCTTGTTCATGTGCAGGATGTCGCGCTGGAAGTCGGCCAGGAAAGCGCGCGACACCTTGATGGTGTCCGGGTGACGCTTCTGGTTCTCCATCAGCAGGCGCCATGCCTGGTTGCGGCCCTGGTAGAAGCCGCGCAGCTCGGCCGCTTCCAGGTCTGCGTCGCGTCCAGCCTCGCGGATGATGTCGCCAATAGGCACGCCCGCATCCCGCCTGCGCTTGGCTTCCTCTACCCAGGCGCGCCCTTTCAGGCGCTTGGGGGCAAGCTGCCACGAACCTCCGCCTCCGGTTTGGGTTCCAGACGCAACGCCCATGGCAACGCCTGCGCCTCCGCCGCCGGCCTCTGCGCAATACGCGCCAACGCTGCGGGCCACGTCATTGCCCGCGTCGCGTGCCTCCTGGTAAGCCGCGCGCTGCATGCCGGCAAATTCTGACACCTTCGTCACGAGTCCGTCGATGACCACGGTAAGGCGCACCCAAACCCGACTGGCTGAAGCGCGGCGAATTCGCCCGGTTGCTGTGGGCCCTGTGGCGCCAGAAGCGCAGCAAGCACGCCGCACGCTTGGCCCTGTGCCAGTTCTACACGGGCTCGCGGCCTCGCACCGTGGCACGCACAACGTGGGACCGCAGGGACGACGGCCCCTGGGTCGACCTGGAACAGGGGATCTGGTGGCGGGCGGGCGAGAACGAGCTTGAAACCGTCAAGGCCCGCCGGCCGCATGCCATCCCGGACCGCCTGGCCGCGCACCTGCGGCGGTGGAAGCGTGTGCACGGCGGCAAATACATCGCCGAGACCGCGCGCGACCCTGGGCAACCGATCTGGGACATCGGCAAAGCCTTGGAGGGCGCGGCGAAGCGGGCAGGGGTGAAACGCATCACCCCGGCGTGACGACACCAAGGCGCTTGATGCGCTTGTAGAACGGGCTGGTCTGCAAGCCATCCAACGCCACCGCGATGTTGTGGCAGGTCTTAAATGGGCTGCGCGCGTTCGAAAGGTCTTCAAGCTCGTAGACCAGGCTTCGGCTCACCTTCGTCTGGGCGAGGTTACCAGAAGCGGTATTCCGACCTGATCCGGCGGATTCTTCGGCAGCTGGTCGCGACTGACAAAAAGATTGCGAACGTGGTGATCGATTGGTTCACTCAATTCCCCATCGAATGCGGCAGCGAATGGGACTACGATACCAAGCACGCTTGGTATACCCATGTCGAAAGCCTCAATCTTCGAACGCTTCAAGGCGAAAAGGTTCGCAGCTACGAAGAATTTCTGATCGCTAACTGGCTGTATCGAAACGGTATCGATTATGAGTACGAGCCGCAGTACGAGCACCGCCTGCCAGATTCGGGACGGAGAGGTTATACTCCAGACTTTCGCCTGACTGAGAGCGGCATCTACCTTGAACACTTCGGTGTCAGAAAAGCCAAATCACCAATCGGCTTTGGAGAGATGCTTGTCACCGCGCCGTTTGTCGACCGCAAAGAATACCTGGCGTCGATGGACTGGAAGCGAAAAGTCCATGCCAGTTTTGAAACCAAACTCATCGAAACCTATAGCTATGAACGCCAAGAAGGACGCCTTCTCGACGCGCTGGCCGAAAAGCTTGGTCCGCATGTGACGATGCGACCGCGACCGATTGAGTCGATCTATGATCGTGTTGTCGAGCTGGGGCATGTCGATAGCTTCACGCAACTTCTTGGCACCTTCCTGCTTCAGTTCAAGGGCGGCAGCTATACTCTAGGAGCGTGCCGATCAAAGGCGGACAAGCTCAAAATGGGCGAGCGCGGCAGAGCGTTTCTAGCGGTCTTTGAGCCGGTGCTCCGCAAGTATCAGAATGAATTGGGCGAGAGGATCGACTTCGAGGACATGGTTCTTCGGGCCGCCGGATATGTTGAGAGTCGGGCTTATCAGAGCCCGTTCCGGCATATCCTTGTCGACGAGTTCCAGGACATCTCGCAAGATCGGGCGCGCCTTGTCGGTGCCTTGAAGGCCCAGCATGGGGATGCGCGGATTTTCGCGGTTGGGGATGATTGGCAGTCGATCTACCGCTTCGCCGGTGCGGATAACCGTTGCGAAGATCTGCGCCTGAACAGAAAGGTCGGCTCCGACGAAGATGGACACGTTGATGTCGAAGGGCTTGCCGCCGATGTCGTATTCGCCCGTCTTCTCGTCGAGAAACCCTGCCAGGCGGTGCTGACCGTCGAGCACTTTGGCGATGCGCTGGAACGGGATTTCTACGTCGCCCTCTTCCTGCGGAAGGTAGGGGCGCAAGGTCATCATGCGTGTGTCAGGGTCGTAGTCGACGCACCTCTCTTCGATTGCGACGATGACGGCTGTGGGGAAAGTAGGGTCAAGACGTAGTTTCTGGCGTAGAAATCCAGTCCATGGAACCGATACAGAGCGTGGTTTCCCTACGGCGCACATATCGGCTATATGCAGATCAACCAGGTCACCGAAACTGTGCAGGCGGGCCACGGACGATCGGTTGGGCGGCAGCCCCTGAACGACCAGGGTCTCGGCTTGGCGCGCCCATTTCTGGGCGTCGTCACGGCGTGAGGGGCGTCTCGCTCGCGTAGCGGCCCTTCCGTCTGACTTGGACCCGGTAAGCACCGGAGGGAAGCTTGGTGATGGAGGCCATTTTCGTGTGCGCTATGTGTGCAATGAGTCGTCGAAACAGGGGATATTGGGGGCTATCGGGGCGTAGTCTGGCGTGGACACCGCTC
>NZ_PZKF01000027.1 GCF_003034995.1 Phaeovulum veldkampii DSM 11550 | reverse complement strand
CGATCATCGCCGCACCTCTACCCCGATCCGGTTGCGCAACTGCGGATAAAGCCCGAACCAGTTGCGCCGGTCGAGCCAGCCGATGCCTTTGTCTTGCGCCTTGTCCTGCACATAGTCCAGCGCCTGATCGGTCAGCACCTTGACCAGCCCGTCGGTGCCCAGCGATCCGACAAGGCTGATCAGTTTGACCGCCGCCTGCACCTGCCCGATCTCGCGGCGCAGCGCCCGCAGCCGGACCGAGGCATCCAGCAGCGCTGGCGGCAGCCCGTGCAGCACCGCGATGCGGTCCATTACAAAGGCTTCGCCCCGGCGCACGAAAAGCGCGTTATAGGCCGCATCGACCACGCCCAGCCGAAACCGGGCGGCCTGATCAGGGTCGGGCAGCGCCTCGGCCAAACGCCATGATCGCAAACGCGGCAAAGGCAAAGAAATGCATGATGTAGAGCAGCGCCGCGACCGGCCCCAAAATCGCCACGCGCAGCCCAAGCGGGCGGTCTTCCAGCCAGAGCCATAGCGCCATCGCCAGAATGCTGAACGGAACCGCAACGATGAAATTCTGGAATCCCCAGAAAAACGAGGCGTTGAACACCACAAGCCCCGCGACGGCGGGCCAGACCATCCAGCGCCCGTGCAGGGTGCGCGACAGCACCATGACCGCAGCGATCAGCAGCACCGCATAGCCTGCCAGCACAAGCTGCGAAAACCGCTCGGCCCCGACCGGGTAGCCGGTCAGCCGCCACAACAGATCGACTGTGGAATTGGGCACCAGCGCGGTGGTGGCGCTGTAATACTCCAGCAGCGCCCCGCCCGTGGTCGCCATGATCACATGCCGGGCGATGTGATTGGGCAGATCGATCAGCGGCAGATGCAGATGCATCAGGATCGGCCCTGCCGTGCACAGGCAGGCGATGACAAAGGCCACAAGCGGCCACAGCCCCGACCGTCCGGGCCGCGCCGTTTCAGTGGCGGGCGCAGGGGGGGATGCCGCCTCAGCGCGCGGCGGTGCCCTGTAGATCATTCCCGGCCCGCTCTTGGCCAGGTTCGGGTTGCACGATTTCATCGACGATGAACCGGGGGCGCCGCTTGGTTTCCTGATAGATCTTTCCGACATATTCACCGATTACCCCCAATGCGATCAAATGCAGCCCGCCCAGCAGATAGATGGGCAACACCGTTGAGGCCCAGCCCGGAACGGTCCTGCCCGTCGCCCAGGCCAGAACCGAATAGCAGACATAGAGAAACGACAGCCCCGCAATGAAAAAGCCTGCCCCGGTGATCAGACGCAGCGGCTGCACCGAAAACGACGTGACCCCCTCCAGCGCGAAAGACAGCATCTTGCGCAGGGGA
Organism: Phaeovulum veldkampii DSM 11550; assembly: GCF_003034995.1. Lineage (GTDB taxonomy): Bacteria > Pseudomonadota > Alphaproteobacteria > Rhodobacterales > Rhodobacteraceae > Phaeovulum > Phaeovulum veldkampii. The sequence continues at coordinate 37,628 of NZ_PZKF01000027.1, read as the reverse complement.
TATTTGCTTTCCCCGGCCGAGCGCGGCGCGCGATCATAGCCGACCACCGCCGAGGCAAAGCCAAGCTGGCGGATCAGCCCCCGCAGGAACAGGTTGGTTTCGCCAAACTCGCCCAAGGCACGCAGGGCCTTGCGACTGATCAGCCGGAAATCGGCATGGTCGGGCAGCAGATCGACCCCCATCTTGCGCATCAGCCAGTAATAGCTGCGGGCCGAAAACCGCTTGAAGGCGGTATCGGCAGCGCGCGATTTGCGGACGCCATAGACGATCTCGGCGCCGTCGCGGTAGGCATCCAGCATCTGCGCCACCACGCCCGGATCGTCTTGCAGGTCGGCATCCATGCTGACGACCACATCCGAGGAGGCCTGCATCAGCCCCGCCAGCAGCGCGCGCTGATGGCCGTGGTTGCGCGACAGCCGCAGGCCCGTGACCCGATGCGCCCGGCTGGCCGCGCAGATCACTTGCCAGGTGCGATCTGACGACCCGTCATCGACCAGAATCACCTCGACGGGGCCTGCCACCCGGCCTGCGGCGCTCAGGTCTGCCACCAGCCGGTCCAGCCGCGCCAGCAGAGCCGGAAGCGCCGCCTCTTCGTTGAAACAGGGCACCACGATCGACAGGCTGGGCGCCGCGCGCTGCACCGGCCGGGCCTTGGCGCCATCAGGCGCGTTCGGTGAAGACGACATGACGGGACCCCACAAAACCGATCAGACTATAGACAAGCGCACCCGAACATTGCGCGATCAAATAGGGCAATCCAGCCCGCTGAAGCCCCACAATCACCAGCAGGTTGACGGCAAAGGCAACCGCAAGAACGGCGGCAAAGCGTATAACAGCCGGCCCGAGGCGCCCGGAATGGCCAAAGGTCCAGTTACTGTTCAGCCAGAACGACAGGCACAGGCCCGCGCCATAGCCCACGGCATTGGCGGCAACGAGGCCCACCCCGGCCCCCCGGTGCAGACCGACGATCACGATCAGGCCAAGCAGCGTATTGGCCACCCCCGTTGCGGCGTAGCGCCAGACTTGCCCGGCAAGCGGGCGGCGGGTGGTTTGCAAGGCCATCATGCAGGCCCTGCGGGGCGGCGGGCATGGCAGGCATATTGTGCGCCCAGCGGCAACCAGCGCAGCGCGGTTTCCAGCGGCCGCAGGCGGGCCAGTGCGGCCGGAAAGAACACATGGAAATCGTGGCGCGCCTCGGCCCAGCCCGCTTGCGCTATTCGCCGCTGCATCTCGCCCGCGGCAATCAGATGGGCGTTGGCATCAAACGGGCATTCGCGCACCGCTTTGCGGGTCAGCGGATTGAGAGGGTTGTGCTCGAACAGCACAAGCCGCCCGCCCGGTCGGGTCAGCCGCGCCAGTTCGCGCAGGCAGGCGTGATGATCGGCATGGTCGATGTGATGAAAGACACAGGCCGTGAACACCACATCAAAGACCTCGTCCGGCGCCGGGACGCGCCCCGCCTTGATGACCAGTTGGTCTTCGCGCGCGCCATGCACCTGCCGCGCCTGATGCAGGCTTTCCTCCGAGACATCGGCGGTGGCAACGTGGCGGGCGGGAAAATAGCGGCGCAGATGCGGCACGGAATTGCCGATCCCGCTGCCGAAATCGAGGATCGCGGGATTGGTCATCCCCCAAAGCCGGGTCAGGCGATGCAACTCGCGGATCTTGTATTCGGCAAAATAGTCGGGCGCCTCGCCCGAAAGGCGAATGCTCTGCGCATGCAGATCGGCATAACTGGCGGCATAGTCATCAAATTCTGGCTTAGACATTGGACCCAATCCCCGCGACACCCCCCAAAAATCACGGGGATGGCGTCGAAATTATGGCCCGATCAGGGCCATAGGCGCAAGATCGCATGGGGCGCGCGATTTGCGCAGCCCCACTGGTCAGAACACCCCATGTTCGCCCAGATCGACCCGCGCCTCGCCGCGCAGCAGGCGGGCATAGAATTCGGCCAGCGTGTCGGTGCCGCTTGACGGTGTCGCCCCGGCATCATAGCGCCCCGTCGCCGGGTCCAGCACCAACATGGATTCGGTCGCATAATAGCGCCCGATCCGCGCCAGTTCTGCCTTGTCGCGCAGCCGCGGTGAAATGCGGCCCAGCGTATCCAGCACCGCGATGATGGCATCCAGCAACCGCACCGGCACCTGCCGGAACTTCGGTTCGCGCCCCAGAAGCCGGAACAGGATTTCGCCCTGCTCGCGCGGGGTGATCGCGGCCCCCGGCCCGCCGATCGGCAATATCTGGTTGCGGCGGCTCTCATCATCCAGACATTCGGCCAGATAGCTGCCCAGATCGTCGTCGCTGATCGGCTTGCAGGCGGTCAGCCGGCCATCGCCAAAAACCAGAAACGGCTTGCCCTGCTGCACCCGCGCAATCTGGCCCGACAGCGATTTGAAAAAGGCCGTGGGGCGCACGATCGAATAGGCCAACCCCGATCCGATCAGCTCCGCCTCAAAAGCCAGTTTCGCCTGCTGAAAGGCCAAAAGCGGTTTTTGCACACAGATCGCCGACAACAGCACCACCTGTTTGACCCCCGCGGCCCGCGCCGCCGCCAGCGCGTCGGAATGCGCCTTGTGGTCGACGGCCCAGGCATCGCGCGGCACCCCGGTGCGCGAGGCGAGACAGGACACCAGCACATCGAACCGCTCGCCACAAAAGCCGTCACGAGAGATCGAGGCCGGATCGGTCACATCGCCAAAGCGCAGTTGCGCGCCCGCGGGCAGGCCCCGCCCAGGGTCGCCCCCGGCGCCGGGGCGCACAAAACAGACAACCTCGTGCCCCTTGCGCAGCAGGGCCGCCACGGTCGCCTTGCCGATGGTGCCGGTGGCGCCCAGCATGAATACCCGTCGCGGATTTGGCGACAGGTCGGGGGTGACGGGGGCGGGTATCGGCATGTCCTGGTCCTTGCAGAAGGCGGGGCTGGCCCGCGGCCGGGCGCAGCCGACCGTCGGGGCCATGTGATCGGTCGCACTCTATGCAAGCCAGACGCGATCCAGAAGGGGGAACCGCATCAGACCGCGACAAAACCTGTTGGCCCGGCGCCCCCCCCCCGCCCAGCCACGCACGCCGCTTGATCTGGTAAAGCCTACGTCTTAAAATCAACGGGTTAGCACCATTCTCCGGGCTCCATTCGCCCCCCAACAGCCGGAGCCCGCCATGACCCTGCCCGCGATTCCCGTTCCGGTGCTGACCATCGGCCTGCTGCTGGTCTCAAACATCTTCATGACCTTTGCGTGGTATGGCCACCTCAAGTTCAAGGCGGCCCCGCTGATCGTGGTAATCCTCGTCAGCTGGGGCATCGCGTTCTTTGAATATCTGCTTCAGGTGCCGGCAAACCGCATCGGCCACGGTCATTTCACCGCCGCACAGTTGAAAACCATTCAAGAGGTGATCACGCTGTCGGTCTTTGCGGTGTTTTCCTGGGCATACCTGAAAGAACCGATCACCTGGCAGCATGGCGTGGGCTTTGCCCTGATCGCCGCAGGGGCCTGGTTCATCTTTCACGACTGGGGCTGATGTGCCCCGGCGCACAGGTCGACCCCGATTTTACCGGATGGACAAAGCCCCGTGACGGGCCTAGCCAATTGCCATGTCTTCGCGCTTTCTAGACCGAACCTCGCCCCCGCATATCATGACGCTGATCCTGCTGGCGGGGCTGGCGGCATTGACGATGAACATCTTTTTGCCCTCGCTGCCGGGCATGGCGCGCGGGTTCGGCGTCGATTACGCGGTGATGCAACTGTCGGTTTCGGCCTATCTGGGCGTCAGCGCGGTGATGCAACTGGTGATCGGCCCGGTATCCGACCGCTTTGGCCGCCGCCCGGTGATCCTGGGCGGGCTGGTGGCGTTCTTGCTGGCCACGGCGGGCACGCTGCTGGCGCCCACGGCGGGGTGGTTTCTGGCCTTTCGCATGGCGCAGGCGGTGGTGGTGACCGGCATGGTTCTCAGCCGGGCGGTGGTGCGCGACATGGTGCCGGGGCCTCAGGCGGCCTCGATGCTGGGCTATGTCACCATGGGCATGTCGCTGGTGCCGATGGTGGGCCCGCTGATCGGCGGTCTGCTGGACGAGGCCTTTGGCTGGCAGGCCAGCTTTGGCCTGCTGGGCGTTCTGGGGCTGGGAGTGCTGGCGCTGGTCTGGGCCGATCTGGGCGAAACCGGCGCCCGCAGCAGTGGCGGATTTGGCGCGCAACTGCGGCTTTACCCACAGCTTTTCCGCTCGCAACGCTTCTGGGGTTATTGCTTGGCGGCCACCTTCGCCTCGGGCGCGTTCTTTGCCTATCTGGGCGGGGCGCCTTTCGTGGGGGGCGAGGTGTTCCACCTGTCGCCCGCAACGCTGGGCTATTACTTTGCCGCCCCTGCCATTGGCTACGCGCTGGGCAATTTCCTGTCGGGCCGCTTTTCTGTGCGCATGGGCATGGATAGGATGATCTGGCTGGGCACGCTGGCCGGAACGCTGGGGCTGGGGCTGGCAACCGGGCTGACGCTGGCGGGCGTGTCGCATCCGGTCGTGTTCTTTTCCGGGATCGGGGTGCTGGCATTGGGCAACGGGCTGACGCTGCCCAATGCCAATGCAGGCATGATGTCGGTTCGGCCGGAACTGGCGGGCACCGCCTCGGGCCTTGGCGGCGCGCTGATGATCGGCGGCGGTGCGGCACTGGCCGCCGTTGCCGGGGCACTGCTGCATCCGGGCGCGACCGAACGGCCTCTGCTGGTGCTGATGCTGGGCTCGTCGGCGCTCTCGGTGCCGGCGATTGCCTGGGTGATGCGGCGGCGCGCGGCGCTCGGTGTTTGACCCCATAATTTGCAAAGGCTAAGGTCGCTTTGCAAATTCGGGGGTGCGCATGGCCACGCAGAAACTCTATGCCGGTGTCAAACTGCGCGAAACCCGCGGGCGGCTGGGGCTGACGCAAAAGGTCTTTGCCGACCGGCTGGGGGTGTCGCTGCCCTATCTGAACCAGATGGAGAACAATCACCGCCCGGTGTCAGCCGCGGTGGTGCTGGCGCTCGCGGGTGAATTCGGACTGGACGTGACCGAACTGTCGGCAGGCGATTCCGAACGCCTGGTGTCGGACATGCGCGAGGCGCTGGCCGATCCGGTCTTTGCCGATGCCGCGCCGCCCCTGGCCGATTTGCGGCTGGCCGCCTCCAACGCCCCGGCGCTGGCACGGGCGTTTCTGGAACTGCACCGCGCCTACCGCCAGACCCATGAACGGCTGGCCAGCCTGGACGAGGCCCTGGGCCGCGAAGGCGCCCAGACAATTGTTTCCCCTTGGGAAGAGGTGCGAGACTTCTTTCACTATTGCGACAATTACATCGACGCCGTAGACCGCGCCGCCGAGCACTTTTCATGCCCAAAAGGCCAACACTTTGACCCGGTTTTGCGGGCTACCGAAGCGCTGGAAGCGCGCGGGATTGAATTGCACTTATCCGACATCCCCGAGTTGCGGCGGCGCGAGGGCAACCAGCTTTGGCTATCCTCGCGCGCCCATGCACCGACCCGCGCCTTTCAACTGCTGCATCAGGTCGCGCTGCTGACCCAGAACGACCTGCTGGAGGCCACGCTCGATCTGGCGCGGTTTCAGTCCGACACCGCCCGCGCCATCGCCAAGATCGGGCTGGCCAATTATTTCGCGGGCGCAGCACTCTTGCCCTACCGCGTCTTTCTGCAGGCCGCGCAGGACACGCGCCACGATCTGGAACGGCTGGCCGACCTGTTCGGCGCCTCGATCGAACAGGTGGCGCACCGGCTCTCCACGCTGCAACGGCCCGGCGCAAAAGGCATTCCGTTTTATTTCGTGCGCGTCGATCAGGCCGGCACGATCACCAAGCGCCATTCCGCCGCGCGGCTGCAATTCGCCCGCTTTGGTGGCGCCTGCCCGCTGTGGAACGTGCATCAGGCGTTTGAAACGCCGGGGCGTTTTCTGCGGCAACTGGCGGAAACCCCCGACGGGGTGCGCTATCTGTGCCTTGCGCGCGATATTTCAAAGTCTGGCGGGTCGTTCCATGCGCCAGTGCGCCGCTATGCCATCGGGCTGGGGTGCGAAATCAGCCATGCGCGTGGCCTCGTCTATGCCGATGACATGGAACTGTCGAACCCCCGCGCCTATGCCCCGATCGGCATTTCCTGCCGCATCTGCGAACGGCGCGACTGCCACCAGCGTTCGGTGCCCCCGCTGGAACGTCGGCTTGCCGTCAACCCCGACGCACGCGGCCTGCTGCCTTACGACATCGCATGAAAAAACCCCGGACTGCGACCGGGGTTTTCACCGCTGTACCGCAGGCTCAGACCGCGGTCAGACGCCGGGCGATCTCATCCTTCAACGCGGCGCGCTTCTTGCGCATCTCGACCTCGGCCAGTTGTTCGACCGGCTCGACATTGGTTTCGGCGCGGTGAACGTCACGGTTGATCTCGTGATATTCCTCGATCAGCCGCGCAAAATGCGCATCCGCCACCTTCAGCGCATGAATTTTTTCCGCCTCGCCGGGGAAGTCTTCGTAAACGTCATGGGGGGTGTTCGACATGGGCTATCCTTTTGCCGCTCGTGTTAAACTGACTCTAGGTCTGTCGCCGCATAGACGCCTTGAGGCGTATCAAGTCAACCACCCGCGCGGCGCCAGCCCGCGGCCTGCGCCTCGGTTTCCGTGCAAAACCAGCGTTCACCTTTGCCCGGCGCAATCCGCGTGCGGTCATAGGCGGCGCTGCCCGGCAGGTGGTAAAGCCGCCCCTTGTCGGAGATATTACCCTTGATCACGCAGCCGCCCGGCGCCGGGGCGGCTGCCCTGCGCCGATCCTCGGGGCGCTCGGCCGCCCCCGCCCAGACGCCGCGCCGCGCCGCCCGCGCCGCAGCCTCGGCAGGCAGGTAATCGGCGGAATAGCGGGCATAGGCAAAGGCCGCGCCCTCGGCCACCATCGCGGCGCCAAGATCTTGCCCACCCGCCGCACAGCGCGCTACCAGGCGGCCATAACGGTCACGCTCGCGCCCCTCGCAGCGCACCGCGCCACCGCTCAGCGCCTCCAGCCGTGCGGTGGCATGAGCGCCGCAGTCCCAGCGCCGCCCCGCCGCATCGCGGCAGGCCTGCCCGGCTTCGGGCGCGTCGATGCCAAACAGCCGCACCCGTTCGCCCGCCACCTCCAGCGTGTCGCCATCAATCACCCGCGCCACCCCCACGACCGATTGCGCGAAAGCCGGAGATGCTATCAGAACGATAAGTGAACAAATCCTTAACATGCCCCACATCTGGTAGATGCGCGACGCCGGGTCAAGCGATAGTGTGGCGCAACCTTAACGCTGTCGGCTCTGCCAATCGGGCGCGACCCAGGGCTGCACTGCGGCGGGCGGCAGCATCCCCCGGCCCAGAATGTGATCGGCGGCCTTTTCCCCCACCATGATCGAGGGCGCATTCAGGTTGCCATTCGTCACCCGCGGAAAGATCGAACTGTCGGCGACGCGCAGCCCCTGAACCCCGATCACCCGGCATTCGGGGTCGACCACCGCCATCGGGTCATCCGCCCGCCCCATCCGGGCGGTGCCGCAGGGGTGATAGGCGCTTTCGGCATGATCTCGGATGAAGGCGTCAATCTCGGCATCGCTCTGCACTGCCGCACCGGGCTGGATTTCGTGCTTCACATAAGCGGCCAGAGCGGGTTGGCCGAAAACCTCGCGCGTCAGGCGGATGCAGCGGCGGAACTCTTCCCAGTCTTCGGGGTGCGACATGTAGTTGAAGCGGATCGCGGGCGACACCTCGGGGTCGGCACTTTGCAGGCTGACCCGGCCGCGCGACTTTGACCGCATCGGGCCGACATGCACCTGGAACCCGTGCCCCTCGGCTGCGGCCTTGCCGTCATAGCGCACGGCGATGGGCAGAAAATGATACTGGATATTGGGATAGTCCACCCCCGCGGCAGACCGGATGAAGCCGCAGGCCTCGAACTGGTTCGAGGCGCCCAGGCCTCGCCCGGTGAACAGCCACTGCGCCCCGACCGTCAACTTGCCCCACAAGTTCCAGTAACGATAGAGCGTGATCGGCTGGGCTGCGGCAAATTGCATATAGATTTCAAGATGATCCTGAAGGTTCGCTCCCACGCCCGGTCGGTCGGCCAGAACCTCGATCCCGTGTTGGGCCAGATGCGCTGCAGGCCCGATGCCCGACAGCATCAACAACTTCGGCGTGTTGATGGTCGAGGCCGAGAGGATCACCTCGGCCCCGGCGTTGATGGTCTCGATGCGCCCGCGCCGCGCAACCTCCACCCCCACCGCGCGACCCTCGCGGATCACCACGCGCCGCGCCAACGCCCGGATCACCCGGCATTTTCCGGTCTTCAGCGCAGGTCGCAGATAGGCATTGGCCGCCGACCAGCGCCGCCCGCGCCAGATCGTGGCCTCCATCGGGCCGAATCCTTCCTGCTGCGCACCGTTGTAATCGGGGGTATAGGGGTATCCGGCCTGCTGACCCGCCTCGATGAAGGCACCAAACAGCGGGTTGTCGCGCGGCCCTCGCGTCACATGCAGCGGCCCGTCATGGCCGCGCCAATCAGCATCGGTGCCGGGCTCGCCGCCATGCCAGTTTTCCATCCGGCGAAAATAGGGCAACACATCGGCATAAGACCAGCCCGCCGCGCCCTGATCTGACCAATGGTCAAAATCGCGCGCATGGCCGCGGACAAAGACCATGCCGTTGATGCTGGATGATCCCCCGATCACCTTGCCCCGCGGCGTGGCCAGCCGCCGCCCGTCGAGGGCCGCCTCAGGCTCGGTCGAAAACCCCCAGTCATAGCGCGACATCGACATTGGATAAGAAAGAGCCGCTGGCATCTGGATAAACGGCCCGAAATCTGACCCGCCATGTTCGATAAGTGCAACCTTGTGCCCGGCCTCTGCCAGCCTCCAGGCCAGCGCGCAGCCGGCCGACCCTGCCCCCACGATCACATATTCCGCCTGCATCCGCGCACCCTGCCTGCTGCTTGGTTCAAATAACCCCGAGGGTCCGGGGGCAGCGCCCCGGCGCGCTCAGTAAGGCGCCTCGACCGGGCCAAGCCCGACATAGACCGACTTCACCTGGGTATAATGCTCCACCGCGGCGCGCGAATTCTCGCGCCCCAGCCCCGAGGCCTTCACCCCCCCGAAGGGCGCCTCGACAGGGGTCAGGTTATAGGCGTTGATCCAGCAGGTGCCGGCCTGAAGCTGCGCAATCACCCGATGCGCCCGCGCCAGATCGGCGGTGAAGACCCCGGCCGCCAGCCCGTATTGCGTGGCATTGGCCCGCGCGACCACCTCGTCTTCGGTGTCGAACTCCAGCACTGCCATCACCGGGCCGAACACCTCTTGGCGCGCCAGCGTCATGGTGTCGGTCACCTCGGCAAAGACCGTGGGTTCCACGAAAAATCCGCCCGCATTGCCGATGCCGCCGCCACAGATCAGTCGCGCGCCTTCGGCCTGCGCCCCGTCGATATACCGCAAAACCTTGTCGCGCTGCGCCGCGCTGACCAGCGGGCCGAACTGCGTGGCCGGGTCCAGCGGGTCGCCCGCCCTGATCGCGGCGGTGCGTTCGGCCAGCAGGTCCAGAAACCGCGGCTTTATCCCGGCCTGCACGAAAACCCGCGTGCCGTTCGAACAGACCTGCCCCGAGGAGTAGAAATTGCCCAGCATCGCGGCCCCCACCGCATCCTCAAGGCTTGCGTCATCAAAGACGATCAGCGGGGACTTGCCGCCCAGCTCCATCGTCACATGCCGCATCCCGGCCGCCGCCGCGGCATAGACCCGCGCGCCGGTTTCCACCGAACCGGTCAGAGACACCTTGGCCACCCGCGCGTCGGATACCAGCCGCGCCCCCACCGCGCCACGGCCTTGCACCACGTTGAACAGCCCCGCAGGCAGCCCCGCCTCGGCCAGAATCTCGGCCAGTTTCAGCGCGCCCAGCGGTGTCAGCTCCGACGGTTTGAACACCATCGCATTGCCCAGCGCCAGCGCCGGCGCGGCTTTCCAGCAGGCGATCTGACTGGGGTAATTCCAGGCGCCGATGCCAAGACAGACCCCCAGCGGCTCGCGGATCGTATAGATGAAATCGCGCCCCAGCGGCACCGTCTCGCCCGTCACCGTGGGCGCCAGCCCTGCGAAATATTCCAGCGCATCCGCGCCCGAGGGCCAGTCGGCCACGCGGGTTTCCTGCAAGGGCTTGCCGGTATCCCGCGTTTCCAGGCGCGCCAGTTCCTCACCCCGGTCGCGGATGATCGCTGCCGCCCGCGCCAGAATGCGCCCGCGTTCCACCGGGCGCCGTGCGGCCCAGTCGCGCTGCGCTTGCGCGGCCCCCGCCAGCGCCGCCTCGATCACCGCCTCGGTTGCCTCGTGCAGAACCGCGATCACCGCGCCAGTGCCCGGATAGATCACCTCAAAGGCCGCGCCTGCGGTATCTTCGACATAGGCGCCGTTGACGAAATGGCTGGCGTTCGGTTGTGCGATCATGGCCGCCCCTCCAGTTCACGGTCGAGATAATCCAGCACCAGATCGGCCGCGCCTCGCGCATCGGGGGCGCCCGTGCGCAGCGCCGCGCGGATATAGACGCCGTCGATCAGCGCGCCCAGGCCGCGCGCCACCGCCGCGGCCCGCGTGCCCACCAGTGGGCGCAGATCGTGCATCAGGTTCGCGTGCAGCCGCTGCTGATAGACCGACAACAGCCGCCGCGCCTCGGGCAGGGTCTGGGCAAGCACATAAAAGTTCAGCCAGGCCCCCACCACCTCGCGGCGAAAGCTGCCCGGCCCGAACGAGGCGCGCACAATCGCACGCAGCCGCCCCTCGTGCCCCTCGGCGGCCGTCAGCGCGCCGCGCACCTCGGCGCCATACAGCGACAGGATCGACCGCATGGCAGCCAGAAATATCTGTTCTTTCGACCCGAAATAGTGATGCGCCAGCGCCGGCGACATGCCCGCCCGCCGCGCGATCTGGGCCACGGTCACATCCAGCGACCCGGCATCGCCCACCGCTTCGATGGTGGCTTTCACCAAGGCAGCCCTTCGGATAGGCTCGGCCCCAAGTTTCGGCATGGCAAACCCCGGAAACTGCGTGCCTGCCGGAGCTACAAGCAAGTTAATTGACTCGTCAATCAACAAAAGCGTCAGGGAGCCCGAGATGACACTTCGCACCGCCCTTCTTGCCACCGCCCTTGCCGGGCTTGCCCTGCCTGCCGCGGCCGATTGCAGCAAGGTTACCTTCTCGGATGTCGGCTGGACCGACATTACCGCCACCACCGCCGTAGCCAGCACCGTGCTGACCGCGCTGGGCTATGACACCGAAACCAAGCTGCTGTCGGTTCCCGTCACTTATACCGCGCTGTCCACCGGTGATATCGACGTGTTTCTGGGCAACTGGATGCCGACGATGGAGGCCGATATCGCCCCCTACCGTGAGGCGGGCACGGTCGAGACGGTGCGCACCAATCTGACCGGCGCCAAATACACGCTGGCCACCAATGCGGCCGGCGCGGCCTTGGGGATCGACAGTTTTGACGACATCGCGGCGCAATCCGGCCCGCTGGGCGCCCAGATCTACGGGATCGAGCCGGGCAATGACGGCAACCGCCTGATCCTCGACATGATCGAAAAGGGGATGTTTGGCCTGTCGGGCTTTACCCTGGTCGAAAGCTCCGAACAGGGGATGCTGGCGCAGGTGGCGCGCGCCGACGGCGCGGGCGAACCCGTCGTGTTTCTGGGCTGGGAGCCGCATCCGATGAACGCCAATTTCCAGATGACCTATCTGGCGGGCGGCGACGACGTGTTCGGCCCGAACTTTGGCGGTGCCGAGGTGGCCACGAACACCCGCAAGGGCTATGTGGCCGAATGCCCCAACACCGGGCGTTTCCTGCAAAACCTCGAATTCAGCCTGACGCTGGAAAACGAGATCATGGGCGCGATCCTGAATGATGGCACCGACCCGATGGAGGCCGCGAAAACCTGGCTTGCCGCCAACCCGCAGGTGCTGGGGCCGTGGCTGGAGGGCGTGACCACCAAAGACGGCGGCGATGCGATGGCCGCCGTTACCGCCGCGCTCAAGTGACGGCACAGGCGGCGGGGCCAGCCCCGTCGCCGCAACTACGGGCGCCGGATGGACTGGATCGACATTCCCAAAATTCCGGTCGGCAAGACCGCGAAACTGGTCTTTGACTGGCTCAAGCTTCATGCCGGGGCCTTTTTCGACGCGCTGGCCGATGTAATGCAGGCGCTGATCGACGCCTATATGTGGCTGCTGCAAACCCCGCCGCCGCTCTTTATCATCGCAGGCTTTACCGCGGTGACATGGATCTTGCAGCGCAACTGGAAAACCACGGCGCTGGTGTTTGCGGGGTTCCTGTTCATCCTCAATCAGGGCTATTGGAAGGCCACCACCGAAAGCCTGACGCTGGTCTTGTCGGCCTGCGTGGTCTGCATGGCGGTGGGGGTGCCGATCGGCATCGCCGCCGCGCACCGGCCCCGGCTTTACGCCGCGATGCGCCCGGTGCTTGACCTGATGCAGACGCTGCCGACCTTTGTCTATCTGATCCCGGCAATCGTGTTTTTCGGCATCGGCATGGTGCCGGGCCTGATCGCCACCGTCATCTTCGTGCTGCCTGCCCCGATCCGGCTGACGCATCTGGGCATCTCGTCCACCCCGCAACCGCTGCTGGAGGCCGCTACCGCCTTTGGCGCCACACCCCGGCAGGTGCTGTGGAAGGTCGAACTGCCCTACGCCCTGCCGCAGATCATGGCGGGCATGAACCAGACGATCATGCTTTCGCTGTCGATGGTGGTCATTGCCGCGCTGGTGGGGGCAAACGGGCTTGGCGTGCCGGTGGTGCGAGCACTGAACTCGGTCAACACCGCGCTGGGGTTCGAGGCGGGCTTCATCATCGTCGTCGTCGCCATCATCCTTGACCGGATGCTGCGCTGGGAGGGCCGCAAGTGACCCGCATCACCAACCCGAAGACGACGGCGGGCGTCGCCGTGCGGTTCGACTGCGTTTCAATCGTTTTCGGCGATCATCCCGAACGTGCCCTGCCGCTGATGGATCAGGGGCAAAGCCGGTCAGAAATTCAGCAGGCCACAGGGCAGGTGCTGGGGGTGCATGACTGCTCGCTGTCGGTGGCCGAGGGCGAAATCCTGGTCCTGATGGGGCTTTCGGGATCGGGCAAATCCACGCTGCTGCGCGCGGTGAACGGGCTCAACCCGGTGTGCCGGGGCGCGGTGCAGGTCTGCGACGGCAACGCGCTGGTCGATGTGACACATGCCGATGCCGCCACGCTGCGCCGTATCCGGCTGCACCGCGTCGCCATGGTGTTTCAGCAATTCGGCCTGCTGCCATGGCGCACGGTGCGAGAGAATGTGGGCCTGGGCCTTGAACTGGCCGGAATGCCCAAGGCCGAGCGGCGCGAAAGGGTCGCAGCCCAGCTTGACCTCGTGCACCTCTCGGATTGGGCCGACCGCAAGGTGGGTGAATTGTCGGGCGGCATGCAGCAGCGCGTGGGCCTTGCCCGCGCCTTCGCCACCGAAGCGCCGATCCTGCTGATGGACGAGCCGTTCTCGGCGCTTGACCCGCTGATCCGGGCCGAGTTGCAGGACGAATTGCTGGAACTGCAATCCACTCTGCGGCGCACCATCATCTTTGTCAGCCATGACCTGGACGAGGCGTTCAAGCTGGGCAACCGCGTGGCCCTGATGGAGGGCGGGCGGATCGTGCAAGAGGGGCGCGCGCGCGACATCATCGCCCGCCCCGCCAGCCCCTATGTCGCCGATTTCGTCGCCCACATGAACCCGTTGGGGGTGCTGACCGCCGCCGATGTGGCCGAACCGGGCGCAGCACCCGGCGTGCCCCAGGTCGCGCCCGAAATGCCCGTGCGGCAGGTCATGGCGATGCTGACGCGCCACCCGGTTCTGGCCCTGCCCGGCGGGCGGATCAGCCGCGAAGGCGTGATCGCCCGGCTGATCGACCCGCAGGGTCAGACCGGCACGCCCCCCGACTGAGGCTGAGTCAATCCGCGCCGCTTCAGTTGCGCCTCGCGCCATGTCAGCCAGCTGATCGCCGCAATGATCAGCCCGCCGCCCGCAATCACCATCGGATCGACCGGCTCGGAAAACACCAGCGCCCCCAGCGCCGTGGCCCAGACCAGTTGCAGGAAGGTGACCGGCTGCGTCACCGTCATCGGCGCCGCGGTAAAGGCGCGCGTCATGCAATAATGCCCCGCAGTGCCAAACACCGCCACCAGCGCCAGCCAGCCATATTGGGTCAGGCTGACCGGCACCCAGACCATCGCGGCAAAGGGCGCCAGCCCAAGTGTCACCGTCAGCGCCATCATCGCCACCACCACCGTGGCGGGGACGATTTCCGACAGACGCTTGGCCACCAGATAAGACAGGCCAAAGCAGACCGAGGCGCCCAGTTGCGCCCAGTGGCCTGGCGCGATGTCACGCAGGCCGGGGCGCAGCACGATCAGCGCGCCAACCACCGCCACCGCAATCGTGCCCACCCGCCGCGGCGCCAGCTTTTCGCCAAAGGCAAGCGCCGCGCCAATGCTGACGACGATCGGGTTGAGATAGCCAATCGCCGTCACCTCAGCCACCGGGATGCGTGCCATCGCGTAAAACCACAAGATCACCGCCAGCGTATGCAACCCGCCACGCAGCACGAACACCCGCATCGACCCTTTGGGCACCCCGCCGCGCCGCATCAGCGCCACCAGTGCCGGGGTCAGAAACGCCAGGCCAAAGGCAAAGCGGATAAAGGCGCTTTGCGGCGCGGGCAGATCGGTGCCCAGATAGCGTACGATCCCGGTGACTGCCACAAAGCACAGCCCCGTGGCCAGCATCCACAACACCCCGATCAGGGGCCGGTTCGCAGCAGGTGACATCATTGCGCGACTTGGCCCCAAGCGCGCGCGCCTCGCAAGCGCGCGATTGTGTCGGGCACAACTACCCCAGCGCCAGCCGTGCCGCGATCGACCACATCACCACACCGATCAGCACATCCAGCACCTGCCAGGCACGGGGCCGCGCAAACACCGGCGCCAGCGCCCGCGCACCATAGCCCAGCGAGAAAAAGAACAGGAACGACCCGGTCATAGCCCCGCCGGCAAAAGCGACCTCCCGCCCCGGAAACTGCGCCGAGATCGCCCCCAGCAGCACCACCGTATCCAGCCACACATGCGGGTTGGCCCAGGTCAGCGCGGCCAGCGTGGCCAGCACCGCGGCCAGGGGCGCACCCCCGCCCGCCGCCGCAAGCGCCGACCCGCCGCGCCAGGCCGACAGGAACGCCCGCGCCCCATACCAGACCAGAAACGCCACCCCGCCCCAGCGCAGCGCGGGCGCCAGCCAAGGCGCCGCCGTCGAGGCCACCGCAAAGCCCGAAACCCCCAACGCGATCAGCGCCGCATCCGAAACGGCGCAAAACAGACAGACCGCAAACACATGCTCGCGCCGCAGCCCCTGCCGCAACACAAAGGCATTCTGCGCCCCGATCGCCACGATCAGCGCCAGCCCCAGTTTCAACCCCGCCCAGAATGCCCCCATGACCCTGCCCTGTTGCGATCGATCCACACCCCGCCGAATTCGGCCCGCCCCCGGTCGCACAATATCTCGCGCAAGGGTAGAGTGCGCGCAACATGATATAAGGAGACCCCCGATGAAATCGCTGTCCGCCCCCCTTCTCGCGCTGCTCGCCACCACGACCCTTGCGCAGGCGCAAACGGCCGATCAGCCAATGTATGTCTCGGGCGATCTGCGCTTTGACTATGCCGATACCAACGGCGGCGATGCCGATCTGGCACAGATCGACATCTCGCTGGGTCTGCGCATGGGCGCGCCGGGCGGCAATCCACTGGGGTTCGAACTGGGGATCAAGGGCTATGAAAGCGCCGAATTCGACCTGTCGGACTATGCGCTGTTCCCCACCCTCTGGGTCGAAACCGGCTATGGCAAATTCTCGGTCGGCGCCCCGCGCTCGGCACTCGCCGACCGGATCGAAACGCCGCGCTTTGGCGGCAGCCGCATTGCCGACCCGCTCCTGGATGGCGCGCTGAACACCACCGAGGCGCTGGCCACCCTCGGCGACCAGTCCTTCTACGGCCTGCGCTACGACGGCACCTTTGGCGATTACGATGTCGGCGCCTCATGGCACCATTTCGACAACAACGCCGACACCCTCACCGCCGTCGTCGCGCGCGACCTTGGCGCCTTCGACTTTGCGCTCGGGGTCGAACTGATCGACGCGCCGGGGCTCAACGAGGAAAACCTGCTGGCCACCCTTGGCTATGACGCGGGCCAGTATGGCGGCCGCTTCACCTGGGGCCAAAGCGGGATCGTGGGTGACACCGACGGCGTGGCTCTGGAAGGCTTTTACAAGCCCTTCGATCCGCTGACCCTTGGCGCAAGCTGGGGCCGGATCGACGCGGGCAGCGACCCCCACATCCTTGGCGTCAGCGCCGAGATGGAATTCCTGACCAATGGCTATGCCGGTGTGGGCTATGTCGATGCCGAAGACGCCGACAACGCCGCCACCGCCTGGGTCGGCTGGAAACTCGACTACTAAGGCCCAATGAAATCGGGCCGCACCTTGCCGGCGCGGCCCGTTCTGTCTGCCCCTGCTTTCAGCTTGGTCCAAATATCCCAGGGGGTGAGGCCGCAGGCCGAGGGGGGCAGCGCCCCCCTGCCGCCCACCGATACGGGCCGCTTACAATTGGGCGGCAACATCTTCGGGGATGTCGAAATTGCCGGTGACGGTCTGCACGTCGTCATCTTCTTCCAGGGCGTCGATCAGCTTCATCAACGTGCGCGCGGTGTCCAGATCGACATTGGTGCGGTTCTGCGGCTTCCAGACCAGCTTCGACTCGGTGCTTTCGCCCAGCGCCGTCTCCAGCGCCTCCGACACTTCGCTCAGGCTGGTGTCGGCGCAATAGATCCAGTGGCCTTCCTCGTCGCTTTCCACGTCATCGGCCCCCGCCTCCAGCGCAGCCATCAGCACCGTATCGGCATCGCCCGCGCTGACCGGATAGGTGATCTCGCCAACCCGGTCGAACATGAAGCTGACCGACCCGGTGGTGCCCAGGTTGCCGCCATATTTGGTGAAATAGCTGCGCACGTTGCTGGCGGTGCGGTTCAGGTTGTCGGTCATCGCCTCGACGATGACCGCAATCCCGTTGGGCCCATATCCCTCATAGCGGATTTCGGTGTAATCCTCGGCATCGCCGCCTTGCGATTTCTTGATGGCACGGTCGATCACGTCCTTGGGGCAGGACACGGCCTTGGCAGCCTTCACCGCCAGCCGCAGGCGCGGGTTCTTTTCGGGGTCCGGGTCGCCCATCTTGGCGGCCACGGTGATCTCTTTCGCCAGCTTGGAAAACAGCTTGGAGCGCAACTTGTCCTGACGCCCCTTGCGGTGCTGGATGTTCGCCCATTTCGAATGGCCTGCCATTGCGCCCTCGTTCTTGCGGAAAATGCGGTTGCGGGCCTCTATAAGGCAGGCCTGCCCCCCGCCGCAAGCACCGCCATGCGCGGCTGCGCGCTCAGCCTGCGTCGCGCTCGCGTCCGAGCCGGTTCATCGCCTCGGGCGTGCGCCAGTGCCAGGCGCGGCCCGCATCGTCGCGCAGCACGATATGGGCATAGGGCGCGACCAGCTCGCCCAGCGCAGGCTCCAGCCAGTTTTGCCGCTCGATGGTGATTTCATAGCGCAGCGGCTGTGCGCAGCGCTCCAGCTCGCCGGTCAGCACGCCGCTGTCAACCGGGGTCAGCGCGGCCCGGCAGATGCTGCCGTCGGTAAAGGCCACGCGCAGGCTTTTCGCACTCAGGCTCACACTGTCGGGGCGGGCGCCGGTCAGCGCCTCGGGCAGCGGCGTGCAGGCGGCCAGGGCGGCCAGCGCCAGAGGGAACAGCGGGCGGATCATCGGCACCTCCTTACAGTGGCCAGATCATCGGGATCACAAGGCAGGCCACGATCCCGGTGATAATATCAAGCGGCAGACCCAGCCGCAGGAAATCGGTAAACCGATAGCCGCCGGGGCCGTAAACCATCATATGCGTCTGATAGCCGATCGGCGTGGCAAAGGCCACCGAGGCCGCAAACATCACTGCCACCGCAAAGGGCCGCGGGTCCAGCCCAAGCGAGCGCGCCAGTTCGATGGCGATGGGGGCCAAAATCACCGCCACCGCATTGTTCGACAACAGTTCCGTCATGATGAGGCCCATGAAATAGACCGCCGCCAGCGCCAGCACCGGCGGCAGCCCGGCCAGATAGGGGCTGACCGCATCGACGATCATCTGGATCGAGCCTGCCTGTTCCAGCCCCTCCCCCACCGCCAGCATGGCAAAGATCATCGCCAGCAACCGCCCGTCGATAAAGGAAAACGCCTCGTCGGCGTCGATGCAGCGCGTGACAAGAATGACCGCCACCGCCAGCATCGCCAGCATCATGATCGGGGCGGCATTCACCGCAGAAAGCCCCACCACGGAAAGCAGCGCCACCACCGCAATCGGCATGTGGCTGCGGCGAAACGCCCGGCCCCGCGGTCGCGCGACATCGACCAGATCCATGTCGGCGGCAAGCCGGGCAATATCTTCGGCCGATCCCTCCAGCAGCAGCGTGTCGCCCACCACCACCACCAGATCGTCCAGCTTGCGCCCGATATTCTGGTTGCGGCGGTGCGCGGCCAGAACATAGACGCCATAGCGGCGACGCAGCCGCAACTCGCCCAGCGACCGCCCGATCATCCGGCAGCCGGGGCTGATCAGCACCTCGACCGTCTCGGTCTGGACCGAGCTCAGCTTGTCCACCATCCGCAGGTCGGGATTTTGCTGCATTCCCAGCAGTTCGGCCATCTCGGTGCGCAGCACCACCCTGTCGCCGGCCTGTAACCCGACCGCGGCCAGATCGCGGCGCAGGCTGGCATCGCCGCGCAAAACGTCGATCACCCGCACGCCTTCGCGGCGAAAGATATCGACGGCCAGAACCGGCTTTCCAATCAGGCTGCTGCCTTCGGGCAGGGCGACCTCGGTGAAATATTTCATCTTGCGCCGGCCGCTCAGCATCACGCCCATCGACTGCCGCTCGGGCACCAGACGGCGGGCAAACAGCGCGATGAACACCGCCCCCGCGGCGGCCACCGCAAGGCCCGCCGGCGCGATCTCGAAGATCGAGAAAGGCGCAAGCCCCTTGGCCTGCGCCACACCATCCACCAGAATGTTGGTCGAGGTGCCGATCAGCGTGATCATCCCGCCCAGAATGGTGAAATACGACAGCGGCATCAGATAGCGCGACGGTGCCACCCCCAGCCGTTGCGCCAACTGGATGAACACCGGGATCATCACAGCCACCACCGGCGTATTGTTCATCACAGCCGAAGCCGCGACCACCAGCGCGAACAGCAGCGCCACCGTCAGCCCCGGCCGTGTATCGACGCGGGCCTCGATCAGACGCGTCATCGCCTCCAGCGCGCCGGTGCGCACCAAAGCCCCCATGATCAGGAACATGAAGGCAATCGTCCAGGGCGCAGAGTTCGACAGCGCCCCCACCGCCTGATCATAGGGCAGCAGCCCGCTGGCCAGCATCACCGCCGCGCCGCCGATCGCCACCACCTCGGGCGGCACCTTTTCGCGCAGGAACATCACGAACATGCCCGCCACGATCAAAATACCCGCCAGGGCCTGAAGATCGGGGGGCAGGGCGTCGGCGATCATGCTATCCCTCTCTGCCGCTAGGGCCGCGCCTCGGCCAGACGCCCGCCAACCCGGATCGGCGCGCAGCGTTTGGCCAGCCCGGTGCGGTCGTCGGTTTCGACATAAAGCCCCGAAAGCGTGGCCTCGCCCTCGGCCGGGGTGAACCGGTCCCGCCCCATACCGGTGATGAAGCGGCGCATCGGTTCGGCCTTGTCCATGCCGATTACGGAATTGTAGTCGCCGCACATGCCGGCATCGGTCAGATAGGCGGTGCCGGCGGGCAGCACCATCGCATCGCCCGTGGGCACATGGGTATGGGTGCCCACCACCACACTGGCCCGACCGTCGCACCAATGGCCCATCGCCATCTTTTCCGAGGTCGCCTCGCAATGCATATCCACCAGCGTGGCCTGCGCCATACCGCCCAGCGGATGCGCGCGCAGCACCGCGTCGATGGCCGAAAACGGGTCGTCGAAGGGCCGCTTCATGAACACCTGCCCCAGCACCTGCGCCACCAGCACCTTGCGCCCGCGCGCATCTGAAAACACCCGCGCGCCCTTGCCAGGCGCCTCTTTGGCATAGTTCAGCGGCCGGATGATGCGCGGCTCGCTCTCAATGAATCGCAGCATGTCCTTCTGGTCGAAGGCATGATCGCCCAGCGTCACGCAATCGGCCCCCGCCT
Organism: Phaeovulum veldkampii DSM 11550; assembly: GCF_003034995.1. GTDB lineage: Bacteria > Pseudomonadota > Alphaproteobacteria > Rhodobacterales > Rhodobacteraceae > Phaeovulum > Phaeovulum veldkampii. The sequence continues at coordinate 17,277 of NZ_PZKF01000027.1, read as the reverse complement.
CCAGCAGGCCCCGCGCGTGGTCGGGCGTCAACCCGGCGCCCGCGCTGGCGTTTTCGCCGTTGACCACGACAAAATCGAGCCCCCATTCCGCCCGCAACCCCGGCAGCCGCGCCGCAACCGCAGCCCGGCCCGCCCGGCCCATCACATCGCCCAGAAACAGTATTTTCATCCTCAAGGGATTAGGCGGCAGCGGCGCGAAGGGCAAGGCCCTCGTGCATCGGGCGGTGGTGGCCCGGCCCAAACCGTGCTAGCCTGCCCATATGTTCACCATCGAGCACGAATTCGACGCCACCTTGATCACCCTCGTCGATGAAGGCGAGGGCGGTGAGGACTGGCTTCAGGAAGATGTGACCATCAACGCCTTTGAAGATTGTGTGACGGTCGAACAATATGACGAGCACACCGACACGGTGATGAAGGTGGTGTTTTCCCACGCCCAGTTGCGCGAACTGGCTGCGGCGCTTGATCTGCCCGAGGGCGTCTATCGCCTGCGCGCGCAGAAGGCCGAAGGATAGGCCGCCGCCTCACTCCAGCCGAAAGACCTTGTCGCGCGCGCTTTGGCCGCGCAGCAGCACCAGCCGGGTTTTCGCTACGCCCAGCGCCTTGGCCAGTAGTTTCGTCACCGCGGCATTGGCCTTGCCATCCTCGGGCGCGACGGTCACATAAACCCGCAATCCGTCCTCGGCGGCCACCACGACGTTGCGCGACGCCTTGGGCGTCACCCGCACCGCGATTTCGGCGCCCGGTCTTGCAAGATGGCTCAGATCGGTCATGCACTCCCCTCTGGCCCCCTGTGTAACCTGCCGCTAACCTTGACGCCAGCGCCCGGAGGCCCACGATGACCACCGCCTTCTTTCATGACGAACGCTGCCTGTGGCACGGCGGCGGCAATTACGCCTTCACTCTGCCGGTGGGCGGCCTTGTGCAGCCCGGCGCGGGCCTACCCGAAAGCCCGGAAACCAAGCGTCGGCTGGTCAATCTGATGCGCGTCACCGGATTGATGAGCGATCTGGTCGAACAGAGCGCACCGCCCGCCAGCCATCAGGATCTGCGCCGCGTTCACCCCGAAAGCTATCTTTCCGCGTTCAAGGCCGCCTCCGATGCGGGCGGGGGCGAATTGGGGTTGCGAACGCCCTTTGGGCAGGGCGGTTATGACATCGCGGCGTTGTCGGCGGGGCTGGCGCGGGGGGCGCTGTTTGCGGTGCTGGGCGGGCAGGCGCGCAACGCCTATGCCCTGACCCGCCCACCCGGCCATCATTGCCTGCCCGAATTTCCGAACGGCTTTTGTCTGCTGAACAACATCGCCGTGGCGATTCGCGCCGCGCAGGCCGCGGGGCTGGCCCGCCGCATTGCCGTGGTCGATTGGGATGTGCACCACGGCAACGGCACCGAGGCAATCTTTCTGTCCGACCCCGAGGTGCTGACGATCTCTCTGCATCAGGACCGCAACTATCCGCTGGATACCGGCGCCGCTGACCAGCGCGGCGCGGGCCGCGGGCATGGCTTCAACCTCAACATTCCGCTGCCCCCCGGCACCGGGCACGCCAGCTATATCGAGGCGTTCGACCGTCTCGTGCTGCCCGCGCTCTACCGCTTTGGCCCCGAGATCATCGTGGTTGCCTGCGGCTATGATGCCTCGGCCGTCGATCCGCTGGGGCGGATGCTTGCCTCATCCGACACGTTCGGGGCCCTGACCCGGCGGGTGATGCAGGCTGCCGATGATCTGTGCGATGGCCGCCTGATGCTGGCGCATGAGGGCGGCTATTCCGAGGTCCATGTGCCCTTTTGCGGCCATGCCGTGATCGCCACCCTCGCGGGCAGCCACATCAAGGCGCCCGACCCGCTCGCCGCGACCCTTGCCGCCCGCCAGCCCGGCCCCGACTGGCAGGCTCATGTCAGCGCCCATATCGGCCGGCTGGCCGAGTTCTTTTTCTGAAAGGCCATACCATGCCCCAGCCCAACCCCGAGGCCCTGCGCTTTCTGCTAAGCCGCCGCTCTTGCCCTGCGCGCACGCTGACGCTGCCGGTGCCCGACCGCGCCGCTTTGGAGCCGATCCTGACCGCCGCCGCCCGCAGCCCCGACCATGGCAAGCTGGAGCCGTGGCGCTTTATCGTGCTGACCCGCCCCGCGCTGGAACGGCTGGCCGGTCAAGTCGCCCTGCGCGCCACCGAACTGGCCCTGCCCTCCGATCAGGCGGAAAAAGGCGTCTTGCAGTTTTCCAACTCAAACCTTGCAGTCGCCGTGGTTCATGTGCCCCGAAGCACGGAAAAAATTGCACAAATCGAACAGGTGCTATCAATCGGCGCGGTTTGCCTTGCGCTGCTGAACGCCGCCCTTGCCGCAGGCTGGGGCGCCAACTGGCTGACCGGCTGGCCCGCGCATGATGCCGCCTTTGCGCATCAGGGGCTGGGCCTTGCCCCCGGCGAATGGGTGGCGGGCTTTATCCATATCGGCACCGCCACGGTAGAACCCACCGACCGCCCCCGCCCCGACCTTTCCGCAATCACCACATGGGTTGACGCATGATCCGCGATTTTCTGACCGCGCTGGGCGACCTGTTTCGTCCCGGCACCCGATCCGTTCTGGCGCTTGGCATGGCGCTTGCACTTGCGCTGCTGGCCGCGATCTATGCCCTGTTCGTGGTTCTGATCGGCTGGCTGGTGCCCGACACGATCACGCTGCCCTGGATCGGCGCAATCACCTGGGTCGATGATCTGATGTCCTGGGCCTCGGTCGGGCTGATGCTGCTGCTCAGCTTCTTTCTGATGGTGCCCGTGGCCTCGGCCTTCACCGGGCTTTTCCTTGATCGCGTGGCCGATTCGGTCGAGGCACGGCATTACCCCGGCCTGCCGCCCGCCCGCAACGTGCCGCTGGCCGAGGCGCTGCGCGACAGCCTTGGCTTTCTGGGCGTGATCATCGCGGTCAACGCGCTGGCGCTGGTCGGCTATTTGCTGGTCGGCCCTGCCGCTCCGCTCTTGTTCTGGGCGGTCAACGGTTATCTGCTGGGCCGCGAATATTTCCAGATGGTCGCCCTGCGCCGGATGGACCGCACCGCCGCCCGCGCGTTCTACAAGGCGCACCGGCTTCGGGTGTGGGGCGCGGGTGTGCTGATGGCGCTGCCGCTCAGCCTGCCGGTCATCAACCTGATCGTGCCGGTTCTGGGTGCCGCGACCTTCACCCACCTGTTTCACAGGGTGAAAGCGGGGGCCTGACGGCCCCCGTGCGGCTTACACCTGCTCCAGCTCCACCAGGCAGCCGTTGAAATCCTTGGGGTGCAGGAACAGCACAGGCTTGCCATGCGCGCCGATCTTCGGCTCGCCACTGCCCAGCACCCGCGCGCCCGCCGCCTTCAGCCGGTCGCGCGCGGCCAGAATATCTTCGACCTCGTAGCAGATATGGTGAATGCCGCCTGCGGGGTTCTTTTCCAGAAAGCCCATGATCGGGGAATTCTCGCCCAGCGGGTAAAGCAGTTCGATCTTGGTATTCGGCAATTCGATGAACACCACGGTCACGCCGTGGTCAGGCTCATCTTGCGGCGCACCGACCTTGGCACCCAAGGTGTTGCGGTATTGGTCAGCAGCGGCCGTCAGGTCGGGCACGGCGATGGCTACGTGATTGAGGCGTCCGATCATGGGGGGCTCCTTCTGGCGGTTTGGCGCGGTGTAGCGGCGCCCTGCCCCCCGACGCAAGGGATTCCGGTGCCGTTTACCCGCTGTTAGCCAATCGCGCGCTTAACTTTTCCAATCCGAGTCGCCGCCCGAGTTGAGGAGAGCGCCATGCCTGACGATTTTTCGCAGTTCGCCAGTCCCGCCGCCAGCATCAGCCGCCCCCTTCAGGGGCTGACCGTGCTGGTGGTCGAAGACAGCCGCTTCGCGTCTGAAGCGATGCGGCTTTTGTGCCTGCGCTCGGGCGCGCGCATCCGCCGCGCCGATTGCCTGCGCACCGCGCGGCGGCATCTTCAGGTCTACCGCCCCGGCGCGGTGATCGTCGATCTGGGCCTGCCCGACGGGTCCGGCGCCGACCTGATCGCCGATCTGGCCGCGGCGCGCCCGCGCCTGCCCGTGATCCTTGCCATCTCGGGCGATCCGGCGGGGGCGGCACCGGCCCGCGCTGCGGGTGCCGACGGCTTTCTGACCAAACCGATTGACAGTCTTGCGCTATTTCAGCAGGCGATCCTGGGCTGCCTGCCGGCCAACGCACGCCCCTACGGGCTGCACATGCTGCCTGATGCGCGGGTGGAGCCTGACCGCCTCGCGCTGCGCGATGACCTCAGCCATGTTGCGGGCGTGCTGGCCAAGGCGCCCGATGAGGCAGCCATCGATTATATCACCCGGTTTCTGGCAGGTCTTGCCCGCAGCTCCGGCGACCCTGCCCTGGCGGATGCGGCAGCCGATCTTGCGCGCGGCCGCCAAAGCGGGGCGGCTGCGGCACCGGGGCTTGCGCGGCTGCATTCGCTGGTGGCAGAACGGCTGAACACCGGGGCCACGTTTTAGGCCCTATGTCTCGCCCAGCGCCGGGTCTGCGGCGACGCGCACCAGCCGCGTCAGATCGGACAGGCGTTCGCGCTGATGGCCCGTGGCGTCGAAATTGCCGGGCGCCAACCAGGCCTCATAGGCCGCCTGAAGGCCCGGCCAGTCGGCATCTGTCGCCGCAAACCAGGCGGTATCGCGGTTGCGCCCTTTCACCACGGCAGCCTGCCGGAACACGCCCTCATAGCTTAGCCCCAGCCGTTGCGCGGCACGGCGTGACGGCAAATTCAGCGCGTCACATTTCCATTCAAACCGCCGATAGCCCACGCCAAAGGCCCAACCGATGGCGAGCATCATCGCCTCGGTCGCGGCGCGGCTGTGCTGCAACCGAGGCGCAAGATTGATATGGCCCAGTTCGATCGTGCCCGCCTCGGGCGTAATCCGCAAAAACGCCAGCACACCCCCCGGCTGGCCGCTGTCCAGATCGCGGATCGCGTAAAAGAACGGGTCAGGCAGCGCGGCCATTTCGGCCAGCCAGCGATAATAGCCCGCCTCCGAGGCAAAGGGGCCATAGGGCAGATAATCCCAGATCGCCGGGTCTTGGGCATTGGCCCGGTAAAGTGAATCGGCATGGGACTCGGCGTCCAGCCGCTCCAGCCGGACGTGGCGCCCCGCCAAAAGCTGCGGGCCAGGCGGCGGCGGCACCACCCAGCCCGGCACGGGTGCCCCGAATGTCTTGCCCTGCTGCATCCTGCCCATCCTTCAGCTTTGGTTCAGCCTGCCGCAGCCACCCCGAAAGTGCACGGAAATTTCCGCAATGCCGCCGCATTTGACCGCAAAAGATCATAGCCGGATCAATTCGCCGGGGGGGCGCCATGAAACACCGATTGTTGCGCGCGACCACCGATGACCGGCTGATCCGGGCCACGCATTGGGCGGTGTTCAGCCTTGGCGCGCTGGCGCTGGCGTTTTCCATCGTCGCCGCCACGCTGCCGCATCTGGTCTGACGCCCCGGCACGCGGCCTTGCGCCGCGCGCCCCGCCCTGCGCCCTGCTCAGTCCTTCGGCACCACGCGCAGGCGCAATTCGCGCAGTTGTTCGTTCATCGGCTCGGACGGCGCGCCCATCATCAGGTCGCAGGCCTGCTGGTTCATCGGGAACATGATGACCTCGCGAATGTTCTGCTCGTCGGCCAGCAGCATCACGATCCGGTCGATGCCTGCCGCGCAGCCACCGTGCGGCGGCGCACCATAGCGGAACGCCTTGACCATGCCGCCGAAGCGATTTTCGACCTCGGACGCGGGGTAACCCGCCAGCTCGAATGCCTTGAACATGATTTCGGGCTTGTGGTTGCGTATCCCACCCGAGATGAGCTCGTAGCCGTTGCAGGCCAGGTCATATTGATAGGCCTTCACCTTCAGCGGATCGCCCATCAGCGCCTCCAGCCCGCCCTGCGGCATCGAGAAAGGATTGTGGCTGAAGTCGATCTTGCCCTGATCGTCCTTTTCATACATCGGGAAATCGACGATCCAGGCAAAGCGGAAGCAATTTTCCTCGGTCAGACCCAGCTCGCGGCCAATCTCATTGCGCGCGCGCCCCGCCACCGCCTCGAACTGCTCGGGCTTGCCGCCAAGGAAAAACGCCGCATCACCCTCACCCAGGCCCAGTTGCAGCCGGATCGCCTCGGTCCGCTCGGGGCCGATGTTCTTGGCCAGCGGGCCAGCCGCCTCCATCGTGCCATCCTCGGCCTTGCGCCAGAAGATATAGCCCATGCCGGGCAGACCCTGGGCCTGCGCAAAGGCGTTCATCCGGTCGCAGAACTTGCGGCTACCACCCGTGGGTGCCGGGATCGCGCGCACCTCGGTGCCCTCGTTCTCCAACAGCTTGGCAAAGATCGCAAAGCCAGAGCCTGCGAAATGCTCGCTGACCACCTGCATCTTGATCGGGTTCCTGAGGTCGGGCTTGTCGGACCCATACCACAGCATCGCATCGGCATAGGAAATCTGCGGCCAGACCTTGCTGACCTCTCGCCCGCCGCCAAATTCCTCGAAGATGCCCTGAATCACCGGCTGCACCGCGGCGAAGACATCATCTTGCGTGACAAAGCTCATTTCCACGTCAAGCTGGTAGAAATCGGTGGGGCTGCGGTCGGCGCGCGGGTCTTCGTCGCGGAAGCAGGGCGCGATCTGGAAATAGCGGTCAAAGCCCGCCACCATGATCAACTGCTTGAACTGCTGCGGCGCCTGCGGCAGCGCATAAAACTTGCCCGGATGCAGCCGCGATGGCACCAGAAAATCGCGTGCGCCCTCGGGCGACGACGCCGTGATGATCGGCGTCTGAAACTCGTTGAAACCCGCGTCCCACATCCGGTTGCGCAAGGACCGCACGACGTTCGATCGCAGCATCATGTTGGCATGCAGCCCCTCGCGCCGCAGATCGAGGAAGCGGTAGGTCAGCCGCGTCTCTTCGGGGTAGTCCTGATCACCGAACACCGGCAGCGGCAGTTCTTCGGCCGGGCCCAGCACCTCGACGGCGCGCACATAAACCTCGATCGCGCCGGTGGCGATTTTGGGGTTCACCAGGCTCGCGTCGCGCAGTTTCACCAGGCCGTCGATGCGGATCACCCATTCCGCGCGCGCAGCCTCCAGCGCGGCGAAGGCCGGGCTGTCGCCATCGCACAGCAGTTGCGTTATGCCGTAATGATCGCGCAGGTCGATGAACAGAACCCCGCCATGGTCGCGAACCCGGTGCACCCAGCCCGAAAGCCGCACCTCGGCCCCGGCATGGGCGGCGGTCAGATCGCCACAGGTATGGCTGCGATAGGCGTGCATCGTGATCCCCTTCCCGAGGTGTAGACAATATCGCGCCGATACACCGCGCCTGCGCGGCGAAGTCAAGCACGCGGCGCGCGCCAGACTGCGCCGCAGCGCCCATCGGCCCTTGCGCCGGTGCCGCACAAGACTATAACGCCGTCAATTTGCGCGCCGGAACGACAAAGGGGAAAGACCATGCCGAAAAGAACCGATATCAACTCGATCCTGATCATCGGCGCCGGTCCCATCGTTATCGGTCAGGCCTGCGAGTTCGACTATTCCGGCGCGCAGGCATGCAAGGCGCTGCGCGAAGAAGGCTATCGGGTGATCCTGGTCAACTCGAACCCCGCGACGATCATGACCGATCCGGAAATGGCCGACGCCACCTATATCGAGCCGATCACCCCCGAGATCGTCGCCAAGATCATCGAGAAGGAACGCCCCGACGCGCTGTTGCCCACCATGGGCGGGCAGACCGGCCTGAACACCAGCCTCGCGCTGGCCGACATGGGCGTGCTGGAAAAATTCGGCGTGGAACTGATCGGCGCCAACCGGCAGGCCATCGAAATGGCCGAAGACCGCAAGCTGTTCCGCGAGGCGATGGACCGGATCGGGCTGGAAAACCCCAAGGCCACGATCATCGCGGCACCCAAGCTGGCGAACGGCAAATATGACATCAACGCCGGCGTGGCCGAGGCGATTGCCGCCATCGAATATGTGGGCCTGCCCGCGATCATCCGCCCAGCCTTTACACTGGGCGGCACCGGCGGCGGCGTGGCCTACAACCGCGATGACTATGAGGCCATCGTCCGCTCGGGGCTGGATGCCAGCCCGGTGGCGCAGGTGCTGATCGACGAGTCGCTTCTGGGCTGGAAAGAGTATGAAATGGAGGTCGTGCGCGACCGCGCCGACAACGCCATCATCGTCTGTTCCATCGAAAACGTCGATCCGATGGGCGTGCATACGGGCGATTCGATCACCGTGGCCCCGGCGCTGACACTGACCGACAAGGAATATCAGATCATGCGCAACGGCTCCATCGCCGTGCTGCGCGAGATCGGCGTGGAAACCGGCGGGTCGAACGTGCAATGGGCGATCAACCCGGCCGACGGGCGCATGGTGGTGATCGAGATGAACCCTCGGGTCAGCCGCTCGTCGGCGCTGGCCTCCAAGGCCACGGGCTTTCCCATCGCCAAGATCGCGGCGAAACTGGCCGTGGGCTATACGCTGGACGAACTGGACAACGACATCACCAAGGTCACGCCTGCCAGCTTTGAGCCGACCATCGACTATGTCGTGACCAAGATCCCGCGCTTTGCGTTCGAGAAATTCCCCGGCAGCAAAGCCGAACTGACCACCGCGATGAAATCGGTAGGCGAGGCCATGGCGATCGGCCGCACCTTCCATGAATCGGTGCAAAAGGCCCTGGCGAGCATGGAAACCGGCCTCACCGGCTTTGACGAGATCACCATCGACGGCGCCCCCGAAAAAGCCGCCGTCATCAAGGCGATTTCGGCGCAAACCCCCGACCGGCTGCGCCTGATCGCGCAGGCCATGCGCCACGGCCTGACCAACGACGAAATCCAGCATGCCACCGCCTTTGACCCGTGGTTCCTGGCCCGCATCCGCGAGATCATCGACACCGAGGCCGAGATTCGCGCCTCGGGACTGCCCGTCACCGACAAGGGTCTGCGCGCGCTGAAGATGATGGGCTTCACCGACGCACGCCTTGCCAAACTGACCGGCCGGGACGAGGCGCAGGTGCGCCGCGCCCGCCGCAACCTTGGCGTTCAGGCGGTGTTCAAGCGCATCGACACCTGCGCCGCCGAATTCGAGGCGCAGACGCCCTACATGTATTCCACCTATGAGGCCCCCGCGATGGGCGACGTGGAATGCGAGGCCCGCCCCTCGGGCCGCAAGAAGGTCGTCATCCTCGGCGGCGGGCCGAACCGCATCGGGCAGGGCATCGAATTCGACTATTGCTGCTGCCACGCCTGCTTTGCGCTGACCAAGGCGGGTTATGAAACGATCATGATCAACTGCAACCCGGAAACGGTTTCGACCGATTATGACACATCGGACCGACTGTATTTCGAGCCGCTGACGCTGGAACATGTGCTGGAAATCCTGCGCGTGGAACAAGACAACGGCACCCTGCATGGCGTGATCGTGCAGTTCGGCGGGCAGACGCCACTGAAACTCGCCGATGCGCTTCAGGCCGAGGGTATCCCGATCCTCGGCACCACCCCCGACGCGATCGACCTTGCCGAAGACCGCGAGCGGTTCCAGCAGTTGCTGAACCGTCTGGGCCTGAAGCAGCCGGTCAACGGCATCGCCAGCAGCGACGCGCAAGCACTTGAAATCGCGCAGCGCGTGGGCTTCCCGCTGGTAATCCGCCCGTCCTATGTGCTGGGCGGCCGCGCCATGGAAATCGTGCGCGACATGGACCAGTTGAAACGCTACATCACCTCTGCGGTGCATGTGTCGGGCGACAGCCCGGTGCTGCTTGACAGCTATCTGTCGGGCGCGATCGAGGTCGATGTCGATGCGCTGAGCGACGGAAAGACCGTTCATGTCGCAGGCATCATGCAGCATATCGAGGAAGCGGGCGTGCATTCGGGCGACAGCGCCTGCTCGTTGCCGCCCTATTCGCTTGATGCGGCCACCGTGGCCGAACTGAAGGTGCAGACCGAAAAGATGGCGCTGGCGCTGGGTGTCGTCGGCCTGATGAACGTGCAATTCGCAATCAAGGACGGCGTGATCTATGTGCTTGAGGTGAACCCGCGCGCTTCGCGCACCGTGCCTTTTGTGGCCAAAGCGACCGACAGCGCCATTGCCAGCATCGCCGCCCGGCTGATGGCGGGCGAGCCGATGGCCAACTTCCCCCATCGCGCCCCCTACCCCGAGGGTGTCGGCCCCGAAACGCCCCTGCCCTTTGCCGACCCGCTGACGCTGGCCGACCCCAACACGCCGTGGTTCTCGGTGAAAGAGGCCGTGCTGCCCTTTGCCCGCTTCCCCGGCGTCGATACGCTGCTGGGGCCGGAAATGCGCTCGACCGGCGAGGTCATGGGCTGGGACCGCAACTTCCCCCGCGCCTTCCTGAAAGCGCAGATGGGGGCTGGCACGCATCTGCCCGAGACGGGCCGGGTGTTCGTGTCGGTCAAGGAAATGGACAAGACCGCCGACCTGGCCGAGGCCGCCCGCACACTGACCGAAATGGGCTTTGCCCTGGTCGCCACCCGCGGCACCGCAGGCTTTCTGGCCGGCCACGGGATTGAGGCCGAGGTGGTCAACAAGGTCTATGAGGGGCGCCCGAACATCGTGGATCGGCTGAAGAACGGCGATGTGCAACTGGTGCTGAACACTACCGAGGGCAATCAGGCCGTGTCTGACAGCCGCGACATCCGCGCCGTCGCGCTCTATGACAAGATCCCCTACTTTACCACCGCCGCCGCCAGCATCGCCGCCGTCGCTGCGATGAAGAGCCGCGCCGAGGGCGAGATCGGGGTCAGGCCGTTGCAGGGGTGAGGGGGCAATCCGGCCCCTGTTCGCCCCTAGGCCGACGTCGCACCCCGGCATAAATTCAACCCGCCGCGGCCGTCGTGTGGCCCGGCGCCCTTTTTCTGGTCGGCGGTAGCCGGGTCGACGGGGCCTGCCCGATACGCCGCAGGATAAGGCCGACATGGATGGCCCCCTTGCCCCGGCGAGAGCGCCCGCTGTCACAGCATGACGGCCCTCACCACAGCCAAGCGCCATCCGAAAGCATGAAGATCGCGCTTTGAAAGCACAGGCCAACCCGTGCCGCGGCCCGCGGCATTGATCGCCTCGGCGCAGATACAGTTTGACCCCTTGCAAAGGCGGCCCTGTGACCTCAACGATTTACCAAACGCCTGCCCCGAAATGGAAAAGCCCGCTCCATACGGCAGCAATCGTGGTCTGATTACAGTGGCTCAATGCGTCCAGACGGTGCGGCGGTTGGTGGCGAAATTGTCGCCATATCCGCCGGGGCGGACGTTCGGCTTGCGCTGATGGGCGGCGCTGATCGCCACCTCGATGCCATTGTCGCGGGCGTAATCCTCGGCCTCTTGCCGGGTGGCAAAGCGCAGATGCACCTGTCGTTGGGTATCACCTGACCCGGTCCAGCCCATCAGCGGGTCGATCTCGCGCCGCTCGGCGGGCAGAAATTCCAGCACCCAGCCGTGGCTGCGGGCCATCCCCGATTGCATGGCATTGCGGGCCGGTTGATAGATACGCGCGCGCATGGTCAGACTCCCTCAAAACTCCCGCCCCCGTTATCGTGAAGACGCAATCAAAGCGCAAGCCCGCCGACCCCTTGCATCCGCGCGAAAAGCAACGACCTTAGGCGCCTGATCCAAGGGGTTCGCCATGCCGCACAACACCACCAACGCCCCCACCCTGCGCCCGGAGGTGCTGACCCGGCCCAAGCTGGAGGGCGGTCGGCGCTTTGTGATGAAGACCGAGTTTCAGGCGGCGGGCGACCAGCCCACGGCGATTGCCGAACTGGCCGACGGCGTGCTGGCGGGCGAGCGCAATCAGGTTCTGCTGGGCGCCACCGGCACTGGCAAGACCTTTACCATGGCGCGGGTGATCGAGGAAACCCAGCGCCCGGCGATCATTCTGGCGCCGAACAAAACGCTCGCCGCGCAATTATACGGAGAATTCAAGGGCTTCTTCCCCGACAACGCGGTGGAATACTTTGTTTCCTATTACGACTACTACCAGCCCGAAGCCTATGTGCCGCGCAGCGATACCTATATCGAGAAGGAATCGCAGATCAACGAACAGATCGACCGGATGCGCCACTCGGCCACCCGCGCGTTGCTGGAACGCGACGATGTGATCATCGTGGCCTCGGTGTCGTGCATCTATGGTATCGGCAGCGTCGAGACCTATTCGGCGATGACGCAGGACATGGCCGTGGGCGGGCTTTACGATCAGCGCAAGTTTCTGGCCGATCTGGTGGCGCAGCAATACAAGCGGCTGGATGCGTCCTTTGTGCGCGGCGCCTTCCGGGTGCGCGGCGATACGGTCGAGGTCTGGCCCGCCCACCTTGAAGACCGGGCATGGCGGTTTTCGTTCTTTGGCGAAGAGCTGGAGGCGATCATCGAATTCGACCCGTTGACCGGCGCCAAGACCGACACGTTCGAGAAAATCCGCATCTATGCCAACAGCCATTACGTCACCCCCCGGCCGACGCTGCAACAGGCCACCAAGGGCATCCGGGCGGAACTGGCGCTGCGGCTCAAGCAGTTGACCGACGAAGGAAAGCTGCTGGAGGCGCAGCGGTTGGAACAGCGCACCAATTTCGATCTGGAGATGCTGGAGGCGACCGGCGTCTGCAACGGGATCGAGAACTATTCGCGCTATCTGACGGGGCGCGCGCCGGGCGAACCGCCGCCCACATTGTTCGAATTCATCCCCGACACTGCGATTGTCTTTGCCGATGAATCCCACGTTACCGTGCCACAGATTGGCGGCATGTATCGCGGCGACTACCGGCGCAAGTTCACGCTGGCCGAACACGGCTTTCGCCTGCCGTCCTGCATGGACAACCGCCCCCTGAAATTCGAGGAATGGGACGCGATGCGCCCGCAATCGGTGTTCGTATCGGCCACCCCGGCGAAATGGGAACTGGAACAGGCGGGCGGCGTGTTCACCGAACAGGTGATCCGGCCCACCGGCCTGCTGGACCCGGTGGTGGAAATCCGCCCTGTGGAGATGCAGGTCGATGACCTGCTGGACGAAATCCGCCGCGTGGCGGCGCAGGGCCTGCGTGTTCTGGTCACGACGCTGACCAAGCGGATGGCCGAAGACCTGACCGAGTATTTCCACGAACAGGGCCTGCGCATCCGCTACATGCATTCCGACATCGACACGATCGAACGGATCGAGATTTTGCGCGACCTGCGGCTGGGGGCGTTTGACGTGCTGGTGGGCATCAACCTGCTGCGCGAGGGGCTGGATATTCCCGAATGCGGGCTGGTGGCGATTCTGGATGCCGACAAGGAGGGGTTCCTGCGGTCGGAAACCTCGCTGATCCAGACCATCGGGCGCGCCGCGCGCAATGCCGAAGGCCGGGTGATCATGTATGCCGACCGAATCACCGGCAGCATGGAACGCGCGCTGGCCGAAACCAACCGCCGCCGCGCCAAGCAGATCACCTATAACGAGGTCCATGGCATCACCCCGACGACCGTGAAAAAGAACGTCGAGGATGTGCTTGCGGGGCTTTACAAGGGCGACACCGACATGGCCCGCGTCACCGCCCGGATCGACAAGCCGCTGGTCGGCGCCAACCTGTCCGCCCATCTGGACGCGCTGCGCACAGCCATGCGAAAGGCCGCCGAGAACCTGGAATTCGAGGAAGCCGCGCGCCTGCGCGACGAGGTGAAGCGGCTGGAGGCGGTGGAACTGGCCGTGGCCGACGACCCGCTGGCACGCCAATCCGACGTGGAGGCCGCAGCCGAAGCCGCCGTGAAGGCGGGCGGCCGTTCAACCGCGGGCCGGGCGGGGCAGCGCGGCGGGAACAAGCGGCGGGGGCGATAGGAGAGATCGCAGACGGCACCTTTCTGCCCGGAACGGGCCATATTTTGGCGCCCATTTTCCAACAAGCATTCAAGATGAAAATCCAAGATTTCGAACGTTGGGGATTGATATGAAGAAACTTGCGTTGGCGCTTCTCGCCCTGTCGGCCTGCGCCCCGACCGTTGTCACCGAGTTCAATGGAGACAGCGTCACCGTGCAGTCGCAATATGCCAAGGTTATGCCGGATGTGACTGCCGAAGCTGCGCGGATATGCGCCACGAAAGGGCTTCGGGCCGAATATGCATCGACCAGGGAAGTCTACGCGCCGCAATATGCGTCGGGCGCCTATGCGCACCTGTTCCTGTGTCTTGACGGGAGACGAGGTGGCTTTGTTTCTCGCGGGGCCGCCACACCGACGAGCCGCAACCTGGCGCCGTCAAGTTTCTCTCCTGCCATCACCGGCAGCTATCTGGACAGCGCGTCCAGCCTCTGATCCGTCAGATGCAATCTGCCAGTGCGGGATGGGCGACAACCCCGCACTTCTTACATCACATCCATCACCTCATACATGACCGGCTCGAAATGGCGGCATAGCGTGGCGATGTGGCGGTTACGCTCGCGCATTTCGGGGGTGCGCAGCATCGCCTGATAATCTTCGCGCCGGGTCCATTGGCTATAGTTGGCGATGCGGGTCTGGGCGTCGTTCATATGCAGCCCCGCGGCGACGAAACCGGGCTGTTTCGAGATCACCTCGGCATAGGCGGCTTGCAGCGCCTCCATCAGGTCATGCGCGGTGGCGGGGGTCATCTCGAACGTGGTGATGACGGTCTGGCCTTTGAAATCACGCGAGATTGTGGGCATTCTGTCCTCCTGTTTCGTCCATGCTGCCACAGGCCGGGTGGAAAAGCACCTGGTGCTTGCCGCGACACCGGGGCGCGGCTAATTTAGGCCTCTCCCGTGCCGATGGCTGCGGCACGGGATCGCCGCGAAAACCTGCGTAGCGGCATTCTACGGCAACTAGATTTTGGCCTTAGGAGCCCCCCATTGCCCACTTGGCGCGCGAGGGTCACGCCTACGCCGAGGCCGATGTGATCTCCGCGCTGCAGACGTTCGAGGACGTCTGGGGTCAGCTGTTCCCTGCGGAGCAGACCCGGATCGTGCAGTTGCTGGTGCGCCGGATCACCGTGACATCGGAGGGACTGGTGATCGATGTCAGGACCGACGGCGTCTCCGGCGTCATGCGTGACATGATGGCGCCACGAAAGAAGGTGGCGGCGGAATGATGAAACCCGGTATCGTTCAACCGCTCCACATACCGATCCAGCGAAGCGGTGAAGTAGCTTCGCACCATTTCGCGCATTTCGTCTTTCCTGAGCTTTGCCAAAGCCTTGTTATCCCGTACCAATCGCCCACAGGATGCAAGATAGCGGGCCAGATCGCCAGCCCTATCTGGGCACTTGGTGCGCAGGGAAATCAGTGCCGCATGATCTGGGTCAACAGCGCCACTTTCGAACATCTTGTCCTCGATCATCTGGGCGATCCGAGCGACGCGGCCTTCCGAAAGCAGCTGCTGGCCCTGATCGCAAATGTCACAGATGCTGTGAACCGCCCCGGGTTTACCGGAGAGTAAAACACTCAAAGGATGAGCCCTATGACCAAGCAGAGATTCACCCCCGCCTATCCGGCCGAGCTCCGCGAACGCGGTGTTCGGCTTTTTCGAGAGAACCGCGCCGAATACGCGAGCGACACGGCCGCCTACAAGGCGATCGCGCCGAAGCTTGGTTGGCCGCCTTGACCTCTTGCGCCTCTTGCTGGGCGCATTTCTGCGCGAGCTCGAAGGCCCGCCCAAAAGTCAAAAACCGCCCGCGCCCGTCATGGGGCGCGGCGGCACAGATCGCCGTCATATCCGCGCCGGGGAACAATCGGCGGGCGCGGCCCGCCGTGATCGGCATGGCCCGCAGGAGGGAGACGAGGCGCGCTTCATCCATTTGCGCCCCCGTCGAGTTCGGTCAGATCGCCGGTCGCCAAAGCCCGCAGCGCGCAATCGCGCGCTTGCTCGATCCGGCGGCACGCCGCAAGGATTTCGGCCCGGAAGGTCTGGCCCGCTGCCGGGGGAACAGCCGGGAGACGGGCATCCCGGAGCCGTCGCGTTGCCGCGTCGGCAACTGCCCGGATCACGTCCTCGGCCTCGGCGCGGGCAGTCAAGGCGGCCTTGCGGCGGGCGGTGTGCGACCGGATCAATGCAGCCTTGGCCGCGTGTTGGCGGGCGGCGCTGGCACTGGCTTCGGTGCTTTTGGCGTCATCGCGCAACGAACGGACATACCCGCTGACCGCGCTGCTGACAGTGGTAAAGCCCCGGCGATGGACCGTGATGTAGCCCGCATCTGCGATTTGCCGCAAACGCCGTGCTGTGACCCCAAGCAGGGCCGCCGCCGTGGTCCTGCCGGTCGGCCCGGAGGTCCGCCACCCGGTCGGCTAGCCCGGCCTGCGTGGCCTTGTGGGTCCGCGCGAGCCGGTCAAGCACCTCAAGGCGGTCAGCGGAAACTTTGATGCCGTCAACCACGGCGGTGCGGGGCGCGTGGTCTGGCTGAGCGGGTTGCGGCGGGGTGGCGGGAACGCCGCCCCGCGCCAAAATTGTGTAATTCGAGAAAGGGTCGGACATTTGGCGGGCCTCCGGGTTTCGTTACCTCGGAGATACACCCGCCCGCTCCAATTCCGGTGGCGCAGCAGTTTGGGCGTGGTGATCAATCATCCATCAGGATCAACGCGAGGCCTTCGACGCTATCTGGCACCGGGACGCCAAGGCGCAGCGCCCGCCAGAAACAGGCGCGGGCTGGATCACCGGCAGGTGCCGTGTCGCGACCACGGTCAGCTTGCCATGCCCCGGTCCGATACCGTCTGAGCGCGGGCAACATGAGGGTGGCCGCCCGCCGATCCGGGACGTCGCGCCATTCTGGTCGGGATGCGCGCGCCTCGCGCAATAGAGCATTTCGGCGCTTGCGCGCCACTGCCTGCCCCGCGCTCAGGCCGCCGCCTCCCTCGGCGGATAGCCCCATCAGCCGCGAAAGCGGCACGGCCCGTTTGGCATCCCCGGTTTCACATCGCAGGATCGCCTCGCCCGCCGCAACTCCACGCTTCGCCATCGCCCGCCACCCCTCGCCACCCCCCCGCGGCCCTTGTTTTATTGACCCTTCCGCCCACTTCCGCCCTCTTCGGAGGTCTTCCGATTACCTGCAGAATGTCGTGTCAAACAACAACTTTCCGTTCAGTCGGTAGAAGAAAATCCACGACTTGGCGCCGGTTTTTGACACGTTGACGTAGAGATTCCCACCGTCAGCGTGTCGGCCCGGTTCGCTCAAGGCCGCAACGCCCTTTGCCGTCAGCTTGTTGATCGCCGCCATTGTTGCCTCCTTCGTATGCGTCCGGTCTGACTGGTATTGACTTAGCCCG
>NZ_PZKF01000026.1 GCF_003034995.1 Phaeovulum veldkampii DSM 11550 | reverse complement strand
ACCCCGATCAGATGCGCATTCTTGAGCCTATCCGCAGCGGCCGCGGTTCGAAATATGCCGTCTCGGGCGGCCCATGCGGCAGCGAGACCAAGGCGAAGGCTTTTCTAAAGGCGCATTTCCGTGACAAGAAATTCACGCGGGCAACACATAGCAGTTGGGCGCTGGTGAACGAGACCCGTACCGCTCTTATCTGGAGAGCTGCAGAGGCTGGAAACTGCGCGTTGCTTCGCTCCCCATGGGCCAGCGAACGGCAGCTACTGCCGATTTGCAGCACCTGCAATGCTGCAACATAAAAGTCCGGAACGCCCTCTTGCAAAGGCGACGGCCTGACCAACGTCCCCGGCCCGAAGCTGCTGGTTGGCCGTCCCGGCGCATGCCCGCCAAAGCGGCCGCTCGATGACGCCGCAGCAATATGTATGCCCAGCCCGTTGCCGTCGGTCGCACGGTGCGCGGCATGTCGCAAAAGGACACGCTCGCGTTTTCTATGTGTGCGACGAGCTTTGCTTGTCAGGACTCCGGCCGCGTTATCTTGCGCCCATTCGGCCAGCCATTCGATCGCATCGGGCACCGGGATCGTCTTCTTGCCCAACTCCCGCGCCAGATCGGCGATGCCCTCGGCGATCAGATCGACCCAGCGGCCGGGGCGTTCCTTGTTCAACACATCGAGCATGTCCTGAATGCCCAGCATCATCGCCGGGCGCTGTTCTGATCGTCGTCGCCCACGGCGAAAAGGCTCAGCCGTTGGTCGGGGTCGTCGAGCGAGCGCCCGGCCACGGCGGCGATCAGCGCATATTCGCCGGGGCCGATGTCCTGATACTCATCGACCAGGATCCAGCGATAGCCCTGAATGAGCGTCTCGCGCTGCGCCTCGGCCTCGGAGCGGCTCAGCCCCTCGCCGTTGATCTGGCGCACGGCCTCGTGAAGCACGGCGTCGAAATCGCGGGTCTCGGCGACCGTGCCGGTGAAACTTGCCCCCACGAGCCGCATCGCCAGCGCGTGACAGGTCGAAACGGTGACGCGGGCGGCATCCTCGCCGACCAGATGGCGCAGCCGGGCGCGGATTTCAGCCGCCGCATGGCGGTTGTAACTCAGCACCAGAATGCCGCGCGGATCCTCGCGCCGCACCCGCAGAAGATAGGCGATGCGATGCACGAGCACCCGCGTCTTGCCCGAGCCGGGACCGGCCAGCACCAGCACGTTGGTTTCCTCGCGGTCGTCGGTTACGATCTCTTGCTGCACCGGATTGCCAAGGTCATCGACGATCTGCTTCCACGCCCGGCCGGTGGTCTGGCGCCGCAACTCGACACCCCGCCCGGGCATCCAGCGCTGCAAGAACCGGTCCTGATCGAGGGCGAAATATTCCTCGGAAAGCCGCACCGCCTCACTGATCTGCGCCAGACCCTTTTCGGCATAGGCCGCCATCACATGGGTTTGCAGCGTCTGTTCGCGGTAATGTTCCTCGAGCGGCAGGAAGTCCTTTTTCGTGAAGCCCGCCCGCCCGGGGTTGAGATGGATCGTCATTGCCGAGCGAAACACCGTCAGCCCCTTGCCCAGCGTCAGCACCTGCTGCTCGTGCAGCCACAAAAGGGCGCGCTCCATCAGCTTGGTCATTTCCTTGACACCAGAGTCTTTCAAAAAGGCATCCCCGTTCAGCGCCGCAAGCATCAGCCCGATCGTGGTATCGACCTGAATATCCTTGCCGCGCGTGCCGGGGGGCACCTTAGAAATCAGGAAATCAAGGAGTTTTTCAGCCGCCATCCAGCGCAGCGCGGCGGTCTGCTCCACCACGCGCCACGAGCGTTGCAACGTCACCTCCAGCGTCTTGGCGGAAAGCTTGCGCAGCCGGATATTGCCCATGCCGCCGTCGCTGTCGCGTCCGTCGCGCGCGATGCTGCGCATGAGCCGGTCGATGCCGTGCGGGCTGGCATCTTCATGGCCATCGCCGCGCAGGATCTGGCTTGCCGCCGCCAGATCGAGGGGGGCGCCATCACCCACGCCGGCCTCGGGCGCCATCTCTCGCATCCGCGCGATCAGCGCCTTTTCCAGCCGCATCGCTTGACGCAGGCGACTGCGCCTTTGCTGCAAATGATGCATGTCAGAACCACGCCCAGGCTTCGGCCAACTTCTCGATCGCTGGCAAGGTAAGGTCGCCAAACTGCCCCTGGCCGCCGTCTGTCACAGGACGGCCGGTCAGGAAGCTCGCAAGGGAAGCCAGCAGGGAAACAGTGCGTGCCGGGCGGATATCCCAGTGTGTAAGTTGGCCGAGAGTGCCGTGCAAACGGTCCAAGGTTGCGGTCACCTGGGCAAACTCAGGGCGGATATTATGACGGTCGAGGTGACGTGTTTCCGCATAGGCTTGCGAGAGAAGCCGCGCCGCCTCCGTCTGATCTCCGATGATCTCAGCTCGCCCACCATCGTCGCGCACTGCAAGAAGGCGAGGCGGCAAGACGGTTGGGTCTTGAGGGCTGCCAGTACGCCCCCCAAGAAGCAGGATCGTCACGGGTTGCCGTGATGCAAGCAGGCATAGTTCTCGGCGCAAACAGATCGGACAAGACATGCGTGGGTCAGACACGGAGATCCTTGGAACACAAGACTACGGTGTCATTGGATGGTATTGGATGACACTTGTCCAGGCACTTGGTTTGTTTGGACAAATCGGTTGGAGCGTCCGGATCAGCCACCAATCCGCTCCAACGGCCTCCGAAAATACCGCTCCGCCCCACCGCCATCGCACAGGCCGGAGCACACAGCGCCATGACAGCCGCAGATGTCCAAGGAATCTCGAGTGTCTGTTTTCGTGAAGCTGCGCCGCAGCACCTGATAATCAAAGGAATGGCAGGTTTGGACCGTTGGCGTTGCTGACTGTTCAAATCTACCTTTCCGGGAACAACCCCGGCATCCAGTCGCTCGCCATCCTAGCCGGAAAGCTCAGCCGCAATGGTGCGCGTTGGGTGTCCGATTTCAGCGCCCCCACCGCCAGCAGTTCCGCCGTGACCTTTCGCGCCTGACGGTCGCTGACGCCGAGAAGGCCGGGCAGTGCTCCGCGTTCTACTTCGCCGGACATCAGTGCTTCGCGCATCACGGTATCTGCGCCTTTGGCCAGTGTGCCCTTGACCATCTCGCCTTTGCACCAGCTCATGATCCGCTCGCGCAGGCGCTGGGGTTGCATCAGAGTTTCTATGAAGCGGACCTGGTCGATGCAGGCGTCTAGGAAGAAGGTTGCGAATTCAGCCAAGCGCTGTTCGGAGAGGTTTCCCCGGCCGTCTGCGCCGCCGTGGCGGGGTTCGTCGGCGGCCATGAGGCGCTGTTTGTATTCGGCATCGCGCCGGGCAAGGCCCCGCGCAGCGGACCAGAGGCCATCGGAGCCGACGGTATCGCGCAGCATGGCATGGGCGACCATGCGCGATACGCGGCCATTGAGGTCGATGAACGGGTGGACCCAGACAAGGCGATGGTGGGCGCAAGCTGTGGCGATGATCGCGCCGCTTCGGCCCTGCAGCCCGTACATCTTGCGCATATGCGCCAGAAGGCGCGGCACAGCGCCGGGGCTTGGGGCGACGTGCTTGCCGACCTGGACAAAGTCCGTGCGGAATTCGCCGGGGACAATCGGAAGCTCTGATCCGTCCGGCCTGCGCACGACAAGCAGTTCCGGGGGCAGGTTCTGGCAGAAGCGCCTGTGGATTTCGCGCAGGCTCTCGGGCGCAAGCGGGTGGTCGGTCAGGCCGCCCGTGTCGATCCAACGCTGCACTTCGATGTGGGCGACGGCCTCAAGCTGCAGGTTCCGTTTCTCGGCGTCGGCGCTGAAGTCCTTGTTCAGGGCGCGCTCGATGTCGATCGGGTGGGTGTTGTGACCCTCGATCAGGTTTGAATAGTAGCAGTTCATCGATCTGACGAGATCGGCCAGCGGCGCGCGGATGCCTTCAGGCAAGGACGATCGGAGGCCTGACGACTGACTCGCCAGTTCGACGGCGAGGTCGTTCAGCGGCGCGCGATATCGTGACGCTTCTTCAGGGATAAGCGGTTCGACGATGGTGCTCGCTTCGCCCTTGTCGGCTATGGTGTCGGCTGACATGGTGTCCCTTGATGCAAGGTTTATGGCCCTGTTCGAGTTCCGGTTTATGTTCCGGGTTTGGAAGGGAGTTTAGCGTACTTAACATCAATAAAGTAGAGAAAAAATATGCCGTCATGTTGCAGAGAAAGCCTGTTATGTTCCGCTGTAAGTTCCGTTCTTAGTTCCGGTTCTTGGGTGACCCTAAAGCTCATGCCCCCAGTCCCGTTCCCTTAGCGCCGCCTCAGCCGTTCTTCGGCGCCTTCAACTCAGAAGACACGCGCGGGGACGCGCCGAAGACGGCTTCGTTCACCACGGCAAGAATACACTTCGAAAGGTGTTCACCGGCAAACTGCCCGATAACGTGGGCTTCCTTTTCAAGCTGCTTGCAGTGCGGGGACGCCAGACGCATGAGAAGCGCGCCGAAGGTGCCCTTTTCCCGTCCCGCCTTCGCCCCGGCAGATGACTGCCGTTCCCGGCTTTTCGCCGGGGCGCTGGACCATGTGGGCCATCCACAGGATAAGCCACTAGTACTTCGCTTCTGCGTGCAAATCAACACTATGGGGCGAACGGATCGGACATTTTCAGCGGAAATGTCCTGCCTGCGGCGGAGGAAAGCCCGGGCTGGTGATTTGAAAGGTTTGCGCTTTGATTTTCGCCTTAGCGTAAAAATCGAAAATTTACGTTGAGGCGTAATTCATTTTGATTTACGCTTTGCCGTAAAAGGAGCCACATCATGGACCTCTCAGCCAGAACTGCCGAACAGATCGGTGAAGCGATCCGGCGCGCGCGCAAGGCGCGTGGCTGGACGCAGGGCGATATCAGCGCGCGCACCAACCTGCGCGTGGCGACGATTTCGTCGCTGGAAAACGGCGATGCGGGCACCAAGCTGGCGACACTTTTGGCCGTGATGACCGCGCTCGGGCTGGAGTTTCGACTGGTCGACCGCGGTGGCTCGGTCGAGATTGAGGATATCTTCTGATGGCGAAACGCGGGCGCAGCGGCACGATGCAGGTGCTTCTGAACGGGCGACTGGTGGGGCATCTGCGCCTTGCCAGTTCTGGCGCGATCAGCTTTGCCTATGATCCGACCTGGCTGGCGTGGGAACATGCCATGCCGACCTCACTCTCGCTGCCCCTGCGCGAAGAGGCGCATCAGGGCGCGCCGGTCATCGCCTATCTGGAAAACCTGCTGCCCGACAATCAGGCGATCCGTGAGCGTGTGGCGGCGCGGGTGCGCGCGGGCGGCACCGATGCGTGGGCTTTGCTGGAGAAGATCGGGCGCGACTGCGTGGGGGCGTTGCAATTCGTCTCGGGTGAAGTGCCCGAGGCGGGCGGGCTGGAGGGCGAGCCGGTGACGGAGGCCCAGATCGCCGCCCTGCTGCGCAATCTGGCGAGCGCCCCGCTTGGCCTCGACGAGGACGACGATTTCCGCATTTCCATTGCGGGCGCGCAGGAGAAAACCGCGCTTTTACGCCACAACGGCGAATGGGTCCGGCCCTCGGGTCTGACACCCACGACCCATATTCTGAAGACCCAGCTTGGCGTGCTGCCGAACGGGATCAACCTGTCGGATAGCGTGGAAAACGAATTCTTCTGTATGAGCTTTTGCCGCGCTATGGGGGCGGATGTGGCCGAGGTCGAGATCGTCGATTTCGAGGATGTGCGCAGCCTTGTGGTGACGCGGTTTGACCGGCGCTGGACCGCTGACGGGCGGCTGATCCGCCTGCCGCAGGAGGATTTCTGTCAGGCGCTTTCGGTGCCGCCCAGCCAGAAATATCAGATGGACGGCGGGCCGGGGATCACCGAGGGCATCGGCCTTCTGGCGGGCAGCGATGACGCGCTGGCCGATCAGCGCGCCTTCTTTCGCGCACAGGTGCTGTTCTGGCTCTTGGGCGCGACGGACGGCCACGCCAAGAATTTCAGCATCGCGCTGCGCCCCGGCGGCTTCCGCATGACGCCGCTCTACGATGTGCTGAGCGCGCAAAAGGCCGTGGATGAGGGGCAGATCCGTCAGAACCGGATGCGCCTCGCCATGGCGGTAGATGGGCATTACCGGATCAATGAGGTGGTGCCGCGTCACTTCCTGCAAGCCGCCAAGGCGGCGGGGTTCGGCGTGGCGCTGGCGGAAGAGGTGCTAGCGCACGCTGCGGAGCGGGTTGAGGGGGCGCTGGAGGAAACGCAAGCCTCTCTGGCCGAGGGTTTTCCGACCGCACTGGCAGAGGTCGTCGCTGATGGCATTCGGGCGCGGGCAGCGAGCCTTGACCTGCAGACAGCGTCAGGTGGGGCCGAATGTGCAACGGGAGCCGGAAAATCCACATGAGCGAGACGCCAAGTATCGAGCGATTGCGGGGTTTCAGGCGGGCTGCGGAGATTATAGGGCCTATCCTCCGCACCAGATGCGGAGAATGGCGGGGCACTCGACGCCTTCTGCCGTTCCTAGAGGTTTCTCGAAGACCCGCCCGAGGTTCCTGTAGCCCAGGCTATCGACGGTGATGTTGCCACACGCGCAAGACCCCATGCCCTTGATCGCCCCTTTCGGCGCTTTGGCGGCATAGTGCCAGCTCTCCGCAATGGTGCCGCAGAGCGTGCATTTCATGCAGAATGGCTTGTTTTCACCCGAAAGCGAGGGGCTGGGGTCAGGGTTACGGGTCATTTGCGCATCAATTCGGGGCATTCTCTCGGGTCGAAAGGGTGCTTGCCGTCCTTGTCAGCGCGCCATGAGTCGCCGAATTGCTTTTCATGAGGCGCGTCATTTGCGGTCTGGTCGATCTGGTTCAGGGCGCGGCGTGCCCGGCGGTGTTCGATGGCCTTGAACGCCTTGTCGCTTGGGGCTTTTGTCACGCCGATGATCGGGGTTTTACGGTGGGAACGGGACATTCGGATTCGCGTGCGCACGAATAAGCGCAAGCGCCCAGCAACCATTCCCGTCACGCCAGAGATGGCCGCTGTGCTCGACGCAACCCCACGTGACCGCATGCTGATTTTGGTAAATGCTTCTGGAAAGCCACTGACCCCACATCGGGCGTCCGAAGGTCTACGCCAATGGCGCGACAAGGCCGGGTTGACGCCCGCTGCGCTGGGTTACGACCTTCGCCTTCAGGATGCGAGAGGAACGGCCGCCACGCGCTTGCTCAACGCCGACGTTGCGCTGGCGAGGATTGCCGAGGTGATGGGTTGGAGCGTTCGGCACGCAGCAGCGGTGATCGAACACTATGCGATGGTCTCGACCGATGAATCAGATGCCGTTCTGGCCAGGCTTGCGCAGGCCAAGGAGGTCACGCAGTGAACAAAATTGTAAACGCAACTGTAAACGGCCGGGCCGTTTTCTGAGTAGGAGAAGCGCAAGTGATTGAAAAGATTTGGAGGCGGGTACCGGAATCGAACCGGTCTTCACGGATTTGCAATCCGCTGCGTAACCTCTCCGCCAACCCGCCTCGCTGATTGAACTCACTAGATTTTTCGCGCGCCACGGTCAAGCGGTTATCACTCCGGTTATCCCGTTCGTGTTTTGGCTCCGTTCAGTGTCGCTTCTTCCGCGCTTGACGTGCCCGCATGACCTGCCGGGCCTCGCCTGCGCAGTTGCGGACAATCGCCTTGGTGACACGACCTGAATAGAACATGATTTCATCGCAATCACAGCCCACCCAAGCCATATCCATCAGGCTGCAATAGCGTAGCGCCTGAAGATCATTGGCGGCGGGGGCGAGGTATTAGCGTACTATCAGCTTGACCTCTGCTATGCGGCGACCGAAGCCGCCCGAACGGCTGCCGAGACTGCGCGCATCGAGGCGGAAACGCGCCTTGCCGCGGTCGAGAAGGCGCGCGCCGGGCTGGAGCGATTGCTCTCGCAGATGCGCCGCGATGCGTTCGGCGCGAAGCCCGAGACGCATGACCCCGACCAGCACCACCTGCCGTTCGAGGATGTCGAAGCCGCCGCCGGGATGCAGGCCGCAACCGGCGAAGCGTCCTGGAAGATGGTTGCCCCTCGGAAATCGCCCTTCCCGCCGCTGCGACGTCGCAGGGACAACCTTCCCCCACATCTGCCCCGGATCGAACAGGTCATCGAACCGGTCAGCAGCTTGGCCCCTGTAGCTGCGGCGCGATGCAAAGGGTTGGCCAACCCGGTCATGATCGTGGACTGCCGTGTCGAATGTGCGTTTCGACCGCCCTTCCCGCGCGCCCCACAGAAACGACCGCTGCAAATCAAAACATTGTAAATATTTCAAAAATCTCGACAGACAGTCGTTTAATCGGCTGAATTCGGTATTGTGGCCCCCTTTTCCTTGCCGGGCGCCCGTGCCACTCTCGCGGCCATGACACAGGACTTTTGCATTATTGGTGGCGGCATTGCGGGCATCTCGGCCGCAGCCCGTCTGTCGTATCTGGGCCGGGTCACGCTGATCGAGACCGAACCACATCTGGCCTATCACGCCTCGGGGCGATCAGCGGCCCTATTCGAGCCGCGTTATGGCGCAGCCCCGGTGGTGGCGCTGTCCTACGCCTCCGAGGATCATCACCGCCATGCCAATGGTGGCGTGCTGTCGCCGCGCGGCATGATGATCGTGGAAAAGGCAGGCCGGCGGGATGTCTTTGACCACGACCTTGAGGCCATGAACCTGCACGAAATTTCGGTGCCCGAGGCACGGGCGATCGTGCCCGTCCTGAACCCGGCGACGGTGGCCTATGCCGCCCATGCCGATCACGCATGGGACATTGATACCGACCGCCTGATCCAGAATTTCGCACGTGAGGCGCGGGCCAATGGTGCACAGATCATGACCGGCCAGCGCGCCACGGCGATTGCGCGCACCGCTACCGGCTGGGCCATAACCACCGCCATCACCACGCATGAGGCGCGGGTTCTGGTCAATGCCGCAGGCCCCTGGGTCGATGAAATCGCCTGCATGGCCGGGCTGCCTCCCCTTGGGTTCACCGCGTTTCGCAGGTCGATGGCGCGCATTTCGGCGCCGGGCGGGCATGATGTCAGCCGCTGGCCCATGATCTTTGGCGCCGGCGAAAGCTGGTATGCCAAACCCGATGCGGGCGCGCTGATCGTCTCGCCTGCAGAGGAAGACCCGATGGCGCCGCATGACGCCTGGGCCGATGACATGGTGCTGGCCGAGGGCCTTGCCCGCTATGAAGACATGATGAGCGAACCTGTCACCCGGATGATTTCGAACTGGGCGGGGCTGCGCACATTCGCGCCCGACCGGGTGCTGGTGATCGGCCCGGCGCCGCAAGACCCCGCCTTCTTCTGGCTGGCGGGCCAGGGCGGCTATGGCTTTCAGACCGCGCCGGGGGCCAGCCAGCTGGCTGCCGACCTGATCGCGGGGCGGCCCCCCGCGCTGGAAGAAAAAACCGTCACGGCCCTCTCCCCGGCGCGGTTTTCGACCCTATCTTGAGCCTCAAGCGAGAATGCTGCATAGCAGCATGACCGGCCCCGACCCCGAGGACACAGGAGAACAGCATGAGCTATTCGGAAAAAATCAATGAGATGCGCGATGAACTGCGCGAGCTTTACAAGGCCGCACCCGATGCGACCAAAGGCTTTGGCGGCCTGTCAAAAGCGGTGAAGGACAATGGTCCGCTGGACGTGAAGCAAAAGGAATTCATCGCGCTGGGCATGGCATTGGTGCTGCGCTGCGAACCCTGCATCAACTTCCACGTCGAGGCGCTGATGAAGGCGGGCGCCACCCGCGAGGAACTGGCCGATGTGCTGGGCATGGCGATCCAGATGGGCGGTGGCCCCGGCCTGATGTATGCGGGCCACGCGCTGGCCTGCTGGGATGAACTGGCCGCAAAGGCCTGATTTCCCGACACGACAACAAAGGCCCGCCAGTTCTGGCGGGCCTTTTCATGATCAGCCGTCGGCCCGGATGCGGGCGTTGGCCGGGTCGTGCGGGCTGTCTTCGGTGATGACGGCGTCCCACAACTGGCGCAGCATCCGCACCTGCAACCGGGTGCCGGGGGCCGCCAGATCGGGGCGCACATAGCCCATGCCGATCTGTTTTTCAAAGGCCACCGAATAGCCGCCCGAGGTCAGGCGCCCCACCGTTTCCCCGTTCAGAACGAGGGCCTCCTTGCCCCAGGCGTCGGCGTCGGCAGGCCCGTCGATCAACAGCGTCACGCAGCGCGAGCGGATGCCGGTTGCCAGCATCGCGGCCTTGCCCTGAAACGCCTTGCCCAGATCGACAAACCGGTCCAGCCCCGCCTCCAGCGGCGTGGCGTCGCGGCCCAGTTCCGAGCCAAAGGCGCGGTAGGATTTTTCCTGCCGCAGCCAGTTCTGCGCCCGCGCGCCGACCAGTCTCAGCCCGTGATCCTCACCTGCCTCGATCAGCCGGTCCCAGAGGTAGGTCTGCATCTCGATCGGGTGGTGCAATTCCCACCCCAGTTCGCCGGTATAGGCCACACGAATGGCGCGCACCGGGCACATGCCCAGTTCGATGCTGCGCATCGACAGCCACGGGAACCGCTTGTTGCCCAGCACCGTGTCGGGGTCGGCGTCCTTCACCAACTCACGCAGAATCGCGCGGCTGTTCGGCCCGGCCAGCGCAAAGACTCCCCACTGGGTGGTCACATCGTGAATGTCGATATAGCCGAAATCCGACATCCGGTCTTCCGCGCACTTGCGCAGATAGTCGCCATCATAAGCTGACCACGCCCCGGCCGAGATCAGATAATATTCATTTTCCGACAATCGGACGGTGGTGTATTCGGTGCGCGTGGTGCCGGCCGGCGTCAGCGCATAGGTCAGGTTGATACGCCCCATGGCGGGCAGTCTGTTGGTGGTGAACCAGTCCAGAAAGGCAGTGGCGCCGGGGCCGCGCACCAGATGCTTGGTGAAGGCGGTAGCGTCGATCAGGCCCGCGGTTTCGCGGATGGCCTTTGCCTCCTCGACCGCATAGGACCACCAACCGCCGCGCCTGAAACTGCGCGAATGGTGATCGTCAAACCCGAAGGGGGCGTAGTAATTCGGCCGCTCCCAGCCATTCACCTGCCCGAACTGCGCGCCCGCCGCCGCCTGCCGGTCATAGGCCGGGCTGGTGCGCAGCGGGCGGCAGGCTTCTCGTTCCTCATCGGGGTGGTGCAGGATGAAGACATGCTCATAACATTCCTCATTCTTGCGCGCGGCATATTCGGTCGTCATCCAGTCGCCATAGCGACGCGGATCAAGGCTGGCCATGTCGATCTCGGCCTCGCCTTCGATCATCATCTGGGCGAGGTAATGGCCGGTGCCGCCCGCCGCCGTAATGCCAAAGCTGAACCCTTCCGCGATCCACATGTTGCGCAGGCCCGGCACCGGGCCGACCAGCGGGTTGCCGTCGGGGGTGTAGCAGATCGGGCCGTTGAAATCGTCTTTCAGCCCCACGGTTTCCGACGACGGCAGCCGGTGGATCATGCTGAGATATTCAATCTCGATCCGGTCGAGATCGAGCGGGAACAGATCGGCGCGGAAAGTTTCGGGCACGTCATAAAGGAACCGCGCCGGCGCCCCGCATTCGTAGGGGCCCAGAATCCAGCCGCCGCGTTCTTCGCGCACATACCATTTGGCATCGGCGTCGCGCAGCACGGGGTGTTCGGGGTTTGTCTTGCGCCACTCGACGAGCGCCGGGTCCGGTTCGGTCACGATAAACTGGTGTTCCACCGGAATAGCCGGGATCTTGGCGCCCAGCAGCCGCGCCGTGCGCTGCGCGTGGTTGCCGGTCGCGGTGACGACATGTTCGGCGCAGATCTCGAATGTGTCGTCAGAGGGCACCAGATTACCGCCGCGGTCAACCATCCGGCAGCAGGTGACGACCCATTCCGACCCCGTCCAGCGGTAGCCGTTGACCTGCACCTTGCGTTCGATCTGCACCCCGCGCTGGCGCGCCCCCTTGGCCATGGCCTGGGTCACATCGGCGGGGTTGATGTAGCCGTCCTGGGGATGAAACAGCGCGCCTTTCAGATCTTCGGTGCGCACCAGCGGCCAGCGGTCGCGGATCTGCGCCGGCGTCAGGAATTCGTGATGGACGCCCGCGGTTTCGGCCACGCTGGAATACAGCATGTATTCATCCATCCGTCCCTGCGTCTGCGCCATGCGCAGGTTGCCCACCACCGCAAAGCCCGCGTTCAGCCCGGTTTCGGCCTCCAGCGTCTTGTAGAAATCGACGCTGTATTTGTGGATATGGGTCGTGGCGTAGGACATGTTGAACAGCGGCAACAGCCCCGCCGCGTGCCAGGTGGAGCCGGAGGTCAGCTCGTCGCGCTCCACCAGCATCGTGTCCCAGCCGGCCTTGGCCAGATGATAGGCGATCCCGCAGCCAACGGCGCCACCGCCGACGACAAGGGCTTTGACATGGGTTTTCATCGGCCGACTCCTGCTGCGGTGTGTTGAAACCTGTGTGCCAGAGCGGGCAAAGCCGGGAAAGGTTGGCCCGACGCTATAAGGGGGGAAAACGACATGGCCGCGCGGCGGGCGGCAGGCGCCGGGGGTTTTCCACCCCCGGACCCCCCGGAGGATATTTCAGCAACGAGAAGCGGGCGGCCCTACATCACCCCCGGCACCACCAGATCGGGCGGGCGGTGACCATCGGCAAAGGTCTTGATGTTGATGATGACCTTTTCACCCATCTCAACCCGGCCTTCGACGGTGGCCGAGCCCATATGCGGCAAGAGCACCACATTCGGCAGTTCGCGCAGGCGGGGGTTGATCTCGTGACCATGCTCGAACACGTCAAGGCCGGCGCCCGCAATCTCGCCGGCGCGGATCATGCGCGTCAGCGCGTTTTCGTCGATCACCTCGCCCCGCGAGGTGTTCACGATCACCGCAGAGGGCTTCATCAGCTTGAGCCGCCGCGCGTTCATCAGATGGAAGGTGGAGGGCGTGTGCGGGCAATTGATCGACAGCACATCGACCCGGCTGACCATCTGATCAAGGCTTTCCCACCACGTCGCCTCGACCTCGGCCTCGATCTCGGGACGCAGGCGGCGGCGGTTGTGGTAATGCACCTGCATCCCGAAAGCGCGGGCGCGGCGCGCCACCGCCTGACCGATCCGGCCCATGCCGAGAATGCCCAGACGGCGCCCGCCGACGCGCCCCCCCATGAAGGCAGTGGGCGACCAGCCCTGCCATTGGCCCGATTGCATCAGCGCCATCCCTTCGGGGATGCGGCGAGTGACGCCAAGGATCAGCGCCATGGTCATGTCGGCAGTGTCTTCGGTGACGACGCCGGGGGTATTGGAGACCAGCACCCCGCGCTGGCGGGCCGAGGCCACGTCGATATGGTCGATCCCGGCGCCATAATTGGCGATCAGCTTCAGCTTGTCACCGGCTTGCGCCAGCAGCGCGGCGTCGATCGGGTCGGTCACGCAGGGCACCAGCACATCGGCCCGGCGCATCGCCGCGGCCAGTTCGTCACGGCTCATGCGGATGTCGTTTTCACGCAGTTCGACATCGAACAATTCCTTCATCCGGGTCTCGACAACCTCGGGCAACCGTCGCGTCAGGACAACACTCAGGCGCGGTGCGGGCATGACGGGGGTCTCCTCTCTTCCCTGGTCCGGCTTCTGCTGGCAAAGTGACGCGCAAAGAGCGGGCGCACAAGGCCCGGAACGCGTGGAATGCGCGCCGGAGCCGAGAAAGACCCGCGCAGATCGGGCAAGGGACAGGATAGGCAATGAGATCTTGGTGGATGGGGGCGGCGCTTGCGCTGGTTCTGGCGCAGGCCGGGCCGCTACGGGCACAGGATGGCAGCGCGCAGCCTGCCGATGCCCCAAACCCGGAGGCGATGGCAGAAGCCATGGCCGAAGCGGTGGATGGGGCGGTCGCAGAGGCGGCGGCGGGGCGCGGCAGCGTCACCAACCTGCCGCTGCCGCGCTATGTCTCGCTGAAAGGGTCAGAGGGCAACGCACGGCGCGGCCCCTCGCTGTCGCACCGGATCGACTGGGTGTTCCGCCACAACGGGATGCCGTTGCGCGTGACGGCCGAATTCGGCCACTGGCGCCGCGTCGAGGACCGCGACGGAGCGGGCGGATGGGTGCATTATTCGCTGCTGTCGGGGGTGCGCACGGTGATCGTGCAGGACGATATGGCGCAGATGCGGCTCAGCCCCGACGACGGCGCCCCGGTGATGGCGATGGCCGAGGCCGGGGTGATCGGGCGGCTGGAGGAATGCCTGCCAGACTGGTGCCGGGTGCGCGCGGGCGACGAGCGCGGCTGGCTGCGCAAATCCGCCCTCTGGGGGGTGGAACCCGACGAACTGCGTGACTAACCCCGCCCGCGGCGCTAGGAGATCGGCTCTGCATCAGGCAGGAACGGGGGCGATTCCATGGGCCGGAAAGCTGCGCAGCACAGTCTCAACCTGTCAGCGGGGCTGGCTTCGACGGCTGTGGCCATGGTTCTCGTGGCGCTAAAGCTCTGGGCAGTGGGGCAAACCGGTTCCCTGTCGATCGCGGCCTCGGCCACCGACAGTGCGATGGATCTGCTGATATCGCTGGGCGGGCTGTTTGCCATCCTCTACGCCGCCCGGCCGGCCGACGAAGACCACCATTTCGGCCACACCTCGGTCGAGGATCTGACCGCGCTGGGGCAATCGCTGTTCATTCTGGCCGCGGCGGGGGCAATCGGCTGGATGGCCGGGCTGCGGCTGATGTCGAACGCGCCCGCGCCGCTTGCGGCCGAAACCACCGGGATCGTGGTGATGGTCGTGTCGGCGGTGCTGACCGGGGCTCTGGTGCTGTGGCAACGCTGGGTGACGGCGCGCACCGGCAACCGAGTCGTGGCCGCCGACTCGCTGCATTATATGGGTGATCTGTTGCCGACGCTGGGCGCGATCATGGCGCTGGCGGTCTCGGCACGGTTCGGGGTGAACAAGATCGACAGCATCGTGGCGCTGATCGCCGCCTCGATCATGGTGTTCGGCGCGCTCAAGATCGGCCGCGCGGCTTGGGATGCGCTGATGGACCGCGCCGCCGATCAGGCCACGGTCGACGGCATCGCCGCCATCACCCGCGGCTTTCCCGGCGTGCGCGGCTATCACGACCTGAAAACCCGCACCGCAGGCAGCCGCATCTTCGTGCACCTCCATGTCGAACTGGATGGCGCCCAATCGCTCAGCGCCGCTCATGCGATCAGCGCCGGGCTGAAACGCGCAATCCTTGAGGCCTATCCTGACGCCGACATCATCATCCATCAGGATGTCGCGCGCGACTGACCCATTCATCTTGGCCCAAATATCCCCGCCGGAGGCTTCCGCACCCGGCCAAAGGATCAGGCGGCATCCAAGAGCCCACGGCCCTTCAGCAGCGGCTCCACCCCCGGCATCCGGCCCCGGAAGGCGGCATACAACTCTTCCGCAGGGCGCGAGCCGCCTGCCGACAGGATGAACCGTTCCAGCCGCGCCGCAGTGGCCGGGTCGAACGGGTCGCCCGCCTCTTCAAAGGCGGCGAAGGCGTCGGCATCCATCACCTCAGACCACATGTAGCTGTAATAGCCCGCCGAATAGCCATCGCCCGAAAACACATGCGCGAAATGCGGGGTCGCGTGACGCATCGGAATTGCGCGCGGCATCCC
This sequence comes from Phaeovulum veldkampii DSM 11550, assembly GCF_003034995.1. Taxonomy (GTDB): domain Bacteria; phylum Pseudomonadota; class Alphaproteobacteria; order Rhodobacterales; family Rhodobacteraceae; genus Phaeovulum; species Phaeovulum veldkampii. The sequence continues at coordinate 24,006 of NZ_PZKF01000026.1, read as the reverse complement.
CAGCCCCGCCAGCACTTCGGCCTGCATCGCCATCGGGTCGGCGGGCGCGGCGCCCTGATGAAATGCCAGATCAACCAGCGCCGAGCCCAGATATTCCACCGTGGCAAAGCCCTGATCCCAGGTGCCCGCGGCCAGCAACCGGGCGCGCAGATCCTCGGGCATCGGCGCGCCGGTCTGATGATGGCGGGCGTGGCGGGCCAGCACCTCGGGCACCTCGAGCCAGTGTTCGAACAACTGGCTGGGCAGTTCCACGAAATCGCGCGCCACGCTGGTGCCGGAAATGAACGGATGCGTCACATCCGACAGCATCTGGTGCAGCGCATGGCCGAATTCATGAAACAGCGTGCGCGCATCATCCCATGACAACAGCGCCGGGTCGCCCTTGGCAAAATTGCACACGTTGAGCACGATCGGCCGCACCTCGCCGCCCAGCTTGCGCTGCGACCGCATCGCCGAACACCACGCACCCGAGCGTTTTGAAGCCCGCGCGTAGTAGTCACCCAGAAACACCGCCAGATGACGCCCCTCCCGCGTCACCTCCCAGCCCTGCACGTCGGGGTGGTAGAACGGCCCATCCAGGGGGCGAAAGCTCAGCCCGAACAGGCGGCTGGCCACGTCAAACATCGCCCCCAGCATGGCGGGCAGCGACAGATAGGGTTTCAGCGCGGCCTCGTCGAAATCATGCAGTGCCTTGCGGCGGCGTTCCGAATAATAGCGCCAGTCCCACGGTTCCAGCGCGCCATTGTGGCCGTCGGCATGCAGCAGTTCGGCAAGCTGCCCGGCGTCGGCCTCGGCCCGCGCCTTGGCGGGCACCCAGACCCGCATCAGCAGATCGCGCACCCGGTCGGGGCTGCGAGCCATTTCGGGTTCCAGCTTGTAGGCTGCAAAACTCGGATAGCCCAGCAGCTTTGCCCGTTCCTCGCGCAGGGCCAGAATTTCGGCGGCCAGCGCCCGGTTGTCGGTTTCGCCTCCGTTTGCCCCGCGCGCGACCCAGGCCGCAAAGGCCCGCGCGCGCAGATCGCGGCGGGGCGAGAATTGCAGGAACGGCACGATCAACGAGCGGTTCAGCGTCAGCACCGGCCCGGCCTGCCCGCGCTCGGCCCCGGCGGCCTGGGCTGCGGCCTGCACAAATTCGGGCAAGCCCTCCAGATCCTCGGGCGCGAGCGGCACGAACCAGTCGCGTTCGTCGGCCAGCAGGTTCTGGCTGAATGCTGTCGACAGCACCGCCAGCCGTTCCTTGACCGCCGCCATTCGCGCCCGGCCCGGCGCATCCAGCCCCGCCCCGGCGCGCAGAAACATCTGACGATACAGGTCCAGAACCCGCGCCTGTTCAAGGCTCAGCCCCAGCGTTTCGCGCGCGGCCCACAACGCCTCGATCCGCGCGAACAGCGCGGGATTGGTGGTCACCTCGGATGAAAACGCCGACATTTTCGGGGCCAGATCGCGCTGCAACGCCTCACGCGCGGGGGTGCTGTCGGCACCGGCGAGATTGTAAAACACACCAGCCACACGGTCCAGTGTGCCCTCGGCCAATTCCAGCGCGGCGATGGTATTGGCAAAATCGGGCGGTTCAGGGTTGCCGGCAATCGCCGCCACAGCCGCCCGCGCCTCGGCCAGAGCGACGTCGAAGGCGGGGGCAAAATGGTCGTCGGCAATGGCCGCAAAGGGTGGCAGCGCGAACGGGCCGGACCAGTCGGACAAAAGCGGGTTGGGCATGAGGCTCTCCTTTGCGGGAAAGCTAGTTCGCGACGGGGCAAAGGAAAAGGGCGATCCGGCGCGGGACGGCATGGGTTGCGTGCAGAGCGCGCACCCACACCCCCTCATTCATCCATCTTCAACGCCGAGATGAACGCCTGCTGCGGGATTTCCACCTTGCCGAACTGGCGCATCTTCTTCTTGCCGGCCTTCTGCTTCTCCAGCAGCTTCTTCTTGCGGGTCACGTCGCCGCCATAGCATTTTGCAGTCACGTCCTTGCGCATCGCGCTCAGCGTTTCGCGGGCGATCACGCGAGCGCCGATGGCAGCCTGAATAGGGATCTTGAACATGTGGCGCGGGATCAGCTCTTTCAACTTTTCCACCATCGCGCGGCCGCGGGCCTCGGCCCGGTCGCGATGCACCATGGTTGACAGGGCATCGACCGGCTCGTCGTTCACAAGGATGGACATTTTTACAAGGAAATCCTCGCGGTAGCCCATCATCTGATAGTCAAAGCTGGCATAGCCCTTGGTCACCGATTTCAGCCGGTCGTAAAAGTCGAACACAACCTCGGCCAGCGGCAGGTCATAGACCACCATGGCACGGCTGCCGGCGTAGGTCAGGTCCATCTGGATGCCGCGGCGGTCCTGGCACAGCTTCAGCACGTCGCCCAGATACTCGTCGGGCACCATGATCGTGGCCTTGATGCGCGGCTCTTCGATATGGTCCACATAGGTCAGGTCAGGCATGTCGGCGGGGTTGTGCAGGTCGCGCACCTCGCCATCGCGCATGTGGAGCTTGAACACGACCGAAGGCGCGGTGGTGATCAGGTCAAGGTCATATTCGCGTTCCAGACGGTCGCGGATGACCTCAAGGTGCAGCAGACCCAGGAACCCGCAGCGAAAGCCAAAGCCCAGCGCCGCCGAGGTTTCCATTTCCGAACTGAACGAGGCGTCGTTCAGCGCCAGTTTTTCGATCGCGTCGCGCAGGTTTTCAAAATCGTTCGCATCGACCGGAAAGAGGCCGCAGAACACCACCGGCTGCGCCGGTTTGAAGCCCGGCAGCGCCTCGGCGCAGCCTTTTTTCTCATGCGTGATGGTATCGCCCACGCGCGTATCGCGGACCTGCTTGATCGAGGCGGTGAACACGCCAATCTCGCCCGGCCCCAGTTCGGGGATATCGACCATCTGGGGTTTCAGCACCGCCAGTTTGTCGATGCCATAGACCGCGCCGGTCTGCATCATCTTGATGCGGTCGCCCTTGCGGATCACGCCATCCATCACCCGGATCATCACCACGACGCCCAGATAGCTGTCATACCAGCTATCGACCAGCATCGCCTTCAGCGGCGCGTCGCGGGTGCCCGTGGGTGCGGGCAGGCGGGTGACGATCGCCTCCAGCACGTCGGGAATGCCCAGGCCCGACTTGGCCGAAATCGGGATCGCCTGACTGGCGTCGATGCCGATCACATCCTCGATCTGTTCCTTCACCCGGTCGGGTTCGGCGGCGGGCAGGTCGATCTTGTTCAGAACCGGCACGATTTCGTGGCCCGCGTCGATCGCCTGATAGACGTTGGCCAGCGTCTGCGCCTCGACGCCCTGAGACGCGTCCACGACCAGCAGCGAGCCTTCGACCGCGCGCATGCTGCGGCTGACCTCATAGGCAAAGTCCACATGGCCCGGCGTGTCGATCAGGTTCAGGATGTAGGTCTTGCCATCCCTGGCGGGATATTCGATCCGCACCGTGTTGGCCTTGATCGTGATGCCACGCTCACGCTCGATATCCATGCTGTCCAGAAGCTGCGCCTTCATGTCGCGCGCGGCAACAGTGCCGGTCAGCTGGATCAGCCGGTCAGCGAGGGTGGATTTGCCGTGGTCAATGTGGGCCACGATCGAAAAGTTGCGGATCAGGTCAAGCTGGGTCATGGCCGGCATATGAGCAGGAATCCTTGGCCGGTCAATGGGGCTTTAGGGGGTGCGGCCCGACCTGCCCCCCTGCCCCGCCCGCGTGGTCGCGCAGATGCATCAGAAAGGCCGCGGCGGCGACCGACAGGTGCTTGCCGCGCGGATAGGCGACATGCCACTGCCGCATCAGCGGAAAGCCCCGCACATCCAGTGGCACCAGCAGGCCGGTTTCCCCCTCCAGCCCCAGCGTGTCCTGCGACAGGATCGCAAGCCCCAGCCCGCCGATCACCGCCTGCTTGATCGCCTCGTTCGAGCCCAGGTCCATTCGCACCCGCGGGTGCAGACCGTGTTCGGCAAAGAACCGTTCGGCAGCGGCGCGGGTGCCCGAGCCGGTTTCGCGCAGCACGAAGGCCTCGGTCGCCAGGCGTCCGGGCGCGATGTCACGTTCGGCGGCCAGCGGGTGATCGGCGCGGGCCAGCACCACGATCGGATTGGCCGCAATCGGCGTGGCGATCACATCCAGCCCCTCGGGTGGCTGGCCAAGAATGCAAAGGTCATCATCATTGGCGGCCAGCCGGGCCAGCACGGTTTCACGGTTGGTCACGGTCAGCGCCACCTCGATGCCGGGATAACGGGTGCAGAATTCGCCCAGACGGCGCGGCAGGAAATATTGCACCGTCGAGACGATGGCGATGCGCAACCGCCCCTGTTTCAGCCCCCGCAGATCGGCCAGTTGCATCTCCAGCCGCTCGATGCCCTCCAGCGTTTCGCGCGCGGTTTCGGCCACGGCGCGGCCCGCCTCGGTCAGGTGCATCTGCTTGCCGATCCGTTCCAGAAGGGCCATGCCCAGTGTTTCTTCCAGTTGTTTCACCTGCGTGAAAACAGCCGGTTGCGTCAGATTCAACTCTTCGGCGGCGCGGGTATAGCTGGCGTGGCGCGCAACCGACTGAAACACACGAAACTGACGCAGACTGTAGCGCATCATTCACCCTGATAAAGTCTTGCAATAAAATCTATTCAGTTTTGTAAATTCACGCAAGCCGCCATAAAGCTCGCATCCCGAAGCCGATCTCGGGCCCCGCAGTCACATTGGGAGGAGCCGCTAATGGCCGCGAAGAAATACGACGCCGGTGTCAAGGAATACCGCTCGACCTATTGGGAACCCGAATATCAGGTCAAGGAAAGCGACATCCTGGCCGTGTTCAAGGTGATCCCGCAAGCCGGCATCTCGCGCGAGGAAGCCGCTGCAGCGGTCGCCGCCGAAAGCTCGACCGGCACCTGGACGACGGTCTGGACCGACCTGCTGACCGATCTCGATTACTACAAGGGCCGCGCCTATGCGATCGAGGACGTGCCGGGCAACGACGAGGCCTTCTATGCCTTCATCGCCTATCCGATGGATCTGTTCGAAGAAGGCTCGGTGGTCAACGTCTTCACCTCGATCGTGGGCAACGTGTTCGGCTTCAAGGCCGTCCGCTCGCTGCGGCTGGAGGATGTGCGCTTTCCGCTGTGGTTCGTGATGTCGTGCCCCGGCGCGCCCAACGGCATGATGGTGGAACGCGATATTCTGGATAAATACGGCCGCCCGATGCTGGGCTGCACGATCAAGCCGAAACTGGGCCTGTCGGCGAAAAACTATGGCCGGGCGGTGTATGAGGTGCTGCGCGGCGGGCTTGATTTCGCCAAGGACGACGAAAACGTCAACAGCCAGCCCTTCATGCGCTGGCGCGACCGTTTCCTGTTCTGCCAGGAGGCGATCGAAAAGGCCGAGGCAGAAACCGGCGAGCGCAAGGGTCATTACATGAACGTGACCGCCGCGACGATGGAAGAGATGTATGAACGCGCCGAGTTCGCCAAGGAAATCGGCACCCCGATCATCATGTCGGACTATCTGACGGTGGGCTGGGCAGCGCATACCTCGCTGTCGAAGTGGTGCCGCAAGAACGGGATGCTTTTGCACGTTCACCGCGCCATGCATGGCGTGATCGACCGCAACCCCAATCACGGCATCAACTTCCGCGTGCTGGCGAAACTGCTGCGTCTGATCGGTGGCGACCATCTGCATTCGGGCACCGTGGTGGGCAAGCTGGAGGGCGACCGCGAGGCTACGATCGGCTGGATCAACCTGATGCGCGACCGTTTCATCAAGGCCGACCGTTCCAAGGGCATCTTCTTTGATCAGGACTGGGGGCCGCAGCCGGGCGTCTTCCCGGTCGCCTCGGGCGGCATCCATGTGTGGCATATGCCGGCGCTGGTCTCGATCTTTGGCAACGACTCGGTTCTGCAATTCGGGGGCGGTACGCTGGGCCACCCCTGGGGCAACGCGGCCGGGGCAGCGGCCAACCGCGTGGCGCTGGAGGCCTGCGTGCAGGCCCGCAACGAGGGCCGCGAGATCGAGAAAGAGGGCAAGGACATCCTGACCAAGGCCGCCGCCCACAGCCCCGAACTGAAGATCGCCATGGAGACATGGAAAGAGATCAAGTTCGAATTCGACACCGTGGACAAGCTCGACGTTCAGCACCGCTGAACCGCGACCCAACCCCGAGAGGAGACCGATATGAGCGTTCAAGACTACAAGTCGCGGCTGTCCGACCCCGCAAGCCGCAAGATGGGCACGTTTTCCTACCTGCCGCAGATGACGCCCGACCAGATCCGCAAGCAGATCGAGTGGATCGTCAAGAACGGCTGGAACCCGGCCATCGAACATACCGAGCCGAAATATGCCATGTCGAACTACTGGTATATGTGGAAGCTGCCGATGTTCGGCGAAACCGACGTGGATGTGATCCTGGCCGAACTGGAGGCCTGCCACGCCGCAAACCCCGACAACCATGTGCGGCTGCTGGGCTATGACAACTTCCGTCAAAGCCAGGGCGCCAACATGGTTATCTACCGCGGCAAGCCCGTCTGATTCCCCGCCCGCCGCCCGCGCGGCGGCGGGCCTTCCCCTCGGAGGTCGCCATGAACGAGATCACCGCCCAACACCGCATCGCCCACGAACCCTATTACCGCCCCGTGGCCGACGAGGTGGCGCTGTTCGAGGCAGCCTATGGCGCCCAGATGCCGGTCATGCTGAAAGGCCCCACCGGCTGCGGCAAGACGCGCTTTGTAGAGCATATGGCCTGGCGCTTGGGCAAGCCGCTGGTCACGGTGGCCTGCAACGAGGACATGACCGCCTCGGACCTTGTGGGCCGGTTCCTGCTGGATGCCTCGGGCACCCGCTGGCAGGATGGGCCGCTGACATTCGCCGCCCGACACGGCGCGATCTGCTATCTGGACGAGGTGGTCGAGGCGCGGCAGGACACGACCGTTGTGATCCACCCGCTGACCGACAACCGCCGCGTTCTGCCCCTGGAAAAGAAGGGCGAGTTGCTGCGCGCTCACCCTGACTTTCACCTCGTGATCAGCTACAACCCCGGCTACCAGAGTCTGATGAAGGATCTGAAACAATCGACCAAGCAACGCTTTGGCGCGCTGGATTTCAGCTATCCAGACCACGCGGTCGAGGTCGAGATCGTCGCGCACGAGGCCGGGGTGGATGCCAGGACAGCCGACAAGCTGGTGTCGATCGCGGAACGCGCGCGCAACCTGAAAGGTCATGGGCTGGACGAAGGCATTTCGACCCGGATGCTGGTTCATGCGGGCAGCCTGATCGCGCAGGGTGTCGCGCCGGTGCCCGCCTGCCAGATGGCGCTGGTGCGCCCGATTACCGACGACCCCGACATGCGCGACGCGCTGGACGCCGCCGTCACCACCTTTTTCTGACGGGGGCGGCCATGACCCTGACATTGGCCGACCATTCCGACCTGACCGACGAGCTGACCGAAGCGCAGCGCGAGGTTCTGGCGGCCTGCTGGCCCGATGCGGTGCGCGCGCTTTCGCCCCGCGGGCTGGACAACTGGCTGCGCGGTGCGCTGGCGCTGCACCGGATGGGCCGCGGCGGCGCGATTGTCACCGTCTGGCTGGAAACCGCCCCCGGTCTGGCCCGCGATCTGGGCGAAGACATCATCCCCGATCTGGCGCAAGATTGTCTGGCCTTCGCCTCGCGCACCTCGGGCGCGGTGATCGAGCGCATCCTGACCACCGCGCCCGTCGCCGCGCGGCGGCTGGCCGACCCCGACCTGTTCCGCGCCTATCTGCAATTTCTCAACGTGCTGCTGGCGCAGGCACCGCGCGGCCTGCGCCCGATGCTCGACCATCTGGACGACCTTCTGGGCGTGCTGACGCTGGGCGGCCTGCGCCGCTGGGCGCTGTGGGGGGCACAGGCGCACCGCACCGATTACGCCGAACAGGCGCGCTATTTCGCGCTGGAAAGCGCGGAATCGAAGGCGATCCTGCAAAAGGAGCGCAAGGGCACGCTGTTTGTCGATATCCACCGCCGGATCGGCATGTATCTGCGCGCGCTTTGGGGGCGCGATTTTCTGCTGCGCCCCACCGCGGGCGATTTCGAGGCGCGCGAGGGCCTGCGCCCCTTTATCGCCGATTATTTCATCCACCTGCCCGACGCCTGGGATGACTGGGCCGGAGTGCCGGGGCTGGACCTTTACCGCGCCGCCGCGGCGCACGCGGCCGCGCATGTGATGGCCACCACCGCCCGGATCGACGCCGAACGGCTGAACCCGCTGCAACAGGCCTGTATCGGCCTGATCGAGGATGCTCGCGCCGAGGCGCTGGCGATCGCGCGCTTTCCCCGGCTGCGCGACCTGTGGGCGCGGTTCCACGCGCCGAACCCCGCCCCCGGCATGGGCGCGCAATTTGACCGCATCGCCCGCGCGCTGCTGATCCCAGACGCGCCCGAAACCGACCCCGTGGCGCTGTGGGCGCGCACAGCCTTTGCGGCTGCCGATCTGACCGGCGAGGCTGTCTCGGTGACGCTGGGGCTTGATCTGGCCGAACGGCTGCGCGGGCAGCCCTATTCGCCTTGGCGCGATGGCCTGTCGGCCCCCTACCGCGACGACAACCGCTATTTGTGGGATTACGACGAAATCGACTGGACCGCCGCGGCGGGCACCGCACCGGAGCAGGTGCGCAAATACGTCTCGGTGTCCGAGATGGTGAACGAGGTCGAGGTGGAGACCGCCGGCGACGACGCGCAGGAAGTCTGGGTCTGCGAGAGCGAGTTTTTCGACGACGACGGCATCAGCTTCAACGACAGGGAGGGCAAGGAACCCACCGCCCCGCCGCGCAGCTACCCGGAGTTTGACTATCAGATCCAGTTGCACCGCCCCGACTGGGCCACCGTGCTGGAAAAACGCCCCCGCCCCGGCGACCCGGCGGTGGTGGAGGATATTCTAGCCGGGAACCGCAAGATCATTCAGCGGATGCGGCATCTGCTGGACGCGATGCAGCCGCAGGGTGTGCAGCGCATCCGCAAGCTGGAAGACGGCGACGAACTGGACCTGAACGCCGCGCTGTCGGCGCTGGTTGACATCCGCATGGGCCGCCAGCCCGACCCGCGGGTGATGATGCGGCAGGTGCGGCGCACCCGCGACATTGCGGTGATGGTGCTGCTCGATCTGTCGGAATCCACCAACGACCGGGTGGCGGGACAGGATCAGACCGTGCTTGACCTGACCCGCTCTGCCACCGTTCTGCTGGCCGAGGCCATCGCGCGGGTGGGCGATGCCTTTGCGCTGCACGGGTTCTTTTCAGACGGGCGGCACAACGTGTTTTATCAGCGATTCAAGGATTTCGACCAGCCCTGGGGCGACCTGCCCAAGGCCCGGCTGGCGGGGATGGAGGGGCGGTTTTCCACCCGCATGGGCGCCGCGATCCGGCATGCGGGGCACCATCTGGCGCAGGTGAAAGCCGCCAAGAAACTGATGCTGGTGCTGACCGACGGGGCGCCTGCCGATATCGACGTGCGCGACCCGGCCTATCTGCGCCAGGATGCCCGCGCCGCGGTGGAAGAAGTCGCGCGGCAGGGGGTGGTGCCATTCTGCCTGACGCTCGACCCGCGCGCCGATACTTATGTGTCGCGCATCTTCGGGCAGCGGAACTTTTTGATCCTCGACCATGTGGAGCGCCTGCCCGAACGCCTGCCCCAGCTTTACGCCGGGCTGACGCGCTAGGGTGCGACCGGGCGGGGCGGGCGACCTGGTGCGTCGCTGTGCCTCGGGGCCTCTCGGCCATGGGCCAGACCTGAGTCGCGCAGACATTGTCTGGCGATGAGAGCCAAATCCGGCAGATCGTCAGAATTGTTGGAGAAATGCCAAAAATGTGGAGGCGATTTTCGTCAATTATGGCAATAAAGTGGAATTTCTTTGGCTCGTTTCCGGCATCATGTTAATCTTTCTTAACAATGACAGTTACCCGTGTGTTCAAGTGAAATGGTGACCGACATGGACAACATCCGATCCCTGAAAACAGTTACGGCTCTTGCCGGGTTTCTTGCCCTTGCCCTTCAGCCGGGGGGCGCGGATGCCAAGCAGGTGCAGACCACGGGCGGCACACCGATCACGCTGCCCGACGACCTGTGCAAGTACACCCGCTACTCGGATCAGGCCGTTACAGCCCTGCGAAATCGGCGTGATTTCAACGAGTTGCTGGCATATACGGTGGAGTTTTGCCCGCAGGTTGCGCTGATGCTGACCGACATGCCGACCGCGGCCATCGCAACGCCCGCCACAGCCCCCGACAATGACGGCGGGTCTGGCACAGGTGGGGGCAGCACGGGCGGTGGCAGCACGGGCGGTGGCGACACGGGCGGTGGGGCATCAGGCTCCGGCGGCGACACCAGCGGCGACGGTGGGGCCGGGGGCGGCTCTGGCGGTGGTGCGGTCAGGCTCCGGCGGCGACACCGGCGGCGGCGGTGGGGCCGGGGGCGGCTCTGGCGGTGGTGCGTCAGGCTCCGGTGGCGACACCAGCGGCGGCGGTGGGGCCGGGGGCGGCTCTGGCGGTGGTGCGTCAGGCTCCGGTGGCGACACCAGCGGCGGCGGTGGGGCCGGGGGCGGCTCTGGCGGTGGTGCGGGGGGCAGCGGCGGCGCAGGCGGTGGCTCTGGTGGCGGCACGAGCGGCTGAGCGGCGTAAAGCCGACTGCAAACCACGCGATTCATGGCCCATATCGGCCCGGCCACGCAGAGCGAGCGAGCCGATATGCCTAGGCTGTCTTGCCTGTCATCCGTTCAGTATGCCGCCCGCAAAAACCGCGATCCAGGTGCTGGGCGCCTTGGGGTTTTGCATCCGCACAAAGGTATAACCGGTTTCATGCCACAGCTTGATCCGGCTCGTCATGTTGTCCAGCACATAAAACCCATGGTCGGTCCGCAGCACCAGAACCGCATGAGACTGGCTCTGACGGTCCAGCACCGAGGCCAGCAAAAGCCGCTCGGGCGCGATACCCGCAGCGATCAGGTCGCGCTTTTTCAACAGCGCGATATCCTCGCAATCGCCGCCCCGTGCCGACGGCAGCGTCCAGCGCTCGGCGGCCCGGTATTGGGCCTGATCGGCCACCTGCCGAACCCGGCGGTTGACCTGACTGTTGATCCGGCTGACCGTGTCAAGATGCGGCTGGGTCAGGCGCGCGGCCGTGCCCGAATGCGCGCAAGCCCAGCCATAGGACCGGCACAGCCCCCGCGCCCCAGCGGGCGCCGGAACGGCCCGTGCGTTGACGGTCAGCCCCAGCGGCGCAACGCTGGAACCACCGGCCAGCACTGGCGCACCGACGCCAAGGCCTGCCACGACGGACAGCGAAAGAAAGCACACCGCCGCAAAACGGAGTCTGAAAGACGTGGCCCAAAGGGCTGTGCCTGCCATCTGCGCGCCTCCTCTAGGCTTCGGGTTGGCCCCGATTGTCGTGGTTGTCCCGCTTGTTTCGGATGCAACGCCGCCCCGTGTCAACAGATGCGAAGCCCGATGCGCCGCTTCGGAAAAATCTCGCCGAAACGACGTGCCGATCTGCGGAATTTCCGCCGATGCTGCCCGTTTCACCTGACCCCGTCCGGGGTGAACGCCCGTTTCGCCCTGCCGCATGGCACCGCCCTTGCAAGATGCTGCCGAGCCCGAGGGCTGTCATGCAATCCAAGCAATAATTGGGTCAGATTAAGGCAGCACACGCGCCCTCAAACCCCGATCAGGGGGATGATGCAGACCCGTGGCGCGGTTTCATGCCAGTCTCGTGCCATCGTGGAGATGCCCATGTCCACCGACGATCAGACCGCGACCATCGCCTTTCTGGCCCGCCCCGGCAGCCATGCGGCCGATGCACCGGTAGAGGTGATCGAAACTCATATCTCCGTGGTGTTTCTGGCGGGTGCGCGTGCCTACAAGCTGAAGCGAGCGGTCCGCCTGCCCTACGCCGATTTCTCCAGCCCCGAAATCCGGCTGGCAACCTGCGAAAAAGAGGTCGCACTGAATGCGCCCACGGCGCCCGATCTGTATGTTGGCGTGCGGCGGATCACGCGCGGGGCGGACGGGGGCCTGCAATTCGACGGCCCCGGCCCGCTGGTCGATGCCGTGGTCGAGATGGTGCGCTTTGATCAGGATCAGCTGTTCGACCGGCTGGCCGAAACCGGGGGGCTGACGCCCCGGCTGATGACCGATCTTACCGGGGTAATCGTGGCCCTGCACTGCCGCGCCCCGGTGATCCATGCCGGCGGCGGCGCGGCCAATCTTGCGGCGGTGCTGGCGATCAACGCCGCAGGCTTTGCCACCAGCCGGGTCTTTGGGCAGGCCGAGGTTTCGGCACTGGATGCCCGGTTCCGGCAGGCGCTGAACCGCCACGCAGCGCAGCTTGACCAGCGCGAGGCCGCCGGCCGGGTCCGGCGCTGTCATGGTGATCTGTATTTGCGCAACATCTGCCTGTTCCGCGGTCAGCCCCGGCTGTTCGACTGCATCGACTTCAACGACCAGATCGCCACGGTGGATGTGCTATATGACCTGGCCTTTCTGCTGATGGACCTGTGGCACCGCGGTCAGCCCGCACTGGCCAGTCTGGTGGCCAACCGCTATTGCGACAGCACCGGCGAGGATGCGGGCTTTGCGCTTTTGCCGTTTCTGATGGCGGTGCGGGCGGCGGTCCGGGCGCATGTGACGGCGACCTTTGCCGAAGGCGCGGGCGGGGCGGTGGCCGCCACACTGGCGCGCAGCTATTTCGATTTGGCGCAGGCGCTGCTGGGCCGCGGGGCGGCACCGGTGGTGGCGATCGGCGGGCTGTCGGGCAGCGGCAAATCCACCGTGGCCGCGGCGCTGGCCCCCCGGCTGGGCCTGCCACCCGGCGCACGCATTCTGGAAAGCGACCGCACGCGCAAGGCCATGTGCGGCGTGGACAGCGACACCCGGCTGCCGCCCGCGGCCTACAGTCCCGAGATGTCAGAGGTGGTCTATGCCCGGCTGGGCGCCCGCGTCGCGGCGGTGCAGGGCGCCGGGGCGCCGGTCATCGTCGATGCGGTGTTCGACCGGCCCGACCGTCGCGCCGCCATCGCGGCCGCCGTGCCGGAGGCTGCGCGCTTTGCAGGTTTCTGGCTGGAGGCCCCGCCCGACATCTTGCGCGCCCGCGTGCGCGCGCGCACCGGTGGCCCGTCGGATGCAACCATCGATGTGCTGGAGGCGCAGCTGGCCCGCGATCACGGCAAAACAGACTGGCACCGGATCGACGCGGGCGGCCCGCCGGAGACGGCAGTGGCGGCGATCCTTGCGACCCTGGACCGGGATCAGCCGCAACAGGGCGCCTGACCCGGCGCGGGCGGCCCGGCAACCAAAATGTCGCGACCCTCGCGGCATTGCCGGATACATTCGCCTCCCTATATATGACTTTATATATGACTTTCAGAGTCAGAATTACCCGCCCACCGTTTGCCATCCCCTTCCAGAAAGTATCCTGCCGTGCCGCATCGCAAGAAATTCCAATCCAAGGGTCTGGCCGTTCCCAGCGGTCGTCTGGCGCGGCTTGCGCGGTTCGGCGGCATGGCCGGCGGTATTGCCGGGGGGATGCTGGTCGATGGAGCCAAGCAGTTTGCCCAAGGCAAGCGCCCCACCGTCAGCGACCTGCTGCTGACCCCGGCCAATGCGATGAAGGTCACGCATCAGCTTGCGCAGTTGCGCGGGGCCGCGATGAAGGTGGGGCAGTTGATGTCGATGGATGCGGGCGACATGCTGCCGCCCGAACTGGCCGAAATTCTGGGCGCCCTGCGCGCCGATGCGCATCACATGCCCCAGAACCAGTTGCAGGCCGCACTGAACCTGCGCTGGGGCAAGAACTGGCAGGATCGGTTTTCCGAATTCTCGTTTACGCCGATTGCCGCCGCCTCGATCGGGCAGGTGCACCGGGCGCAGACCAAAGACGGGCGCGATCTGGCGATCAAGATCCAGTATCCCGGCGTTGCCGCCAGCATCGACAGCGATGTGAACAACGTGGCCTCGCTGATGCGGATGTCGGGTGTTCTGCCCAAGACGCTGGACATCATGCCGATGCTGGCCGAGGCAAAGCGGCAGTTGCACGAAGAGGCCGATTACAAGCGCGAGGGGCAATATCTGGCGCGCTTTGCCGAATTGCTGGCAGACTCGCCCGATTTCATCGTGCCCGCGCTGCACGAAGATTTCTCGACCCCGACCATCCTGGCCATGACCTATGTCGAAGGGGTGCCGGTGGAATCTCTGGTTGACGCCCCCCAAGAGGAACGCGACCGCATCGTGGGCCTGTTGATCGGCCTGCTGTTCCGCGAGTTGTTCGAATTCCAACTGATGCAGACCGACCCGAATTTTGCCAATTACCGCTATGACCCGCAGACGCGGCGACTGATCCTGCTGGATTTCGGCGCCACCCGCGCCTTCCCCGCCGAGATGCCGCAGACCTACCGCAAGCTGATGCAGGCCGGGTTGGCTGGCGACCGCGAGGGGGTGCGCGCGGCACTGATGGAGATCGGCTTTTTCGATGACACCACCCTGCGCAAGCATCAGGAAACGATGCTCGACATGTTCGAGATGACGCTGGAGCCGCTGCGCCTGAAGGGCGCTTTCGATTTCGGCAACAACGACGTGGCGATCCGGCTGCGCGATGCCGGAATGGAAATTGGCACCTCGCGCGATTTCTGGCACATTCCGCCCATGGATACATTGTTCATGCAGCGCAAGTTCGGCGGCGTCTACATGCTGGCCAGCCGCCTCAAGGCGCGGGTCAATGTGCGCGCCCTGATGGAGCCGCATCTGTAAGCAGGCCGCGCCGGGGGGGGACGCCCCTCCCCGGCCGCTCATCAGCCCGCCACATCGAACACCGGATCAAGCGGCACCTGAAGCGCCGTCACCAGGTGGTTGGTCTGCGCCGCCAGCGCGATGATCGCCAACAACTCGCCATGCATCGCCTCGGTCATACCCCGCGCACGCGCCGCTGCGGTGTGCGATTGCACGCAATAGCTGCACGAATTGGCTGTGGACACAGCGATATAGATCATCTCGCGCGTCAGCGGATCAATCGCCCCCTCGGTCGCCATCACCGATTTCAGATGGTCCCATGTGCGCTTTAGCCCGGCCGGATCATTGGCCAGCGCGCGCCAGAAGTTGTTGATGAAATCGGTCTTCCGGATGGCGCGGATGTCGTCGAACACCGCCTGCACGACCGGGTTCTGCGCCGCCTCGGCGTCAGAGATCAGTTTCACGGTTGCCATAGTAATTTCCCTTTGCGATCTGGGCCGGTGCCCCGGCATAGCCGGTTCGGAGCTGATTTTCCACGTCCAGCCCGGCAGGCGCCCCCCGGCCGCGGCGATCGCAGGCGCGATATGACACCCCCGTCGGATTTGCGACAGCAACGGCAGACGGCGCGTCGATTGTCGAAGATTTGTCGGGTTCGCCACATCGCCCCGATCCGGGCACCCGCTCGGACGCAAATTCTCAATGCATTGTTTTAATGTTATTTTTTTCCGTCGATCTGGCTTGGCA
Source organism: Phaeovulum veldkampii DSM 11550 (assembly GCF_003034995.1). Lineage (GTDB taxonomy): Bacteria > Pseudomonadota > Alphaproteobacteria > Rhodobacterales > Rhodobacteraceae > Phaeovulum > Phaeovulum veldkampii. The sequence continues at coordinate 8,536 of NZ_PZKF01000026.1, read as the reverse complement.
CGGTTCCTGCTTATGGTTGTCCGAGACTGGCTGACAGCCTTCCTCCTGACACCTGACAGAGCGCAAAGGACAGAACACATGACCAAACTCCGCCAAATCGCCTTCTACGGCAAGGGTGGGATCGGCAAATCCACCACCTCGCAGAACACGCTGGCCGCCCTTGTCGAGATGGGCCAGAAAATCCTGATCGTCGGCTGCGACCCCAAGGCCGACTCGACCCGCCTGATCCTGAACACCAAGTTGCAGGACACCGTTCTGCATCTGGCCGCCGAGGCTGGGTCGGTTGAAGACCTCGAACTCGCCGATGTGATGAAAGTTGGCTACAAGGGCATCAAGTGCACCGAGGCCGGCGGGCCAGAGCCGGGGGTTGGCTGCGCCGGTCGCGGCGTGATCACCGCGATCAACTTCCTCGAAGAAAACGGCGCCTATGACGACGTGGACTATGTGTCCTACGACGTGCTGGGCGACGTGGTCTGCGGCGGGTTCGCCATGCCGATCCGCGAAAACAAGGCGCAGGAAATCTACATCGTCATGTCGGGCGAGATGATGGCGCTTTATGCCGCCAACAACATCGCCAAGGGCATCCTGAAATATGCCAACTCGGGCGGCGTGCGTCTGGGCGGGCTGATCTGCAACGAACGTCAGACCGACCGCGAACTGGAGCTGGCCGAGGCGCTGGCCGAAAAGCTGGGCTGCAAGATGATCCACTTCGTGCCGCGCGACAATATCGTGCAGCACGCGGAACTGCGCCGCGAAACGGTGATCCAGTATGCGCCCGAAAGCAAGCAGGCCGAAGAATACCGCCAGCTTGCCCAGAAGATCCACAACAACTCGGGCAAGGGCGTGATCCCGACCCCGATCACGATGGAAGAGCTGGAACAGATGCTGATGGATTTCGGCATCATGCAGACCGAGGAAGACCGGCTCGCCGCTATCGCCGCCGCTGGCGCCTGAGCCTAACGGGGCTGGCCTCGTGCCAGCCCCCCATCCCCGCCCGAAGGAGCCCATCCGATGGCCAAAGACATTCCCGATCCGATCACGCCCGAAAAGCTGATCGAAGACGTCCTCTCCGCCTACCCGGCGAAATCCGCCAAGAAGCGCGCCAAGCATCTGGGCGTGGCCGAAGCCGCGCCCGAGGGCGAAACCGGAATCGTGTCGAAATGCGACACGGTGAAATCCAACATCAAGTCAGTTCCCGGCGTGATGACCATCCGCGGCTGCGCCTATGCGGGGTCGAAAGGTGTGGTCTGGGGGCCGATCAAGGACATGGTCCACATCAGCCACGGCCCCGTGGGCTGTGGTCATTATTCCTGGAGCCAGCGTCGCAACTACTACACCGGCACCACCGGGGTAGACAGTTTCGTGACCTTCCAGTTCACCACCGACTTTCAGGAAAAAGACATCGTCTTTGGTGGCGACAAGAAGCTGGAAAAGACGATTGACGAGATCAACGAACTGTTCCCGCTGGTCAAAGGCATCACGATCCAGTCGGAATGCCCGATCGGCCTGATCGGTGACGACATCGAGGCGGTGGCCAAGAAGAAGAAAGCCGACATCGGCAAGACCATCGTGCCGGTGCGCTGCGAGGGTTTCCGCGGCGTTTCGCAATCGCTGGGCCACCACATCGCCAACGACATGCTGCGCGACTGGGTGATCGACCCGGCGCAAGAGGCGGGCGTGGACTATGAAGGCGGCGCCTATGACGTGAACATCATCGGCGATTACAACATCGGCGGCGATGCCTGGTCGAGCCGCATCCTGCTGGAGGAAATCGGCCTCAACGTCATCGGCTGCTGGTCGGGCGATGCCACCCTGGCCGAGATCGAACGCGCGCCGAAAGCCAGGCTGAACCTGATCCACTGCTATCGGTCGATGACCTACATCTGCCGTCACATGGAAGAAAAATACGGCTTGGCCTGGATGGAATACAACTTCTTTGGCCCCAGCCAGATCGCCGCGTCGCTGCGTGCCATCGCCTCGAAGTTCGACCAGACCATTCAGGACAAGGCCGAGGCGGTGATTGCCAAGTATCAGCCGCTGGTCGATGCGGTGAAGGCCAAATACATGCCGCGGCTGGAAGGCAAGCGGGTCATGCTTTACGTCGGCGGCCTGCGTCCGCGCCACGTCGTGACCGCCTACCATGATCTGGGCATGGAGATCGTCGGCACCGGCTACGAATTTGCCCATGGCGACGACTACAAGCGCACCGGCGAATACGTCAAGGAAGGCACGCTGATCTATGATGACGTCTCGGGCTACGAGCTGGAGAAGTTCATCGAGACCCTGCGCCCCGACCTCGTCGGCTCGGGCATCAAGGAAAAATACGCGACCCAGAAGATGGGCATTCCGTTCCGCCAGATGCACAGCTGGGACTATTCCGGCCCCTATCACGGCTATGACGGCTTTGCGATCTTCGCCCGCGACATGGACCTTGCGATCAACAACCCGGTCTGGGGTCTGTTCGACGCACCCTGGAAAAAGTCGGCCTGATCCCCGGCTTCACTCTGGGGGCGGGTTTGCCCTTGGGCCTGCCCCCGCTTTTCAACCCAACCCTTGCGGTGCGTCCCGGAATGCGGACGACCAGCGAAAGGATGACGATCATGCCCCAATCCGCAGATAACGTGCTGGACCACGCCAAGCTGTTCCACGAGCCCGAATACAAGGCGATGCTGGACAACAAACGCGCCACCTTCGAATGCGGCCATCCCTCGAACATGGTCACCGAAATCGGCGACTGGACCAAATCCTGGGATTACCGCGAAAAGAACCTGGCGCGTGAGGCGCTGACGATCAACCCCGCCAAAGCCTGCCAACCGCTGGGCGCGGTGTTCGCCGCCGCCGGATACGAAGGCACGATGAGCTTTGTCCACGGCAGCCAGGGCTGCGTCGCCTACTACCGTTCTCACCTGGCGCGCCACTTCAAGGAGCCGTCCTCGGCGGTGTCGTCGTCGATGACCGAAGATGCGGCGGTGTTCGGCGGCCTGACCAACATGGTCGAGGGGCTGGCCAACACCTATGCACTCTACAATCCCAAGATGATCGCGGTTTCTACCACCTGCATGGCCGAAGTGATCGGGGACGACCTCAACTCGTTCATCATCAAGGCCAAGGAAAAGGAAAGCGTCCCCGAGGATTTCCCGGTCCCGTTCGCCCACACCCCCGCCTTTGTCGGCAGCCATGTGGATGGCTATGACAACATGCAAAAGGGCATTCTGACCCCGTTCTGGAAAGATGCCGAACGCGCGCCAGGCGACGGCATCAACATCATTCCCGGCTTTGACGGCTATGCTGTCGGCAACATCCGCGAACTGAAGCGGATGCTGGGGCTGATGGGTGTGCAGGCCACCGTCCTGTCGGATGTGTCGGATGTCTACGACACCCCCTCGGACGGTGAATTCCGCATGTATTCGGGCGGCACCACGCAAGATGAAATCAAGGACGCGCTGAACGCCAAAGCCACAATCTCGATGCAGGAATATTGCTCGCGCAAGACGCTGGCATTCTGCGAAGAAAAGGGCCAGGAAACCAGCGCCTTCCATTACCCGATGGGCGTGCAGGGCACTGACGAGCTACTGATGAAACTGTCGGAACTGACCGGCAAGGAAATCCCCGAGGCGCTGCGGCTGGAACGCGGCCGTCTGGTGGATGCGATGGCCGACAGCCAAGCCTATCTGCACGGCAAGACCTATGCGATCTATGGCGACCCCGATTTCGTCTATTCGATGGCGCGTTTCGTGATGGAAACCGGCGGCGAGCCGAAGCACTGCCTTGCCACCAACGGCGGCAAGGACTGGGCCGAAAAAATGCAGGCGCTGCTGGCCTCGTCACCCTTCGGGCAGGGCTGCCAGGTCTGGGCCGGCAAGGATCTGTGGCATCTGCGCTCGATCCTGGCCACCGAGCCGGCCGACATGCTGATCGGCAACAGCTATGGCAAATATCTGGAACGCGATCTGGGCCTGCCGCTGATCCGCCTGACCTTCCCGATCTTTGACCGCCACCACCACCACCGCTTCCCGACCTGGGGCTATCAGGGGGCGCTGAACGTGCTGGTCAAGCTGCTCGACACGGTCTTTGACAAGCTCGACAGCGACAGCGGCACTCTGGGCGAGACGGATATTTCCTTCGATCTCACCCGCTGACGCATGCGGGCCCCGGCACCCGCCGGGGCCTGTTTATCTGACAGGGGGCTGCGATGGCGGAAGCCTTGAAACATCAGATCGAAGCGGCGTTCGACGAACCCGCCTGCGCCACCAACCGTGCCAAGGACGCGGCCAGCCGCCGCAAGGGGTGCTCCAAGGCGCTCACGCCCGGCGCGGCTGCGGGCGGCTGTGCCTTTGACGGCGCCAAGATCGCCTTGCAGCCCATTGTGGATGCGGCCCATCTGGTTCATGCGCCGCTGGGCTGCGAGGGCAACGCCTGGGACAACCGCGGCTCGGCCTCGTCGGGGCCGGAACTGTATCGCACCGGCTTTACCACCGACCTGACCGAGATGGACATCGTCATGGGCCAGGGCGAGAAAAAGCTGTTCCGCGCGATCCGCGAGGTGATCGAACAGCAGGCGCCCGCCGCCGTTTTCGTCTATGCCACCTGCGTCACCGCCCTGATCGGCGACGATATCGAGGCGGTCTGCAAGGCCGCCGCCGAGCGGTTCGAGACCCCCGTCATTCCGGTCAATGTGCCGGGCTATGTGGGCTCAAAGAATCTGGGCAACCGGATGGCGGGCGAGGTGCTGTTCAAACATGTCATCGGCACGCTCGAACCCCAGGCCCCAGGCCTGTGCGACATCAACCTGATCGGCGATTTCAACCTGTCGGGCGAACTGTGGCAGGTCAAGCCGCTGCTGGACCGGCTGGGCATCCGGGTGCTGGGCTCGATCTCGGGCGATGCGCGCTATCGGCAAGTGGCGATGGCGCACCGGGCGCGGGTGTCGATGCTGTTCTGCGCGCATGGCTACGTCAATCTGGCGCGAAAGTTGCAGGAAACCTACGGCATTCCCTATTTCGAAGGGTCGTTCTACGGCATTTCCGACACGTCGGACGCGCTGCGCACCATCTGCCGGATGCTGGCAGACCGCGGTGCCCCCGCCGACCTGATCCCGCGCTGCGAGGCGCTGATCGCCGAGGAAGAGGCCCGCACCTGGGCCACGCTGGAGCCTTATCGTCCCCGCATCGCCGGGCGGCGGGTGCTGCTTTACACCGGCGGGCACAAGACATGGTCGGTGGTGTCGGCGCTTCAGGAACTGGGCATGGAGGTGGTCGGCACCTCGATGCGCAAGGCCACGCCCGATGATCGCGGCCGTGTCGTGCAGATCATGGGCACCGAGGCCCATATGTTCGACAACATGGCCCCGCGCGAAATGTTCAAGCTGCTGCGCGAGGCGCGGGCCGATGTCCTGATGTCGGGCGCACGCAGCCAGTTCGTGGCGCTCAAGGCACGCGTGCCCTGGATCGACGTCAATCAGGAAAAGCACGAACCCTACGCCGGTTACATGGGCATGGTGCAACTGGTCAAAACGCTGGACCGGTCGATCAACAACCCCGTCTGGGCCGATCTGCGCGCCCCCGCCCCGTGGGAGGTGTGAATGGCCCGTCTGGTTCACCCGCGCCGCGCGCTGTCCACCAACCCGCTGAAAACCTCGGCGCCGCTAGGCGCGGCCATGGCCTATCTAGGCATTGCGGGCGCGGTGCCGCTGTTTCACGGCGCCCAGGGCTGCACCGCCTTTGCGATGGTACATCTGGTGCGCCATTTCCATGAGGCGATCCCGCTGCAAACCACTGCGATGAACGAAATCAGCGCCATTCTGGGCGGCGGGGAGCAGATCGAGGCAGCAATCGAAAACCTGCTGGCCCGCGCCAAGCCCCAGTTCATCGGCATCGCCTCGACCGCGCTGGCCGAGACTCGGGGCGAGGATATCGCAGGCGAGTTGCGCGCGATCATGGAACGGCGGCCCGATTTTGCGGGGCTTGCCGTGGTTCATGCCGCGACCCCCGATTTCAAGGGCGGGCTGGAGGATGGCTGGGCTCGCGCGGTCGAGGCGATCATCACCGCGCTGGTGCCTGCCCAGGGCGGCGCCACGGTGGCGGGTCAGGTCAACTTTCTGCCCGGCAGCCACCTGACGCCCGCCGAGGTCGAGGAGATTGCGGGCATGATCCGCGCCTTTGGCCTGACGCCGATCATTCTGCCCGACATCTCCACCTCGCTTGACGGGCATCTGGCTGCCGACTGGTCGGGCACCTCGACCGGGGGCACCCCTCTGGCAGCGATCAGGGCCATGGCCAACAGCGTGGCGACGCTGGCGGTGGGCGAGGCGATGCGCCCCGCCGCCAACCTGCTGGCAGCGCGCGGCGTGCCCGCGCGGGTGTTCGGCGGGCTGACCGGGCTGCGCGCCACCGATGCCTTTGTCACCGCCCTGATGGAGCTTTCGGGCCACGAACCGCCCGCGATCATCAAGCGCGACCGCGCCCGACTGACCGACGCCTGCCTTGACGCGCATTTCCAGATCGGCGGACTACGCGTGGCACTGGCCGCCGAACCCGATCTGGCCTTTGGGCTGGGTTCGGGCCTGACCGCGATGGGGGCCGAAATCGTGGCCGCCGTCACCACCGCTGGGCAAAACCCCAATGCCGAACGTATCCCGGCAGACGAGGTGATCATCGGAGATCTGGGCGATCTGGAACGCGCGGCGGCTGCCGCGGGGGCACAACTGATGCTGACACATGCCCATGGCCGGATGGGCGCCGAGCGGCTGCACCTGCCGCTGGTGCGCGCGGGCTTTCCGATCATGGACCGGCTGGGCGCACAGGATCAGTGCCGCGTCGGCTATCGCGGCACCCGCGCCTTCTACTTTGAAATCGCCAATGCCGTTCTGGCCCAATCGCACCGCCCCCGGCCCGAAGATTTCGGCGCCGCCCGAATTGATCAGGAGTTCGAGCATGCCCCCGATACGCCGCCTGCGCCTCATTGAACCGGAGCAAAAGATGACCAACGCGCTGAAAATCGCCATTGCGACCAATGACATGGAAACCCTGAACGCGCATTTCGGCTCGGCCCGGAATTTTGCCATCTACGAGGTCAACGCCACCGAGGCCCGCTTTGTCGAGGCGCTGACCTTTGCCGAGCCGACCGCGCAAACCGCCCGGCACGATGACGAAACCGACCGCATCGCCCCCAAGGTCGCAGCGATTGAGGGCTGCGCGCTGCTGTTCGTTCTGGCCATCGGCGGGCCATCGGCAGCGCGGGTGGTGCGCGCGGGCGTGCACCCGATCAAGCGCAAAGACCCCGAGCCCATCGCCGCCGTCCTTGGACAGGTGCGCGAGATGCTGCAAGGCACCCCGCCGCCCTTCCTGCGCAAGGCTCTTGGCCGCGGCAGCAGCGATTTTATGGATGACGACCACAGCGAGGAGATGAGCCAATGACCGCCCCCGAAGCCGAAGCCCCCCCCGCCACGCGCGGCGGCGACTGGCCCGACAGCGCCTTTTTGCGCCAGTTGGCTGCGGTGATCCGCGCCGAAGATTCCTATGGCTCGTGGGAAGGGAAAAGCGACGCCGAGTTGCTGGCCGATTTCATCCTGACCGCCGAGGAACGCCGGGCGATGCCGATCATCTCGGACCCCGACCCCGATGTGATGTGGCGGCTGGAAAAATTCTACGACGCAATCGGGCTGATGCTGGAACGTGAAACCGGCTGCATGGCCGGGCAGATGAGCAAATTCAACCACGAAGGCTGGGGCCGCGTGGTGCTGATCGCGGGGCGGCTGGTGGTGCTGTCGAAACACCTGCGCGACGTGCACCGCTTTGGTTTTGAAACCTTCCAGAAACTGGCCGAGGCGGGCGAGACGCTTGCCGCCGATGCCGCCGCCACTGTCGCCCGCTTTCCCGAAGCCGCGCAAGCCTGACCCCGAAAGGACAGATGATGCCGATCACAGCCTTCACCCGCGGCGGCACCGAATACACGCCCCTTTACCTGTCGGCGATCGACAGCACCACCTGCATCGGCTGCGGCCGCTGCTTCAAGGTCTGCAGCCGGTCGGTGATGACGCTGAAAGGCGTGACCGAAGACGGCGATCTGGTCGATCTGGACCCCGATGACGATGATGACGACGAAATCCTGCGCAAGGTCATGGTGATGGTCGATGCAGGCGACTGTATCGGCTGTGGCGCCTGCAACCGGGTCTGCCCGAAAGATTGCCAGACCCATGAACCCGCCCCCGCCTGACCCAGCCCCCCCTGATCTGGCCGCAGATATGGCGGCGATCCTGGCCCACGCGTTGGCCGATCGCGCGGCGGGCCAGGGCGCCCTGCCCGATCTGCTGGGGCTTGAGGGCGCCGATCTGGCGCGGCTCGCTGCGCGGTTCTGGCGCGGCCCGCCGCTGCCAGATCTTGACCGCCCGCTGGCCCCGCCGCCGCCCGATCAGGCGGCAATTGCGCTGATGATCCAGTGGCGCGGCGGCTCTGTCAGCGCCGAAAGCGGCTGGCTGGCCCAGATCCTTGCCCGCCGCGCGATGGAGGGCGGCCATCTGTGGGAAGACCTTGGCCTG
>NZ_PZKF01000025.1 GCF_003034995.1 Phaeovulum veldkampii DSM 11550 | reverse complement strand
CAGTCTTTTTCGGTAAACGAGGACGTACTCTTTGAGTTTTGGCAATTTTTTGTCCACATGAGACATCTTAACGCCTGAAGCCTCACTCATCTTTACTGCGATTACGTTTATCCTATTTTCTCGGCCGAAAACCTCATCAAGCATGACGGCAAAATAAGGAAATTCGTTGTCGTCTATTTGAGCAAAGAAAAGTCCATCGTCTGCAAGTAAGTCTCGAAGAATGAATGCACGCTCCCTCATAAGAGAGAGCCAAATCGAATGCTCCAAGCCATCGTCATAGTGCTCGAATGCTGATCCCGTATTGTAGGGCGGATCTATATAAATACACTTTACGTTGCCCGCGACTCGCGGGTCAGCCTCCAGTGCCTTGAGTGCGAGAAGATTATCTGCTTGAATTAGCAGATTGTCGAAGATGTCGCCGTCGCGCCGCGCCTTGGCGTGATAGGACAGCTCTGGCTCTTCGATCAGAATACGCGGTTCCAGCCGGGGGCGGATGTCCTTGCCAATCCATGTGAGTTCGAGCTTGGACTTAGTGGCCATCAGGCAAGGCTCCATCTTATTGAAAACAGTGTGGTCAATGTGGGCGTCAGGTTCAACTGATCGGCGATCTCGTCCAGCATCCGCTCGCGCTCGTCGTCGATCTCGCGCAGGCGGGTGTAAAGCTGGTGCTGCAGGTCGTCGACCTGCCGCTGGATCTGCTTGGCTTCGCGCTGCAGCTCCAGCTTGGCCTCAAGGCCTGACGTCGCCCGCGCCAGCTTTTTCTTCTCGTTGGCTTCCTTGCTCAGCGCCTTGATCTGCTGATCGAAGGACACCTTGGCATCATCGCGCCAAGCGTCGAGGCGTTCTTCCTCTTCGTTCAGGAACTCGCCCAGCCGCTCCTGCGCGCGGGCGACCACGTGGGTCTGCCGCTCCGCCATGACGCCGGAGAGGCGCGCGTCGGGCATGTCCCCGACCGCAGCCCCCGCAACCTCGGCCGGAACCTGCAACAGACGCTCGACCGTTTCGGAATGAACCTCATGGCCCTGGTCGGTGAAGGCGGCGCAGATGATCTCGTCATAGGTCTTGGCCGGGGTGTGCAGGGTCAGCCGCGCGACCCGCATCCAACCCGACTGCCCCCGCAGTTCGGCCACATCCGCCAGATTGCCGGGATAGGCCGCATAGTCGAACCGCAAGGACGCGGGTTCCAGCGGCCGTTCCTTGGCCTGCGCGATCAGCCGGTCGGCAAGGCCGCCATCGGCCAGCCGGAAGAACCGCCAGCCGCGCTCGTCCGCCTCAGGCCATTCGGTCGACCACGTCTCGCCCGCGTAGTCGAAGCGTTGGGCGTGGTCGTCGTGGAAACGGGCGTCGGGCAGTTCCGCCCGCGCAAGGCCAAGGAGCGCGCGCTTGAAGTCGCCGATGGCCGACACGACCGCCTCGCGCCGCCCCAGGAGGCGTTCGATCACCCGGTCGTCCATCTCGGCCAGAAGCTTGTTTCGGGCGTCCTTCTTGGCCTCGTCGATCTCGACGCTGAACTCGGCCTGAAGGCGGTCGAAGGCGGCATTGATCTCGTCATTGGTCCGGCATGACTGGACGATGTTGAGGATGCGTCGCTCGATGTCCACGCCGGACTCGATGGCACCGAGCACCTCGTCGGAAGATCCGAAAACCCCCTCGAACAGTTTGAACTTCTGTTCCAGCAGCTGGTGGATGCGCGCCTCGGCGTGGTTCTTGCGGTTCAGGAAGTTGATGACGGTGACGTCGATCTTCTGGCCGTAGCGGTGGCAGCGCCCAATCCGCTGCTCGACCCGCTGGGGGTTCCAAGGCAGGTCGTAGTTGATCAGCAGGGAACAGAACTGAAGGTTGATGCCTTCGGCGCCGGATTCCGTGGCGATCAGGATGGTGCGGTCATTACGGAAGGCATCGACGATGGCAGCCTTCATGTCGGCGGTCTTTGAGCCTGAAACGGCTTCGGTTCCGCGATGCCTGTCGAGCCAACCCTTGTAGATCGCGTTGCTGTCCTTGTCGGAGTTGGAGCCGTTCAGGATGACCGTCTGGCCCCGAAAGCCGTTCGCCTCGAGCAGGTCGCGCAGGTAGGATTGGGTGCGCACGGACTCGGTGAAGATCACAGCCTTGCGCTGCCCCCCCTTGCCGACGATCTCGGTCAGGACGTGCGGCAAGCACTCAAGCAACGCTCGGCCCTTGGCATTGTCCGCGATGGAAATGGCCAGATCGCGATAGCGGGTCAGTTCGTCGATCTCGGCCTGCAGCTTTTTGGGATCGATACGCTCGATGGCGTCATCCTCGTGATCCTCGACAGCATCGGCTTCGGCGCCGCCTCCGGCATCGCGCCAGTCTTCTGCCTCTTCGGCGAAACCGTCGATGTCGGCGAGCGTCTCGTCATCGACGATGAGCTTGCCCTGGAGCCGCCTGACCATCTTGTCGAGGGTCTGCGCCACGGCGAAGGACGACGATCCGAGGATCTTCCGCAGCATCAGCGTCACGAGGTGCCGCCCGTTTTGCCCCAGTGCGATCGTGTCGGTCCTCTGGAGATAGGCCGACATCAGGTCGTAGAGATCTGTTTCCAGCCGGGCCGGCGTGAAGTCGAAGGTCTTGGCCAGACGGTTCGTGTAGTTGATCAGGCCCGCCTTCTGCACCTGCCGGCGAAGGGTGCGCTTGCAGATCGGCTCAAGGCGGCGCGCCAGCAGCGCCTGCGATGCAACCTCCTCCCGGCCGCCGAACTCAGCGCGGAACGCCTGTTCTGACCCGAAGTAGGTATCGTCGATGATGCTGATCAGCCCGAAAAGCTCCATCAGGTTATTCTGCAGCGGTGTGGCGGTAAGAAGGAGCTTCTGGCGACCGGCCAGCGCGTGACGCAGGACGGCAGCCCGAGAGGTTTCCGCGGCCCGGTAGACGTTTCGGAGTTTGTGGGCTTCGTCGAACACGACTAGGTGCCATGGGACCATCCGGATTGCGTCAGCCATTCGGGCGGCGAACTCGTAAGAAAGGATGATGATGCCTTCCGCTCGACCGATAGGGCTTGAACGCCCCGCGGCCTTGATCTCCTTGAGCCTTTTGGCATCGAGGATTTCCGAAGGGAGTGAGAACTTCTCCATGAGTTCCGCGGCCCACTGCTTGCGCAGCGAAGCCGGAACGACAAGAAGCAGGTTCCGTTGCCGACTCCACCAATATTGGCTCAAGACCAAAGCCGCCTCGATCGTCTTGCCGAGACCGACTTCGTCAGCAAGGAGCACCCCTTTTGACAAGGGAGATCTGAGCGCGAACATAGCCGCATCGACCTGGTGAGGGTTGAGATCCACACGTGCCGAAGAAAGGGACTGGGTGAGCGCGTCACCGTCCTCGAAGCCTTCCCGGGTCAGGAAGTGGGCGAAATACTTCGCCTGATACTGACTAAAGCTTCGCTGCACCGTGCTTAGCCCTCCTGCTCTTCTTGCGTGGGCTTTTGATTGCTCTTGCCCGACCGCAGCGCTTGTTCGGCAAGCCGCTCATATTCTTCAACCGCCACGACCACGACTACCCCCCTGCCGTGCTTCTCGATCATCACCGGCTCAGCACGTGCAGTGTCGATCAGTAACCCGAATGCATTCTTGGCCTCTCTAGCGGACATAGTTCGCATGACAGCGTCCTTTCGGGGCAGTTTGGCTACCCTTTGCATCGCTCACGAAAGCCATACCGGCATACAACAGCACGATCACGTTAGTGCTATTTTGTCTATTATGGCCACATATGGCAAGCTTGGAACAGCGGCTGATCGGGGGGCGACGCTCCTTTAGCACTTGTTCTACTGCGTCCGGGCTAGCAAAGAAGAAACCCTTAGTGAGCACTCAAACTTGAGGCGGCGCGCTTTGCCATTGAACGCGCCATGCTCAGCAGCCGACGGCTCGCCGGGTTGTCGTTGCGCGCTGACCAGACCACGCTGAACGGCAGGACCTCTCCAGTCAGTTGCCGATACGCAATGCCCGGGAATCGCGCACCGATGGTGGCCTCGCTCGTCAGGGTCAAGCCCCGCCCCAGGGCAACAAGCGACAAGAGGTTGTCACGGCCGACCTTCTGGAACTGGACGTCAGGGTGACGCCCGAGATCGGAAAGATGCGCGACTAGGTAGTCGTGAATCTCCGGGCCCGGTGGGGCGTCGCTGACGATAAAGCGTTCTCTGGCGATGTCCGACCATGCCAGGGCGGCCTTGGCTGCGAGGGGGTGACCTTCGGGAAGTACGATAAAGACATGTTCGAACCAAAGCTGTTCTGTTTCACAGCCGTCCCGGTGACCTGCCCCGGTGACGAAGGCGGCGTCCAGTTCGAGGTTGCGCACGGCCGCGACATGTTCGGCCGGGTCGCCGTCGACCAGATGGACCCGGACCTTGGGGTGCTGTTTTCCAAAGGCACCCAGCAGGTCGAACAGGAAACCGGAGGCAAGCGAGGAGAAAATGCCGAGCTTGAGGACCCCTTCCTCCGCCCGACCGACCGCAGCAACGCGCGTCACACCGATGTCGATCTGACGCAAGGCATGACGGGCGCTCGGCATGAACTCCTGCCCTGCAACAGTCAGGCGGACGCCGCCGTGCGATCGTTGGAACAGAGAGGCACCAAGGTCATCCTCGAGATCCCGGATGCGCCGGCTGATCGAGGACTCCTGGATGGACAGGGCTGCGGCCGCCTTGCGGAAGCTGCCGTAATCGGCGGCGGCAAGGAAGTATCTGAGTTGCCGGAGCCTGACGGGTGCCCTTCCCCCGGTCATTGAAGCAAGCCGCGCCGGGGCGGTGTCACCAGAACGGCCTTGACTGTCCCGGTCCCCAGCCATGTCGGTTCATCCAGAGCCGCGGCCGGCGACCAGACGAAGCGCCATGAGTGTGATCCCATTATCCTGCGGGTCCAGCAGGGAACCGTCTACCATTTGGCACAGCTCGACCCGGTCTGTCCCCATCACCCGCCGCAGCCCTTAAAAGTTAACGTCGTTCATTTATGGATGCTGCCGCTTGACATCCGGAGCGTCAACGAAAAAAATAAACGTCATTCAGTAATCACGCAAAGTTGCGGGGACTTCGATGGCCCGCCCCCGGAAGGCGCAGGAACTCGACATCGGCCGTCGCGCGGTCGAGGAGACGATCAGACTGGTCGCGCAAAGAGGCGATTTCGATGTGCCGCTAACAGAAGTCGCCCAAGCCATCGGCTGCACGGCGCCTGCGCTCTACGGTCATTTCCGCAACAAGTGCGCGCTGCTCATCGCCATGCGGGATGAAGGCTTCAACCGGCTCTACGAAGTGAAGGCTGCGGTTTCCGAGCGCATGCGGTCAGACCCTTTCGGCTATCTGCGCGAGGGCAGCTACGCCTATGCGCGCTTCGCCCTCGACAATCCGACCCTTTACCGGCTGATGTTCTCCCCGCCCCCGAAGCTCGGCGTGGGTGACGATCCCTGGTCAAGCGAGAACGGACGCCGGGTTCTCGCGCTGCTGCTGAACGGTCTGAGGGAGTCGCAGGACCACGGCTATCTGCCGGGCGCGGATCTTCGGCGCCAGGGATTGATGTTCTGGTCGACGGTGCACGGCGCCGTCAGCCTCAACCTCGAAAACCAGGCGATGGACCCGGCCGCCAAATGGGACGCGACGCGGGACGTCATCGACACGCTGATGGAGATGATCGCGGCGACCGGGCGGCGCAATCCACCTTCTGGATCATGATCGGGGTTTGCGGGACCGGACGAAGCCCCGGTCCGTGGCCATGAAGCGCTTGAGCATCGGCACGATCAGTTTGACCGGATCCGCGACTGGCTGGCCGGTTTCCCGGGCCAGAACCTCGGCATACAAGAGAAGATCGCGATGCAGCGGTCCGGGCAGTTCAACGCTCACCTTCACGGGCCTGTCGTCGACGAGGGGGCCGAGTTTCAGCTTGGTCATGTTCAGTTCCCGTAAGGTTCGAGGACGAGGTCGCGGGTGACAATCACCCGGACCGGGAAGCCCGGCCGGATGGTCAGCGTCGGCGCGACCTGCAACTGGCGCTGGACGATCGCCTGCCCGGCCTGATTGATCGTGTCCTGCGCCCCGTCGCGCAGGGCGCGGATCAAGCGATCCTCTTCATCGGTGGCAAGCTCCGCCCCGACGGCGAGCAGCGTGGAAAGGCCGGCCGCCTGCAAGAGTTCCGCCCAGTGATAATCAACGCCGTCCTCAAGACCCGCGAAGCCTGAAGCATCCGCACCGGGCTGCCGTTCCAGCACGATGGAGCGGCCGTTGGGCAGGATGAGGCGGTTCCATACAAGGAGGACCCGGCGCTGGCCGAAGGTCACGCCCGCATCATATGCGCCGATCAGCCGTGTGCCCTGCGGGATCAGAAGCAGGCTTCCGGTCGGGCTGTCGTAGACGTTTTCCGTGACCTGGGCGGTGATCTGTCCCGGAAGATCGGACCGGATGCCCGTGATCAGCGCCGCCGGGATCACCGCCCCTGCCTGCAGGATGTAAGGCGAAGCCGGTGCCATGACGCGGTCCAACGCGACAACCTGTCGGTCGGCCGGGCCGGTCAAGAACGCGGTCTGGCGGTCCTGCGCGGGCGCCTGAGCCGGAAGCCCGGCAAGACCGAAGTCGGCAAGACCGGGAGCGGTCCCCGGACCTGCACCTGGCCTCGGCCCCGACTGGAAGAAGACCGTGCTCAGTCGCGCAGCCTCTTCCTCGGCGCGGCGGCGCTCTTCGTCGGGATCGACGGCAGGCATCGCCATCGCAGGAGGGGCAATGGGCTGACCTCGGTTCTGGGCATCGAGGATCGGACCCCCGAGATCGCCGGGAAGCGGCGGTCCGAGCACAGGGCCGGTATAGTCCCGCGGCAGGCCGGTCAGCCCGTCGGCGGTGGGGCGGTTGTCGATGGAATAGAGCTCCTCGCCGCCCGGCCCCGGATCGCGGGTCTGCAGCGCATAGATCAGCGCCCCGCCGATGCCGAGAAGTGCAGCGGCGCCGACACCCGCCAGAACCTTTCGTGACAGGCGCGTCACCCGCGGCGGTTCCGCGCGCAGGCGCATGGGCTCGGCAGTTGCGTTCATGTTGTCGGTCATGTCGGGGCCTCCCCGGTCGCAGCTGGGCGCACCTCAGCCTGCTGCGGCTCGATCCGCAGGATGCGGACGACCTGCTGGCGCTCACCACTGCCGAGGCGCAGTTCCGCGACCCCGAAGAGTCGATCCACGATCAGGACATTCTGGTGGATGCGGCTGTTGACGATTTGCGTCTCGCCATCCGACCCGATGACGAAGAGCGGCGGCATTTCGCCCTGCACGATGCCCCGCGGGAAGACGACATAGACCCGCCTGCCGTCATCGAAGACCGAGATCGGCCGCCAGGGCGGGCTGTCCCCGGTCAACCCGTAGCGGTAGTTGCGCGCCGCCTCGGCCGGAATCTGGGGCGCGGCCGGCACGGTGTTGCGCTGCCCCGGTGGAGGTGCCGGATAGGCCCAGGCCACGGCAGGCATGTAGAGTGCCTCCTGAGCCCGAAGCTCGATCATGTAGATCCGCCGGTCGGTGGTGATGACGAGGTTCGTCGAGATGTCCGGGCGGGTCGGCTTGACGAGGATATGCACCCGGCGGTTCGCGCCGCTGCCGCTTTCGGTGTCGCCGATGATCCAGCGTGCGGTATCGCCCGCAGCGATCGGCCCGGCGCCGGTCAGGCTCTCTCCCGGCTCGAGCGCGATGTTCGTGATCTGACCGGGCGCGGCATAGACCTGATAGAGTGCACCGTCGGACCAGGGGTAGATCTGGATGGCGTTGTAGTAGCCCTCGCGGCGCGGTTCGACCCGGGCGGCGGCGTTGGCGTTCTCGACGCGTCCGGCGGGCGTTCCGGCCTCCGGTCCGCCCCGCGCGACCGTCCAGGCCGGGGGCACATGCAAGGGGCGCGGGCGATCATCCGTGACCGCCGCAGGAACCGTCGGCAAGGGCGGTACATCGACATCGTAGCTGAACTGAGGGTTTGGCTGCGATGCGCAGCCTGCAAGGGCGGTCGCGGCCAGCAAAGCCGCAATCGCGGGTGTGCGGAAAGCCAAAGGCCGGGACATGCGGATCGTCGGGACGGTCATTGGCTCATCTCCCGTGACCAGTTGATGGCGTTGACATAGATACCCAGCGGATTGACCCGCAGCCGCTCGGCCGTGCGCGGGGTCTGGACCACGATGGTCAAGATCGCCGTCCAGCGCTCGGTCGTGGCCAGTTGGCCGTTCTCGAAATGCCGCTCGATCCAGGCAACGCGGAAGCTGTCCGGTGAGGCGCGGATGACGCTGGAAACCTCGACGGAGACCTGCTGCCGGCCGACGCGGCTGAAGGGGTCATTGGCGCGGGCATAGTCGTTGAGGGCCGCAGCCCCGCGGTCCGTCGTCCAGTCATAGGCCCGCAGCCAGTTCTGCCGCACGATGATCGGATCGGCGGGAATGGCACGGACCTGTTCGATGAACCGGCCAAGATGCCAGGCGATCTGGGGATCGGTGGGCATGTAGTCTGCGGCCGCCGGGGCCACGGTCTGCGCCTGCCCCAGATTGTCGACCTGCACGACCCAAGGCACGACGGTGCCGCGCGCGGATTGCCAGACGAGCGCCGAGGCGAAGCCGCCTGCGAGAATCAGGCAGCCGAAGGCCATGTATCGCCAGTTCCGGGCCTGAACGCGGGCGGAACCGATCCGCTCATCCCAGACCTGGGCGGCCTTCTGATAGGGCGTCTCGGGCTCCGGGGATTTCCCGTAATGGGGGCTGGGTCTCTTGAAGATGTTCATCAGCGATTGCTCTCGGAAAGATTGATGGAAGATCCGGCACCCTGACCGTCGCCGGACCGGATGGCATGGGCCGCCATCGTGGTGCCTTGGCTGAGGGCCTGCTTGCGCTGCATCCGCTGCGCCCAAGCGGGGACAGCACCGGCTGCGGTAGCCGGAGGCGCGGTTGCCTCCGGCGTTCCGGCAACGGTCCCCATTGAGGATGAGCCCCCGGTGGCGCCAAACCCGCCCCGCGCGCCAGCGGCGAAGCTGGAGCCGATACCGTCGGCGGCCCGGGCGGTCGCGCGTTTCAGCGGAGAGGCGGCGGCCGCACCCGCCGCGCGGGCCACGCCGCCCAGCCCCGCGGCGACACCGCCCGCTCCGGATTGTCCCATGGAGGCAAGGCTATAGGCCGTCGATGCTCCGCCTGCGGCGGCCGCGCCGCCACGGACGGTTGCGGCACCGCCGGCAAGCGCCGCGCCGCCGCCCCGTGCGGCAAGACCGGCTGCGGCCCCGCCCGCGATCATCGCGCCGCCTGCGGCAAGGCCGGTTCCGACGGCCGCACCCGCCCCGAGTTGCGGCCCACCCGAGACGAGGCCGGAGGCGATGCCGGGGCCAAAGATGCCGAGCCCCAGAAGCGAGAGCGCCGCCAGCACGATCGCCATGGCATCATCGATCGTGGGCGTGGCCCCGCCAAACCCCGAGGTGAACTGGGAGAAGAGCGTCGAGCCGATGCCGATGATGACGGCCAGCACCAGCACCTTGATGCCCGACGAGACGACATTGCCCAGCACCCGTTCGGCCATGAAGGCGGTCTTGCCGAAGAGGCCGAAGGGGATCAGCACGAAACCCGCAAGGGTCGTCAGCTTGAACTCGATCAGCGTCACGAAGAGCTGCACGGCCAGGATGAAGAAGGCCAGGAGCACCAGGACCCAGGCGAACATCAGGCAGGCGATCTGGATGAAGTTCTCGAAGAAGGCGACAAAGCCCATGAGGTCCGAGATGGCCTCGAGGAGCGGACGCCCGGCATCGAGACCGGTCTGAGCGACGCGGCCCGGGCGCAAGAGATCGGCGGCAGAGAACCCGGTGCCGGATGCGAGAAGCCCAAGCCCCGAAAAACTTTCGAAGACGATCCGCGCGAGCATGTTCCAGTTGGAGATCAGGTAGGCGAAGATGCCGACGAAGATCGTCTTCTTGACGAGGCGGGCGATGATGTCGTCGTCCGCGCCCCAGGTCCAGAACAGGGCGGCCAGCGTCACATCGATCACGATGAGCGTGGTGGCGATAAAGGCGACCTCGCCCCCCAGGAGTCCGAAGCCGCTGTCGATATAGCTGGTGAAGATGCCGAGGAAGTTGTCGATGACGCCGGTGCCGTCCATGGTTCACTGTCCCTCATTCCCTTGGGGTGCGGCGTGCGTCGTCGGGCGGCCCAGGAACCGGTCCCGCGACTGCGCCCAGGCCGACAGACATTCCACCTCGTTGCTGGCCGCCTCGCCGAGTTGCTGGCACCGGCGCAGCGTGGCGCGCAGAGGATCGGTTGGGGGCTGAAGGGCAGGAAGTGAGGACACGGGTGGCGGTTCTTCCTGCCGCGTCATGTCGATCACCGTTGCGGTGATGGCGATGGCCACAAAGACCACCGCACCGATCCGGGCCAGCACCTTGCCTTCCATAAAGGCCCCCTTCCCCGCGTTTCAGTTGGTGCTGAACATCCGGGCATTGCCGGGCTGATAGCCCGCGCCCGGCGTGAGGAAGCGCTCGCGCTGGACCCGCCCCTGCTCGGCGGCGGTGGCGCGCTCGGCCTCGATCAGCGCCTCGGCCCGGCCATTGGCCGACAGAAGCGCGATCATGTCCGACAGCTGTTGCGATTGCAGGGCCAGAAGCTGGTTGCCCGCCTGCGTCGCCTGCAGGGCACCGGTGGCGTTCTGGCTCTGGCCGACCAGCGCGGACATTTCGGCGCGGTTGGTGTCGATGTTGCCGACGACGCCCGCCTGCACGCGCAGGGCGTCCTGCAAACTGCCGACGGTGGTTTCCCAGCGCGCCCGGGCATCCGCGACGAGCTGCGCGTCGGTCGCGGATAGCGCGACATTGCCGTAGCGGTCCTGAAACGCCTGGTCGATCTGACCCACGTCGAAGGCGATGCTCTGGGCCTGTTGCAGCAACTGCTGCGTCCGGCCGACATTCTGCTGCAGTTGCTGCAGAGACGAATAGGGCAGGCTCGCGAGGTTGCGGGCCTGGTTGATCAGCATCTGCGCCTCGTTCTGCAGCTGCTGGATCTGGTTGTTGATCTGCTCGAGCGTGCGAGCGGCGGTCAGCACGTTCTGGGCATAGTTGCTCGGATCATAGACGATGCGACCGAAGCCGAAGAAGGCATGGGCCGGGCTGGCAAGGATCGGCGACAGGGCCACGGGCGCGGCAAGCGCGAGGGCGAGCATCGAGGCGCCGGCGAAACGGCCGATGGGGGTGCGGGTCATGGTCAGGTCTCCTCTGCTGGGGGGTGGTCCGGGTCCTGTGGCGACTTGGCCTCGGGTCCGGGAGTGAGGTTGGGAAGATCGGGGATCAGGTCAGCTGCCCAGTCCACGCCGCGGTGGCGCAGCCAGGCGGCGAGAAAGCCTGCGCGTCCATGTTCGGCCAGAAGCCGGTCGACGGCAGCCTGATCGGACTTCGAGGAGGCCGCGCAGAGCGCGAGGCCGACCTCGGAAAGCCCAAGTTCGAACAGGCGGTTGCCGCGGCGGGATTGGCAGTAGTAGTCACGCTTGGGCGTGGCCCGCGCGAGGAGCTCGATCTGGCGGTCATTCAGGCCGAAGCGGCGATAGATGGCCGTGATCTGCGGCTCGATCGCCCGCTCGTTCGGCAGAAGAAGCCGGGTCGGACAGCTCTCGATGATCGCGGGCGCGATGGCGCTGCCGTCGATGTCGCTCAGGGACTGGGTGGCGAAGATGACCGAGGCATTCTTCTTGCGCAGCGTCTTTAGCCATTCACGGAGCTGGCCGGCAAAGCCCTCATCATCAAGCGCCAGCCATCCTTCATCGATGATCAGCAGTGTCGGCCGACCATCGAGGCGATCCCCGATCCGGTGGAAAAGATAGGACAGCACCGCCGGTGCCGCGCCGGTCCCGACCAGCCCTTCGATCTCGAAGGCCTGAACGGAGGCTTCGCCCAGTTCCTCGATCTCGGCGTCAAGGAGCCGTCCATAGGGGCCACCGAGGCAATAGGGCCGCAGCGCCTGCTTCAGGTCGGTCGATTGCAGAAGAACGGCAAGGCCCGTGATCGTGCGCTCGCCGATCGGTGCCGAGGCGAGCGAGCACAGCGCGGTCCAGAGATGCTCCTTCACCTCGGGGGTGATGGTCACGCCTTCGCGGGCGAGGATCGCCGCGATCCAGCCCGAAGCCCAGGCGCGTTCTCCGGGATCGTCGATCCGGGCGAGCGGCTGGAGATAAACCGCCCCTTCCCCACTATCGGTAAGCGAACCACCTAGATCATGCCAGTCGCCGCCCATGGCGAGCGCCGCAACCCGGATCGACCCGCCGAAATCGAAAGCGAAGATCTGGCTCTGCGCATAACGCCGGAACTGCAGCGCGATCAGCGCCAGAAGCACGGATTTCCCGGCACCCGTCGGCCCGATCACCAAGGTATGGCCGACGTCGCCGATATGCAGCGACAGGCGGAACGGCGTCGACCCTTCGGTCTTGCCGAAGAGCAAGGGCGGCGCGTCCAGATGATCATTCCGATCCGGCCCCGCCCAGACTGCCGAGAGCGGGATCATGTGGGCGAGGTTCAGGGTCGAGATCGGGGGCTGGCGGACATTCGCGTAAGCATGCCCCGGCAGGGAGCCGAGCCAGGCATCGACCGCATTGACGGTCTCGGGCATGGCCGTGAAATCCCGCCCCTGCACGATCTTCTCCACCAGCCGGAGCTTTTCGTCGGCGGCGTGCGGATCGCGGTCCCAGACCGTGATCGTGGCCGTGACATAGGCCATGCCCGCGACATCGGCGCCGAGCTCCTGCAGCGCCATGTCGGCATCGAGCGCCTTGTTCGCCGCGTCGGTGTCGACCAGCGCGGACTGCTCGTTGGTCATCACCTCCTTCAGGATCGCGGCGACCGACTTGCGCTTGGCAAACCACTGGCGGCGGATCCGGGTCAGCAGGCGCACCGCATCCGTCTTGTCCAGAAGGATCGCGCGGGTGGACCAGCGATAGGGAAAGGCCAGCCGGTTCATCTCATCGAGGAGCCCGGGCGTGGTCGCACTGGGAAAACCGGTGAGCGTCAGGACGCGGAGATGCTGATCGCCGAGGCAGGGCTCGAGGCCCGCAGTCAGCGGCTGATCGGCCAAGAGCGCATCGAGATGCATCGGCACCTCGGGCACACGCAGGCGCTGGCGGTTGGTCGAGACGGTCGAATGCAGATAGGTCAGCGTCTCGGCATCATCGAGCCAGCGGCATTCGGGCATAAAGCCGTCCAGCAGGGACAGCACGCGATCGGTCCGGTCGATGAAACCCCGCAGCAGTTCCCACGGATTGACCCCGGATTGCTCGCGACCCTCGTACAGCCAGGTCTCGGCACGGGCGGCATCCTCCGCCGGCGGCAGCCAGAGGAAGGTCAGGAAATAGCCTGACACGAAATGCGTGCCCGCCTCCTCGAAGGCCGCCTTGCGTTCGGCATCGAGAAGCGCCGAGGCCGGATCGGGAAACCGGCTGTCGGGATAGGTCGCGGCCTCGGACCGCTGCGCCTCGACGAAGATCGCCCAGCCGGAGCCCAGACGCCGAAAGGCGTTGTTGATGCGCCCTGCCACCGCGACCAGCTCGGCCGCGACCGCGGAGTCGAGGTCCGGCCCGCGGAACCTGGCCGTCCGCTGAAAGCTGCCGTCCTTGTTCAGAACGATCCCGGGCGCGACCAGCGCCGCCCAGGGCAGGTAATCCGCGAGACGAGCGTTGCGGTTGCGATATTCGGCGAGGTTCATCATGGGCGCGCCCTCACACCGCGAGGAAGGCAGGAAGACGCAGATGCCTGCGACCGACTTCGACGAAGAGCGGGTCGCGCTTCGCGGCCCAGACCGCCAGAAGATGCACCACGGCCCAGATGAGGATGCCGACCAGCCAGAGGCGCAGGCCGAGGCCAATGGCCGCGGCCAACGTGCCGTTCAGGATCGCAATGGACCGCGGCGCGCCGCCCAGCAGGATCTGCTCGGTCAGCGCCCTATGCACCGGTACGGAAAAGCCGGGAACGGCATCGAGGCTCTCGAAACTTCCCGCCATCAGAGCAGCGCCCCACCGCCGAAGGAGAAGAAAGAGAGGAAGAAGCTCGACGCTGCAAAGGCGATCGACAGGCCGAAGACGATCTGGATCAGGCGCCGGAACCCGCCCGAGGTGTCGCCGAAGGCCAGCGTGAGGCCGGTGGCGATGATGATGATGACGGCAACGATCTTGGCGACGGGACCCTCGATCGACTGGAGGATGGCCTGAAGCGGCGCCTCCCAGGGCATGGAGGAGCCGGACGCATGGGCCGCAGGGGCCAGCAGCAGGCTGACATAGGCAGCAGTCGCGAGGGTCGTGGCACGACGTTGCAGGGCACGGGCGTGGCGGATCATTCGGGGTGTCCTTTCGGGGTGGTTGCGGGGGTGATGCTGTAGTCGCCGTCAGCGCCGAGCCCGTCGACGCGGGCCAGTTCGACCAGCCGACGCGCAGAGCCGCGCCCTGCGAGAACGGCGACCAGATCGATCGTCTCGGCGATCAGCGCGCGGGGGACGGTGATGACAGCTTCCTGGATGAGTTGCTCAAGGCGGCGCAGCGCGCCGATGGCGCTCCCGGCGTGGATCGTCCCGACCCCCCCGGGATGGCCGGTGCCCCAGGCTTTCAGAAGATCAAGGGCCTCCGCCCCGCGCACTTCGCCCACGGGTATGCGGTCCGGGCGCAGGCGCAGCGAGGACCGGACCAGATCAGAGAGGGTCGCAACACCATCCTTGGTACGCAGCGCGACCAGGTTGGGCGCGGCGCATTGCAGCTCGCGGGTATCCTCGATGATGACTACGCGATCCGAGGTCTTCGCAACCTCGGCCAGGAGAGCGTTGGTCAGCGTGGTCTTGCCCGTCGAGGTGCCGCCCGCCACGAGAATGTTGGCACGTGCTGCGACCGAGGCTCGGAGAGCATCGGCCTGATGTTCAGTCATGATCCTCGCCGCTACGTAATCGTCCAGCGTGAAGACTGCGACCGCGGGTTTGCGGATGGCAAAGGCCGGGGCGGCGACGACGGGCGGTAGAAGACCTTCGAACCGCTCCCCGGTTTCGGGCAGCTCCGCCGACACCCTGGGGCTCCGCGCATGAACCTCTGCACCGACATGATGGGCCACTAGCCGAACGATGCGCTCACCATCGGCGGCAGAGAGCCGCTCCCCCGTATCGGCTAGCCCTTGAGACAGACGGTCGACCCAGATGCGACCATCAGGGTTCAGCATGACCTCGACGACACTCGGGTCCTCGAGAAGCCGCGCGATCGACGCGCCGAGCGCAGTGCGCAGCATGCGCGCACCGCGGGACCTAGCCTCGGAATTCCGGTGATCTGCCGTCATGTCGTCCCCATTGCGCGGGGACGCCTCAGCTCAACCCCGGTTCGGGATCGATTAAGGGAACCGGATTTTTGCTCGACTCAACAGGTATTTGGCAGTGTGCGGTTCACGGCGGCGCACGGCGGAAAATCGGAGGGTTTGCAGATCCCCTTCAACAGGAACGGCACAAGGCATGACGGAACACATCACCGCGCCGAATTGACCGACACGGTCGACGATGTGGGCGGAAGGACTAAGCCGCTCCGCGGCATTGGCGCCTGTGGCTGGCGTTCGGTTCCCAATTCAGCGTTGCTCTTTGTGTGAGGCCTTTCTGGGCTGACGATGTGGGTCCTTCCACCCGTCAGACAGGAGGTTTCGATGAAGGAGGAGAAGACCACCCCGCTGCGCCAGCGGATGATTGAGGACATGCATATCCGCGGGTTGTGCGAGAAGACCCAGCAGGGGCACATTCGCTGCGTGAAGCATTTCGCGTCTTTCCTGGGGCGATCTCCGGATACAGCCACGCCAGAGGATCTGCGGGCCTATCAGTTGCAGATGACGAAGGACCTGGTGTCAGCCACCACGTTCAATGTGCGCATCATTTCGCTGCGGTTCTTTTTCGGCGTCACCTGCGGGCGCGAGGAGATGAAGCGATACATGCAGTTCCATCGCCAGCCGCGGAAGTTGCCGGTGGTGCTGAGCGTGGAAGAGGTCGCAAAGCTTCTGGCCTCGGTGCCGGGGCCCGGATTGAAGTATCGGGCAGCCCTTGGCATCAGCTACGGGGCGGGGCTGCGGGCCTCGGAGGTCTGCAACCTCAGGGTCCGCGACATCGACAGCCAGCGCATGCTGATCCATGTCGATCAGGGCAAGGGCAGCAAGGACCGGCAGGCCATGTTGTCGCCCAGCCTGCTTGAGGTGCTGCGGCAATATTGGCGCGAGTCCCGTCCCGAAGGCTGGCTGTTTCCGGGCAAGCCAAAGATCTCGCCATTGTCACCCCGACAACTGAACCGAGCCTTCATGGCGGCCAAGGATATGGCAGGGATCACGAAGCCAGCGACCCTGCATACACTGCGCCACAGCTTCGCCACGCACCTGTTGGAGGCCAACACCGACGTGAGGGTGATCCAGGTGCTGCTGGGTCATGCCAAGCTCAGCACCACGGCGCGCTATGCCCATGTCGCCACCAAGACGATCCAGAGCACTGTCAGCCCCTTCGAGCAGATGAAGCTTGTCCAGGACCGGGTGCTCCGATCCGTTGGGCCGGACTGACGCCGGGGCTGCGTGCCCCGGCCATCGCTGGAACTGGCTGACATCTTCCGCACCCATGGCCCTGCGTGGCGGCAGGCCAATGCGGGGCATGTCAGCCTGACCCAGCTCAAGGTGATGTCGGCCATCGAAGCCTGCCGAACCGAGGCTCTCGGCGGGCATGTGGCCGGTTGCGCCAGCTGCGGCCATCAGCACATCGCCTATAATTCCTGCAAAAACCGGCATTGCCCCAAATGCCAGGGCCCGGCGGCGCGGGACTGGATGGCCGCGCGCGCCGCGGACCTGCTGCCCGTGGAGTATTTCCACGTCGTCTTCACCCTCCCGGCCGAGATCGCGCAGATCGCCTTCTGGAACAAGAAGGCGGTCTATGACCTGCTGTTCCGTGCCTCGGCCGAGACGGTTCTGACCCTTGCCGCTGATCCCAGACGCCTTGGCGCGCGGCTCGGCATGACGGCGGTGCTGCACACCTGGGGCTCGGCGCTCACCCACCATCCCCACATCCATATGATCGTCCCCGGCGGCGGCTTGTCGCCCGACGGCACCCGCTGGATTGCCTGCAAGCAGGGCTTTTTCTTTCATGTTCGGGTGCTGTCGCGGTTGTTCCGGCGCCTGTTTCTTGAGGGGCTTCTCGCCTTGCACCGCGCCGGGGAACTCGCCTTCTTCGGCGATCTGGTGAACCTTGCAGACCTCGCCAGCTTCACCACCTGGTTGGCCCCGTTCCGCAAATCCGAATGGGTGGTCTATGCCAAGCCCCCCTTCGGCGGCCCCGAGGCGGTTCTGGCCTATCTCAGCCGTTACACCCACCGCGTCGCCATATCGAACAACCGCCTTGTCAGCGCCGAAGCCGGGACCGTCACGTTTCGCTGGAAGGATTACCGCATCAAACAGGGCGACAGGCAAAAGGTGATGCGCCTCGCCACCGACGAGTTCATCCGCCGGTTCCTGATCCATGTCCTGCCCGACGGCTTCCACCGCATCCGGCATTACGGCCTGCTGGCAAGTGCCAGTCGCAGGGCCAACATCGCGAGGATCCGCACCCTGCTCGGAGCGGCTCAACCCGCCCCGGCACCCGAAACGGCAATCGAGAACGCCCCGCTCACCCTGCGCGAACCTTGCCCCTGCTGCGGTGCGCCGATGCGGATTATAGAAATATTCCGGCGCGGCCAGACGCCGCGATCACGGGCACCACCGCAGGAGCAGGCCGCATGATGAAACGCCCATCCCTTTGCCTGATCCGCCGCCGGTGCTTGCCTCGAACCGGCGTGGCCCCGATTTGCGCGCGACGGAACGGATCGCCAAATTCGGCAGACGGTCGCCCGCTTTCGAGGCTCAAAGCACCGGCAACTGGCGGCAAAAGTCAGGCTCTCGCCGGGCGCCCCGAACTCCGGTGCCCGTTTGTCGGCCATGTGGACCACACCCTCGGCGCTCTTTCTCCATAGGCAGCGCCTTGCCCCCCGCGGCTTCGTCCTTCCGAGGTTTGTCAACGTGGACCGCCACCACCCGGCGGCAACCGTCGCGCTGCGGTCCACGTCGAAAAACCTTCAGGAAAGCAGCCCTTGGCTTGTGAAGAAACGACGTCCGCTTTCCGGCTCGAGTCAGAACTGCGGTTCAGTTCCCTCTTCTCACCGGACCTGTATGGAATCGAGATAGGCGATCAGTGCCAGGACCTCGTCATGCTCCAGCACGAACTCCGGCATTTCGTGACTGACCATGATCCCTTCTGCCAGTGCCTCTCCCAGGCTCTCGATCGGATAGAGCCTGCCAAGGAAGCGGAACGGTATTGCCCGAGGATTGGGGCTGTGATCCTCGGCGGTGACGCCGTGGCAGCGGGCGCAGTTCTCCTGCACCAGGGCAGAGCCATCGCCTATCGGGTCGGCACTGACCGGGGCCGCAAGGACAACCAGCGCTGCGGCGAGGTATCGCATCATCTCTGCGCCTCCCGTGCGTTCAGAAGGAACTGGTAGCGGGTTATGTCTCGAAAACTGAGGCAACAGCACAATCGGACCCAAACCGAGATAGACGGATGACGCATGAAGTTTGGGCGCTTCTGCGCTGTTGTCGGTGCAGATCTGCGCGCTCGTCAACCGCTTGGCCCTGCGTATTACCGCGTCACCCATCATTTCCGATGCTCCTGCAACCCGAGTTCTGCCCGGATCCAGCCGAAGGCGTAGTCGCCCATCGGATCGTCACCATGCCGCCTGACGCGGGGATTTGCCCCCCAAGGCAGGGATCGCCGCGATCGCTGTGGAAGATGCAGCCCCGAAGCGGGGACCGCGGGGCGATGGACATTTTCAGTGCCCGGATCGCCAGATCGCGTTTCATGCGGTTGCTGACGGCCCAGCATGATTACGTGCCGCGAAAGCCCACTCGTCAACGCGATCCGCACCGCATCCCTGCAAAATTCATCCGTCCTGCCTGTGTCCATGGTTCATCTCCTTTGCTGCACATTACGTGATCAAAGCAGCGGCACCAATCCGCAACAGGTCCAGGCACATCGCAGGAAGGTGACGCGCTCCGCACGTTGAGGAACGTCTGATCAACGGCTTTGGCTGCGCCAAGATGGCCGCGTGACTCGTTGTGCCACCCGAATACCTGCGTCCGTAGACTGTTTTCGCGCATTTCGAGCCGCCTGAGCGGCCCTTTCGTGGGTTTCAGGCAGGCTCGTCCTCATGCCATCAGCCTCCGTCGCACCAGGAACAGGTTGCCGAGGGCGAAGAGTGTGAACAGCTGGGCGCGGTTCTTGGCGAGGCCGCGGTAACGGGTCTTCACGTGGCCGAACTGACGCTTGATGATGCGGAAAGGATGCTCGACCTTCGCGCGCACCATGGCGATGATCCGGTTGATCCGTTCGTCGACCGGGTGCAGCGAGCCACCCTTCGGGGCCTTGCGCATGACGCCCCAGACCTTGCCCGGCCCCGCGAATGCGGCCTCCCGGTCGGCGCTGACATAGCCCTTGTCGGCCCAGACCGAGGTTTCTTCGCCGTGCAGCAGTTCGTCCCAGACCTGGCTATCGTGCAACTTGGCGGTCGAGGTTTCCAGACTGTGGGTCACGCCGCTGTCCGCATCCACGCCGACATGTGCTTTCATGCCGAAATACCAGTCGTTGCCCTTCTTCGTGGACGACATCTCGGGGTCGCGGGCCTTGGCCTTGTTCATGGTCGATGACGGCGCGTCGATGATCGTCGCGTCCACCAGCGTGCCCGAGCGCAGCGTGATACCCTTGTCGGCCAGATGGGCGTTGACGTCGGCAAAGATTGCCTCGGTCAGCCCGTGCCGTTCCAGCAGGTGCCGGAAATTCAGGATCGTGGTCTCGTCGGGAATGCGGTCGTCACCCAGTTCGATCCCGGAGAACCGACGCATCGCCTCACTGTCGTATAGGATTTCCTCGGCCATCGGGTCGCTCAGCGCATACCAGTGCTGAAGAAAGTAGACCCGCAGCATCGTTTCCAGCGGCATCGGCGGGCGCCCGCCCTTAGGTCCGACCTTGGGGTAATGCGGCGCGATGAGCGCCAGCAGCCGCCCCCACGGAACAACCGCCTCCATCTCCGTCAGGAACTGCTCGCGCCGCGTTACCTTCTTCTTCATCGCGTCTCGAAGACCGGGAAAGGCAGGCTATTTCGGCATCGGCGGGGCTCCTCGTCGCGCCCCGCAAATCCTATCAGATCACGCCAAAACGCGCAGGTTTTTCAGACGTTCCTTGAAGCTTCCATTGGACGGCTCCGCCGTAACCACCGATCTCCGGGCCCAGTCTTCTGTCGAGGAGTCGCGGGCGGATTGATCCACGTCATTGCTAAATTCTTAGCATCTGCAAACATTCTCAAATCTCGGAGGACGGTCGGTGTGGACTTGGCAATCAAGATCGTCCCTGCCTCCGCCGATCGCGGGGTGTGATATGAGCGAGATAATCACGTTGAGTTGGCCCACGGGAAAAGGAGCTTCGGAGATCGCGTTGCGTACTGTCGTGGCGGCACTCTTCTGTCTATCAGCCAGTGTCTCAGGCACGGCTCCTCTCTGGACGGTCATGCTCGGGTTTGCGTCCGGCCTGGCGCTATACATCCTCTGGCCGAAAGCCCGGTTCCCTGCGGGGACAAGCACGATGCACCGCGGCAGCGCGGTCATCGGGCCGGACATCATCGGCGTCGGGCTGCTTGCCCTGTTCGTGGCGCTTCCGGTCTGGATCGGCCGGGCCGAAGGCGCCGAGGGGCTGCACGGTTCGGCGCTGCTGATCTGGCCACTTCTGCCTGCGCCACTGGCCCTGCTGTTCGTCGCGGCGTCAAACGCCTGTTTCGGGCTTTGGGTCGGTCCTGCCGGGCTGAGCATCAGCAGCCTGCGGAGAACCGAACGGATAGGCTGGGACGAGATCATCGGCTGGCGGCCCTGGCGGCGCGACCGGTTGAGGGTATTTCGTGCCGTGGCACCGTTCCTGCCGCCGGGTGCTGCCGGTGCGGTGCTGCTGGCGCGGGCCAGCACGGGGGTCGAGATCGTGCTACGGACCGGCCGCAGCCGGCGCCTTCCCCGGGAAGGGTTCGAAAACGGGCTTGCCCGTGTCCAGCGCGCACTGACCGAACGCGGCCTGCCAAGGCTGGAGCCGGCACATTGAGGAGACGCATCTGACGATGAAAGGTTTTCTGGCCATGACTCTTCTGCGGGCGTTCTGCCTGGCGGTCTTCCTTCCTGCGGCGGTTTGGGCGCAGGCGCTGCACACCTTGGGCGAAGCCGAGGCGCAGGTTCCCGCCGACTGGGCCGAGGCGGGCCGGCGGGGTGATCGCGAGGTCGATTTCACCGGTCCCGGCGGGGCTTATCTGATGGTCCGCTGGTGGTTCCCGGACGAGCCGCTGACTGGCCACGATGGAGAGCTGTCGGCCGAGACGCGCAGCTTTCCTGCCGGGCCCGCGCTGGTCAGGCAATCGCGCACCGGGCCGCTGGTGCAGGTTACCATCGCGTTCGAGAGACTGAACCGGAATGGTGAACGGCTGCTGCTGACGGTGGGAGGCAGCGATGCCGATCCGCAGGCGCTGGAGGCGCTGCTGCTGCCGATCGCCGAGTCGGTGCGATTTGCCGGCGACCCGGCCTCGGCCGCGACGGTCGTGCCGCAGGCTTCGCCGGGCACCGCGGCATCGGGCGGCCGGAACCATCACGCCGAAGGTGGGTTTTCGCTGGCCATTCCGGCGGGCTGGACCATCCATCCGGTCAGTCCTGACGAGGGGCATGGTCTGGTGGCGCTGTCGCCGGCGGGTGATGCGCTGCTGCATGTCGCGGTGTTCGATCTGGCGACGGCCGACACGGTGCTGCTGTGGTGGGACCGTTTTCTGGCCGAAACCGCAATCCCCACCGATATCCTCGGCGAAAGCCATGATCCCTTCGCCGGGATCGAGGGGGTGGCTGTCACGCTGGAGGCCGAGGTCTATCCCTTTGCCGGCATCACCCTGCCGTTCCGACGTGGCAATGCCTGGATCTTCACCGGCAGCGCGTCGGAGGGCAACGTGATGCTGGCTTCCCTGCACGCCGCCGACGCACCGCCCGCCTTGCGGCAGGAACTGGCGGACATGGCGGCGAGCTTTGCCTTCGGTCAGCCGGCGCCGACAGCAACAGCCGAAGCGCCCCCTCCCGCGCCCGCACCTGCCGCCCCCGCGGCGGCGCTGTCGGCGGCCGAGACGCTGGCGCTGGTGGCCAGCGGCTTCGAGGGCGGATGCACCGCGCGCGACGTGGCGGGCGATGCCTTTGCCGGTGCGCTGGCCGCGATGGCCCTTGCGCCGCAGGTGGTGGCGGGCTGCGCGGCTGGCACGATCGAAGCGGCCGTCGTCTCGCTGCCGCAGGACCCGCGCCAACCGCAAGCCGCCATGCTGTGGCTCCGAGCATTGACGGCGGCGGGTGGCAGGGACGTGGCGCTGGCCGACCCCGCGCGCCGCCTTCTGGTCCTGCTGCGTGCCGATGGCGCCGCCGGGTTCCGCATCGAGGTTGCGGATCTGGCCGCTACAGCGCCCGCCGCGCATGCTGCTGCCGAACCCACGGCCGAGCCCGCAGAGCCGCCGGGCCAGCTGTTCGCGGGCGTGGAATCCCCCGACTGGGCGCTGCATCTTGCGCGGCGCGGGCAGGCGGAGTGGACCCGGTTCGAGGGCGGGGCCTTTGTCGCCGAGGTGCCGGCCGGCCCGGATTTCCGCGTTACGGGCTTGCGCACCACGGCGCCGATAGTGCGGCTGCCTTCGGCATCGGACGGCTTTGCCACGCGGCTGTCGATCGACCTCGACACCGCGCGGCTGGACAACATCGTCATCGCGCTGGTTGAACCGGGGCTGGAAGACCAGCTTGACTGGCACGACCACGAAGTCTGGCTGGCGGTGGAACGGGACGGCGATGTCGTGCCCGAACTGGTGCTTGCGGTGCAGCAGAAGATGCAGGGCCGCATGCCGCTGCCCGACGCGACGGCGCTTGCCGGCCTGCAGATCGAGATGCGGCCCGACGGGCTGATCCTTGTCTCGAACGGTACCGGCGCGGTGCTGCTGGAGGGGCGGCTTGCCGCCCTGCCGGGCGATGGCCCCTTCCATCTGCAGATCTCGGCCACCGCGCCGTCGGGTGAGGTTTCCGCACTGCTGGCCCTGCGCGGTGTGCGGATGGAGGATGTGGCGGTCGCCGCCGATGCCGACCCGGGCGCGCTGTTGGCCGATGCGCCCCAAGAGGTGGAGCTGTTCGACGGCCGCACCCCCGGCCCGCATTTCGCGCTGCACGGCCCCAAGGGCTCGGCCCCGCTGATCAGTGTTGGCGACGGCCTGCACGTTGACGCCGCGGGAGCAGCGCTGCAGGGCCTCGGGCTGTTTTCGCCTGAACCGGTCATCTGGCTTGACCGCTTCGGCCCCGGCGCCAGCGCCCGCCTGCGGCTGGAGTTCGACCCGGCTGCGACGCAGGGGGTGCAGGTGGCGCTGGCGGCGTCGATGTCCTACGCCGATCAGGAGCCGCACCGCCCGCGCGCCCTGCTGCACTGGCGCAAGGTGGGCGATGCGCATTACCTGACCCGCACCATCGACACGGCCGAATCGCTGCACGCGGTCGTGCCAGGCATCCCCGCCGTGGTTGATCTGGTGCTGACGCCCGAAGGGGTGCAGATCGTGGCCGAAGGCTTCCCCGACGACGTGCTGCCCTGGCCCGTGCTGCAATCGGGTGCCGGCCTGCGGCTTTATGTGCTGGCGATGGGCGACCATGACAGCCAGGCCGCGCAGATGGCCATGCGCCGGATTACCCTCTTGCGCATGCCCGCCGCACCCGCGGTTGCCGACGACCTGCCCCCCTCTGCCCTAGAGCCGCTTCCGGTGGTGCGCCTGTTCCCAGATCCCGCCGCCCCTTGGGAAGGCCACGGCGTCGCCGGCCTGACCTTCGAAGAGGCGGGGCAGTTCACCGCAGATGGCGCGGTGGTGGTCCTAGCGCCCGAGGGGTATCAGGGCGGCCGCGCCGGGGTGCTGTCGTCGGCCCCGGTGGCGGTGCTGGACCGTCGGCTTGACCGCACGTCCTATCGCCTTGACTTCGCCTTCGATCCTGCCGCCACGGATGGCGCATATGTCACCCTGTCGCAGACGCCCCAGCCAGACATGGACGACAGCGGCGAGATCTTCATCTCCCTCGTTCGGCAGGCGAAGGGGCGGCTGGCGGAGGACTGGCTCTTGCATGTGCAAGGCGGGTTCTACGCCACCTGGACCCGCCGCATCCCAGCGGCCAAGATGGCGGGCTGGGACGGGCGGCTGACCCTGCGCATCGACAGGGGGGCCGCGACCGTCTCGCTGCCTGGCATCACCGATCTTCACGCGCCCGATTTAATCGGGTTTCGCAAGGGCGTGTCGCTGTTCGCCACCGTCCAGTCGCGGTCCTTCGATCCTTATGGCGCCGCGAAGATGACGCTGCGGTCTGTGGACGGCGGCTGGATCACCCCGTCAGGCATGACGGCGCGGTCGCGGCTGCTGCTGATGGGCACCAAGGACTTCGACGCCGAGGAATATGTGCGGTTGTTGCGCGCCGAGCTTGAGGAGACCGTGCCATGACGACCCGTCCCCGCCTTGCCCTCGCGGCCCTGATCGCGCTGGCGCAGCCGGCGCTGGCGCAGACCGCGGCCGATCCGGCGAACATCTTCGGCCTGCCAGGCGATGGCGGCGCGGCGGGCATCGAATCCGGCACGGCGGTGATCGACGACTCGGCCGCCGTGGCCGAACTCGCCCCGCTGCGCCAACGCTTTGCCGAGTTTCGCGCCGCGGGCTTTCCGCTGCCGGATGTGGCCGATCTTGACGCCTACAATCCCGAAACCCTGCTTCAGGCGGCGCGGCTGATCGAGGGGCAGGACGATCCCTGCACCGCAGCGGCCGACCTATCGATGTTCCTGAACGCGCGCATCGCTGATACCAACCTGCGCGACAGCCTGGGCACGGTAGACCGTCCGCTGTGGATGACGACGAAGGTTCTGGCGACCATGACGCTGCCCGATCCCGTGGGGCTGGGCGGCGACATGACCGACTGGCTTGCGGGGCTGAAGAACCGCTTCTCCCATATCGGCCCGCTCTACAACGCCTGGCAGTCCGCCGGGATCGTCAAGGAGCACTGGGGCGACACCATCGCGGTCAAGCACGGAAACTGGGCGCAGCAGGTCTATGACGAGGCCCGCCGCGAGGACTGGTCCGCCGAGGAGATCGGCACCGAGATCGTCAACCTGCAGGCCCAAAGCAACAGGATCCTGGCCGAGATCAACCGCGACACCACCGCCTTCGAGGCTGCCGTCAAGGCCGAGGAGGACCGCCACGCCGCCGCAGACGCCGAACAGGACGCCGCATATCAGGCCAAGCTGGCCGCCATCGCCGAGGACGAGGCCACCGGCGGCGAACGCAAGCGGCGCGAGAAATGGCTGCGCGAACATGCCGAAAGCGGCGAGCCGAAATCGGGCATGGGCCGGGTCATCGACCCGACGCGCGATCCGTCCGGGATCAGCAATGAATGGGCGATCACCGAAACCGAACCGGGCGGCCTCTACTACCGCGAGGAACGCGCGCGGGCGTTTCAGGAACTGCAACTGCGCCGCATTGCAGAAAAGCTGCAATACGAGGCGACGCTGACCAAACTCGGCTTCGATTTCGACATGACGATGGAGGATCGGCTTGAAACACTCGCCGAGCTGCAGGTCGAGCGAGAGACGCTGCACCGGATGAACCTGCCGATGGCGAACGGCAACTGCAAGGACATCGCCAAGCCGGGCAAAGTCAAGGAAAAGCTGCCCGAGATCGGGATGGAGACGCTGATCGCCCTGCCGCATGACGAACTGCTGAACGTGCTGAGCGTGCTGAAGATCCTGCCGCCGGACGACATGATGACCTGCATCTGTCAGCGTGCAGCCTATGGCCAGATGGGCACGACGCAGATCTACCACCCCGACACCTACGGCGAATACGACGCGCGGTATGCCTGCAACACGCCCGGCCCTCCCTGCATCGTCTCGGGCTATGGCTGCACGCGCAACCCGCTGCCCTCGAACCCCGCCTTCTGGAAAGACTGCGCCATCGGCACCGACATGGACGGCATGACCGTGCCGGAGGCGATCATCGAGCGATTGAACAACGGCGAATGACCGGCCGGCGCAGGAAAAAGGATCCCGTAATGACCACACAAGCAACCCGTCTTGCCTGCACCACCGCGGTGGCCCTTGCGCTGTCGCTGGGCCTTGCCGCGCCTCTTGCGGCCCAATCGTCGACCGACACCGTCGCCATCGCCCGCAGCGAGGTGCCGGGCGATTGGTCGGCGCAGATGTTCCGCGGCATCGCCTTCGCGCTGCCCCCCGGCTGGCAGGAAATGGGCCGCAGCGACGAGAACGTGATCTACTTCGGCGGCGATGTCGCCACCCGCACCGGTCCCGGCTTCGGCCTGATGCTGGAAGACGACCCGGACCAGACCTTTTCGGGCAGCACGATCGTCGAATTGGGGCAGGTGACGTTCGAGAACGGGCAGGTCTTCCGTCGCATTTCCTCTTCGGTCACCGAATCCGGCGTGGAGATGTGGGCCGAGATCCTGATCTCGAAGGTCCCGGTGTCCGGAGACGATCATCTGGTCATCGTGCAAAGCGCCTATGGCGACGCACTTGACCCGTATCGGTCGGTGCATGCCGGCATCCTCGCCTCGCTGGACCTGCCCGCGCCGGGGTCCGTGCTGCGCGAGCCGGTGCTGGGCGGTGCCTTTGTCGCCCCGGTCGAAGGCACATGGGACACGAAAAGCCACAGCGACGACGAGGTGCTGACCTACGAACAGCGCGACCTGGCCGGCGAGGTCACGCTTTACCGCTATGCCGCCGATCCGGCAACGGGCCATTTGAACAGGTGGTATCTGCCGTCGGATGTCGCGGGCCAGCCGGTCACGCTCATGGACCAGCCGGCGCTGCTTTACGAATGGACCCAGCGGTCGAACCGGTTCTCCGACGGCAGCGACGCCGATACCACCACCCGCATCTTCGTGTTCGAAACCTGCCTGCCGGGCCCCGATACGCTGGCCATCGGGTTCGAGGGGCTGCCCTCGTTTTACCGGTCGGAACAGGTGGCGCAGCTTGTGGACGCGATAGAACCGGCGCGCGGCGATGCCGCTTGCGGCGCGGCGAACCTGCCAGCCGGGGCCGTTGCCGGTTCCCCGGGAGCCCGCCCGGACGGGCTGGCGGGTTTCCAGGCCGTTGGTGTGCCGGCCCCCACCGCGCCGGCCGCAAAGGCCGAAGGGACGGCGCTGAATGGCATCCTGACCTACAGCGCCCGCGAGGGATGGATCGCCATGTCGGGCGAGGGCACGCTGACGCTGATGCACCCGGACGGGCGGGGGGTGGTCACGGTGGCGCGCGGCGCCGCGGTCCTGCCGCCAAACGGCCTCGCCGCGCTGGTGCCGCCCGGCCGCCTGCCCAGTTTCTTTGGCGACTATTACATGGAGTGGACCCAGTTCGGCTGGCCCTCGACTTCGGCCGAGTTCATGGACAACGGCCAGCCGGTCACCGGCTGGCACTTCCTGAACATCTCGCGCAACTGCCTGCCGGGGCAAGAGCCGGTGGCGTTGTATTGGGCCGGGATCAACAGGTTCCTCAGCGGAGACACGCTGCGCGACTTGCTGATGGGCCTGCGGTTCAACTGGCCCGAGGGGATGGAGGAATGCGCCCTGAAGGATGCGGGAGTGGGCGCCGCCCTCTCTGGCCTGCCCGCAGAGCCCGCGCCCGAGCACTCGGCCGCGCCCGAACCCGCGCCCCAACCCCAGCCGCCCGTCGCCGCAGAGGCCGAACT
Organism: Phaeovulum veldkampii DSM 11550; assembly: GCF_003034995.1. Classification (GTDB taxonomy): domain Bacteria; phylum Pseudomonadota; class Alphaproteobacteria; order Rhodobacterales; family Rhodobacteraceae; genus Phaeovulum; species Phaeovulum veldkampii. The sequence goes on along the minus strand of NZ_PZKF01000025.1, from coordinate 14,585 downwards.
GCTGCTGCCCCCGCCGCCGCCCCCGGTCATGCCCGTAGAGGAACCGGCCGAAGAACCGGACGCCTTCATCGAAGGCGAGGCCGGCTACACGCTTTACCGCAACGGGCGCTATGGCACCTTCATCGAATACCCCGCCAGCTACTTCCGCGCCGAGCCGCCGCCGGACAGCGGCGACGGCCGCACCTTCGTGTCGGCGGACGGCCAGTCGCAGTTCTATGTCTTCGCGCAGTACAACGCCCTTGGGCTGACACAGGACGAGATGATGCGCCAGGATATCGAACAGGGTGGCACCGACAGCGTGACCTACCGCAAGTCGGGCGAAGGCTGGTATGTGCTGTCGGGCTATGGCGATGGGGGCGTGATCTACTACCGCAAGGTCATCCTCGATCCCTCGGGCCTGGTTCAGGTGTTCGAGATCGCCTATCCGCCGTCCCTGAAGGAGGCGTTCGATCCGGTCGTAACCTACATGGCCAACAGTTTCGGCCCCGGAACCCCGACCGGCGACTGGACCCAAGGTGTCGATCCGGCCTGGGATGACGAGGTCACGAAAGAACCTGTTCGGGTGGACCGCCTGACGAGCCCCGCCCGCGGCACAGACTTGCGCAAGGCGCTGATGGCGGCCGCGCGCGGACCCATCGAGGCGGAAATCGGCCTAAGCATCGTCTTCGTCGCCTCGGTCCTGCGCACCGACGGGACCTGGGCCTATCTGCAGGCCGTCCCGCACAACCCCGACGGCAGCAGGATCAACTGGGCGAATACACCCTACGCCGCCGAGATGAAGAAGGGCGTCATGAGCGATACCGCCATGGTCCTGATGCGGAAGGTGCAGGGGGAATGGACCGTCGTCGACCACATCTTTGGGCCGACCGACGTCTACTGGCTGAACTGGGCCAATGCCTACGAACTGGACGAGGCGCTGTTCACGCCCTGAGGCCAGCGTCGCCAGACGCGGCCTTGCCGGCACATTACCTGTGCGCAGGGGCTGGTTCCCGGTCCTTGAACCTGACCGTTGCCGCCCCGAAATCGGCTTCTGGATACTGAAACGAAAGGAAATCGACATGGAAAGAGCGCCCCCCGGACCAGAGACGTTCCCCGTCATGAAGGGCAAGGTGGCGATCGTCACCGGTGCCGCAATGGGCATGGGCGAGGCGACGGCGCGACTGTTCGCCCGGGCGGGCGCCAAGGTCGTGCTGACCGACTTCAACGCCGAGGTGGGCGAGAAGGTTGCGCAATCGATCCTGGACGCCGGTGACAAAGCTGCCTTTGTCCGCACCGACGTGTCGATCTCCGACGAGGTGAAGCAGACGGTGGCCTTTGCCGTCGAACGCTTCGGGCGCCTTGACGCTGCGGTGAACAATGCCGCGCTGAGGCCCGACAACGCTCCAGCCGCCGAATTCGACGAGGCTTACTGGGACCGGCTGATGTCGGTTGACCTCAAGGGCACTGCACTGTGCATGAAGCACGAACTGGCACAGATGGTGGCGCAGGGCGGCGGCGGGTCGATCATCAACATCTCGTCGGTCTCGGGCTTCCGCCCGCAGCCCAACACGATGGCATATGTCGCCGCCAAGCACGGCGTGAACGGCCTGACCAAGAACGCGGCGATGGAATACGGCCGCCACAACATCCGCGTGAACGCCATCGCGCCGGGTGCCATCGACACGCCGATGCTCAAGGCCTTGCTTGACGAGATGGGGCTGGACCGGGGTGAGTTCGCGAAAAAGCTCAGTGTGCTGGAGCGTTTCGGCCAGCCCGAGGAAGTGGCGCAGGGCAGCCTGTGGCTGGCGTCCGACGCGTCGTCCTTCGTGACCGGCACGGTGCTGTTCGTTGACGGGGGATACACTGGCGCGATGTGACCGCCAATGGCAGACCTACGGCACGCCGCAGGGCAGATTGGATTTCCCGCCGTGCCCGCAGGGCTATCTTGGGAGGCCATATTGCGCCACGAGCCACCGGGCGAAGGCTGGAGAAGGTCGGCTTTCAGACCCGTCCCCTCCAGCAGCCGGTGCTTGTGGAGGGGAGGCACCATGGTTCCTCAAAAGCTGCCGTGACATCCTTCGTGGCGACCGTCCGCTAAGGGCCGTTCACGAAGGCCCAAACCAGCTTCACCTGCCACCTTTCGAGGCGGGTCGTTGGTCGCGGATTTCATCCCACCCCAAGCCCCGGCCGCCCACTGTCGCACTCCGGACATCGTCGTTGGAAGATGTCCGAGCCGTTGGCGCCATATCGTGCTCCGCAGGCGTGGCACCGCAGCAAATAGACGACCTGATTGTGGTCGTTACCCGGCAGACCAGTCTTGGACAGCACCTCCTGGAGGTTTCGGTTGATGTAGCCTGGTGTTGTCGTCGATGCCTGCGCCATGGTCGACGCCACCCTTCCCCGCTGCTTGCGGATCGGGGGCCAGCTACTGCCAAGGATCCACCCCTCCACCCGTCCCGTCATCGCAACGCTTTCAGGCTCGGGCGCGGCGAAGGCCTTTTCGATCTCCCCGGTGGTGCTGGCATCCTGAAGCCATCGGGCGATTGAATAGGCGTCATGTTGATCGGCAGTTCGGTCGTCTTGGGGGTAGGCGGCGCTCCATAGGCGCGGATAGGCCTCGGTGATCACTGACGTCCCCGAAGCGGGGTTCCATCCGTCGAAGGGCCAGAAGTGTAGCTCTGGCCGCGCGCGTCGCATGTATTTCAGCCAAGGGATGCCGGCGTGGGTCGATTTCGCGACAGCGCCTTGCACGTCGAAATGGAAAACGGATTTCGCCGACCCGGTCGCTTCTTCGGTCAGGCGGCGCCAGTGCCGCTCACCCCATCTGGCAGCGCCGTTTCCGACAGAGCCATCGCGCACGAAGTCGACATAGGTGTGTTTGCCGTCGGTCGGCCAATGGGCGCAGAAGTCATCCAGGAAGACGGGCCAGTCGGGCGGCAGGCCGTGTCGCTCGAAGTAACGGATCGGGAAAGAGAATCCGTGATCGATGCCGACAATCGTCGGCACCTGGCCATCGAGCGTTCCGACCAGCCATTCCGCGAGGCCGCGGCGCGTCCAGTACCTCTTGGGTCCAGCGGGCGGCAGAACTTCCTCTGGCGGGGCGTCGCCGTCAGCCTGATAGACCCGGAGTCCTTTCAGGCTGGCCTCGGCTGTCTCGGCACCTGAGTAGTCGATGCCGATCGTCCGTTCGAACCTGCGCTCCTGCCCCATGCTGACCCCACCTGATCCCGCGAAACGGTCGTCGTGCCGTCTGTCCGCGCAACAGGTTCAGGTTTCGGAGCCGCTTGCACATCCAACAGGGCAAGTCTGCATGACGGCCGGACATCCCGCAAGTCCGAGGACCGCCTCGTGCTGCGATCCAGCCACAGGGTCAGACGCCTTCATCCTTTCCCGGAACGACATCGGCACCACCCTCTGCGGTCCGGTCGCGGGAAACCTCCCGCAGAAATCTGTCGCCAGTGGCAAGCTTTCGGCCGAGGCTTTGCAGGAACCCCTCGAAGCGCTCAGCGCCTTTCGCACGGGCGGCGTCCCTTGCGGCTTCGGGCAAGGGCGGCGTGACGGTCATCCAGAAGCGGATGAAGAGCGACAGGGTTTCCCCAAGGACGGCGAGATCCTCGTCGAGACCCTCGACCTGACGGCCGAGCCTGTCGAGCCGCCGAGAGAGCGCGGCCTCCATGCGCTCGCTCGTGTCACCCGAAAGGAAGGACGCGACCGCCGCCTCGATGACGGCGGATTTCGAGACGTTCCGGCGCAGCGCCAGCGCCTCGACCTGGCCCAGCAACGCCGGGTCGAAATAGACATTCATTCGGGTGCGACGAGTCATGACGGCTGCTTCACAACTCGATGCCGTCATCGGGGTTCATCGCGACTTGGCGCGCCACCATGCGCATGCGTTGCCGGATAGCACGGGCCTGAGCCGCATCGACATCGGGCTCGTCATCGAGGAGGTCGAACTCCTGCAACGGCACCGGTGGAGGCGGAACGATTTCTTCCTGCTCCGGCAGTTCCGGTTCACGTCGAATGCCGGCATTCGCCGGGTCGCCAGTGAGGGTGTCGGACGCGTCGGACTGCACGGAGGTCGCAGCGGGGGTCAGATCAGACCAATCGTCCGACGGCCGCAGCCCTCCGACCGCGACCGATCGGTTGCGCAGGTCAGGCGGCGGCAGCACCCGTTCCCGGAAGCGCTGGTCCTCGAAGTAGCGGGCCTTGGTCGCCCGGATCGGCGGAACGCCTGCCACCATGACGATCTCGTCGGTGGGCGGCAGTTGCATGACCTCGCCCGGCGTCAGCAGCGGCCGCGCGGTTTCCTGACGCGAGACCATCAGATGCCCGAGCCAGGGCGCAAGACGGTGCCCGGCATAGTTGGTTGAATCGCGCATCTCGGTCGCCGTTCCAAGCGCATCGCTGATCCGTTTCGCGGTGCGCTCGTCATTGGTCGCGAAGGCCACGCGCACATGACAATTGTCGAGGATGGCGTTGTTGGGACCGTAGGCGCGCTCGATCTGGTTGAGGCTCTGGGCGATCAGGAAGGATTTCAGGCCATAGCCCGCCATGAAGGCCAGTGCGCTTTCGAAGAAATCGAGGCGGCCGAGCGCGGGGAATTCATCCAGCATCAGCAGCAGCCGGTGACGCTTGCCCGAAGTCTTCAGCTCTTCCGTCAGGCGCCGCCCGATCTGGTTCAGGATCAAGCGGATGAGCGGCTTGGTGCGGTTGATGTCGGAGGGCGGGACGACCAGGTAGAGGCTAGTCGGGCCGGGCCCTTCCACCAGATCGGTGATCCGCCAGTCACAGCGCGCCGTGACCCGGGCGACGACGGGATCGCGGTAGAGCCCGAGGAAGGACATGGCGGTCGAGAGGACGCCGGAGCGCTCATTCTCGGACTTGTTCAGAAGCTCCCGCGCCGAGGACGCGATCACCGTATGCACGCCTCCTGACCCGAGATGGGCGGTTTCCATCATGACGCGCAGCGTCGCCTCGATCGGTCGACGCGGGTCCGACAGGAAGTTCGCGACCCCAGCGAGGGTCTTGTCCCGCTCGGCATAGAGGACATGGAGGATCGCGCCGACCAGCAGCGAGTGGCTGGTCTTTTCCCAATGGTTGCGCTTGTCGAGGCTGCCTTCGGGATCGACCAGAATATCGGCGATGTTCTGGACATCGCGGACCTCCCATTCCCCCCGCCGGACCTCGAGCAGCGGATTGTAGGCCGAGGATGCGGCATTCGTCGGGTCAAAGAGCAGCACCCGCCCATAGCGCGACCGGAACCCTGACGTCAGTCCCCAGTTCTCGCCCTTGATGTCATGCACGATGCAGCTGCCGGGCCAGGTCAGCAGGGTCGGCACCACAAGGCCGACGCCCTTGCCGCTGCGGGTGGGCGCAAAACACAGGACATGCTCCGGCCCGTCATGGCGCAGATAGGCCCGCTCATGACGCCCGAGGACCACACCATCGGGGCCGAGCAGACCGGCCGCATGGATTTCCTTCGCTTCCGCCCATCGGGCCGAACCATAGGTGGCGACGTTGCGCGCCTCGCGCGCCCGGATGATCGACATGAGGAAGGCAGCGGCGATGGCGAGCGCCGCGCCAGTGACGGCGATGGCGGCCCCTTCCATGAAGATGCCCGGGGCATAGGCATCGAAGGAGAACCACCACCAGAAGAACGCGGGCGGATGGTAGACGGGCCATCCCGCAGCCTCGAACCAGGGCGCGCCAAGCTGGGGCTGGAAGCCGAGGCGAAAGGCCACCCACTGCGTCGCCGCCCAGACCATCACGAGGACGATCGAGAAGACGGTGATGATCTGGCCCCAGAGGATCCGGCCTCCCCGCATGCGCGCTCCTGCAAGAACTTGCGTGAGGCTCATTTGAAGGTGCCGATATCGAGCTGAGGCAATGGGTTAACTTGCGCCCGGAAGCTGCCGGATAGGACGGGCGGCACATGGGATGGGAGGAGTGTTCAATCCTGCGGCCATGTTCTTTGCGGATGCCAGATGCAATCCGCCGCGCGGAAGCAGGAGTGTTCATGCAAGTTCTCCCGGGCGCGGATTGATCATGCCAAGGACGCGTCGGCGGATGGCCTGTTCAGGTCTTCAGCGACGCCGGCATTAGTCGCGGCCCAGCGTCATGCGGAACGTCTTCTCGATACGGCTCATGTCCGACGGCGCGACCCCGGCCTGCTCGGCAAAGGCGCGCCAACTGTCCACGGCCTCGACCACCTCCTCGATGGTCCGCTTCGCCCGCACGGCTTTCACGCCCACATTGGACGCGAAGGCCATCAGGTCGTCGCGGGTGAAATCGTTGCGCTTCCCCGCCAGGCTCATCTGGTGATCGCGCGTCCAGAGACCCGACGGGTTGTAGGAATAGGCGACGTCATAGGCGGGCGACAGACGCCAGCCCCCGGACCGGTCCATCAGGAAGGAGATGTTCTTGACGTGGTCGTCCTGGTTGCGGGCCACAACATTGAAGATCGCGCGACGGACCTGTTGTTCCACGACATCCATGCCCAGCCCGAGATCCCGGATCGTCAGGGCCGCCTGCTCGTAGGAATAGGAGGCCGGATCGTTGAAATCGAAGTGCTGCATCGCGCCCAACGACTGCATGTGTAGCTTCCGGCCGCGTCCGTCGCGGTCGAATCGCCGGGTCATGAAATGGCTTCGACCGCCTTCGTGGTGAAGCCTGCATTCCGACATGTCGATGCCCGCTGCCGTCGCCATCAGGTGATAGGCATACTCGATCTTTCCGAAGCCCTGCGGGTCGGCAAGTTCCTTGTCGCGGTTGTTGGACACGCCGTCGAACTTCAGAAGCCAGTGCTCGTAGCCCTCGTCCACCTTGACCTGGCCGGATCTGAACTCGCCCGTTTGCCGGTTCCAGGCGAGCACGGCCTTGGCACGCGCGCCCCCCGCCGAGGTGCCGACGCTCAGGATATCTTCGAGCGCTTCGGCGTCATTGTCGCCACCGAGCCTGCCGGCAAGGGCCGCGCGCTCACTGAGCACCCTGTTGGCCAGATCCACCAGCTGGGCCACTTCCAGCTTCTTCGAACGACTGGCCTTGCGGATCGTCGGCTCGAACTCGAGGGCACCGATCCCGCGGTTGCCGATGTAGCACAGCCGGTCGACCGGGCTGAACCCATCCGCGCTCCGCCCCGTTTCCGCAAGCCACGCATCGATGAGCCGGTTGCCGAACTTGTCCGGCAGCGCGTCGGCGAGCATGCCTGGCAAGCCCTTGAAGGTTTCCCTTGCAAGCGCGGGAAACGCGTAGGGCGCTTCCCGTACCGGCATCTTCAGCGGCGCGACCTCGATCCCTGCCCCCACGAAGGCCGGATCATATTGAAAGATGCCAAGCGCGCGCGATGCGTCCCAGCTGACTGCGCCGATGCGGCGCCCCCAAAGGATGACGCTCGCGTCAGTCATCGCCATCCTCTCCCCATGTCCATGTGGGTGTCCTGGGCAGTTCGGAGGGCGCGCGCGCCCTTTGGCGTTGGCGCCCCTTTTGTGAGACCCGCTCGATGGGCCGGATGTCACTCGCCGGCAAGGCCGAGAGGATGGCCTCTTCCAGATCGAGCACTGCCAAGACGCGCAGGAATGTGTCGAGGGTCGAAGGTTCCCCGGCTTCGAGGCGACGCAGCGTGCGAACGGCGATGCCCGCCCTCTCGGCGAGGTCAGCCTGGGTCACGTTGCGGGCGAGCCGGAGGCGCGCGAGGCGCTGGCCGATGTCCTGTTCGATCTGCCGAGGTGTCGCCATGTTGACTCCAGAGGCCTTTTGAGTCCGCTTAGTGTGCTATTCCATACCTTAAAGGCCAGATAATGCCCCTTAAGTGAAATCTTGTCAAACGGCAAATTTCGACCTCTTAGATAGCGAATCTTGTCTCAAACGGCAACATTGTGCCTCTTATCATTGAATTCTGACTTGATGCACCAAGGATCGCCCGAAGACAGCTGGGGCGTCCCCAAGGACAAGTTCATCCGTCATGCCGACCATACCCTCCGCGATGGCGATGGCAGCAACTTGGAACCGCGCCCCGCATATCACGACTGCCGAAGCCCGAGCGCGGGAGGCTGATCTCTTGGCCGGATTGGTGCAACAGGACGCCCAGATAGGTCTGACCTCAGACCCCAAGGTCCTTCCCTCGCCCGAGTTGCCAGGAGATCGACCCGCCCTTCGCGACACCCGTCACTTCGCGCCCCAGCTGGGGATCGATGACGGGTCGCCAAGGGACCAGCGTGAATTCGTGGCTCTGCTCGACCAGGGCGAACTTGCCGCTCGCAAGGGTCACGGTGCCCGTGAAGGTGCCGCTGACCCGTGCGCCGTCAGCCGCTGGGCGGAAGGCAAGGCCCTTGCGCTCGGCCAAGGCCGCCCCAACCCGGGCGATCTCTCGCTCGCGCAGGGTCGCTACCAGATTGCGGCGGTAGAGGATGCGGGCGCCCTGTCGCGTCGCATCGCCACGTGCAAGGTGATGGTCACGACGCTGATCAAGCGCGTCGCGCACCTCCTGCCCGAAGCCCGAAGACGCGATGTCAGACCGATCGCCGCGCAGGAGCCGCTGGTCGAGCCAGGTTGCGCCATCGGCCCCGATCTGTTTGTCGAGCGTCATGGCCGACAGAACCCGGACCGTCGCTTGTCGGTTGCGACCCGCGTCATGGGCGGCCGAACGGCGCACATAGTCCTCGGGGATCCGCCATCGATCCGCGTCGATCCGCTCGACGATCCCGGCGCGGCGCAAGGCCTCGAGCCTGCGGACATGGGCATCGACGAAGCCCGCATGATCGCCGCCTGGCACCCGGCCCTCGAACCGGGCCTGTTCGAGATGGCGGCTCGGCCGATAGATCCCGTCCTCGGCCATGGCGGCGATAGCGCGATCAGAAGGCCGGGCCGCGGCATCGGCAGGCCCGACCTCGACGATACTGCCGACCTTTGCCTCCTCGAGGCGGTCGGCATCCAGCCCCGAGACATGATGAGTCCGGCCGTCGAGGCCATCCACCACAAGAGTCAGGCTTTCGCCCATCTCGTCGGTCAGAAACTTGTCCATGACCCGCCCGGTGATCGGCACTTGGGGGGCAGCGTCATGGACCTCGAAGGTCATGGGATCGCGGGTCAAGCCATCGGCCTTCAGGGCGCGGTGAATGCTGCGAATGATGTCGCCACGCTCCCCCATGGCGCGCAGCGTCGGCTCCAGCCTCGGGTTCAACTCCCAGACGCCCGGAGCCTGTTCCGTGGCGAGGCCCATCTTCTGCAGTCGACCAAGGCGACGAAGACGGAGGGTCCGGTCAAACTGCCGCCGCGCCTCCTGCGGTTCGGGACGCAGGTCGAGGAGACCGTCCTCGGCCTCCGAGATCATCGCGCGATCGATCCGCGTGAGCCGGTCCTGGTCGACCTCGGCCGCGAGCTTGCGGGTCTGCTCACGTTCCGAGACCGGGCCAAGTTCAAGCGTGGCAAGCGCGCTCGCCCGCTCCCGGATGCCATGGGCAAGGTAGTCGCCATGGATGACGAGGGTTTCGCCGCGATCATCGCAACCGCGCACGATGACATGCACATGGGGATGACCCGTGTTGTGGTGGTTGACGGCGACCCAGTCGAGCTTTGTGCCGAGGTCGCCTTCGACGCTGCGCATAAGGTCACGGGTATGCCCTGTCAGGTCGGAAAGCTCGGCGGCATCCTCGGGCGCGATGATGAACCGGAACTGATGGCGATCGTCGCGTCCCCGCGCGAGGAAGGCCTCGCCATCGGCCTGATCCTCGGTCGCGGAATAGAGCTGTCCCGGCGCGCCGTCGCGGGATGTGCCGTCGCGCTGGATGTAGCGCAGATGGGCGGCCCCCTTCCCGCTGCGGCCAGCCTGCCGGACATAGCGGGTCTTCACCACAACCCGACGCATGCCCGGCGTGCTGTGTCGCCAGCCGCCCGAGAGGTTCCGGGCGCGGACGAAGGCCGCGCCCCGCCCGCGCCGGACGCCCGCCCCTTCCGCACGCCGTCCCGCCGCCTTCGCGCCCTTCCCGGCCGAATTGGAAGCGGAACGCGAGGCGCTAGAGGGCGCGCGCGCCGCGCCGCGCACGGGTCGGTTGCTATGCTGGCGGGCGAGCTTCTTCGCACGGCTCAGAAAGCTCTTGGCCTTGCCCGCTTTCGGACTGTCCGAGCGGATGGCCCCCGGCCGCGGTTCGAACCGGTTCTCGTCATCGCCGCTCATGGAACCGTCCGGGGATCAAGGGGCGCCTGCTGGCGAGAAACAGGGCACAGTGCCGCAAGTAGCGTCGCGAATTCAGGAACTTGTCGCACAGCGCGGCACCACGGCCCGGAAAGCAGGGTGCCACATCCGCGCCCCGAAAACAGTGTGCAGACAAGGGCTTGCCCGGAAACCGACGCCTCGGGGTGCCGGTTTCCTTTATCTTGCCCTCCGCCTTCCCTGCCTTTTCCGCTTCTGCCGCCGGGATCGCAGCCAGGCGTGCCCTCCCCGAACCTGTCAGCTCAGAGTGGCATTCTGATGCCGTGCATGCGCTCATGGTCCGCCCAATCCCGCGCCCGGGGTCACGAAAATCCCGTCCGCCGGGACTCCGGGCTCCGGCGCGCTCCCGGGCATACCAGACGCGATTTGCTGCTCGGACCGCGCCACGAACAGCGCCGCATCGCGCCAGTCCAGCGGCAGAGTTTGCGCAACCCTCTGCGCTTCCGATGCAGTCCCGCTGCTGAGAAGAGGGGCGAGTGCCGCCACATAGGCACGCGTCTCGGCGGGCAAGGGACGCCCGGTTTCGAGATAGGCGTCGTAGCGACCGGGCCCGGCATTGTAGGCGGCAAGCATAGCGGCGACATTGCCGTAACGGTCCCACATTTCGCGCAGATAGACGGTCCCGGCGAGGATGTTGTCGCGCGGATCATGGGGATCATCCCCGAGCCCGTGGCGCGCGCGCAAGGCGGCCCAAGTGCCAGGCATGACCTGCATCAGCCCCATGGCTCCCGCGTGGCTGACGGCGCTGGGATCATTGGCGCTTTCGGCGCGCATCACCGCGACGATCCAGTGTGCCGGGATCCCGAAACGCTGCGCAGCCTCGGCAATGAAATCGCCGTGGGGATGCGCCTCGATCTGCGCCGGAACGGGCTCCGCATGCGCGATGGCGGGGCCATGGTTGAACGAAGACAGTGCGCAAACGAGCGCCGCGATGTGACCGTGCCGCATGGCCATCAGTCCCGGTCTTCGCGGGGTTTCGGACGATTCCAGTGCAGCGACCAGGCGGCACCGGCGTCATCGTCGCGAAAGAGATTGGCGCGGATCGGCTGCGGCAGGGCCGGATCGTCGAGCAGGACAGATAGGTATTCACCGGCCTTCTCGCCGCTGCGCTTCCAGGCGGCCCCGACCTCCGGACCCTCTGCATCACCGGCATGCACGCGATAGGCCGGTGCGTTCTCGGCCTCGCTGTTTTCCACCGGGACGAGGGCAAGCGAGAGGTCGAGTGTGAGCGTCCGGAGCTGTCCGGTGAAGCCCGTTTCTTCGCGGGTGAACTGTCCGATCTGTGACATGTCAGGTCTCCTGTGTTTGGGGTTGGGTGGGCTGTCAGGGGTGCATGAAGCGCCCGTCTCGGGGCTCGGCTGGCTCGGAAGCCACCCAGATCGGGCGCGCCATACCGATGACGGCGTCAGCCGGAAGCGGCCCGAAGTAACGGCCATCGAGGCTGTCCCGGACCTCGCGATTCATGAGGAAGATTTCGCCGTCCTGAAGCAGGCGGCAGCCCTGCCAATCGGGCAGATCGCGACCGAGCCGATCCTGCGGCAGCGCCTCGCCGAGGACGACGTCATCGACGGTAATGCTTGCGCCGCTGCGGCAAATGCGCTGTCCCGGCAGGCCCGCGACATGCTTCAAGAGCGGGACATCCGCGCCGATATAGCCCCGCGTGACCATGAACGCGGCAAGAGGCGCAGGCGGCATGACCGCGACGAGGTCGCCGATTTCGAGCACGGTCGGGCGTTCGACCCAGTAGAGGCCGAGCGGCACGCTGGCAGACGCGTTCCAGATCAGCCAAGCGGGCAGAACTGCGACTGACGGAGCTGCAAGACTCGCCAGACCCATCGCGGCCAAGAGGAGGATCACGGGGCGCTTCATGGCCAGATCCTGCCCCGCGCAAGCCAGGCCGCATGCCGCGCCGAGGAATAGACCGACGGGGACTGTCCGGCCGCGAGGCGATTGTGCACATGACGCCAATGATCCGGCGCGACGGCGGTCGGATCGATCCCGAGGGCTTCGATGGCATCGATGATTTCGAGGGTGCGCTTGACCCTCGGCCAGCCATCCAGCTGCAGCAGGATTTCGGCACCGGGATGCACGAAACTGAGGGTCTGGAAGGGCTCAGTGCGGAAGACCGCGCGCAGGATGACGAGCCGCGCCGCGACGGTTCCATGCTCATTTCCGGCCCAATGAACGCAGGCGAAGATCGCACCGGAAGCAAAGCCGACCCGTCGTCTTTGCCGATCGATCACCTGTTCGCGGCAGGAATGACCGAAGCGGATCCACTGCTCGACGCGGCGTCGCTGGAACGTCAGATCAACCCATGTGATCGACGAGATGGGCCGGTCGTGCGTCGTGTGTGCGTCGAGTTGCGGCGGAAGCTTGCCAGTCATGAAGGGGCCCCCTCTTCGGCGGAAAGAGGTTGGCCGATCAGATCGCGCAGCTTGGCGGCGTCGGTCTGGCCTTGCAGGCAGGCCGCAGCCTGGACACGCCGGCGCAGCTCGGACGTTACATCAGTGGCACAGATGGTCTTGCCGGTCCTGCTTCTCAGCCTGAGCAGCGCACGGGTCATGGCTGTTCCCGCGGCTTCCCGAGGGGCAGTTCTGGTTCTCGTGGAACGGGCTCGAAGGGCCCCCTTCCCCGGCGCCGATAGCCGGTTTTCAGCGCGGCACCGGTTCTTGCGATCAGGGTTTCGACAGCGGTCCTGCGCTCTTCAAGGTTAGAATCTTTGTTAGACTCTAAGTTAAGTGCGCGATTTTCTGTTTTGGTGCATGTGGTTGAGCGCGGTTTCGGTTCCCGATAGCACGAGCCTGGGGTTCCTGATGGCACGATACCCCGGGTTCCCGATGGCACGAGGCCATTCACAGCTTGTCCACAGGGCGCGGCAGGCTCAAAGGCCAACAGCATGCGGCCGCCGGTTTCGATCTCGGCGAAGAGGACATAGCCGGGCAGCGGCTGGCGGCGGATGATGTCGCGCAGCTCGAAGGCGAAGCGCTTGAAGGGCGAGAGGCTTCCGGATTTCTGGTGCAGGTGACGGAAATCGAAGCGCCAGCCGCCCGCCTGCCGCCCACCATGCTTGCGCACGAGGCGGTAGAGCCAGCGGTCGAGCCCGCCGGTCAGATCAAAATAGGCGCGGTCGATGGTCAGGATCAGCGCGTCATCGAGGACGGCGCGATAGAACCAGTCCGGGACGATCAGCTCGATGCCGTCGGGTCGCCCCCTCGCGTCGCTGCGTTCATGCCATTCGTTGATCCAGGAGAAGCGATGGCGCCGCCCCTCGGCGGGCTGGCGGATCGTCGTCGCCACCGTGGTCGATTGCAGCCGGTCCAGCGCAGCCTTCAGGCGCTGATAGTCCCGCTGCGACGTCCCGCGCCCGGTGAAGTTGAGGATCTCATAGGGTGTGGCCGCCATCAGACGCGAAGTGCGCAGACCTGCATCGCGCGCCTCAACGATCTGGCTCGCCGCCCAGATTAGGATGTCGGCATCCCAGATCGTGGCCATGCCGTGGTCGGGCACGGCCTCGACCCGGATCGCCACATTGCCCGCCACGAAATTGATGGGGCGGATGCGCGGCGACTTGGACAGGGAGAAGAAGGGATAGGCCATGAGATCCTGCGCATCACGTGGGGCGAACTCCCCCGGAAGCGCCCGAAAGAGGTCGAGTTGGCCTCGCTCGGAGGCGCTGCGGGGCGTCGGGGGCATGAGGAACCGGAAAGGCCGTCAGCGTGTTGCGCGCGCTGGCCCGGTATGCGGCGACGCAGTCAGACGCTTGGCCGGCAGGACCTGGCCGCGCGGATCTGAAGTCGAAGTGACCGAACCACGAGCGACCCAAGCCGTCAGGTCATCGACCGAATAGACGACGCGCCCGCCGAGCTTGTGATAAGCGGGGCCAGTTCCGTAGGTGCGGTGCTTTTCCAGCGTGCGCGCCGACAGGCTGAGGAACGTGGCCGCCTCCTTGGTGCGCAGGTAGCGTGGCGGCAGAACGGCGAGATCGGGTCGCATGGATGGGGCCTCCGTGGGTCTGAGGAAGGCCGTCGGCAAAGGACGGCCTGTCCCGCGCAGGCTGGCGAAGAAGTGCCGGATAGGGGGATGAGGAAGATTGGGGGTGGAACTATCCTACCCCCCTGGGCGGATAGCCTCGGGGGCCGGGGTTCAACATCAGGCGAGAGGTTCCGACTACCCGGGCTGCTTGGTTGCGGTAAGCAGTTTTGCGGATCCTCGGGACCGTCGCTGCAGTGCCCAATCTCCGCTGCATTCGCGAAGGCACTCCGGAGGAAGGGCGGGAAGCAGACGGTGGACGTAACCAAAAAAAGAAGCGGTATTAGTCCCTAGGGTCAGGACCCATAAAGCCGCTTGAGGCTCCACGGGCTGCATGATTCAAGCTCTCAAACAGAGGGGGCATGATGAG
>NZ_PZKF01000024.1 GCF_003034995.1 Phaeovulum veldkampii DSM 11550 | reverse complement strand
GCCGGGGCCTCAGCGGCGGGCTCTTCGGCGGCGGGTGCAGCTTCAGCAGCCGGGGCCTCAGCGGCGGGTTCTTCCGCGACCGGGGCGGCTTCGGCAGCCGGGGCCTCAGCGGCGGGTTCTTCCGCGACCGGGGCAGCTTCAGCAGCCGGGGCTTCGACAACAGCCTCTTCGGCAACCGCTTCTTCCGCCGGGGCCGCAGCCGGAGCCGCAACCGCCGCACTACCGTTGTGGTAAGCGGCAAACCAGGTGGTGTCTTTCACCAGCATGTAGTGCACGGCAAACGAGCTGATTGCGACGGCGCTGAGGAACAGGGGAACGCCAGTCGTCGGTTTGACAACAAGCCAGAGTTTCGCGTTGTTCATGATCAATTCTCCCTTAGCCGAGCCACGGTGTGGCGATCGCCGCCAGGAAGTGCGCCAGCAGCGCGATGCCGCCGAAAACGCGGGTGCCGAGCACGAGTTGCTTCTGCACTTCTTCCGCTTCGGCAAGGGTCAGGCCGCTCGGCCAGACTTTGTTCATGTCATCCATCGTGTCGTCTCCCCAATCTGGTATTCGACTTTGCATGTAGGGCTGCTCGCTGGCTTCGGCTGCGTGATACCCGGTGGGGTCGTGCAGCCGACCGTTCGCGCCCGGCGCCCTGGGACCGGTTTATCGCAGTGCATCATTTCACGACACTGTGATAATCTCAACGCTAACTTGATCGGATCAGGGCCGCGATGGTGCGACTTATTGTTCCGCACCCGGCGGGCAGGTGTCTGGGCGGCCTCAATCCTGCCGCGCAGCGAGGCCCGGAGCGGGGGTCAGCACGGTGATCCCGGCGGCGGCGGCCCGCGCCAGCCCCGGATCAAGCGACATCGGGATATATTCGCCCCGCCGCCACAGCCCCGCCAGATCGTCATAGTGGCGGCTGAGGGGGTGGCCCGACTGGCCGGTGGCAATCACGAAGACCGAACTGTCGGGGTCGGCAAAATCGTAAACCCCGCGATAGCCCGCGCCATGGACATTTGCAAAAGGCTCGGGGCCGGTGCCCGCGGTGCGGCCCCGCATCAGCGTGAAATCGCCCCCCGAGGTCGATTGGCGGATGTTGACCAGCGCGCCCAGAAAAGGCAAGCGGCCCAGCACCGCATGATCATGCTGCGCCTGATGCGCATCGCCCCAGCGCCAGCTTTCGATATTGGCGCCAAAGCGCGACGACAGATCCAGCAGCGCATCATCCAGCGCGATGCGCGCAATATCGGTGCAGGTCTCGACCGGCGCCGACTGGATCACGTCGCACCATTTGCCTGCGCCCTGGACGTTGCGGAACACCCGCTCGATGAACAGCGGTTCGAGATGGAGGAAGGCGGGTGCCAGCGGCCCCAGTTCGTCGCGCAGCAGCCGCGCCTGAAGCGCGCGCATCCAGGCCGCATAGATCAGCGGTTCTGGCAGATGTTCGTTCATCTCGCCGTCCCAGTTCGCCAGCAGTTCCAGCGCGCGCTGGCGGCGGCGTTCGGGTGTGCCCTCGGGGGCGGCCTGCCCGGTAAACCACAGATCGGCCCCCACCAGCGGCAGCAGGCCGCGCGCTGCGGGGCTGACGGCATCCAGTTGCGCCGCGATGAAGCTTTCGCGCGAATGCACCTCGCGGTCCTGCATCAGTTTGAGCCAGCGCAGAACCCGCTGGCTGTCGCCCCAGTCAAAGCTGACATGCACCGGGAACGGCCGGTCCACGGTCTTGTTGTTGGTGTTGCCCACGATCCCGCCCTGCGGCGCGATCACCCGCGGGTTGGTGGCATAGGCCAGCCGCCCCTGCCAGCGGTTGGTCGCGATCCAGCCGGGGCTGGGCATCCGGCCCTGGCTTTGGTGGGCGGCGTCGCGCCGGGGCAACGCACCAATCAGAATTTGCCCCACTTTGCCCGTGGCATCGGCCAGCGTCAGGTTCAGGGCCGGGGCGATGAAGGCGGCGCCCGCCGCCTCGGCCTCGGCCACGCTGCGGGCCGCCATCAGCGCGACGGCCGCGCTCATCGAGGTGTCGGCCGGGTCAAGCCCCGTCCACGACAGCGCGACCGCATGGCCGCGCGGTGTGACCGCGGCCAGATCGAACTGCGCGGGCGGCAGGATCGGGCCATTATCGCTCCAGCGCAGGGTCAGGGTGACGGGGGCCTGATCCTTGACCTTGAGGATCGTGCGGCGGGTTTCGAACCCGGCCCAGCCCTCGGGGGTGCGGTAACGCTCGGGGTCGGCGGGGTCGAGTTCCTCGATGAACAGATCCTGATCGTCGGCATAGGCCGTGGTGATGCCCCAGCCCAGATCGCCATTGCGCCCCGTCAGCACCGCAGGAATGCCGGGGATGGTGCCACCGATCACCCCGCCCGAGGCTAGCTCCAGCCGGGCGAGATACCAGACCGACGGCGCCGACAGGCCCAGATGCGGGTCATTGGCCAGCAGCGCCCCGCCCGCGGCCGCGCGTTTGGGCGCCGCCGCCCAAGCGTTCGACGCGCCGCCCAGACCGCGCGGGGCCAGCGGCAGGAACGGATCGGAGGTGCCCGCCGCCTGCCGGATCGGGGCGGGGGCCTGCGGAAAGAGCGCGGCATAATCGGGCAGGGCGGCGATGCCAGGGCCGGGCATGTCAGGCATCAGATCGGCGACCCAGGCGGGGTTTTGCAGCGAAATCCGCGCGCGCAGCACCTCGTCATGCAGGTTGCCCGACTGTTCCAGCGCCATCAGCTTCAGGATCGCGATCGAATCGGCGGCCTGCCAATAGGCGATTTCGGCGTTGAACACGAAGAATTCGGGCGCGCCGCGACCGCGAGCGCCTGTGTTGACCTCTTCGATCCAGGCGTTCACGCCACGGGCGTAGGCATCAAGGGCGGCGCGGGTGCGGGCGTCCTGCGCGGTCACCGATTGGGTCGCCAGCGTGTAAAGATCCAGCCGCCGCATCAATTCGTCGGTGGGCAGGGCGCGGGGGCCGAACACCTCGGCCAGCCGCCCCTGCACGGTGCGGCGCAACATCACCATCTGCCACAGCCGGTCCTGGGCATGGGCCAGGCCAAGCCCGAAGAACACATCGTCATCGGAGGCGCCAAAGATATGGGGCACGTTATCGGTGGTGCGCACGATCTCGACCGGCGCGCCCAGCCCCGCGACCTCCAGCGCCTCGTTGTAATCCGGCAAGGATCGCGCCGCGAAATACCACGCCCCCGCCAGCCCCAGCACCGACAGGATCAGGACAGCCGAGATCAGGCGCACAAGCCAGCGAAAGGCGATCAGCATGGAACCTCGAAATGGGCGTGGAAGCGGGAAAGGTTGACGCCTTGGGGCGCTTGCGTAACTAAGTCAGCACGCGACAATGATCAACGCGCGTTTGCGCGAACGGGGGGTGTCATGGCACGGATTGCGTTTCTGGGGCTGGGGGTGATGGGCTTTCCGATGGCGGGCCATCTGGCGGCCAAGGGGCATGAGGTGACGGTCTACAACCGCACCGCCGCCAAGGCAGAGGCCTGGGTGAAACGCCACAAGGGCGACTGGGCCGCAACGCCCGCCGATGCCGCGCGCGATGCCGAATTTGTCATGGCCTGCGTGGGCAACGATGATGATCTGCGCGCGGTCTGTCTGGGCGACGCGGGCGCATTCGCCGCGATGACGGCTGGGGCGGTTTTCGTCGATCACACCACGGTTTCGGCCCAGGTGACGCGCGAGCTGGCCGGGGTTGCGGCGGCGCAGGGGCTGGGCTTTGTCGATGCGCCGGTGTCGGGCGGGCAGGCGGGGGCCGAGAACGGGCAGCTTTCCATCATGTGCGGCGGTTCTGCCGACGATTATGCGCGGGCCGAGCCGGTGATGGCGGCCTATGCCAGGATCTGCCGCCGGATGGGCGCGTCGGGCGCGGGCCAGTTGGCCAAGATGTGCAACCAGATCGCCATTGCCGGGCTGGTGCAGGGCCTGTCCGAGGCGCTGCATTTCGCCGAAAAGGCGGGGCTGTCGATTTCCGAGGTGGTCGAGGTCATCAGCCAGGGCGCAGCCGGAAGCTGGCAGATGCAGAACCGCTACAAGACCATGGAAGAAAACCGTTTCGATTTCGGCTTTGCGGTGGACTGGATGCGCAAGGATCTGGGCATCTGCCTGGCCACCGCCAATGACACCGGCGCCAGCCTGCCGGTGACGGCGCTGGTGGATCAGTTCTACAAGGATGTGCAGAAGATGGGCGGCGGGCGCTGGGATACGTCAAGCCTGATCGCCCGGCTGCGCGCCCTGGGCTAAAGCCCGATCAGCCGGCGGATATCGGCGGGCGTGGCGCCCTGGGCACGCAGGCTGCGCAGGGCGCGCGCATCGTCGCGCTTGGCCAGACGCTTGCCCTCGCTGTCTCGAATAAGGCTGTGGTGGTGGTAGCTTGGCGTCGGAAGCTCTAGCGCCGCCTGAAGCAGGACATGCACGAATGTCGCCTCGAACAGGTCTTCGCCGCGGGTGACATCGGTGATGCCCTGCGCAGCGTCATCGACCACGACGGCAAGGTGATAAGAGGTGCCAAAGCCTCGCCGCGCCAGCACCACATCGCCTGCCTGGCGCCGCAGCCAGTCGGGGTGCAGCCGGTGGTGCCCGGCATGGGTGGGGCCGGTTTCTGTGAAATCGGGCAAGTCGCCCAGATGGTCCAGCGCGCGCGCCATGTTCAGCCGGATCACATCACCCGACCCGGCCGCGGCCATGGGCCGCGCGCGGCAGGTGCCGGGGTAGACCGGACCATCGGGGCCGATCATCGGCGCGCCTTCCTGCGGTGCCGAAAGAGCCGCGCGAATGTCGCCCCGCGTGCAGCAGCACGGGTAACAAAGCCCCAGCGAAATCAGTTGGTTCAGGGCCGTTTCATAGGAATCCATCCGGTTGGACTGGCGCAGAACGGGGCGCGGCCACTTCAGGCCCAGCCATTCCAGATCGTCAAAGATCGCCTGTTCATAGTCGGTCCGGCATCGGGCGCGGTCGATATCCTCGATCCGCAGCAGAAATTGCCCCGGATCGGCGCGACCGGCCGCCACCAGCGCGGCATAGGCATGGCCCAGATGCAGCCAGCCGGTTGGCGAGGGCGCAAACCGGGTGCGCCTCAGGCTTGCGCTGCAAGCCATTGGGTAAACGCGTCTTTCGCGCGGTCAGTGTAGGCCTTGTAGCGGTCTTTCCGGCCGCGGCGCCCGCCCTTGGCGTCAATCGGGGGAAACAGGCCGAAGTTGACGTTCATCGGCTGGAATGTCTTGGCATCGGCCCCGCCAGTGATGTGATGCACCAGCGCTCCCATCGCGGTGTCGGGCGGCGGTGGCGGCAGGTCGCGGCCCAAAATCTCGGCCGCCGCCATCCGCCCCGCCAGAAGGCCCATCGCGGCGCTTTCGACATAGCCTTCGACCCCTGTTACCTGCCCGGCAAACCGGATGTTCGGGCGGTTGCGCAGACGCATCCGGTCATCCAGCAGCCTGGGCGAGTTCAGGAAGGTGTTGCGGTGGATCCCGCCAAGACGCGCGAAAGAGGCATTGTTCAGACCCGGAATCATACGGAAAACAGACGTTTGTGCGCCGTATTTCATCTTGGTCTGAAAGCCCACGATATTGTAGAGTGTGCCCAGCGCATTGTCGCGGCGCAACTGCACCACGGCATAGGGTTTGGCCTCCGGCTGGTGTGGGTTGGTCAGGCCCACGGGTTTCATCGGGCCAAAGCGCAGCGTTTCCCGGCCGCGTTCGGCCATCACCTCGATCGGCAGGCAGCCGTCGAAATAGCCTGCGGTTTCGCCGGCGTGAAACTCGGTCTTTTCGGCGGCCAGAATCGCGTCGATGAAGGCCTCATACTGGTCGCGCGTCATAGGGCAGTTGATATAGGCGGTGCGCTCTTCTTCGGTGTCGCCCTTGTCATAGCGGCTTTGGCGCCAGGCCACCGACATGTCGATGGTGTCGGCGTGGACGATGGGGGCGATGGCGTCGAAAAAGGCCAGATGCTCCGCCCCGGTTTCGGCCCGGATGCTGTGAGCCAGAGCGCCCGAGGTCAGCGGGCCGGTGGCGATGATCCAGTGTCCGTCGCGCGGCAGATCGGTGATCTCGCCGGGGGCAAAGCTGATGTTGGGGTGTGCGGTCAGGCGGGCGGTGACGGCCTCGGCAAAGGCCTCGCGGTCGACGGCCAGCGCGCCGCCTGCGGGCAGGCGGTGCGCCCCGGCCATGGCCATGATCAGCCCGCCCGCCGCGCGCATTTCCCAGTGCAGCAGACCCACGGCGTTGCGTTCATCATCGTCCGACCGGAACGAGTTGGAACAGACCATTTCCGCGCACAGCCCGCTGCGATGGGCAAAGGTGCCGACCGCGGGGCGCATTTCGTGCAGCACCACGGGCACGCCGACCTCGGCCGCCTGAAAGGCGGCTTCGGACCCGGCAAGCCCGGCGCCGATGATGTGAAGTGTATCGCTCATGGCCCGTCCTCTAGCCCGGCGGGCCGCATTTGGAAAGGATCAGAACGATCCGGTCAGCAAAAGCGGGTCGAACGGGCGCACCGGGCGGAAGGCCTGGGTGGCGGTCGTGCGGCTTCGGCCCGGTTCGGCCCCAAAGCGCCAGGTCAGCCCAAGGCTGACGCGGGTTTCCGAGGGCAGATCATCGCGCCCGCTCATGCCGCTGACGCCCACGGCTGCGGTCAGTTCGACCGGATGGCTGGCCAGCGCATGGCGCCAGCCGATTTCGGCGTCATAGCCCTGACCACGCAGCGAAACTTCGTCAAATTCGCTGACGCTGAGGGTGGCAAACAGCGTGTCGCGCGGGCCCAGATCGTGATCGACGCCAAGGCTGGCCGCGATGAAGTCGATCGAGCCGGGCCGGGCATAGCCGATGCCGCCGCGCGCCTCGATCCGGGTGGTTTCGGTGATGGCAAAAATTCCCTCGACCCCGGCCATGCCGATGGTCGCCTCGCGCCCGTCCACATCGGCGAGGCTGAGGAACAGGCCATATTTGTTTTGGTCCCCCGGCATCAGATACAGGTGGCTGTCGATCTGCCCCAGCATCCCGCCGCTGAAATCGCGCAGCGACAGGTCAAGCTGAAAGCCCAGCGCCTCGGTCACGGCGAAATCGCCGGTGAGGCGCGCAAAGCCGCGCGGATCATCCGATCGAAAGCTGGACAGGCCGATTTCGGCCTCGGCCCAGGAAAAGCCCAGCGGGCTGCTGGACTGGGCATGAACGGGCAGGGCGGCCAGGCACAGGGCACTGGCCAGAACGGCGGCTTGGGCACGCATCTGGAAAACTCCGGCAAGGGGGTGGCTGCCTTCTGCAACCTGGTGGGGAACGACCCCGGTTGCAGCCTTGATGCCAGAGCGAAGGCGTTAATGAAACATTAATATTGCCAGAGGGTTAACTGGTTAATGTCGTGAGGGCACCAACGAGAAAGGCCGCACCCGAAGATGCGGCCCCGACAGTCAGCCCAAAGATTTCGCGGCCCTGAACCCGCTCAGCCCTCGTCACCCTGATCGGCGATGCGCGCGACCGAGACGACCTCTTCGCCCGCGCCGGTGTCGAACACCTTGACCCCCCCGGCCGAGCGCGAGCGGAACGAAATCCCCTCGACCGGCACCCGGATCGACTGGCCGGTAGATGTTGCCAGCATCACCTGATCGGACAGGTCCACCGGGAACGAGGCCACCAGCGCGCCGCCGCGCATGGATTTCTCGATCGCGGTCACGCCTTGGCCACCGCGGCCGCGGACCGGGTAGTCGTGGCTGGAGGACAGTTTCCCCGCGCCCTTGGCGGTGATCGTCAGGATCAGGTCTTCGGCCGCCGACATTTCGGCATAGCGTTCGGGGCTCAGCGCCCCGGCCTCGGTGGTTGTTTCGTCCTCGTCGGTTTCGGTGGGCTCATCCTCGGCGCCCATCACCGCGCGTTTCATGCGGATGAAGGCCACGCGTTCTTCGGGGGTCGCCTCGAAATGGCGGATGATCGACATCGACACGACGCGGTCGCCCGTCGCCAGCCGGATACCGCGCACGCCGGTGGACGACCGGCCCTGGAACACCCGCACATCGGTGGTGGGGAAGCGGATCGCCCGCCCCATCGCGGTGACCAGCATCACGTCATCGGACTCGGTGCAGATGCGCGCATTCACGAGGCTGACACCCTCGGGCAGCTTCATCGCGATCTTGCCGTTGCGCATGACATTTGCGAAATCGCTCAGCGCGTTGCGGCGCACGTCACCCTCGGAGGTCGCAAAGACGATCTGAAGGTTGTCCCATTCCGTCTCGGGTGCGTCCACCGGCATCAGGGCTGCGATGGAAACGCCGGGCACGATCGGCAGGATGTTGACCATCGCCTTGCCCTTGGCATTGCGCCCGGCCAGCGGCAGGCGCCAGCATTTCAGCGAATAGACCATGCCATCGGTGGTGAAGAACAAAAGCTGGGTATGGGTGTTGGCCACAAAGAGCGTGGTCACCACATCGTCTTCCTTGGTCGCCATCGACGACAGGCCCTTGCCGCCGCGGCGCTGCGCGCGGAATTCGGCCAGAGGCGTGCGCTTGATATAGCCGCCTGAGGTGATGGTCACGACCATATCCTCGCGTTCGATCAGGTCTTCGTCGTCCAGATCGCCGGCCCAGTCCACGATCTCGGTGCGGCGCGGCACGGCGAAGTTGGCCTTCACGTCGCGCAGTTCGTCCGAGATGATCTGCATGATCCGCTCACGGCTGGCCAGAATCGCCAGATAGTCGCGGATTTTCGCGGCCAGTTCCTGCAATTCGTCGGTTATTTCCTTGACCCCCATCGCGGTCAGCCGTTGCAGCCGCAGATCAAGGATGGCGCGGGCCTGAACCTCGCTGAGGTTATAGGTGCCATCGTCGTTGATCTTGTGGGCCGGGTCATCGACCAGACGGATGTATTCGGCGATGTCATGGGCAGGCCAGCGCCGGGTCATCAGACGTTCGCGCGCCTCGGCGGGGTCGGCCGAGGATCGGATCGTCGCCACCACCTCATCGACATTCGACACCGCCACCGCCAGACCGCACAGCACATGGCTGCGCTCGCGCGCCTTGCGCAATTCAAACGCGGTGCGGCGGGCCACAACTTCTTCGCGGAAGGTAATGAAATGCGCAAGAAAATCGCGCAGCGTCAGTTGTTCGGGCCGGCCGCCGTTCAGCGCCAGCATGTTGCAGCCGAACGAGGTCTGCATCGGCGTGAATCGGTAAAGCTGGTTCAGCACCACATCGGGGGTGGCGTCTCGTTTCAACTCGATCACCACGCGCACGCCGACGCGGTCGGATTCGTCGGCGATATGGGCGATGCCCTCCAGTTTCTTGTCACGCACGAGTTCGGCGATCTTTTCGATCATCGTGGCCTTGTTCACCTGATAGGGGATCTCGTCCAGGATGATCGCGTAGCGGTCCTTGCGCAGTTCCTCGATCCGGGTTTTGGCTCGGATGATCACGCTGCCCCGACCCTCGATATAGGCCTTGCGCGCGCCCGCCCGCCCCATGATCTGTGCGCCGGTCGGAAAATCGGGGGCGGGCACATAGGTCATCAGGTCTTCGGATGTCAGATCGGGGGTTTCGATCAGCGCCAGCGTGGCGTCGATCACCTCGCCCAGATTGTGCGGCGGAATGTTGGTGGCCATGCCAACCGCAATGCCGCCCGCGCCGTTGACCAGCATGTTGGGAAAGCGCGCGGGCAGAACCGTCGGCTCGCGGTCCTTGCCGTCGTAGTTGTCCTGAAAATCGACGGTGTCTTTTTCGATATCGGCCAGCAGCGCCGAGGCGGGCTTGTCCATCCGCACCTCGGTGTAACGCATGGCCGCGGCCGAGTCGCCGTCCATCGAGCCGAAGTTGCCCTGACCGTCCAGCAGCGGCAGCGACATCGAAAAGCTTTGCGCCATCCGCACCAGCGCGTCATAGATCGCGGCGTCGCCATGGGGGTGGTATTTCCCCATCACATCGCCCACCGGCCGGGCCGATTTGCGATAGGCCTTGTCATGCGTGTTGCCGGTTTCGTGCATCGCATAAAGAATGCGCCTGTGGACGGGCTTCAACCCGTCGCGCAGGTCGGGGATCGCGCGGCTGACGATCACGCTCATTGCGTAATCGAGATAGGCGGTCTTCATCTCGGCAGCGATCGAGACAGAGGGGCCGGCATGCGCCATGCGATGGGGCAATTCGTCTGCGGTGTCAGGGATTTCCGGGGTGTCGGTCACAGGGATGGCCCTTCGTCAGATGGCTCTGGCGGCGCCAGATTTGGTTGGCGCAGACTATAGCCGCCCAAAGGGTTGGGTGCAATGCCACCGCCTCAGGGCAGGCGTGGGGGGCGCGCGGGTTTGTCCAGCGTGGCCCAGTCGGGCCATAGCCCCGCCAGTTCCAGCCCCCACAGCGCAAAGGCCAGTGCGATGGCGCCCAGCACGATCTTCACCCGCTGCGGCGAGGGCGGATTGCGCGCCCAGCGCGACATGCGCATCAGCCACACCAGCGGGTTCATTGCGTGCGCCCCCGATCTCGCCTCTGGTCTCGCCCCTGGTCTCGCCGCTGTCGCCGCAGCGCGACCCAGCAGCCCAGATCGTGCCACGGCTCGGGCCGGAAATGGCTGCGCGCCCGGCCCGAGGGCGAGGGCAGCACCCAGACCGCAAGCCCCGGCAGGGCATCATCATGCCGCCCCGCCGCCAGCCGCCGCCCCAGCGCCATCTGCGCCGCCGTCAGGCTGGTGAAGGCGATGGCCGCAGGCTGCAACCCGGCCAGCAACCCAGCCAGCCGGTCGGGGGCGTAGGCGGTGCGCGGGATATCGGCATCCATCCCCGCCACGCCCTTTTCGGCAACATCTGTCAGCCCGAGGCCAAGGCCGGGCAGCAGGTGGTCCTCGTCAGGGGTCAACAGCCGGGGCGTCAGCCCGGTTTCGGCCAGCATTGGCCAGAACCGGTTGCCGGGGCGGGCGTAATAATGCCCCCGCGCCGCCGAGGTCCAGCCCGGCGCGGTGCCGCAAAACAGAACGTCCAGATCGGGGCCGACCAGATCGGGCAGGGTCATTCCAGAAACCGCACCTTGCCGATATGGGGCAGGTTGCGGTTGCGCTGGGCAAAGTCGATGCCGTAGCCCACCACGAATTCATCGGGGATCTCAAAGCCGGTCCAGGTGGCGCGCACCGGCACCTCGCGCCGGGCGGGTTTGTCGAGCAGCGCGCAGACCTCCAGCCGTTTCGGGCCGCGCGCGCGCAGGATGGTCAGCACATGGCTCAGCGTGAAACCGGTATCTACAATATCCTCGACCACCAGCACATCGCGCCCCTCGATGCCGGATCGCAGGTCTTTCAATATCCGCACCTCGCGGCTTGAGGTCATCTCGTCGCCGTAGGACGAGGCTTCGAGAAAATCCACCTCGACCGGCAGGCCGATCTCGCGCACCAGATCGGCGATGAAGATGAACGAGCCGCGCAGCAGGCCCACCACCACCAGCTTGTCGGTGCCCGCGAAACTGTCGGTGATCTCGCGCGCCAGCGCCTCGACCCGCGCCGCGATGGTCTTGGCCGAAATCATCTCGTCGATCACATAGGCGCGCTGCGGCATGGGTTCCTCTTGCTTTCTGCGCGTTTGTTACCGAAACAGGCGCGCGGAGTCACGAACCATCGGAACCTCATGCCGACCCATTCGGAAAAACGGGCGATGCCCTACAGCGCCGCCCAGATGTATGCCCTTGTCGCCGATGTGGCGCGCTACCCGGAGTTTCTGCCGTGGAACGCGGCAGCCCGCATTCGCACGCGCCGGCCCCAGCCCGACGGCTCTGAAATCATGGAGGCCGATCTGGTGATCTCGTTCAAGGTGTTCCGCGAACGCTTTGGCAGCCGGGTGACGCTGTGGCCCGAACGGCACCGGATCGATACCGAATATCTGGATGGCCCGTTCCGCTATCTGAAAAGCTGGTGGCAGTTCCGCGATCTGCCGCAGGGCGGGTGCGAGGCGGAATTCTTCGTGGATTTCGAATTTCGCAACGCGATTCTGCAAAGGGTGATCGGCGTGGTCTTTGACGAGGCGATGCGCCGCGTGGTGCGCGCGTTTGAAACCCGTGCGCAGGCGCTTTACGCCGCCTGAGGGCGCGCGGGTCTGGCTTCCTTGCGCGGCCCCGATGCCGGGGCTAGACAGGGTGCAAAGGATCGGGGGCGCGCATGAAGGTTCTGGTGATCGGCAAAGGCTCGATCGGCACGCGGCATTTCAACAATCTGGGTGCGCTGGGTGTGGCGGCCGAACATATCGGCTGGCGCGGCTATTCGGCGGCGGCGCTGGGCGAGCGTCTGGCGGCGGACCCCGATGTGGGGGCCGTGGTGATCGCCACCGCCACGCAGGTGCGGCTGGAACTGATCACTGTCTGCGCTGCGGCAGGGGTGCCGTTTTATGTTGAAAAGCCGGTGGCCTTTCGCGCCGCCGATCTGGCGGCGATCACGGTCGCCGCGGCCCCGGTCGCGGCGCGGTCGGTCGCGGGGTTCATGATGCGCTATCATCCGCTGTTTCGGGAACTGGCGCAGGCCGACCTGTCGGACAGCTTCGGCTTTGCCTTCGAGATCGGCCATGACGTGACGCAATGGCGCCAGAACTGGCGTTTTTCGCAAAGCTACGCCGCGCTGCCGGAAGGCGGCGGGGTGCTGCTGGACCTGTGCCATGAACTTGACATGGCGGCTGCGCTGTTTCCCGGCCTGACGCTGGGCACGGTGCAATGCCTTGGCCATGCCGCCTATCCGGGCGTCGATTTCGCCACCCGCATCGAACTGGTGGCGCCGTCGGGGGCGATGGGAGCGGTGGCGATGGATTACCTTTCGCCCGTGTTCAACCGCACCGTGGCAATCCGCGGCCTGCGCCAGACGCAGGATGCCGATCTTGTCGCCAGCCGCTGCCGCATCGGCGGCGCGGGCGCGCGCGCGTTCGCGCTGCCGTTCGAGCGCAACGAGATGTTCCTGTCAGCGATGCGCGATTTTCTGGCGCTGGCCGAAGGCCGGCCCACCTCGGGCGTCGAGCATCTGCCGCGGTTCGATGCGGTGCAGGAAAGCTGCGCCCTGATCGCCGCGGCGTGGGAGGCTCGCCGCTTCACCGGACAGATCACGAAGGAGATCCCATGATCCTGGGTCATATCGGCGCCCGAAAAGGCTCCAAGGGCGTTCCGGGCAAGAACTTTCGCCCGCTCTGCGGCAAGCCGCTGATCGACTGGTCGCTGGATCAGCTGTTCGACTGCCCGGCGATAGATGCGGTGGTGGTGTCCACCGATGACGAACGCATCTATGATCATGCGGTCGCCAAAGGGGCGCTGGCCATCGGCCTGCGGCCCGCGCATCTGGCCACCGACAGCGCGGGCAAATGGGGGGTCTGGCAGCACGCGCTGGCGGCGTCCGAGGCGCTGGCGGGGCCGGTCGATCTGTTCGTCGATCTGGACTGCACCTCGCCGTTGCGCCGGCCCCACGACATCGTGGACGCCATCGCGCTGTTTCGCGCGCAGCGCCCCGACATGGTGATGTCGTGCTGCGAGGCGCGCAAGAACCCCTATTTCAACCTGGTGGAGCCTGACGCCACCGGCGCGCTGCATGTGTCAAAGCCGCTGCCGGGCGGCGTGGTCGCGCGCCAGCAGGCGCCCGTCGTCTATGAACATGCGGCCAGCACCTATGTGCTGGACCCGGCCTATCTCAAACGCGCGCATAGCCTCTATGAGGGGCGGGTCATCCCCTATCTGATGCCGCCCGAGGCCTGCGTGGATATCGACACCGAATTTGACTTTCGTCTGGTCGAATTCCTGATGACCGAACGCCTGAAGGAGGCGAAACATGGATAAGCAACTGGCGGGGCGCACGATCTTCATCACCGGCTCGGGCGGGGTGCTGGGCTCGACCTATGTGCGGCGAATGCTGGCCGCGGGGGCGCGGGTGGTGGCCTCGGACCTGCCGGGCCACCGGGCCGAGACGCTGAAGGCCGCGCATGAGGGCCAGGCAAATTTCCGCTTCTATGACCTCGACGTGGGCGACGAGGATCAGGTCACGGGTATATTTGCCCGCATCATGGCCGACGGCTGGGAACCCAACGTGGTGCTGAACAATGCCGCGATCACGGGCGAATTGCTGATGGGCGCGGGCAAGCCCTTTCCAGATTTCGCCAATACCTCGGTCAGCGACTGGGAACGCACGCTGCGCACCAACCTGACCGGCGCCTTCATGATCGCCCGCCAGATGGACCGCGACATCGTGGGCAAATACCCCGCGACGCTGATCAACGTGGCCTCGATGTATGCGCTGAACGGGCCGCATCACGCGATCTACGAGGGGATGCCGTTCAAGTCGTTCTCGGCCTATTCCACCACCAAGGCGGGCATTCACGGGCTGACGCTGTGGCTGGCGGGCTATTGGGCGGGGCGGGGCGCCACCGTCAACACAATCGCGCCTGGGGCGGTATTCAACGGCCATTCCGAAGAATTCCAGCGCCGCGTGGGCCAGTTGATCATGGCGGGCCGGATGGCCCAGCCCGACGAGATTGCCGATGCGATGCTGTTCTTGTGCAGTCCGCAGGCGGGCTACATGACGGGCCAACTGGTCAATGTCGATGGCGGGTTCAGCGGCTGGTGAACCGGTCGATCGCGGCCAGTGTGCGGGCCACGCCCCCTGCATGGGCGGCAAAGAAGGCGTCGATCATCTCGGGCGCGGGGGTGAACCCCGCGCCGGGTGACAGGGCGGCGGCCAACGCGCCGGGCGTTTCCACCCGCAGCACGACGCCTGCGGCAATCGCCTCGGTTGCGGGATATTCGATCGTCCAGATCTCGGGGCCGACGATCACCGGCTTTTTCAGCGCCAGCGGCTCGATGATGTTATGCGCGCCCTTGGGGGTAAACCCGCCGCCCACCAGCGCGCGGTCGGCCATCGCCAGGTAGAAATACATCTCGCCCAAGCTGTCGCCCAAGAGCACGTCGATATCGGGCGCCGCGCCTTTCGGGGCAAGCGCCGCATCGAAAAGGTGGGACCGGGCCGCGCAAGACAGACCCGCGCCAGCCACAAGCTGCGCGGTTTCATCAAACCGTTCCGGCGCGCGGGGAACATAGACAAACAGCGGCGCGGGCAAGCCCGCTGCGCGATGCGCGGCAAGGCTGGCGTGGATCGCGGCGAGGTAGACCGCATCCTCGCCCGCCACGACCGAGGCGAGCGTCACCACCGGGCGGCTTGGCGCAAGCCAGCCCCGCGCGGCGACCCCGGCGATGACCTGCGCCGGCGGGATCGGCTGGTCAAAGCGCAACTCGCCCGTCACCGCGATGGCCGCCACGCCGACGCGGGCGAACCGTTCGGCCTGAAGGTCGGATTTCACCAGTGCCCCGGCAAAGCCGCGCATCAGTTCGGCCCTGAAACCGGTGCGCGTGGTGTCGCGGGCAAAGCTTTTCGACGGATATTGCGCATTGCACATGAACAGCGCCACGCCCGCGCGGCGGGCGGCCATGATCATGCCCGGCCAGATCTCGATTTCCATCACCAGCCCGTATTTTGGCCGGAACGCCTTGAAAAAGCGGCGAAAGGCAAAGCCCAGTTCGAACGGCACCCAGACCGCGCGCAACTGCCCCGCGGCAATCTCGGGGGCGAAGGCGCGGGTGGCCTCACGCCGACCGGCGGGGGTGAAATGGGTGGTCACGACCCGCTCGCCCCGCTCCAGCAGCGCGCGAACAAGCGGTGTGGCCGAGCGCATTTCGCCCAAGGATACGGCATGGACCCAGACTGCACCGGGGAAGGGCGCGTGGCGGCCAAAGCGTTCGGCCAGATGTGCGCCATAATCGGCATCGCGGCGCGCGCGGCGACGAAGATAGGCAAGCGCGAGCGGCAGCCCCAGCCACCAAAGCGCGGCGTAAAGCGCCAGTGCCAGCCGCAGGCGGGACGAGGGAAAGTTCATCGCATCAGCCCCATCAGCGTGGCACACAGGCCCGGCAGGGCGGCGGCGCCCCGGTCGGCCAGCGCGCGGGCACGGGCGGCCATGTCGGGCAGGTCAGGGGCGGTGATCGCCGCGGCAAGGGCTGCGGCATCCGCCACCGGTCGGCCCCCCCCCGCGGCATCCAGCGCGGCGTAATCGGCGGCAAAATTCGCCGTGCGCGGCCCGTGCAGGATGGCGCAGCCCAGCCGCGCGGGCTCCCACGGGTTGTGGCCCTCGACGGCGCCAAAGCTGCCGCCGACCAGCGCGACGGGGCAGAGCCGATACCACAGCCCCATCTCGCCGAAGGTATCGGCCAGATAGAGTTGCGTCTCCGCTCCGGGCAGGGTGCCTGCCGAGCGTTGCGCAACGCTAAGGCCCGCGGCGCGGGCGGCTGCGATGATCTGGGCCGCGCGGGCGGGCAGGCGGGGCGCCACGATCAGCAGCCGTTCCGGCAGGGCGCTGGCGGCGGCAAAGGCCACCGCCTCATCCTCGGCGTGGCTTGAGGCCACAAGCCAGGGCCGACGCGCGGCCAGCGGCGCAAGGGCTGCCCGCGCCTCGGGCGCGTCGGCCAGGGGCGCGGCGGCGGCCTTGAGCGAGCCGGTGACAGCAACCCCTTTTGCCCCCAGCAAGCCCAGATGGCGGGCGGTCATCTCATCTTGCGCCGAGATATGGGAAAAGCGCGCGTAAAGGTCGCGATACAGTCCACGCGCCCGCGCCCGCGCGGTGTAGGCCCGCGCGTTCATCCGCGCATTGATCAGCGCCAGCGGGATGCCACGGCGATGCGTTTCCACCACCAGACCCGGCCACAGATCCTGTTCGGCCCAGACCGACAGATCGGGGCGCCAATGGTCCAGAAACCGCGCGATGAAGGGCGCGGCATCCAGCGGCAAAAACTGATGCTGCGTGTGGGGAGGTGCGTTTTTCGCAAATACCTCGGCCGAGGAGCGCGCGGTCGAGGTCACCAGGAAATGCAGGTCGGGCCGCGCCGCCGCCAGCGCCCCGATCAGCCCCGACAGCGCCAGAACCTCGCCCAGACCCACCGCATGAAACCAGATCAGCGGGCCATCTGGCCGTGCCGCCGTTGCTTCGCCCAGCTTTTCGCGCCAGCGCGCCGCATCCTCGCGCCCGCGCGCCAGCCTGCGGTGCAGCACCACGGGCGCCAGCGGCACCAGCGCGCGGCTGGCCGCCAGATAGGCGCGCAGCAGCGGCCCTGTGGGGGCCTCAGCCAATGTCACGAAACTCTTTTTGCAGCGAGCGCGACCAGAAGGCGGGGTCGCGCAGAACCTGAACAAAGCGGTCCGCCGCGCGGCCCTCGCCAAAGCCGGTGTGGCGGGGGTGACTGCGGCCCCATTCGGTTTTCAGGAAATCTGAAATTCCTGCTGCATCGCCGGCATCCACCGCCCTGATCGAGGGTGCATCGGCCCGGTTCGTCTGGCGTGTGCCCACATCCAGCGAGGGCAGGCCCAGAAACGGCGCCTCGCGCACCCCGGCGGACGAATTGCCCACCATGCATTTGGCATTTTTCATCAATTCGGAAAAATGCGCAAACCGCATCGAGGGGATCACGCGGAACCGATCCCGCGGCAAGGCGTCGATCACCTGAAAGATCGCCTCCGAGCCGGGATCGTTGTTGGGCGCGATCAGCACGAAATTGCGCCCCGAGGCCGCCAGCGCACCATAGAGCGCGCGGGCCTGCGCGCCCATCGTCTCGGCCTCTGACGTGACCGGGTGAAACACGCAGATGCCGTAATCGTCAAACGGAATGGCGTAGTGCGCGCGCACCGCCGCGATGCCGACGCCCGAGGGCTGCGAGTGAAAATCCAGTTCCGGCGAGCCGATCACATGGATCGTTTCTTCGGGTTCGCCCAGCGCCATCACCCGCCGCGCTGCCTGCTGCGACGACACGAAGTGGTGACTTGCCAGCTTGGTGTTGCAGTGCCGGAACACCTCGTCGATCGTGCCCGACACCTCGCCGCCCTCGACATGGGCCGAGCGGATGTAGTTCGTCGCCGCGACCAGCGCAGTTGCCAGCGCCTCGACCCGGTCGCCATGCACCACGATCAGGTCGGGGCGATGTTCGGCCACATAGTCGGAAAACCCGGTCACGGTTTTTGCCAGAATGATGTCTTGCGCGTCGCCGGGCCGCTGGTTGAGGTATTCATGCACCGTCACGCCGGGGGTTCGGTGCACCTCAAGCTTGGTCAGGCCGTAACGGTCAAGCATGTGCATGCCGGTGACAAAAAAGCCCACCGAAAACCCCGCGTCGCGGGCGGCGGCGGCCAGAGGTTCAAGCTTGCCGAAATCGGCGCGGGTGCCGGTGACAAAGAGAAGGGTCTGGGTCATGCAGATGTCATGCCGCGCGCGGGGGCTTTGCGCAAGGGGCCGCAGCCATCCGTTCATGGCGGCGGTGCCAACCGTCTTGTATCTGAGGCGCGGTCAAACCGGCCTTGTTTGCTGGCCGGGCTTGCGGGGCGGGGCGTCAGCGACTAATCGAAGGCAGTCATGAGGAGGCCCGCCATGCCGCAGACCCTGTCCACCACCGAGCCCGGCTTTGCCACAGCCTTTGAGGCGCTTTTGTCGGCCAAGCGTGAGGATGCGCCCGATGTCGATGCCACGGTGGCCGCGATCATCGCCGATGTGCGTGTCCGCGGCGATGCGGCGCTGATCGAGATGACCGCGCGCTTTGACCGGCTCGACCTGACGCCCGAGACGCTGGCCTTTTCGGCCGCAGAGATCGCAGCCGAGGTGGCCAAGGTGTCGTCCGCCGACCGCGCCGCGCTGGAACTGGCGGCCGAACGCATCCGCGCCTATCACGTTCGTCAGATGCCCGCCGATGCGATCTGGACCGACCCTGACGGCGCGACGCTGGGCTGGCGGTTCACGCCGGTATCGGCGGCGGGGCTGTATGTGCCGGGGGGGCTTGCGTCCTATCCGTCCTCGGTGCTGATGAACGCGATTCCGGCGCGGGTCGCAGGGGTGGGGCGGCTGGTGATCGCCTGCCCGACGCCGGGCGGGGTGGTGAACCCGCTGGTGCTGGCCGCTGCGCAGATCGCCGGGGTCGATACGATCTATCGCATCGGTGGCGCACAGGCGATTGCGGCGCTGGCCTATGGCACCGCAACCGTGCGCCCGGTGGACAAGATCACCGGTCCCGGCAATGCCTATGTCGCCGCCGCCAAGCGCCGGGTCTTTGGCCGGGTGGGGATCGACATGATCGCCGGGCCGTCGGAAATTCTGGTCATCGCCGATGCCGACAACAACCCCGACTGGATCGCGCTCGACCTGCTGAGCCAGGCCGAACACGACGAAAGCGCGCAGTCGATCCTGATTACCGACAGTGCCGATTTCGGTCGCGCCGTGGTGGCGGCGGTGGAAAAACGGCTGGAGACGCTGGAACGCCGCGCCATCGCGGGGGCAAGCTGGCGCGACTATGGCGCGGTGATCGTGGTGCGCGATCTGGACGAGGCGGCGGAGCTGGCCAACCGCATCGCCGCCGAACATCTGGAACTGTGCGTGGCCGACCCCGAGGCCCTGGCCGACAAGATCCCCCATGCCGGGGCGATCTTTCTGGGCGCCTACACGCCCGAGGCCATCGGCGATTATGTCGGCGGGCCGAACCACGTTCTGCCCACCGCCCGCTCGGCCCGGTTCTCCTCGGGGTTGAGCGTGCTCGATTTCCTCAAGCGCACCACGCTGGCCAAGATGACCCCCGCGGCTCTGGCGGCCATCGGTCCCGCTGCCGAACGGCTGGCGATTTCGGAAAGCCTGCAGGCGCACGGCCTGTCGGTGCGCGCCCGGCTGGATGCGCTGAACGGAGGGGACGGGGCATGAGCCGCATCAGCCGGGTCGAGATCGACGATGCGGGCCTGCCCGCGCCCAGCCCCGAGATCGAGCAGGAGCGCAAGGTCGCCATCTATGATCTGCTGGAGGATAATTCCTTTGCCCTTCCGGGGCGCAACGGGGCTGCTCCGCCCGAGGGGCCGTTCTGTCTGAATCTGTCGATCCGCGAGGGGCGGCTGGTCTTTGACACCTGTTCCGAGACTGGCGAGAAGGTGGCCGAGTTTCACCTGAGCCTCGGCCCGTTTCGGCAGGTGGTGAAGGATTACTTCCAGATCTGCCACAGTTATTTCGAGGCGGTCAAACGCCTGCCCCCCAGCCAGATCGAGGCAATCGACATGGCCCGCCGCGGCATCCACAACGAAGGCGCGCGGGTGTTGCAGGAACGGCTGGACGGCAAGGCGGAACTGGATATCGACACCGCGCGGCGCCTGTTCACGCTGATCTGCGTGCTGACCCCGGTGGCGTGATGGCCGGGCTTCCCCATTCGGTGCTGTTTTGCTGCGATCACAACACCATCCGGTCGCCTATGGCCGAGGGGATCATGAAAAAGCTCTATGGCCGCATATTCTATGTGCAGTCGGTCGGCGTGAAAAGCGAGGGCGAGGTGGACGGCTTTGCCGTTGCCGTCTGTCAGGAAATCGGGGTGGAACTGGGGCGCCATCGGGCGCGCTCTTTTGATGAAATGCTGGATTGGGGCGATGATCTGTCCAGCTTTGATCTGGTGATCGCGCTGTCGCCCGCCAGCCAGCGCCGGGCGCTGGAACTGACGCGCTATGTCCATCTGGAAGTCGAATACTGGCCGATCATGGACCCGACCGGCCTGGCCGAGGGGCGAGAGGCGAAACTGGCCGCCTATCGCCAGACCCGCGACCAGATCATGGCGCGGATGCTGGGCAGGTTCGGCCCGCCCGCACCGGCAAACGGCTAGGGCGGGCCTGCGGGGATCGTGAATTCCCCCTGCGGGCTTAGGGCTGGATCAGCCCTTTGGTGTCATATTTTTTCTTTTTCAGGGTCTTGGCGTGGTTGGTGATCCAGTCCATCGCCGCCAGCAGCACACCCGAAATGATGAACACAAGATGGATGATCACCATCCATTCGATTTTTTCGGGGCTGTATTTTTCAATGTCCATGAACACCTTGAGAAGGTGAATCCCCGATATTGCGACGATCGAGGCCACCAGTTTCAGCTTCAGAGCCGAAAAATCGACCTCGTCCTGCCAGTCGGGGCGGTCTTCGTGGTCGGCGGTGTCCATCCGGCTGACGAAGTTTTCGTAGCCCGAAAAGATCACGATCAGCACCAGATTGCCCGCAAGGCTGAGGTCGATCAGCGCCAGAACCCCCATCACCGCGTCATCGACGCCCAGCGTGGGCAGCGCCATGGCGAAATGGACCAGTTCCACGACAAAGCTGTAGAGCAGGATCATAAGGGCGCCCACAAGGCCCAGATACATCGGTGCCATCAGCCAGCGGCTGGCAAACAGGAACCGTTCAATCGCTTTTTCCATCATCGTCTCCGGCAGGGTCTGACGTCGATGTAATTCGTCCGGGCTGCGGCGAAAAGGGGCCTCAGACGCCTTTGCGGAAGGCTGACGGAGTCTTGCCGATGCGGGCGTGGAAGGCGCGGGTGAAATAGGCAGGGCTGGCAAAGCCCAGCCCCTCCGATATCGCCTTGACCGGCGCGCGGGTTTCGGCCAGCAGGCGCCGCGCCTCATAAAGCCTGCGGTCCTGCAACAGGTCCGAGGCGGTGCGACCGCAGGCCTCGCGGCAGGCGCGGGTCAGATGCGTCGGTGTCACGCCCAGTTCGGCGGCGTAGTCGGCCACGCCATGACCCGAGCGGAAATCGCGTTCCAGCAGCGCGGTAAAGCGGGCGGCAAGGCGGCGCGCGGCGGGGATCGCGCGCGGCTCGTCGGCCTGGGCCGCGATCTGGCGTTCCAGCCAGACCGACAGCAGGCCCAGATGGTGCTGTGCCGCCCGTTCGGCGCCGGGGCGGGCGCTGTCCAGTTCGCGCTGGATCTGGTCGAGAATGCCCGAAAGCTCGGCCTGCGGCCCGGCCTCGCGAATGCGCAGATGCTGCGCCGAGGGGGGCAGCGCGACATCGGTGCCCGCGCCAAAGAACAGCGCCGTGCCATGCGATTGCGGCGCCAGATCAAAGCTGTGCATGACGCCTGCGGGAATGAAGATCGCGTTATGCGTGCCATAGCCGCGGGTCGATCCGCCCAGCGTGATGCGGCCCTGACCACGGGTGAACCACAACAGCAGCGGCTCTGACAGCGCGCGCATCGCCTCGACCCGCCAGCGCCCGCCCGCCGCCAGCCGCATCACCGGCATCAGTCGCACCCGCGAAGGGGGTTCCGGCAGGGCCAGAACCACGCGCGGCGCGGATGTGGCAGCCACCACAGGCTGCGGCTGCGCCGGGGCAAATTGCGACAGGGGCGTTCCGGTGAACAGCTTCACGGCAGGGCAACCTTGCGGAGGGGGCGGGAAATGCGACGGCAACGGGGCGCAGGATAAGTGCGAAGCCCTTTGAAACCAAGCCGTTTTTGCCGATATGGGCGGAAACGGGCCGGTGCCTGTCAGCCCCGCATGATCTTGTGCCAGCCGCTCATCCGGGCACGAAACCAGGTGCGTTGCCGCTTGGCATATTGGCGCGAGGCAGCCTTGGCGGCCTCGGTCGCGGCCGCCAGCGTGATCTCGCCGCGCAGATGCGCGATCAGTTCCGGCGCCCCGATCGCTTTGGACCAAAGCGCGGCGGGCGCCCAGATTGGCAGCACCGCGCGCGCCTCTTCCAGCGCGCCGGCGGCCAGCATCGCGTCGAACCGCGCCTCGATGCGGGCGGCCAGGCGGTCGCGGTCGGTCTCGATCAGCAGCGCGGTGCAGGTGGCCGGCGGCAGCAGCGGCGGCGGGGTTTCGGCCTGCCAGCGGGCAAGCCCGCGGCCGGTGGCGGCCAGCACCTCCCAGGCGCGCTGGATGCGGGCGGGGTTGAGCGGGTCGATCCGTGCTGCCGTCTCGGGGTCAAGTTCGGCCAGCAGCGCCGCGGCGCCTTCGCTGGCCCGCCGCCGGTCGGCCAGCGCGCGCACCGCAGGCGGTGTCGCGGGGATTTCGGCCAGCCCTTCGGTCAGCGCGGTCAGGTAAAGCCCGGTGCCGCCCACCACGATCAGCCGCTGCCCGCTGGCCAGCAGCCCCGCCACCTCGCGCAGCCAGTGGCCTACCGAATAATCTTGTCCCGGCGCGCGGTGGCCATAGAGCAGATGCGGCACGGTGGCCTCATCCTCGGGTGAGGGCCGCGCGCTCAGCACCCGCCAGCACGACCAGACCTGCAACGCATCGGCATTGACCACCACGCCGCCCTGCGCCCGCGCAATCGCCAGCGCCAGCGCCGACTTGCCGCTGGCGGTGGGGCCTGCCAGCACGACATGCCGGGCCGGGTCTATGTTGTCGAATGTTTCCAAAGGTCTGCCCTGTTGCGCCGATGGCGGGCGGAATTTGCGCCAAAGGGGCGGTTGAACCTGCGCCCCTTTTCCGACATTTTGCGCGGGTGTTACAACAGTCATATGGGGCAAGCATGGGCGCTGACAGCGGGACCGACGAAACCGGTCCGAAGGTGGCTTACAAACGGGTTCTGCTGAAGATCTCGGGCGAGGCGCTGATGGGCGATCAGGGCTATGGCCTGCACCCGCCCACAGTGGCGCGGATCGCACGCGAGGTGCAGTCTGTCCGTGATCTGGGCGTGGAAATCTGCATGGTGATCGGCGGCGGCAACATCTTTCGCGGGTTGCAGGGCAGCGCGCAGGGGATGGAACGCACCACCGCCGATTACATGGGGATGCTGGCCACGGTGATGAACGCGCTGGCGATGCAGGCCGCGCTGGAGGCGCTGAACATCCATACCCGCGTGATTTCGGCGATCCCGATGGATCAGGTCTGCGAGCCCTACATCCGCCGCCGCGCCGTGCGCCATCTGGAGAAGAAGCGCGTCTGCATCTTTGCAGCGGGCACCGGCAACCCTTATTTCACCACCGACACGGCGGCCACACTGCGCGCCAACGAAATGGGCTGCGAGGCGATCTTCAAGGGCACCAAGGTGGACGGGGTCTATGACAAAGACCCGAAGAAATTTCCCGATGCCAAACGCTATGACACCGTCACCTATGACGAGGTGCTGCAAAAGCACCTTGGGGTGATGGATGCCTCGGCCATTGCGCTGGCACGCGACAACAACCTGCCGATCATCGTGTTCAGCCTTGATGAGCCGGGCGGCTTCCGCGGCATCCTGTCGGGGCAGGGCACTTACACGCGGGTTCAGGGCTGACATGGCGGGGTGGGGCGCTGCGTCAACTGGCCAACGCCCCGCAAACCCGCTAGACACGCCGCGAATGCCCGCATTCATGCCATAATCAAGACGGGAACTGTTTCATGTCCGACGATCTCGAGATCGACATCGACGACCTTTCGCGCCGGATGGACGGGGCGATGGGTTCGCTCAAGCACGAATTCGCCTCGCTGCGCACCGGCCGCGCCTCGGCCTCGATGGTGGAGCCGATCATGGTCGATGCCTATGGCTCGCCCACGCCGCTGAACCAGATCGGCACCGTCAACGTGCCGGAACCGCGGATGGTGACCATCAACATCTGGGACAAGGCTCTGGTGAACAAGGCCGAAAAGGCCATTCGCGATTCGGGGCTGGGGATCAACCCGCAACTGAACGGCACCATCATCATGCTGCCGATCCCCGAGCTGAACGAGGAACGCCGCCGCGATCTGACCCGCGTCGCCGCGCAATATGCCGAACATGCCCGTGTCGCGATCCGCAACGTGCGCCGCGACGGCATGGACCAGATCAAGAAGGCCAAGGCCGCGGGCATGTCGGAAGACGATCAGAAATTCTGGTCCGACGAGGTGCAAAGCCTGACCGACAAGATGATCGCGCTGGTTGACAAGGCGCTGGAGGCCAAGCAGGCCGAGATCATGCAGGTCTGAGCCTTCGGACGGCGGCAGGGTCTGGTTAACCCTGCCGGGTTACGGTGGCTGGTGGTGCAGGTTTCGGAAAGGGCGTGGCGATGGCTGCAAAGGATGTCTCGGGCGCGGGGGAGCTGGTGGAGCAGCCTTCGGGCCATGGCGTCGAACATGTGGCCATCATCATGGATGGCAACGGTCGCTGGGCCAAGCTGCGCGGCTGGCCGCGGCTGGTGGGCCATCGACGTGGTGCCGAACGAGTGCGCCAGATCGTGCGCGCCTGCCCCGATCTGGGCGTCCGCTGGCTGACGCTATACGCCTTTTCGACCGAGAACTGGAAACGCTCGACCGAAGAGGTGATCGGCCTGATGGGCATGTTCGGCCGCTACATCCAGTCCGAGGCAGACCGGCTTTCGGCCGAAGGTGTGCGGGTGCGCTTCATCGGCGGGCGCGAACGGCTGGAGCCGCGGTTGCAGGCACTGATGGCCGGGATCGAGGCGCGCACCGCGGGCAACAGTCGGCTGAACCTGACCGTGGCGATCAACTATGGCGGCCGCGATGAGCTGGTCCGCGCCGCGCGCCGTCTGGCCGAGGATGTGGCCGCGGGCCGGATCGCGCCCGCGCAGGTGGAAGAGGCGGCGATTTCGGCGCGGCTGGATACCGCCGATCTGCCCGATCCGGATCTGATCATCCGCACCTCGGGCGAGGCGCGCACCTCGAACTTTCTGCCCTGGCAGGCGGCCTATGCCGAGTATGAATTTTCGCCGACGCTCTGGCCCGATTTCACCGCAGCCGAGATGGCTGCGATACTTGCGCGGTTCAGCTCGCGTGAGCGGCGCTACGGCGGGGTGGTGAAGGCATGAGCACCGCCGGGCAATGGGGCGATCTGCGGGCGCGCGCGATTTCTGGCGTGGCGATGCTGGCGGTGGGGGCTGCGGCGATCTGGGCCGGGGGGCTGTGGTTTGCGGTTCTGGCTATTGCCGTCACCGGGCTGATGATCTGGGAAGTGGCGCGGATGACCGCACCCGACCGCGCCGCCGAGGCGCGGGCGCTGGGGGCGCTGGGGGCGGGCGTTCTGGCGGCGGTGCTGGCGCTGCACTCGCCCTTTGCGCTGGTGCTGTTGCCGCTGCCGGGGCTTGTGGCCGCGCTGCGCCCGCGGCGTGACCGGGCGGTGGTGCTGGGCTATGCCTTTGCCGTGATGCTGACGGGCTATGGTCTGGTCGCCTTGCGCGAAGGGTTGGGGGTGGCCGCGATCCTGTGGCTGGTGGCGGTCGTCGTGGTGTCGGATGTGGCGGGCTATTTTGCGGGCCGCACCTTTGGCGGGCCCAAGTTCTGGCCCAAGGTCAGCCCGAAAAAGACATGGTCGGGCACGGTCGCAGGCTGGCTGGCGGCGGCGGTGTTGGGGGCGGGCTTTGCGGCGGCAGGGCTGGCGGGCTGGGGCATCGTGGCGCTGTCGGCGGCGGTGGCCTTTGCCGGACAAATGGGCGATATCGCAGAAAGCGCGATCAAGCGGCGCAACGGGGTTAAGGACAGCTCGGGGCTGATCCCCGGCCATGGCGGCGTGCTGGATCGGTTCGATGCGCTGACAGGTGCGGTGGTGGCAGTGCTGGTTCTGGGCTTTTTCGGCTCGGTGCCGCTGCCGGGGGGTGGATTTTGACAGGCGGACAGATGCGCAGGATCACGGTTTTCGGGGCCACCGGCTCTATCGGCGAAAGCACGTTCGACCTTTTGATGCGGCAGGGCGGGCGCGAGGCGGCGCAGGTCGTGGCGCTGACCGGCGGGCGGCAGGTGGCGCGGTTGGCCGAGCAGGCGCGCGCGCTGGGGGCCGAGGTAGCCGTCACCGCCTATGACGATTGCCTGCCCGCGCTGCGTGAGGCGCTGGCGGGCACGGGCATCGAGGCCGCGGCAGGCGCGCAGGCGCTGATCGAGGCGGCCGACCGCCCGGCCGACTGGATCATGTCGGGCATCGTGGGGGCCGCGGGTCTGGTGCCCGGTTTCCGCGCGCTGCGCCATGGCACCACGCTGGCCCTTGCCAACAAGGAAAGCCTTGTCACCGCGGGCCCGCTGCTGCTGGCCGAGGCGCGGGCGCACTCGGCCCGCATCCTGCCGGTGGACAGCGAACATTCCGCCGTGTTTCAGGCCCTTGTGGGCGAAGACATGGCGGCGGTGGAACGCATCATCATCACCGCCTCGGGCGGGGCGTTCCGCGACTGGCCGATCGAGAAACTGGCCAAGGCCACCGTCGCCGAAGCCTCGACCCACCCCAACTGGGCGATGGGGCAACGGATCACCATCGACAGCGCCTCGATGTTCAATAAGGCGCTAGAGGTTATTGAAACCTATGAATACTTTGGCGTCGACGCCAGCAAGATCGAGGTGTTGGTTCACCCGGAATCGCTGGTTCACGCGCTGGTTGGCTTTGCCGATGGGGCGCTGATGGCGCATCTGGGCGCGCCCGACATGCGCCACGCCATCGGCTACGCACTGAACTGGCCCGAGCGCAGCCACCTGCCGGTGGCGCGGCTCGATCTGGCGCAGATCGGCCGACTGACCTTTCGCGCGCCCGATCTGGACCGTTTTCCCGCCCTGCGTCTGGCGCGTGAGGTGATGGCAACCGGCGGGTTGGCGGGGGCCGCGTTCAACGCGGCCAAGGAATGTGCGCTGGACGGTTTCATCGCAAGTCGCATCGGCTTTCTCGACATGGCGGCGGTGGTCGAGGAGACGCTCGCGCAGTTGTCATCGTGCGGGGGGCTTGGAAAGGCGCCCGGCAGCCTTGATGATGTGTTGCACATGGATGCCGAGGCGCGCCGCGTCGCGCGCCAGATCATCGACACAAGGACATAATCCGTGGATCTGATCGGCCTTCTGCCGGATTTCGGCAACCTGCTTTACACCATCGCGGCCTTTGTGGTTGCGCTGTCGATCATCGTGACGGTCCATGAATTCGGTCATTACATCGTGGGCCGCTGGTCGGGTATCCGGTCCGAGGTGTTCTCGATCGGCTTTGGTCCGCGGCTGTTCAGCCGGGTTGACCGGCACGGCACCCGCTGGCAGGTGGCGCTGCTGCCGCTGGGCGGTTATGTGAAGTTTCTGGGTGATGCCAACGCCGCATCCGCCAAGGCCGACGAGGCCGAAATGGCGGCCCTGTCGCCAGAAGATCGTCGCCACACCATGCATGGCGCGCCGCTGTGGGCGCGGGCGGCGACGGTGGCGGCGGGGCCGGTGTTCAACTTTATTCTGGCTTTGGCGATCTTTACCGGCGTTTTCCTCTACAGCGGCACCGCAACCGACCGGCCCGAGGTGGGCAGCCTGTTCGACCTGCCGGGCGGCAGCGGCGCGGTGATGGTTGGCGACCGCATCCTGGCGGTCGAGGGGATGCCGACCCCCGATTATGAGGCGCTTGATCAGGCCATGCGCAGCCTGCCGCCTGCGCCGCTGTTCGACTATCTGGTTGAACGGGCGGGTCAGCAGATCACGGTGCCGGGGCCGGTGCTTTATCCGGCGCGGCTGGCCGGGATCGGGGCCGGATCGGCGGCGATGGATGCGGGGCTGAAGGCGGGTGATGTGCTGGTCCGCGCCGAAGGCAAGCCGATCTACGGCTTTGTCGAGTTGCAGAACGCGGTCGGCGCCTCGGGCGGGCAGCCGATGACGCTGGAAATCTGGCGCCCCGGCATGGCCGCGGACGAGACGATGACCGTGACGCTGACCCCACGATCCACCGATCTGCCGCTGCGCGATGGTGGCTTTGAAACGCGGTTTCTGATGGGCGCCAACGGCAATTTCTTTTTTGCGCCGCAGACCCGTCCCACGGGTCTGCTGGAGGCTGCGGGCGATGCGGTGGGCGAGGTGCGGTTCATCATCGTGTCGTCGCTATCGGGGCTGTGGAACATGATCACCGGCGCGATTTCCAGTTGCAACTTGCGCGGCCCTCTGGGCATTGCCGAAACCTCGGCGGCGGCGGCCTCGACCGGGGCGGGCAATTTCATCTGGTTCATCGCGGTGCTTTCGACGGCGGTGGGCTTGTTGAACCTGTTTCCGATCCCGGTTCTTGATGGCGGGCATCTGGTGTTTCACGCCTGGGAAGCGGTGACGGGCAAACCGCCCTCGGATCGGGTTTTGAACGCGCTGATGACGGTGGGTCTGGCGCTGATCCTGATGCTGATGGCCTTCGGGCTGAGCAACGATCTGTTCTGCCCTTGAGGCCGGGGTGTGGTCGGGCTGTCGCAGCTGCGATCTTTCAGGGCGGGGGATGCGCGGCGCTTTTGACAAGCGGTGGGTTTCCCGGTAGTCAGTTCGACAACTAGTTGTGATCTGTTCGGGGAGAAGATGATGGCAATCGGGCAGCAGTTGGGCCGCGCTGGACATAACACGCCGTCGCGGCAGATTCGCTCGGTTGTTTTCCTGCTGGCGCTGGCGGCGCTGTCATCGGGGCTTCCTGATGTGGCTGCGGCACAATCCTATCGCTTCGATCAGGTCAAGATCGAGGGGCTGGACCGGATCGAACCTGCCACCGTTCTGTCCTACGCGGCGATTTCCCGCGGCGCCACGATCAGCGCGGGCGATCTGAACGACGCCTATCAGCGCATTCAGGGCTCGGGCCTGTTCGAGACGGTCGAAATCGT
This sequence comes from Phaeovulum veldkampii DSM 11550, assembly GCF_003034995.1. Classification (GTDB taxonomy): domain Bacteria; phylum Pseudomonadota; class Alphaproteobacteria; order Rhodobacterales; family Rhodobacteraceae; genus Phaeovulum; species Phaeovulum veldkampii. Next base: position 16,778 of record NZ_PZKF01000024.1, on the reverse strand, counting down.
CCCGCAGGGTGGCACGCTGGTAATCCGGGTGCAGGAATATCCAACCGTCAACATCATCAACTTTGAGGGCAACAAGCGCCTGAAGGATGAGGATCTGGCCAAGATCATCGCCTCGCAACCGCGCCGGGTCTATTCCCCCTCGCAGGTCGAGGCCGATGCGGGCAAGATCGTCGAGGCTTATGCCCAGTCGGGCCGGATGGCCGCGCGCGTCGATCCCAAGGTGATCCGTCGTGATGGCAACCGCATCGACGTTGCCTTTGAAATTCGCGAAGGCACCGTGACCGAGGTGGAGCGGATTTCGTTCACCGGCAACCGCGCGTTTTCGGACCGCAGGCTGCGTCAGGTGCTGGGCACGAAACAGGCGGGCCTGTTCCGCCGCATCATCCAGCGCGACACATTCGTGGCCGAAAGGGTGGAATTCGACCGCCAGTTGCTCGTCGATTTCTATCGCTCGCGCGGTTATATCGACGCGCAGGTGTCGGGCGTGGCGTCAGAGTTCACGCGCGAACGCGATGCCTTCTTCATGACCTTCAACGTCCGCGAAGGCCAGCGCTACAGCTTTGCCTCGGTCAGCGCAGTCAGCGAGATCGAGGGGGTTGATGCCGCCGAGTTCCAGAGCCAGGTCAAATTGCGCCCCGGCACCACCTATTCGCCGCTGGCGATCGACAATGCGATCACCCGGATGGAGGCGCTGGCGCTGAAGAAGGGGCTTAATTTTATCCGCGTGGAGCCGCGTCTGACCCGCAATGACCGCAACCAGACGCTGGATCTGCAACTGGCGCTGACCCGCGGCCCGCGCGTGTTTGTCGAACGGATCGATATCGAGGGCAACACCACCACGCTGGATCAGGTCGTGCGCCGCCAATTCCGCACGGTGGAGGGTGATCCGTTCAACCCGCGCGAGATTCGCAATGCCGCCGAACGCACCCGCGCCCTTGGTTTCTTCTCCAAGGCCGATGTCGAAACCCGGCAGGGCAGCGCCGCCGATCAGGTCGTCGTTGATGTCAACGTCGAGGAACAGCCGACCGGCTCGCTGGGCTTTGGTCTCAGCTATGGCGTATCCTCCGGGGTGGGGGTCAACGTGTCGCTTCAGGAATCAAACTTCCTCGGGCGCGGTCAGTTTCTGGGCGTGAACATTTCCAGCGGCACCGACAACGTGAACTCGTCGCTGACCTTCATCGAGCCGTTCTTTCTTGGCCGCGACCTGAAGTTCAGGTTCAACACCTATTACAACACCTCTGACAGCGACAATTCCGATTATTCCACGCGCTTTGTGGGGATTTCGCCGTCGATTGAATTCCCGATTTCGGAAACCGGGCGGCTGGAATTGCGCTATGAACTGTCGGCTGGCAAGCTGTATAGCGTGGAGCCTTATGATGCCGGTCCGCCTGCGACCGGCTCGTCGCCGATCCTGTCGCGAGAACAGGATATGGGCGAACTGTATACCTCGGCGGTCGGGTATACCTACAGCTACAACTCGCGCCTGACCGGGCTGAACCCGACCTCGGCGGTGACGCTGCGCTTCGGGCAGGATTTTGCCGGTCTGGGTGGCGATGTGGAATCGGTGCGCACCACCGCGCTGGCGCGGGCGCAGACCAAGGTCTGGCAAGAAGAGGTCACGCTGCGCGCCGAGGTCGAGGGCGGTGCGCTGCACATGCTGAACGGTGAAAGCCGGATCATCGACCGCTTTACCGGCAACGGCAAGATCCGCGGCTTTGAGCCGAATGGCCTTGGCCCGCGCGATCTGGGCGCGCCGAACGAGGACGCGCTCGGGGGCAACTATTTCGCCGTCGCCCGGCTGGAGGCCGAATTCCCGATCGGCCTGCCCGAGGAATACGGCATCACCGGCGGCCTGTTCTGGGATGTGGGCTCGGTCTGGGGGCTGGATGATACCGCTGGCGTGGCAGAGGTGGACGACAGTCTCAACTGGCGTTCGTCGGTCGGCTTCTCGGTCTACTGGACCACTGCCATTGGTCCGCTGCGCTTCAACTTCTCCAAGGCACTGGTCAAGGAAGACTATGACCTTGAACAGAATTTCGACCTGACCATCTCGACCACGTTCTGAGGCGGCGTAATGCGTCTGGCCCCGGTCCTTGCGGTGCTTGCCTTGCTGCTGGTCAGCCCCGCGCTGGCCCAGCAGGCGCCCGAGGGGCGGGGGCCTGTCGTGCTGGTCAGCCCGGTGCTGACCGTCGAACAAGAGCGGCTGTTTGGCGAAAGCGCCTGGGGCAAGCGCGTCTCGGCCGAGTTTCGGGCCTCCCTTGCCGCGCTGGAGGCTGAAAACCAGCGCATCGCCGAAGGTCTGACCGCCGAGGAAAAGGCGCTCACCGAACGCCGGACCAGCATGAAACCCGAGGATTTCCGGGTCGAAGCCGATGCCTTTGACGCCCGCGTTACCGGTATCCGGCGGGCGCAGGATGCCAAATCCCGCGACATTTCGCGCGCCGCCGAGGCGGAGAGGGCTGCGTTTTACGAGGCGGCCCTGCCGGTGATGGGCGCGGTGATGGCTCAGCGCGGTGCGGTGGCGATTCTGGAACGCAAGGCGGTGTTTCTGGCCGCCGAAGCGATCGACGTGACCGATGATCTGGTGGCCCGGATCGACGCGACGCTGGGCGCTGGCCCCGAGGCCGCGCCACCCGCCGCCACCGAGGACTGAGCGCGCCTTGCCAACAGCCGGGCAGGGCGGTAGCAAGTCGCAAAGCGCGGCCTTGGGCTGCACCTCATCGAAAGGCCGGACATGACCGAACCCGCCCCCCATACCGAAGCCGATATCCTGCTGATCCAGCGGATCATTCCCCACCGCTACCCGTTTTTGCTGATCGACAAGGTGCGCGACATCGTGCCGTTCAAGGGCGCCGTGGGGATCAAGAACGTGACCTTCAACGAGCCGCATTTTCAGGGCCATTTCCCGTCGATGCCGATCATGCCGGGTGTGACCATCGTCGAGGCGATGGCGCAGACCTCGGCCGTGGTCGTGGGCATCAGCCTGAACGTGATCGACAAGCCGTTGCTGACCTATTTCATGGGCATCGACGCCTGCAAGTTCCGCCGCAAGGTCGGCCCCGGCGACGTGCTGGAACTGCACGTGGCCGTCAAGCGCGGTGGCGGCAAGATCTGGAAATTCGAGGGCCGCGGCATGGTCGATGGCCAGTTGTGCGCCGAAGCGGAATTTACCGCGATGATGGATTTGCAGGGATAAGAGATGAGCATCGCCCTCAGCGCGCAGATCCATCCTTCGGCGGTTGTCGAACCCGGCGCGGTGATCGGGCCGGGCTGCCGGATCGGGCCGTTCTGCCTGATCGGGGCGCAGGTTGTGCTGGCGGCGCGGGTCGAGGTCAAATCGCATGCGGTGATCACCGGCGCAACCGAGGTGGGTGAGGATACGGTGATCTTTCCCTTCGCCAGTCTTGGCGAGGTGCCGCAGGATCTGAAATTCCGCGGCGAGCAGAGCCGGCTGATCATCGGCGCGCGCAACCGCATCCGCGAGCATGTGACGATGAACACCGGCACCGAGGGTGGCGGGTTCGTGACGCAGGTTGGCGATGACGGGTTGTTCATGGCGGGCGCTCATGTCGCGCATGATTGCCAGATCGGCAACCGTGTGATTCTGGTGAACAATTCCGCCGTAGCCGGGCATTGCGTTCTGGAAGATGACGTGATCGTGGGTGGCCTGTCGGGGGTGCATCAATGGGTGCGGATCGGCCGCGGCGCGATCATCGGCGCGGTGACGATGGTCACGGCTGACGTGATCCCGCATGGTCTGGTGCAGGGGCCGCGCGGCCAGTTGGACGGGCTGAACCTTGTGGGGCTGAAACGGCGCGGGGTGGACCGGGCCGAGATTGCGGCGCTGCGTGATCTTTACGCGGCGCTGGGGGATGGCAATTTCCGCGACAATGCGCGCCGTCTGGCCGAGGAAGGTGCGGGTGGTGATCATGTGCGCGAGGTGCTCGATTTCATCCTCGGTCCGTCGGATCGCAGCTTTCTGACGCCGAAATGACCGATCTGGCGATCATCGCGGGCACCGGCACGCTGCCCCGGCTGTTGGCTGACGTCGCCGGGCCGGTGGTGCTGGCCGAGTTGGAGGGTTTTCCGAGCGAGGTGCCGGGCGCTGACCCGATCCGGTTTCGGATCGAGCGGCTGGTGCCGTTTCTTGAAACCCTGATCGAGCGTGGGGTCAAACGCGTGGTCTTTGCCGGGGGCATCCGGCGGCCCCGGCTGGAGCCTGAGCTGTTCGATGCGCGCACCGCCACGCTGGTGCCGCGCCTGCTGGGGGCGATGCAGGCGGGCGACGATGCGGCGCTGCGCGCGGTGATCGGGATCTTTGAGGAGTGGGATCTTGAGGTGGTGGGCGCCGATGCGATCGCCCCCGATCTGGTGCCGGGGCCGGGCGTTTTGTGCGGTGCGCCCACGCCTGCGGACGATGCCGATGCCACCCGCGCCGCCGGGATCGTGGCAGCGTTGGGGGCGGTTGATGTGGGGCAGGGCGCGGTGGTGGCCCAGGGCCTGTGTCTGGCGGTCGAGGCGCTGCCCGGCACCGATGCGATGCTGGATTTCGCCGCACTTCACGCCCGCCTGCGCCCGAACCCCGCCGGTGCGCGCGGCCTGTTCTACAAGGCACCGAAGCCGGGCCAGGACCGGCGGGTTGACCTGCCCGCCATCGGTCCCGAAACCGTGGCGCGCGCCGCCGCCGCGGGACTTGGCGGCATCGCCTGGGAGGCGGGCGGCGTGCTGCTGCTGGACCGTGCCGCCACAATTGCCAGCGCACAGGCGAAGGGTCTGTTTCTTTGGGCGCGCTGAGGTTGTTCCTGATCGCGGGCGAAGCCTCGGGCGACAGCCTTGGGGCGGCGCTGATGGCAGGGTTGAAGGCGCTGCATCCGGGGGTCGAATTTCACGGGATCGGCGGGCCGCTGATGCAGGCCGAGGGTCTGGAAAGCCGCTTTCCGATGGAAGAACTGTCGGTGATGGGGCTTTGGGAGGTGCTGCCGAAATATCGCGCGCTCAAGGCGCGCATCGCGCAGACCGCGCGTGCCGTGGCCGATCTGACGCCCGATGCGCTGATCACCATCGACAGCCCCGATTTCTGCCTGCGAGTGGCGGCGCTGGCGCGGGCAGCCAATCCGCGGCTGAAAACCATCCACTATGTCGCGCCCTCGGTCTGGGCCTGGCGGCCGGGACGGGCCGCCAAGATGGCGCAGGTCATCGACCATGTTCTGGCGCTGTTGCCGTTCGAGCCGCCCTATATGCAGGCCGCGGGCATGAGTTGCGATTTCGTGGGGCATCCGGTGGTGGCCGCGCCGCGCGCCACCCCCGATCAGGCTGTGGCCTTTCGAGAAACCCATATGATCGGCCCCGATCAGCCGTTGGTGCTGTGCCTGCCCGGATCGCGGCGGGGCGAGGTGGCGCGGTTGGCGCCGCGCTTTGACGAGGCGCTGATGCGGCTGCGCGACCGCGAACCGGGGCTGCGCGTGGTGTTGCCCACGGTGCGCGGCGTTGCAGCAATGGTGCGGCAGATGGCCGCGCGCTGGCCCGTGGCGCCAATCGTGATCGAGGCGCCCGAGGACAAGCGCGCCGCCTTTGCCGCCGCCGATCTGGCACTGGCGGCCAGCGGAACAGTCAGCCTTGAACTGGCCGCCAATCACACGCCGATGGTGATCGCCTATGACATGGCGCCGCTGACGCGGCTGATTCTGGGCCGGCTGCTGCGGGTCGATACGGTGACGCTGGTCAATCTGGTGTCAGAGACGCGCGCGATCCCTGAATTTCTGGGCCGCGCCTGCCGCCCCGGCCCGATCGCAGCCGAACTGGCACGGCTGCTGAACGACCCCGTCGCCGTGGCCGCACAGCACGCCGCGATGGAGGTGACGATGCAGCGGCTGGGCGCGGGCGGCGAGGCGCCTGGCCTGCGCGCGGCGCGTTCGGTGCTGCGGGTTCTGGGCCGGGGCTGACCCGATCAGGCCGCCGGTTGGGCGCTGTGCGGCTGGGCGCAGAACATTTCATAGATCAGTTCGATCATTCGCGCCGCCTTGGGTTCGCTGAGCGTGTAAAAGATCGCCTTGCCCTCGCGCCGACACGACACCAACCCCTCCAGCCGCAGCCGCGCAAGCTGCTGGCTGACCGCGGCCTGCCGCGAGGCGAGCAGGTTTTCCAGCTCGGTCACGGTCTTTTCGCCCGACGACAGATGGCACAGGATCATCAGCCGCCCCTCATGCGCCAGCGCCTTGAGGAAATGCGACGCATCCTGCGCGCGCCCGGTCAGTTCGTCGGCGTCAAGCGCCGCGCAACGGTCCGCCTCGGTGGCGGTGTCGGGGGTGTCGTCGCTGTGCCCGTCTTGTGCCATGGCCAAGCCTTGTCCCTCGTGTTGGGGCGGTTCTGGTGCCGCCCGGCTGATTGCCCCGGCCCCGGTCAGGGCTGGGGCCGCAAGTCTGACGGCTCTGGCACCTCGGCCCCTGCCTCGCGCAGCGCCTGCCCCAGAAGGCCCCAGAAAAAATCCTCGCCCGGATAGCCTTCGATCCGGCCGACCTCGACCCCTTCTTTAAGGATCAGGAAGGTCGGCGTGAAGACCGGACGTGCGCCGATTACCAACCCTTCGGGCCATGGCCCGCGCAGATTGACCCGTTCCAGCGGGGCAATCGCGCCTTCGGCGGTCTTGGGGTAGATCGGTCCGATCTCGTCATTCCAGCGGATGCAATAGGTGCATCCGGCCTGTTCCACCATCAGCAGGCGAAAGGCCTGCGCCTGTGCCGCGACCGCCCCGAACAGGTAAAAACCCAAGGCCAGGGTCGTGAACGCAATGCGGATCATTGACGCACCCCTTTTAACATATGAAGATCGTAATGTGTTTGCCTGCCCCGATCAAGGCAGGCCCGGACTTTGGGGGGAACTGATGTTGATGGACCCGACTTTCGGGGTGCCTTTCTCGCGGGGCTCTTGTCGTTTCTGACACCCTGCATCTTGCCGATGGTGCCTTTCTACCTGAGCTATATGGCCGGGATCTCGATGTCCGAGTTGCGCGGGGGCGGTGCGATTGCGCCGGGGGCGCAGCGGCGGCTGATCTGGTCCTCGATCGCATTCGCGATGGGGGTCACGACCATCTTCATGCTGCTGGGCATGGGCGCGACCGCGCTGGGGCAGGCCTTTCGGGCGTGGATGGAACCGCTGAGTTATGTGGCCGCGGCGATCCTGTTCCTATTCGGGCTGCATTTTCTGGGTGTGTTGCGGATCGGTTTTTTGTATCGCGAGGCTCGGATCGAGGCCAAGTCCGACCCGTCCACGGTGCTGGGCGCCTATGTGATGGGGCTGGCCTTCGGTTTTGGCTGGACACCCTGCGTCGGCCCGGCGCTGGCGGCAATTCTGATGGTGGCCTCGGGAATGGGCGACATCAGCCGCGGCGCGGCCCTGCTGTTCGTCTACGGCATCGGTATGACCGCGCCCTTCGTGCTGGCGGCATTTTTCGCGCGCCCGTTTCTGGCCTTCATGAACCGTCACCGCGCAAAACTGGGCTATGTGGAAAAGGCGATGGGTGTCATGCTGATCGTGTTCGCGATCCTGATCGCCACCGATACGCTGAGCCTGATCGCCGATCTGATGATAAAATACCTGCCCGGCGCGGGATCGCTGGGCTGACCATGGCAAGGGAGGAGACCATGCGGAATTATGTGATGGCCTTTGCGGCGACCATCTCACTGGCGCTGCCGGTGGGGGCTGCGCAACTGGGCGACGACGGGCTGCACAAGACGCCCTGGATGCGCGACACCTTCAAGGACATGCGCGAGGATCTGGCCGAGGCAAATGCCGAGGGCAAGCGGCTGCTGGTGATCTTTGAACAGCGCGGCTGCATCTATTGCACCAAGATGCACGAAGAGGTGTTTCCCGACCCGGAAATCACCAAGCTGATCGAGGACAATTACTTTGTCGTGCAGATGAACCTGTTTGGCGATGTGCCGGTGACCGATTTCGACGGCACCCAACTGCCGGAAAAGGATATGGCGGTGCGCTGGGGCGTGATGTTCACGCCGACCATGATGTTCCTGCCTGAAGCGGTCGAAGAGGGGGCGGGCGCCGCCGAGGCCGCTGTTGTCACGATGCCGGGCGCCTTTGGCAAGGGCACGACCAGCGCGTTGCTGACCTGGGTCAAGGATCATGGCTACGACAGCGGCGAGCACTTCCAGAAATATCTGGCCAGCCGCATGACGGGCAACTGACATAGGGCGATGCCGCGTCGCAGCAACGTATTCATATGTCAGAATTACATGTTGCGTGAAACTGTCGCACTCCGTTACCAATGAGTCGGGAGAAGAAACGGGAGGGTTTCTATGCTACGCCACGCCGTGTTTGCCGCTTGTGCGGTCACAGTTCTTGCCGGGCAGACCTGGGCTGAAATCGCCCCTGCCGATATCGTCTGGCAAGAAGGCGCCATCGCGCAGCCGCTTGCGGATCAGCCGGGTGATCCTGAGTCCGGCAAGAAGATCATGACCACCAATGCCCTGGGCAACTGTGTGGCCTGCCATCTGATCGGCACCATGCCTGACGTGCAGTTCCAGGGCAACATCGGCCCCGCGCTGGATGGCGCGGCCAGCCGCTATACCGAGGCGCAACTGCGCGGCATCGTCGTGGACAGCAAAAAGACCTTCGAGGGCACCGAAATGCCCGCGATGTACAAGACCAGCGGGTTCATTCGCCCCGGTAACGCCTACACCGGCAAGGCCGCCCCTGCCGATCTGCCGCCGATCCTGTCGGCGCAGCAGATTGAGGATGTGGTCGCTTATCTGCTGACGCTCAAAGAGTGACGGCGCGAGCTTTCGAGAGGAGATGACGATGAAGTTTTCCAGACGTGAGGCCCTCGGGCTGGCGCTTGGCGGGGTTGCGGTGACGATGCTGCCGGTGCCCGCCCTTGCCGCCGCGGCCGAGGATGCGATTGCGGCCTTTACCGGCGGCGCGGCGGCAGGCACCGGCGGGATCACCCTGACCGCGCCCGAAATTGCCGAAAACGGCAACACCGTTCCGGTGTCGGTCGATGCGCCCGGCGCTGTGGCGATCATGCTGCTGGCGGCGGGCAACCCGACGCCTGCGGTTTGCACCTTCAACTTTGGCCCTGCGGCCGGCTCGCAAATGGCATCGACCCGGATCCGCCTGTCCAAGACGCAGGACGTGATCGCGGTGGCCAAGATGGCGGATGGCAGCTTTGTGCAGGCATCGTCCACGGTGAAGGTCACCATCGGCGGCTGCGGCGGCTGAGTCAGAGACAGGAGAATATCATGGCAGAAAATGTCAAACCGCGCGTGAAAGTTCCCTCCAAGGCTGCGGCTGGCGAGGTGGTCACGCTCAAGACCCTGATCAGCCACCCGATGGAATCGGGGCAGCGCAAGGACAAGGACGGCAACCTGATCCCGCGCTCGATCATCAACCGCTTTACCTGTGAATTCAACGGGGTGAGCGTGGTTGACGTGACGCTGGAGCCGGCGATCTCGACGAACCCCTACATTGAATTTGACGCCAAGGTCGATGCTTCGGGTGAGTTCAAGTTCACTTGGTATGACGACGACGGCTCGGTCTACGAAGACGCCAAGCCGATCGAAGTCGCCTGAGGCGCGCGCCGCGTCGGGGAGCGCGGACCAAGGACTGGCGCCGCCCCACGGGGCGGGGCTTCACCCAGGGAGGATCAGCTAAAATGATGCTGCGCAAAAGCAGAACGACAATTGCGGCGCTCGCGCTGGGGGCGGTTACGCTGGGGATGACCCCGGCGCTGGCCGATCCGCACCCGGATGCGGAGCTGGTGGTGAACGGCGAGATCACCATTCCCACCCGCGGCACGGCGCCCGCCTATCTGGATGGGCACCTGACCGAGTTGTATTCGGGCTGGCTGTTCCGCGAGGATGAAACCCGCGCGATGCAGATGGATGATTTCGACAACCCCGCGATGGTCTTTACCGATGCTGGCCTTGAGGCCTGGGATACGGTCGAGGGCACCGAGGGCAAATCCTGCGCCACATGCCACCACGAGATCGAGAGCATGGCCGGTGTGCGCGCCGCGATGCCGAAATACAACGAAAAGGCGGGCGATCTGTGGTCGCTTGAGGAATACATCAACGCCTGCCGCACCGAGCGGATGGGCGCTGAAAAGCTGAAGTGGAACAGCGACAAGATGAAGGCGATGACGCTTGCGCTGTCGATTCAGTCGCGCGGGATGCCGATCTCTGTCAACATCGACGGCCCGTCCAAACCCTATTGGGAACAAGGCCGCGAGATTTACTATACCCGCTACGGTCAGTTGGAAATGTCTTGCGCCAACTGTCACGAGGACAACTGGGGCAACATGATCCGGGCCGACCACCTGAGCCAGGGCCATATCAACGCCTTCCCGGTCTATCGTCTGAAGGATGCGGGCGTTGTTTCAATCCATCAGCGGTTCGTGGGCTGTGTGCGGGATACCCGTGCCGAAACCTTTGAGGCGGGCAGCCCCGAGTTCAAGGCGCTGGAGCTTTACGTCGCCTCGCGTGGCGTGGGCCTTGCGATCGAGGGCGCGGGCGTTCGCCCCTGAGGCCATCGCGGCGCGGGGGCTGAACGCGCACCCCGCGCCGGTTTTTCAAAGATGACCCGGCAAGCCGGGCAGGCAACGCGCGGGATGGCCCGCAGCGTCTTGCACGATAGCAGGAGAATAAGGCGCATGATTTCCCGTCGGGAGTTTCTTCAGGCCAGCGTTGCGGCCTCGGCCATTCTGGCAGGCTCGGGGATGGGCAACTGGGCGCGGGTTGCCGCGCAGCAGGCGCTGACCCAGGACCAGTTGCTGCAATTCGATGCCTTCGGCAATGTCACGCTGATCCACATCACCGACATTCATGCGCAACTGAAACCGATCTGGTTCCGCGAACCGGAAATCAATCTGGGCGTCGGTGCCGCCAAGGGCTTGCCGCCGCATGTGGTGGGCAAGGACTTCATCAAGATGTTCAACCTCACCCCCGGCAGCCCCGAGGCCTATGCGCTGACCTATGAGGATTTCTCAATTCTGGGTCGTGCCTATGGCAAGATGGGCGGCATGGACCGGGTGGCGACCGTGGTCAAGGCGATCCGGGCGGAACGGCCCAATTCCATTTTGCTGGACGGTGGCGACACCTGGCATGGGTCTTATACCTCGCTGAAAACCCGCGGGCAGGACATGGTGAATGTCATGAACGCGCTGGGGGTCGAGGCGATGACTTCGCATTGGGAATGGACGCTGGGGTCTGATCGGGTCAAGGAACTTGTCGAGGCGCTGCCCTTCCCCTTCCTGGGCGCCAATATCTTTGACGCCGAATGGGACGAACCTGCGTTTGATCCCTACAAGATCTTTGAAACCGGCGGTGTGCGGGTGGCGGTGATCGGGCAGGCCTTCCCCTATATGCCGATTGCCAACCCCGGCTGGATGTTCCCCGAATACAGCTTTGGTGTGCGGCAGGAACGGATGCAGGCGGTGGTCGATGAGGTTCGGGCCGAGGGTGTCGATCTGGTCGTATGCCTCAGCCACAATGGCTTTGACGTGGATCGCAAGATGGCCGCGGGCGTTACCGGGATCGACGTGATCCTGACCGGCCACACCCATGACGCGCTGCCCGAACCGGTGCTGGTGGGCGAGACGATCCTGATCGCTTCCGGCTCGAACGGCAAATTCGTCAGCCGTGTCGATCTGGATGTCCGCGAAGGCCGGATGATGGGTTTCCGGCACAAGCTGATCCCGATCTTTGCCGATGTCATCACCCCCGACCCCGAAATGGCCGCGCTGATCGACGGCGAACGCGCACCCTACAAGGCCGATCTGGAAACGGTCGTGGGCCAGACCGAAAGCCTGCTCTATCGCCGCGGCAACTTCAACGGCACCTGGGACGATCTGATCTGCGAGGCGCTGCTGTCGGAACGCGACGCCGAGATTGCCATGAGCCCCGGCGTGCGCTGGGGGCCAAGCCTCTTGCCGGGCGACCCGATCACCCGTGAGGATATCCACAACGCCACCTCGATGACCTACGGCCAAGCCTACCGGACCGAGATGACCGGCGCGCGCATCCACGAAATTCTGGAAGACGTGGCCGACAACATCTTCAACACCGACCCCTATTATCAACAAGGCGGCGACATGGTGCGGATCGGCGGCATGGGCTACGCCATTGACGTGTCAAAGCCCATCGGCAGCCGGGTATCGAACATGACGGTTCTGCGCAGCGGCGAGGCGATCGACCCGGCGCGCACCTACACCGTCGCGGGCTGGGCCAGCGTGAACGAGGGCACCGAGGGCCCGCAGATATGGGATGTGGTCGAGGCGCATATCCGCAAGATCGGCACGGTGCGGTTGCAACCCAATACTTCTGTCGTGGTCAGCGGCGCCTGAGCCGTTGCCAAAAGCCAAGAACGCGCGCGCCCGAGCGGCGCCAGACGAAGGAGGATCTCATGGACGAGATGTCCCACAAAGGCACCAGCCGCCGCGGCTTTTTGCGCGCAGGTCTGGCCGCGGGCGGGGCGCTGACCGCGCTTGGCACCGCCGCGCGTGCCAGCGGCCCTGACCCGCTGATCACCGAGGTGCAGCCTTGGGCCAGCCAGTTGGGCGACGGGGTGGATGTTGCCCCCTACGGAATGCCGATACGGTTTGAAGAGCATGTGATCCGGCGCAATGTGGAATGGCTGACGGCGGAAACCGCCTCGTCGATCAACTTTACCCCGCTGCACGAACTGGACGGAATCATCACCCCGAACGGTCTGTGCTTTGAACGCCACCACGGCGGCGCGGCCGAGATCGCCAAATCCGACTGGCGGCTGATGATCAACGGTCTGGTGGAAACGCCGCTGGTGTTCACCTTTGCCGATCTGATGCGGTTTCCGCGGGTGAACAAGATCCACTTTCTGGAATGCGCCGCTAACGGAGGCATGGAATGGGCCGGCGCGCAGTTGAACGGCTGCCAGTTTACCCACGGCATGATCCATAACGTCATGTATACCGGTGTGATGCTGAAAGACATTCTGGCCGAGGCCGGGGTCAAGACCGAAGGCAAATGGCTGCTGGCCGAAGGTGCCGATGCTTCGGGGATGACGCGTTCGATCCCGATGGAAAAGGCGCTGGATGACTGCATGATCGCCTTCAAGATGAACGGCGAGATGCTGCGCAAGGAACAGGGCTATCCGGCGCGTCTGGTGGTGCCGGGCTGGGAAGGCAACATGTGGATCAAATGGATCCGCCGCCTGGAAGTGGGCGACCAGCCTTGGGAACAGCGCGAGGAAACCTCGAAATACACCGACACGATGGAAGATGGCCGCTCGCGTCGCTGGACCTGGGTGATGGACGCCAAATCCGTCATCACCAACCCCAGCCCGCAGGCCCCGATCACCCACGGCCCAGGCCGCACGGTGATTACCGGGGTGGCCTGGTCGGGCCGCGGCACGATCCCGCGGGTCGATGTCACGCTGAACGGTGGCAAGACCTGGTTTCCGGCGCGGATGGATGGCCCGTCCCTGGATAAGTCGATGCATCGTTTCTATTACGAATTCGATTGGGACGGGTCCGAGTTGCTGCTGCAAAGCCGCGCGGTGGATTCGACCGGCTATGTTCAGCCCACCAAGAACCAGTTGCGCGCCTTCCGGGGGGTGAATTCGGTCTATCATAACAACGGGATTGCGACTTGGTGGGTCAAACCCGACGGGAGTGCGGAAAATGTCGAGATTTCTTAATGTCCTGCTGGCCAGCACGCTGCTGGCTGGGCCGGCCATGGCCGAAAAGATCGGTCTGGGGCGGGCAGCCCTGCCCGAAGAGATCACCGCTTGGGATATCGACGTGCGCCCCGATGGGCAGGGCCTGCCGGAAGGTTCGGGCAGCGTGGCCGATGGCGAAGAGCTGTTTTCTGAAAAATGCGCGGTCTGCCACGGCGAATTTGGCGAAGGTGTGGACAACTGGCCGAAACTCTCGGGCGGGCAGGGCACGCTGGACCGCGACGACCCCGACAAGACGATCGGATCCTATTGGCCCTATCTGTCCACCGCGTTCGACTATGTGCATCGCGCCATGCCCTTTGGTCAGGCCCAGACGCTGGCCGCCGACGAGGTCTATGCGATCGTCGCCTACATCCTTTACAACAACGATCTGGTCGAGGACGACTTCGTCCTGAGCCGCGAGAACTTTACCGAGGTTGTGCTGCCGAACGCCGAGGGGTTCTTTTTCGACGACCGCGATCAGACTGAGGTGCCGGCCTTTACGGTCGAGCCGTGCATGGAAAACTGCAAGGAAAAGGCCGAGGTCACGATGCGCGCCGCGGTGCTGGATGTGACGCCCGACGATCCGACCGACGATGCGGCAACCCTGATCGCGGCGGCTGCACCTGCGCCGGAACCGGCGGCCTCTCCGGCGCCGGTGTCGGTGGCCGTGGCCAAGCCCCCGGTTGCGGCGGGCTACACCATCTCGACCGATCCGGCGCTGATTTCGGCGGGGGAAAAGGTGTTCAAGACCTGCGCCTCGTGCCACAAGATCGGGGAAGGAGCGAAAAACGCAACCGGCCCGATCATGACCGGCATTGTCGGCCGTCAGGCGGGAACGATCGAAGGGTTCAAATACTCCAAGCCGATGCAAGAGGCGGGGGCCGGTGGGCTGGTCTGGACGCCTGACAATATCGCGGCCTATCTGCGCGACCCCAAAGGTTTTGTCCCCAAGAACAAGATGGCCTTCAACGGCCTGAAAAAGCAGGACGATATCGACGCGGTGATCGCCTATATCGCCTCGCACGGGGGGTGAGAGGATGCGGCGGGGTCTGATTGCTCTCGTCGCAATTCTTGCGCTGACCGGCGCGGCACGGGCACAGGACGGCGCGAGCCCCGCCGGGGTTCGCGCCGAACGATTTGGCGATGCCCAGCGCGGTGCGGGGTTCTGGAACCAGTGCAAGGGCTGCCACGAAATCGGCCCCGGCGCAAAAATCCGCATAGGGCCGCCGCTGACCGGCATCTTTGGTCGCCGCGCGGGGACGGTGCCGGGCTTCAAATATTCCAAAAGCATGGCGCGGATGGGCAATGACGGTCTGACCTGGACCTGGGAAACCCTTGAGGTTTATGTCGAAAACCCGAAATCGCTCGTGTCGGGCACGCGGATGACCTACAAGGGGTTGAAAGACCCGGTTGACCGGGCAGACCTGATTTCGTTCCTGCGCGATTTTTCCGACCGCCCGCAAGACATTCCCGAAGCCCAGCCGACCGCGCGCCGGGTGATCCCCGAATTGTCGCCCGAGGTGCTGGCGCTGGAGGGTGATCCGGCCTGGGGGGAATATCTGTCGTCGGAATGCCAGACCTGTCATCAGGCCTCGGGCGCGGATGAGGGCATTCCCTCGATCACGCTTTGGCCCGAAGAGGATTTCGTGATCGCGCTTCATGCCTACAAGCAGAAGCTGCGGCCCCATCCGGTGATGCAGATGATGGCGGGGCGGCTGTCGGACGAAGAGATTGCGGCCTTGGCCGCCTATTTCGCCACGCTGGAGGAGTGAGCACGGCGAGCAACCGGGAGGAAGACCATGCTTTTGAAACGACGGACTTTTCTGGGAACGGTAGCGGCGGGCACGGCGGCGCTTTATGCGCCTGTGGTGCTGGGGCAGGGCAAGCCCCGCGTGGTTGTGATTGGCGGTGGCGCGGGCGGCGCCACGATTGCGCGCTATCTGGCCAAGGACAGCAAGGGCGAGATCGACGTGGTTCTGGTCGAACCGCAAGAGGTTTACACCACCTGCTTCTTCTCCAACCTCTACATCGGCGGCTTCCGCGAGTTTTCGACGCTGGAACACCGCTATGACAAGCTGGCGTCGGATTACGGCATCACCATTGCGCGCACCCGTGCCGCCGGGGTTGACCGCGATGCCCGCACCGTCAGCCTCGACAGCGGCGACACGCTGACCTACGACCGGCTGGTGATCGCGCCGGGGATCGACTTCCGCGACGACAGCGTGCCGGGCTGGAGCCTTGAGGCAGCCGAAAAGATGCCGCACGCCTACAAGGCCGGGCCGCAGACGCAACTGTTGAAAGCGCAGATCGAGGCGATGGCGCAGGGCGGCACCTATTGCATGGTTGCCCCCCCTAACCCCTACCGCTGCCCGCCGGGCCCCTATGAGCGGGTGTCGATGGTGGCCCATCTGCTGAGCCAGATCAACCCGACTGCCAAAATCCTGATCCTTGATCCGAAAGACAAATATTCGAAACAGGCACTGTTCGAGGAAGGCTGGCAGAAGCATTATACCGGTATGGTGGAGTGGATCGGCCCCGACATGGGCGGCGCCGCTGTGGAGGTGCGGCCCGACACCATGGAGGTGGTGATCGACGGCAGCGCCGAAAAGGTGGATGTCTGCAACGTCATTCCGGGCCAGAAGGCGGGTGTGATCGCCGCCGCTGCGGGTGTGACCGAGGGTGACTGGGCGCCGGTTGTGCCCGATAACATGAAGTCGAAAATCGACGCCAATGTGTTCATTCTGGGTGATGCCAGCAATCAGGGCGACATGCCGAAATCGGCTTTCTCGGCCAACAGTCAGGCCAAGGTGGCGGCAATGGTGATCCGGTCGGAACTGACCGGGTCAAAAGCCTTCCCGGCGAAATACTCCAACACCTGCTGGTCGCTGATCGCGCCCGACGACGGGGTGAAGGTGGGGGCATCCTACGCGCCGACGCCTGAAAAGATCGCCAGCGTGGAAAGCTTCATCAGCCAGACTGGCGAGGATGCGGCGCTGCGCAAGGCAACTTATGAGGAAAGCCTGGGCTGGTATGCCGGGATCACAACCGACATCTTTGGCTGAGACGCTGCGGCG
>NZ_PZKF01000023.1 GCF_003034995.1 Phaeovulum veldkampii DSM 11550 | reverse complement strand
GCGACGCCACATTTTTCACTCATACCTCTGTTTATAAAAGACAATTAAATCCGCCCAGCCAACCGGAGGGACGCTCGCGATCACCGTTGCGCAAGAATGTTTCGCAAATCACCTCGCCTGATTTCCGAAGATTTCCACCGCTCGCCTTTTGCCGGCTTGCTGACGCTGCGGAACCTGTGTCAGCGTCGCAGTCGCAGCGCCAACAGCCCCAGAATCGCCGCCAGCCAGATCAGCGGCTCGGTCACATCGGCTTTGGTCTGCCACAGATAATGCACCCCCGCCGCGATGGCGGCCGGATAGGCCAGACGATGCAGCTTCCGCCAGCCCTGCCCCAGCCAACGCACCGAGGCGTCGTTTGAGGTCAGCGCCAGCGGCAAAAGCAGTGCCAGCGCGGCCATACCCGCGGTCAGATAGGGGCGCTTGAGGATGTCTTTGGCCGCCTGTTCCCACAGCAACCGCATATCCAGCCCCAGCCAGACTGCCGCATGAAGCGCCACATAAAAAAATGCCAGCAGCCCCAGCGCCCGGCGCTGCCGCAGCAGGCTGAGGCCGGTCTGGCGCCGCAGCGGCGTGATCGCCAAACCCGCCACCAGAAACCACAGCCCGATCTTGCCCAGACGATGCTCGATCTCTTTGACAGGGTCGATACCCAGCCCGCCGGTCGCCCCCAGCCAGACCACCCAGGCCAGCGGCAGCGCCCCCGCCAGATAAACCGCCCAAGGCGGAACCCCGCGCAGGACGCAGTTCATCTTTGCGATCTGCATCAATAAAACTTTGCCAGATCCATCCCGGCATAGAGGCTGGCCACCTCTGCGGCGTAGCCATTAAACATCTGAGTCGGCTCGCGCGGCGCAAAGATGCCGCCGCCGATTCGGCGCTCGGTCGCCTGGCTCCAGCGGGGGTGGTCCACCTCGGGGTTCACATTGGCGTAAAACCCGTATTCCTGTGACTGCATTGCATTCCATGTGCAGACCGGCTCGCGCTCGGTCAGGGTGATCCGCACAATGCTTTTGATGCTTTTGAACCCGTATTTCCACGGCACCACCAGCCGGATCGGGGCGCCGTTCTGGGCGGGCATCTCTTCGCCGTAAAGCCCGGTGGCCAGAATCGTCAGCGGGTGCATCGCCTCATCCAGCCGCAGCCCCTCGCGATAGGGCCAATCCAGAATCGCGCGGCGCTGGCCAGGCATTTCGTCGGGGCGCACGAGCGTTTCAAAACCCACATATTTCGCGCCGGGCTGCACCCCCACACGCGCCAGCAACTGGTTCAGTTCGAACCCGACCCACGGGACCACCATCGACCACGCCTCGACGCAGCGCAGTCGGTAGATGCGCTCTTCCATCTGCGCCCCCGACAGGATGTCTTCCAACCCGTAACTGCCGGGCCGGTCAACCAGACCGTCGATCTGCACGGCCCAGGGCTTCAGCGTCAGCAGGCGCGCGTTCTTGCGCGGGTCGGCCTTGTCGGTGCCCAGTTCGTAGAAGTTGTTATAGCCGGTGATTTCCTCACGCGTGTTCGGCGTCTGGGCAGTGGAATAGCGCGAGGGCGCGGCCACGATCTGCCCCAGCGCCGGGCCTGCCAGCCCTGCGGCGGCGGCCGAGGCGATCAGCGCGCGCCGGGTCATGTAATCAGCCCGCGGCGTCACATCCGACCAGCCCAGTGTTTTGCCCCTGCTCATCTTCGCCTCCATTTGATTGAATTACTATAGCCCCGCCCCCGCAGACGCCCTCTCACAAGTGCTTGACTTGGCTGTGCGAAGCCCCTTCCCCAACGGCATTTTCCGCGCCACAGTTGTGGTGCCGAAGGGCAGCAAGGGAGAGATCATGCGCAGATTGTTCATCGCGGCGCTTGCCGCAGGGTTGGCTGGCCCAGTCGCGGCGGCAGCCGAGGCAATTACCTACGAAGTCGAAGACAGCTTTGAAAACGTCGCCTTCGCGCTGGAAAGCGCGATCATCGGGCGCGGGCTGGTGGTTGATCACCTCAGCCATGTCGGCGAGATGCTGGAACGCACCAAGGCCGATGTGGGCGCCACCAAAACCGTGTTCACCGGCGCCGATGTGTTCAGCTTCTGCTCGGCCACCACCTCGCGCAGCGTGATGGAGGTTGATCCGGCCAATGTGCAATTCTGCCCTTATGGCATCTTTGCCTACGAAACCCCCGAAAAGCCCGGCGTCGTCATCGTAGGCCACCGCGATTACCCCGACGGCGCGATGCAAGAGGTCGAAGATCTGCTGGCAGGCATCGTGGCCGAAGCATTGATGCTGGAGGAATAGGCTCTCCGCGCTCTCGCTGCTTCACATTGGATCACAAGATTTTCAGTAGAAACCCCCAAGCCCCGCGGCTTGGGGCAAGACCCGTCAGGGTCAAGCCCGGTTCACGGCAATTTGGCGTGCATCCGGTTGGCCACCCCAGCCGTAACCCTTGCGATGCCACAGGGACGGCATCCATACCCAAGGGAGACAACCGATGATCCGCAGAACCTTTCTCGCGCTGACCACCGCCGCCGCCACCGCGCTGGCCGCCCCTGCCTTCGCCGCCGACATGGACATTGTCGATACCGCGGTGGGTGCGGGCAACTTCACCACGCTGGTTGCCGCCGTTCAGGCCGCCGGTCTGGTCGAAACGCTGAAAGGCGAAGGCCCCTTCACCGTCTTTGCCCCCACGGACGCCGCCTTTGCCGCGCTGCCCGCGGGCACCGTCGAAGACCTGTTGAAACCTGAGAACAAAGACAAGCTGACCGCGATCCTGACCTATCACGTCGTGCCGGGCAAGGTGATGTCGGGCGATCTGTCCGACGGCATGAAGGCTGCCACCGTGCAGGGCGGCGAGGTGACGATTACCACGATGGGCGGCGCCAAGGTCGATGGCGCCACGATCAGCACTGCCGATATCGAGGCTACCAACGGCGTGATCCATGTGATCGACGCGGTGATCCTGCCCGCGATGTAAGCGAACCAGCGCAACGCCGGCCTGGCCTGGCGTTGCGCTTGCCGCACCGAATGCCTATGGAAAGGAAGGCGCAGCGCGTGCCATCCAAACATGAGGTTTCCGGTGACGGTTCATCTGCACAGACACGATCTGCCCGACGGGCTGACGCTTGGCCCGGTGGTTGCGGTCGATACCGAAACGATGGGTCTTGACCCGCGCCGCGACCGACTGTGTCTGGTGCAGCTTTCGTCCGGCAATGGCGATGCCCATCTGGTGCAGATTGCCCGTGGCCAGACCCAGGCGCCGAACCTTTGCGCGATGCTGGCCGATCCGGGCACCATCAAACTGTTCCATTTCGCCCGCTTTGACATTGCTGCGATCTACGCGGCGTTTGGCGTGGTCACGCAGCCCGTCTGGTGCACCAAGATCGCCTCCAGAATGGTGCGCACCTTTACCGACCGGCACGGGCTGAAATACCTGTTGCAAGACATGGTTGGTGTCGATGTGTCCAAGCAGCAGCAAACATCGGACTGGGGCGCACCTGACCTGACCCCGGCGCAGATGGATTATGCCGCCTCTGACGTGCTGTATCTGCACCGGCTGAAGGCGGAACTGGAAAAGCGGCTGGCGCGCGAAGGCCGCACCGATCTGGCGCAGGCCTGTTTCGATTTCCTGCCCACCCGCGCCCGGCTGGACCTGATGGGATGGGAAGAACCCAATGACATCTTCCACCACTGACTTTCTGGAAACCGCCCGCCGCGTGATCGGGATCGAGGCCGCGGGGCTGGTGGCCTTGGCCGACAGCCTTGACGGCAGCTTTGGCGAAGCCGTGGGCCTGATCCTGAAGGCCCGGGGGCGGGTGATCGTCTCGGGCATGGGCAAGTCGGGCCATATCGGGCGCAAGATCGTGGCGACGCTGGCCAGCACCGGCACGCCCGCGCAATTCGTCCACCCCGCCGAGGCGAGCCATGGCGACCTGGGCATGGTCACGCCTGATGACGTGGCGCTGGTGCTGTCGAACTCGGGCGAAACACCCGAACTGTCAGACATCATCGCCCATACCCGGCGCTTTTCCATTCCGCTGATCGGCGTGGCCTCCCGCCCCGGCTCGACGCTTTTGCGCCAGTCTGATGTGGCCATCGTGCTGCCGCAGGCGGCCGAGGCCTGCGGGTCGGGCATCGTGCCCACCACCTCCACCACCATGACGCTTGCGCTGGGTGATGCGCTGGCGGTGGCCCTGATGGAACATCGTCGCTTTACCCCCGACCATTTCCGCACCTTCCACCCCGGTGGCAAGCTGGGCGCGCGGCTGGCGCGCGTGGCCGACCTGATGCACACCGACATGCCGCTGGTGCCCGAGGCCGCGCCGATGAGCGAGGCGATCCTGACCATCAGCCAAAAGGGCTTTGGCGTGGTGGGCGTCACCGATGCGGCAGGGCGGCTCGCGGGCATCGTCACCGACGGCGACCTGCGGCGGCACATGGAGGGTCTTTTGACCCATACCGCCGCCGAGGTGATGACACGCGCCCCCCGCACCATCGACCCCGAGGCGCTGGCCGAACGCGCGGTGGCGGTGATGAACGACAAAAAGATCACCTGCCTCTTTGCGGTCTCTCCCGAGGGCGACGGCCGCCCCGCAGGCATCTTGCACATTCACGACTGCCTGCGCGCCGGGGTGGTGTGATGGGGCGGGCCTATGACAACGCCCATTCCCGGCTTGTCGCGGGCCTGAAAATCGCGCTGCCGCTGGCGGCTCTGGTGCTACTGTCCACGCTGTTTCTGTTTTCGGGCCGGATCGACCCTTCAGACCCCATTCCCTATGCCGAGGTCGATGTCGAGGAGCTGGCGCGCGAGCCGCGCCTGACAGCCCCCGACTATGCCGGAATGACCGAAGATGGCGGCAGCCTGACCGTCACCGCACAAACCGCCCGCCCCAACCCGGCGGGCGGCGGCGCCAGCGCCACCGACTTGCACGCCCGGCTGGACACCGCCGGGGGCCTTGGCACCGACATTCGCGCAGGCACCGGGCGGATCGACCCGACGGCGGGGCTGCTGGCGCTATCGGGTGGGGTCGATGTCGCCACCACCACCGGCTACACCTTGCACACCGACCTGCTGGAGGCCGCCACCGACCGCTCGCGCCTGGCAGCCCCCGGCCCGGTTGCGGGCAGCGCACCCTTTGGCGCGATCAGCGCAGGCGCCATGTTGCTGGAGGCCACCGGCACCGCCAAAGACCATGTTCTGGTTTTCAACGGCGGCGTGAAGCTGATATACCGGCCTCAGGATTGAGGACATCATGCATTCGCTTTGCCGCCCGCTTGCCCTATGCGCCCTGCTTGCCCTGCCCATCGCGGCGTCGGCCCAGACGGTCGCCTTCGGCGGCATCCGCACCGATGCCTCGGCCCCGGTCGAGGTGACGGCCGACAGCCTGTCGGTCAACCAGACCGATGGCTCTGCCGTCTTCACCGGCAATGTCGTGATCATTCAGGGCCAGATGCGGCTGGCCGCAGCCGAGGTGCGGGTGGACTATGCCGAGGGCGACCAGACCCGGATCGAGCGGCTGCACGCCACCGGCGGCGTCACGCTGGTTTCTGCCACCGAGGCCGCCGAGGCGCGCGAGGCGGTCTATAGCATCGACGCGGGCAATGTCGTGCTGACCGGCGACGTGGTGCTGACGCAGGGCAGCAACGTGCTGTCGGGGCAAAAGCTGACGGTCGATCTGAAATCGGGCACCGGCTCGATGGAGGGGCGCGTACGCACCCTGCTGCAGCCGGGGGGCAATTGATGTCTGCACCCGACCCGGCGACCGGGCTGCATGTCACCGGCCTGCGCAAAAGCTACAAGCGCCGCCCGGTGTTGCGCGATGTCTCGCTTGATCTGGGCCGCGGCGAGGTCGTGGCGCTGCTGGGTCCGAACGGCTCGGGCAAGACCACCTGCTTTTACAACATCGCGGGCCTGATCACCCCCGACGCGGGCGCGGTGGTGATCGATGGGCGCGATGTCACCGCGCTGCCGATGTATCGGCGCGCACGGCTGGGTATCGGCTATCTGCCGCAGGAAGCCTCGATCTTTCGCGGCCTGTCGGTCGAGGACAACATCCTTGCCGTGCTGGAGATCGTGGAGCGCGACCCGCACCGCCGCCGGGAGCGGCTGGAGGAGCTTTTGGGCGATTTCTCGATCGGGCATCTGCGCGGCGCGCCCGCGCTGGCGCTGTCGGGCGGCGAACGGCGCCGGGTCGAGATTGCCCGCTGCCTTGCCGCCGACCCGAAATACCTGCTGCTTGACGAACCCTTCGCCGGGGTGGACCCGATCGCGGTGGGCGAAATCAGAACCCTTGTGCAAGAGCTGAGGGCCCGTGGTATCGGCGTGCTGATCACAGATCACAACGTGCGCGAAACGCTGGAAATCGTTGACCGCGCCTATATCCTGCACGATGGCCGTGTTCTGATGAGCGGCACCGCCGCCGAGGTCGTGCGCGATGAAAACGTCCGCCGCGTCTATCTGGGCGAAAGTTTCCGCATCTCGTAACCTCTTGCAGGGCGCCCTCGCGGCCCCCACGTCACATAGTAAGGCGTTGACATCGCCGATCAGAGAGGCGCCAATTGTATCAAATGAGTGACCATCGCCCCCCCGCTCGCGCCCCGTCGCCGGAAGCCTTCCGATCTGTTCCGGCTTGCACAGGGCCAGCGCCGCGCGAAGTTCCCCCTTCCCGAAATTCAACCGCACCGAACCCCGCAAAGCATAATGACGGGCAAGGTCAAGACACCTGAAGGAGAAGCCATGCGGTACCAGATCAGCGGCAAACAGATCGACGTTGGCGATGCGCTGCAGACCCATGTGAAAACCGAGCTGGGCGAGACCGTCGAGAAATATTCGCAAAGTCCGACCGACGCCACCGTCGTGTTCTCGCGCAACAACGCCTATGAATACATCTGCGAAGCAACGGTCCACCTCTCGACCGGGCTGACCGCCGCCGCCGCGGGACACGCGACCGAGATCTATGCCGCATTCGAAGCCTGCCGCGAAAAGATGGACAAGCAGCTGCGCCGCTACAAGCGCCGCCTGAAAGACCATCACCGCGACCGCCCGGCCCCGGTTGAATTCGCTGATGCCGGCGTGTATGTGCTCGCTTCGGATGAGCATACGGCGGAAGCCGAACCCGATACGCTCAACCCGATCATCGTGGCCGAGATGGAAACCAAGGTTCCCACGCTTTCGGTTGGCGAGGCGGTGATGCAGATGGAACTTGCCGGCGCGCCGCTTT
Source organism: Phaeovulum veldkampii DSM 11550 (assembly GCF_003034995.1). Lineage (GTDB taxonomy): Bacteria > Pseudomonadota > Alphaproteobacteria > Rhodobacterales > Rhodobacteraceae > Phaeovulum > Phaeovulum veldkampii. The sequence continues at coordinate 39,635 of NZ_PZKF01000023.1, read as the reverse complement.
TGGTGTTCCGCAACGAAAAACATGGCGGTGTGAACGTCGTTCATCGCCGCGAAGATGGCAATGTGGGCTGGATCGACCCGCGTAACAGCAAGTAAGACGACCCGGATGGGGCGCGAAACAGAGGGAACGATGCAGCTTTCGAACCTGCTTCAACCGGGTGCCGTAAAAGTATTGGCTCATGTCACCTCGAAAAAGCGCCTGTTTCAGGATCTCGGTGAAATCGCGCATTCAGCCTACGGGCTGAATGCGGCCCAAACGGTCGATGCGTTGCAGGAACGCGAAAGTCTGGGCCCCACGGGCGTGGGCCATGGCGTGGCGCTGCCGCATGCCCGGTTGCACGGGCTTGACCATGTGGTCGGCGTGTTTCTGCGCCTTGAACGGCCGCTGGAATTCGACGCGGTAGACCGGCAGCCGGTCGATCTGATCTTTGCGCTGTTTGCGCCCAAGGATTCCGGGGTGGAACATCTCAAGGCGCTGGCGCTGGTGTCGCGGACGATGCGCAACACCGAAGTCTGCGCCAAGCTGCGTGCCAACACCGCCCCCGCCGCGCTGCATGCCGTGCTGACCGAAGCGCATGGCGCCCAGGCCGCCTAACCCCGCGCCGACCAGCCCCCGAACCCAAAGTTGACCATGTCGCGCGCATAGGCGACCTGCGCGGCCTCCTCCAGTTCGGCATCGTGAATTTCGGCCAGCGGCACCGGGCCAGGGTCGGCAGGGGGCGCGGGCAATGACGGCATCGGCTGGCCAACGGCGGCGGCCAGACAGGCCAGATCTTCGTCCAGCCGCTCCTCGCGGCAGATCATGTCGGGCGGTGCAAACTGGCAAAAGCCCTGAATCACCGCGCTCTGACTGGCCCAAAGCGGGTCAACCCGGATCGGGGTCTGGCCATCGAGGTTGGCCTTCACAAAGCGCAAAAAGCCCAGAAACGCCGCCCGCACATCGGCCGGGGTCATCGCGCCCACCCCTTCAACCGGGGGCAGGGAAAGGCCGTGGCGTTTGCACAGCGCGGCGCGAATTTCGGCATAGCGGCCGGGCAGGATCGCCTCGCAAAACGCGGCCCAGGCGCGCGGCAGGGGGTGACGCAGCACGGTGAAACTGCGGTGGCCGGGATGGGTGCGTTTCCACTGGCGCAGGGTTTTCTGCGTGAAGGCCTCGGTCAGGCCGCCGCCGAAGCCCGCAAGCCAGCCGCGCAACTGCGCCTCGGGCCCGCCACGGATCGGCAGCAACACCAGCGGCGCCCCCCCGGCGACCACGAACCCCGGCACATTCGGCCCCCGCCGCGGTTCAAAATTCGGCGTGCGCGCCAGGGCGAAACTGTCAATCCGCGCCAGCGCCTCCGCCATCTCGGCCGGGTTGGACAGCTTGTCGGCCAGATCGCCGGGGTTTTGCGGCAAAAGCCCCCCCGGCAGGGACGCAAGCCGCCCCTCCAGCCCCAGAAACGCAGCCAGCCCGTTCAGCACATCCAGCTCGCGAACATCGTCATAATCCAGATAGAATGCGGTCTGCCCACCGGTCTGCAACCCATGCAGCAACTGCCGCTGAAACGCCTGCAAATCGGCCAGATGCGTGTCGAATTCGGCGGCATCAAAGGCCACCTGCGCCGTCTTGCGCTGACGCAGATCGCCCAGCTTCCACTGCCCCGTGGCGCGCGCAATCTTGAGGCTGACATAACTGTGCAGAGGGTTACGGGTCAGAATGATCTTGGCGCAGCGCGGATCGGCCAGAACCGGCGCAAGAACGCGCGGATCATGGTCATGAAAATACCGAAATCCGTTCAACCCCGGCGCAGCCTTGATCCGGGCCAACAGCGGCATCGGGTCAGCGCAGCGGTCGGCAAGGGTTACGCCCAGCACCGTCTCGCGGTCAGGAAAGCCGATCAGATGCGGATTGAAAGCCTCGCCGTGGCAGGTAATGCCCTCGATCCCGTTCAGCGCCGCCTCCAGCAGGTTCGAGCCGGTGCGCATTTCCGCAAAGATCACAAAACTGTCAAAGCGCGAGACCATCGGGCGGCTGCCTTACGTCGTCAGACGGATATGGTCTTGCCGCGGATCGGTGCGGTGCGGATGATCCCCTACCGGAAATTCACCCATCAGGCGGGGTTGCATCCCCTCGTTCCGCAACCGTTGCAGGAACGCGCCAAACCCGGTCAGATCGACCATCCGCGGCGTCTCGATCAGCCGGTTAGGCCGACGCGGGCCGATCTGCTCGACCAGCGATTGCAGCGGCTCTACCGGGTTTTCGATGAAATCGGCGATCGTCCAGATCCGCACCCGCGCCTTGACATACATCGAGCGCAGAATGCCCAGATGCGCCAGTTCGATCTTTTGCAGTCGAGCCCCTCGCGCCGCAGATCGGCAAAATCGCGGTTGGAACGAAACAGCGGCACCGCCCACGCCCCTGTGATAACCGCAATCTGCGCATTCGGGTCAGTTGCCATGAACCAGTTGCAGGCCTGCGTGTCGCGTGGGCCGAACTGAAACGCCTGCGTCTCGCCGCGCGCGTTCCACAGAAGATTGGTCAGGAAGGCCTGCGGGTTGTAATCGCGCAGTGCAGCGCTGTCAGACAAACAGCCGGGCTGAAGCACCGCACCGCCCGCAAACTCGACCCGTTCGGGGGCAAACAGATGGCCATGCACACGCGCCGCCAGATGTTTGGTGGCCCAAGGCTCGAATTCCTCGATCACCTCGGCAAATCCGTGAAACACCGCGTAGGGCGCCGGGGTCTTGCCATTTTCATGGTCACGCCGGGGAAACCGGCTTTGCATGTAAAGCCCGGCGCGCCCCTTGGTGCGCCGCTCTGTTGCGGCGGCAAACAGGCGATCAACCCGCACCGGATCGGGGTCTGCACCCGCGGCGGCGGGGATCTTTTGATCCAGAAATCTGCGGTAGAGCAGATTGGCCCGCGGCCAGACCTTGCGCGCCACAAAACAATCCGACTGGCGCAACAGGTCCAGATGATCATCGTAAAAGACATGCGGCTTGCCGTACACATCAAATTTCGACAGCGTCAGCGACCGGCTTTCGATGCTGCGGGAATGACGCCGCACCAGCGTCTGGAAATAGCTTTCATCAGGGATCCAGACGCCGCGGAAATAGCGTTCCTGCCGCGCGCGGTCGGGGTCTTGCAGGATCGCGGTCAGCGTTCGGCGGGTCAGGCACCACCACTGGCTGCCCAGATGCGGCTCCAGCCCCGCGGGCACCGGACGGCGATAGTTCAGGCGGCGCTGCAGGCGCACATACCGGTCAAACAACCAGCGTTGCCTGCGCCACGAAAACGGGAAATGCAGCGTAAAGCGTTCGTCATGCAGCCCGCCTGCCGTCCAGTCGACATCGGCGGCGGTCACGCTTTCGATAAAATCGGTCTGCGGTCTGGCAGCCAGATAGGCGGTCAATTCGGCCAGTGGCCGCAGCGGCAGACAGGCGCCGGAGGCCAGAAAAACATGGCCGACCTGGGGGTGGCGGTCCAGCATCTGCTGCGCGCCCGCCTGAGCCGCGGCCACCAGCGACCAGGTGCCCCATTCACAGTTGAAACGGCGCGAAAAGCTGACGTTGTCCAGATCGGACAGCCCATGGGCAAAGGCGTCGAACGCAGGCTGGCCCACCTTGCCATCGACATGCACCACCACCGGCGCCCCCGCCTTGGCCCAGAACCGCGCAACCTGCGCCGCGCGCCCCAGCTCGGTGTGGCACATCATCACAAAACCGGCTGTCACTACCGCCTCACGCCCAATTACCCTTTGACATCAGCCCCAGATCTTCAAGCTGACGCCAATTCCTGTAGTCTACAGAGTGTTTGCACCACATATCTGGGCCGGTTTCCAGCGCTTCCGAATAAGCGATATATTCGCGGCTTCCGATGTAGTGCTCCCGCCGGACAAGTTCTTCCTGAACCTTTGATGTCATTGTGGACAGAAACTTGGCATGAAGAAGGCAGCCAGAAATCTTTTCGCCGCCCTGCGCGTCATACACCCGGTTCAGGCCGCGCGGCAGCAGCATATGGGTCGAGCTGGCATAAACATAGCCGCGGCGCCACTTCACCAGCGGGATCTTGTTCAGCGCCGGGGCATTCCGGGGCGCGTCGGCAAACATCAGCCGCGCCCTTGGCCCGCCCTGAATCCACAGGTTCTGAAGGTCGTCGTTCTTGGTGATGGTGTAGTTGCCACTGTCGAACCAGCGCGCAATCTCAAACGGGTTCTGCCCCTCTTGGTAGGGTACGGCATCGACCGGGCCCTTGGGATACATGTCAAGGAGCATCGCCGGAAAGCTGCGCGCCTCGCAACTGTCAAGCCAGTCGGTCAGGGCGCGGATCGGGCGGGTATCGTAGAACGGATAGACGAGAAACTCATCCAGATCGACCGTCAGCGTCCAGTGCCCCCGACCGTAGCGCCGCAAGAGCCAGTTGATCCAGTCCATGCCGAACCGCGCGCGTTTGTAGCTGGCCGTCGTGGTCCAGACCGAGACGTCGGGCTGCGCGGCCAGATAGTCGCGGCTGCCATCGTCCGAGCCATTGTCAACGAACAGGAAATGCCCAATGCCCAGATCGCGGTAGTATTGCAGGAAATAGGGCAGCCGGATACGTTCGTTGCGCAGGGTGGCAAACAGCAAGACATCGCGCCGCCGGATCTGCCCGGTGCGGTTCGCAACCGGTTTCAGCGCAAGCGCCTTGCGCAAAGCCCGGATCAACAGGCGCTTGCGCCGCAGCCGCAGGCGATATTGTTCCCAAAGACCCAAAGGCTGACCTTTCACCACGCGCGGCTGCCGATACCGACCGTGTCAGACAAGCCTTAAGACGATGTTGAAATGATCTGTCCACGACGGAATGGCGGGGCCTTGAAAATACCCCACCACCGACGCCATCGCGCCACGCTCCGCGCCGGCCAGCGCCATGATCGCCTCGGCCCAGGCCCCAGGGTCGTCGGGCGGCAGAAACCGGGCCGCCTGCCCCATCACCTCGTGCGCGGCGGGGGTGGGGGTGGCCAACACCGGCACGCCCAGCGCCGCAGCCTCCAGCATCGGCAGGCCAAATCCCTCGGCATGCGAGGGCATCAACAGGCCCCGCGCTCCGGCCAGAAGTGCCGCCACCGCGCCATCGGGCAGGCCCGGCAATTCCACCACGCCCTGCGGTCGGACATCCAGCCGCGCAAAGGTTTCCGCATTGCGCCAGCCACGGCGCCCGACAATCATCAGTTGCGGCACCTGCGCCTCGGGCCAGCGCCGCGCGATATGGTCCCACGCATCCAGCAGCAGCGCGTGGTTCTTGCGCGGCTCGATCGTGCCGAGGCAGACAAACCACGGCCGTGTCAGATCAAGCCACGGCGGCAAGGCGGCCGGGTCGGGCTGCGGCAGATCGATTCCCAGATGCGCAACCGCGCAGGCTGGCCGGCGCCCCGCCCCGGCATGGCGAAAGACATCGGCACGCGTGGCCGCCGAATTGCACAAAATCAGATTGGCATGGGCAAATACCGCCGCCAGCTTCGCGGCAAAGCGGACAGACCCGCCCTCGCGGCAAAACTCGGGGTGGTCCAGCGGAATGGTGTCGTGGATCATGACTGCAACCGTCAACCCCGGCACCCCGGCCAGCGCGCCAAGGGTTGCCCCGGTCAAATTCGAATGCCCAAGGTTCAGATAGCTGCCCCCCGTCGGCAGCGCCTGCGCCACCATGCGGCCAAGGCTGCGATGCGGGCCACGCGCCTCGGCCAGCCGCCGCAGCCCGGCCTCGGCGCGGGCCTGCGGCCCGGTGCGGCGGCGCAGCCGGTCCAGCAGATCGGGCGATGGCAGGGTTTCGGGTGCGGTCAGCCAATGCCGCAGCGCCCCCCCCGCCGCGCCGGGCAACAGCAAGAACCCATAGGGCGTTCGGCACAACAGGCGCGTATCGGGCCTGGGGCCAAGCCACGCCAGATAGGCCGCCTCGACCCGGTCCACCCCGGTCAGGGGGCCACGGCCGATACGCGACACCAGCCGTGTCACATCCAGCAGCCGCGGCCTATCGTTCATAATTCCCGGTCTGATGCCAGCGCCAGGCATCGCCGATCATCTGCGCCATGGTCGAACGCGTGGGCCGCCAGCCCAGTTCGGCCACCGCCCGATCAGACCCCGACACCAGCGCCACCGCATCGCCCGCCCGGCGCGGCCCCTCGACGATCGGCACCGCCCGGTTCGTGACCGAACCGGAGGCCGCCACCACCTCGCGCACCGAAAAGCCGGTACCGGTGCCCAGACAAAACACCGTGCTGCCCCGCCCCGCCTCCAGCCATTTCAGGCCCAGAACATGCGCCTCGACCAGATCCATCACATGCACATAGTCGCGAATGCAGGTGCCGTCAGGCGTGGGGTAATCGGTGCCAAACAGCGTCAGCGCCGGGCGCTTGCCGTCGATCGCATCCAGCATCAGCGGGATCAGATGCGTCTCGGGGCGGTGAAACTCGCCCACCTCGCCCTCCGGGTCGGCACCGGCCACGTTGAAATAGCGAAAGATCACGCTGCGCAGGCCATGCGCGGCGCCGAAATCGCGCAGCATGTCCTCGATCGCGCGTTTGCTGGCGCCATAGGAATTGATCGGCGCCTGCGGGCTGTCCTCATTCAGCACCACCCCATCCTGATCGCCATAGGTCGCACAGGTGGAGGAAAAGACGAAATCGAGACAGCCGGCCGCCACCGCCGCCTCGATCAGGTTGAGCGAGGCGCAGACATTGCCGCGCCAGTATTTGCCCGGCTGCGCCATCGCTTCACCAACCTGGCTGAGGGCGGCAAAATGCATCACCGCCGCCGGGCGCCATTTGGCAAACACCTCATCCAGCCGCGCCCGGTCCATCAGGCAGCCCTGTTCCAGCGGCCCGAACTTGACCGCGTCGCGCCAGCCGGTCACCAGGCTGTCGAAGGTCACGGGCAGATAGCCCGCCCGTACCAGCGCCTTGCAGGCATGCGACCCGATATAGCCCGCCCCCCCGGTGACCAGAACCGGCGTCATCGCTTACTCGGCCGCCTTGCGCATCGCCATGACATCGCCCAGGTAGCAGCCGAATTCGTCGCGCAGATCGTCGCGCGCAAGGCCAAAGGCCACGGTCGCCTGCAAGAACCCCGCCTTGGAGCCGCAATCATAGCGCTGCCCCTTGAAGCGGTAGCCGTAAACCGGATTACCCGCCGCAATCTCCTCGGCAATTGCATCGGTCAACTGAATCTCGCCGCCCGCGCCGGCCTTTTGCCGGTTCAGGTTCACCATCACCTGCGGCGTCAGAATATAGCGACCGATCACCGCAAGGTTTGACGGCGCCTCTTCGGCCTTCGGCTTTTCGACCATGCCCTTGACGCGGACCAGATCGCCCATATCCTTGGCCACATCCAGCACGCCATAGGCCGAGGCCTTTTCGGGCGCCACCTCCATCGTCGCCACCATGCAGCCGCCGGTTTCGGCATAGGCTTCTATCATCTGTTTGAGGCAGGGCGTGTCGGCGGCGATCACGTCATCGGTCAGGATCACCGCGAAGGGATCATCCCCCACCATCCGCCGCCCGCACCAGACCGCATGACCCAGCCCCATCGGCCGGTTCTGCCGCACATAGGCAATCGCCCCCGAGGGCATATTGGTGGTCTGAAGCATTTCCAGCAGCGCGGTCTTGCCGGAATTGCGCAGCGAGCTTTCCAGTTCGGGCGCATCGTCAAAGTAATCTTCCAGCGCAGACTTGCCCCGCGAGGTGACAAAGATGAATTCTTCGATCCCGGCGGCGCGGGCCTCGTCGATCGCGTATTGGATCAGCGGGCGGTCCACCAGCGTCATGATTTCCTTGGGAATGGATTTGGTGGCGGGCAAAAACCGCGTCCCCAGACCTGCTACCGGAAAAATCGCCTTCGTTACCTTACGCTTCATGATGCCTGTTCCTGTCTTCGCTGCGCACCGCCCGGCCTGCCCGAGTCTGGCGTTTGTCAGCCGCTATATCGCTTTTAATGATGAATTTGAAAAGAAAGCGTTTATTTCGACCTGGGGCAGAGCGGCGGAAAACAGCCTGCCGCAAGGGTCGGAAGGGGGCCGTGGTGTTCTTTCTGGGGGTGGACGGGGGCGGCAGCGGCTGCCGCGCGGTGCTGACCGATGCCGAGGGCCTTGTGCTGGGCCGCGGGCAGGCGGGGCCAGCCAATATCGTCTCGGCGCCCGAGGTGGCCTTGGCCAACATTCTGGCTGCGGCCACGCAGGCAATGGCGGGGCAATGCGCCCCCGATCAGGTCTGGGCGGGGCTGGGGCTTGCCGGGGCAAACCTGCCCGAGGCGGTGGCCCGCATCGCGCCGCACCTGCCCTTTGCCCGCGCGCGGGTGGAAAGCGATGGGCTGACCACGCTGAAAGGCGCGCTGGGCGCGGCTGACGGGATCGTCGCCGCAATCGGCACAGGGTCGGTGTTCATAAGCCAGCGCGGCGGCGTGCTGCGCCAGATCGGCGGCTGGGGTCTGACGCTGGGCGATGAAGGCTCCGGCGCCTGGATCGGGCGGGCGTTCTGCGCGCGGGCACTGCGGGCGCTTGACGGCTTTGTGCCGCAATCGGCGTTGACGCAGGCGCTTCTGGCCGAACAGAGCGGAGGGCCGGGTCTGGTGGCCTTCGCGCAACGCGCGCAGCCTGCCGATTTCGCAGCCCTCGTGCCGCGCCTGCTGGCCATGCCTGACGACAGCGCCGCCGCCGCCGTTCTGGCCGCCGCCAGGGCCGAGGTGGGGGCTGCCATTGCCCTGCTGCAACAGGGCGGTCCGGCGCTGCCGGTTGTTTGCCTTGGCGGGCTGGGCCCGGCCTTTGCGCCCGCACTGGCCGAACTGTGGGCGGTCATCCCCGCGCAGGGCACGGCGCTTGACGGGGCGCTGTGGCTGGCCCGGCACGCCGGATAGGGCGCGCGTCAGCCCGCTGCTGCCATCTCGCGCAGGCGGTTGCGGATGATCTTGCCGGTGGTGGTCATCGGCATAGCGTCGATGAAATAAACCCGGCGCGGGTATTCATGCGCCGCCAGCCGCGCCTTGACATGCTGCGCGATCTCATCGGCCAGCGCATCCGAGGGCGCAAAGCCCTCGGCCAGCGTGACAAAGGCCACCACCACCGCGCCCCGGATCGGGTCCGGCGCGCCGACCACGCCTGCCAGCCGCACGGCGGGGTGGCGCAGCAGGCAATCCTCGACCTCGGCGGGGCCGATCCGGTAGCCGGCCGAGCCGATCACATCATCATCGCGCCCGATAAAGCGCAGCCGCCCGTCAGGTTCCATCTGCCCACGGTCGCCGGTCAACAGCCAGCGCCCCTCGGGGCCGGTGACAAATTTCGCCTCGGTCGCCACGGGGTCGTTCAGATAGCCCAGAAACATCACCGGATCGGGGGCCAGCACGGCAATCGTTCCCTCTTGCCCCGACGCCAGCACTGCGCCCGTGGCAGGCTCGATCACCGCAACCCGATGCCCCGGCACCGGGCGACCCATCACGCCGGGGGCCGGCTCCTCCAGCGCGGCGCAGGCCGAAACGATCATGTTGCATTCGGTCTGGCCGTAAAACTCGTTGATCGTGGCGCCCAGCACGCGGCGGCCCCAGTCGATCAACTCGCCCCCCTGCGTCTCGCCCCCCGATCCGACCGAGCGCAGGTTCAGTGGCCCCAGGTCGGCGTCGGCACGCATGATCTTCAGCGCAGTGGGCGGCAGAAACACGTTGCGGATACCCTCAGCCCGGATCAGATCGGCGGCGGCGCGACCGGTGAATTTGGCAAAGCGACAGGCCACGACCGGCACGCCATGGTGCAGCGCGGGCATCAGCACATCCAGCAGCCCGCCGATCCAGGCCCAGTCGGCGGGCGTCCAGATCCGGTCGCCGGGCTGGGGCAGGAAATCGTGGCTGATCTCGACCCCCGGCAGATGTCCCGGCAGCACCCGGTGCGCATGCAGCGCGCCCTTGGGGTTGCCGGTGGTGCCCGAGGTGTAGATCAGGATCGCCGGGTCTTCGGCCAAGGTATCGGCGGCGGTGAAATCGGCGCTGGCCGCCGCGCACAGATCGGCCAGGCCCAGCACCCCCAGCCCCGCCCCCTCGACCGAAATCACATGCGCCAAATCGGGCAGCCCCGCCCGCAGCGGCGCCAGCTTTGCCGCGCCCGCAGCATCGGTGATGACGACCCTTGCCCCCGAATTGCCCAGCCGATGCGCCAGCGCCTCGGGGCCGAAGAGCGTGAACAGCGGGATCGAGATGCAGCCCATCTTGGTCACCGCGATATGGGCCAGCGCCGTTTCCACCCGCTGCGGCAGCAGCACCCCCACCCGGTCGGGCAAGCCCCCGCCACCGCGCGACACCCCCAATGCGGCCAGTGCATTGGCCAGCCGGTCAGACGCCTCCTTCAGCGCGCCAAAGGTGTATTCGGCCCGCGTGCCCGCGTTCCCCGCCCCCTCGGTCACGTCGATCAGTGCCAGCCGGTCGGGGTCTGCCGCAGCCCAGCGGTCGCAGATATCCACCCCGATGTTGTAGCGCGCGGGAATATCCCAGCGAAACCCCGCCACTGTGCTTGTGTAATCCTGCCCCTTGGTCAGCATCCATCCCTCCTCGGCCCGCGGCGCGATGGTGCCTGATCGCCGCGCGCCGCGCTAGCCAAGATAGGCCGCCAGCGCCGGCGGCGGGTTGGCCAGAAGCGGCGCGGTGGGCTGCGGCGGATGCGCCCGACCGTCCGCCACCAGCACCGACAGCGGCGCGAAGGCCAGCGCATCAGCCGGGTCGTGGCTGACCATCAGGACCGTGGTGCCCTGTTCTCCGGCAATCTCGGACAGCACCTCCAGCATCTCGGCCTTCAGCGCGGGGCCCAGCGCCGCGAACGGCTCATCCAGCAACAGCAGGGGCCTTGCCCGCAACAGCGCGCGGGCCAGCGCCACCCGGCTTTGCTGCCCGCCCGAAAGCTGCGCGGGCTTGCGCGCGCCCAGCCCCTCCAGCCCCATCCGGTCCAGCGCCTCGGCAATCCGCGCGCGGTCGGCCGCGGTCAGTCGCAGCGACGGCGAGATGCCAAGGCCAAGGTTCTGGTCCACCGTCAGGTGCGGAAACAGGTTCTGGTCCTGAAACAGGATCGACAGTGGCCGCTGCCCCGGCGGCAGCGGTGCCAGATCGGCGCCTTCCCACAGAACCCGGCCCGAGGTCAGCGGCACAAAGCCCGCAATCGCGCCCAGAAGCGTGGACTTGCCCGACCCCGATGGCCCGATCACCGCCACCCGCGCCCCGCGCGGCAGGCTGAAATCGGCCTCCAGCCGGAAATCGTCTTGCACGATGGTCAGCGCCTCAAGCGTCAGCATGGCGGCTTGCCCGGTCAAAGGCCCAGAAGAGCGCAAAGGAAAGGATCATCAAAAGACTGGCCACCGCAGCCGCATCGGCCATGCGATAGGAACCCATCAGATTGTAAAGGTAAAGCGGCAAGGTCGCCGTGCCGGGGGCGGAAAACAACGCGATCACTCCCAGATCGCCCATCGAGAAGGCCGCCGAAAGCCCGGCCGAAAAACCCAGCGGGCGCGCCAGCCGCGGCAGCGTCACAAACCGCAGACGCGCAAGGCCCGACAGGCCCAGCGACGCGGCCAGCCGGTCATAATCGGCCGCCAGCGTGCGCGCCTCGGGCAACAGCGCGCGCAGCGCGAAGGGCAGGCTGAGGGCGGCGTTGACAGCCACCGTCACCGGCAGCGCCAGCCCCCCCGGCAAGGCCCAGGGCCGCAAGATCAGATACAGCCCGGTGCCCAGCACCAGCGACGATGCGACCGTGGGCAGCATCCCCGCCACCTCGACCCAGCCCCCGCGCGGGCGGACCGCCGCCAGCGCCATCGGCAGCGCAAGGCCCAGCACCAGCACGCTCGAGGCCAGCGCCACGGCCAACGACCGGCCCGCCGCGGCCCAGGCCTCGGGCGGCAGCGCGGCCAGCCCCGGCACCCCGCGCCACAGCACCGCCGCAATCGGCGTCAGCAAGAACACCGCCGCCAGCGCGATCACCACGGCATCCTGCACCCGCAACCAGCCCGCAGGCCCCGGCAGATGCGCGCCCCGGTCAAGCCCCGCACCAAAGGCCGCGGGCAGCGAAACCAGCCCGGCCAGCGCCAGCGCGACAAGGCACAGCGCCACCTGCACCAGCCCCAGCGCCGCCGCCCGCCCCAGATCGACATCGAAGCGGAACGCCTGATAGATTGCCAGTTCCACCGTCGTGGCCCGCGGCCCGCCGCCCAGCGTCAGCGCCACGACAAACGAGGTGAGACAGACCAGAAAGATCGCCACCCACGCCCCCGGCAGCACCTCGCGCAGCATCGGCCATTCCAGATGACGCAGACTGTCGGCCGGGGCAAAGCCCAGCGCGGCCGCCAGCCGCAACCGCTCGGCCGGGATCGCCTGCCAGCCTTGCAGGATCAGCCGCGTGGCCAGCGGCAGATTGAAGAACACATGCGCCAGGATCACGCCCTGCGGCCCGTAAATGCGCACCCCCGGCAACCCCAGCATCGACAGCAGATCGTTCACCACCCCTGCCCGGCCAAAAATGGCGATGATCCCCATGACCGCCACGATCACGGGCAACAGGAACGGCGCCCCCAGCGCCGTGATCAGCGCCCCCCGGCCCGCAAAGCGCCGTCGATGCAGCGCGCGCGCCACCGGCACCGCCAAAATCACCGACAGCGTGGCCGACACCACGGCCTGCGCCAGGGTAAAGCGCACCGCCAGCCAGTCACCGGGGCCAAGCGCCGACAGGCCACCGGCAAAGCCCGCCACCGCCGCCAGAGTGCCCAGAACAAGCGCGGCGACGATCAGCGCCGCCGCGCCGCCCCAGACGGTTACCGGAACGCCGCGAGCCATTCGTCCAGCGCGGGCTGGCGCAACGCCTCGGCCTCATCCTCGGTGTAAAACAGGGTCCTGGCCGGGCGCGGCAGGGCCGCAAAACCCTCGGGCAGGTCTTCGGGTGCAAATCGCGCCGGGTAAGACCAGTTTGCGGTTGCGATCATGTCCTGAAACGCATCCGACAGAACATAATCCATGAACGCCTGCCCCAGTTCGGGCTGATCCGACCCGGCCAGCCGCGCCGCGGTTTCGGTCAGGAAATAATGCCCCTCGGGAAAGATCGCCGCTTTCTTGGTCGTGTCGCCCTCGGCGATGATGTGATAGGCGGGCGAGGTGGTGAAGGACAGCACCATATCGGCCTCGCCATCGGTGAACAGCCCATAAGCCTCGGACCAGCCCTTGGTCACGGTCAACACCTTGGGCGCCAGCCTGGCCCATGCCTCGCCCGCCTTGTCACCGTAAACCGCCTTGACCCACAGCATCAGCGCCAACCCCGAGATCGAGCTGCGCGGGTCTTGAATGACGATCTTCAGATCATCAGGGGCATTCAGCAGGTCATCAAAACTGGCCGGGGGCACAGGCAGGCGGGTTTCATCATAGATGAAGGCGGTTTCCGACCAGTTGAAGGGCAGAAACGTGGCGTCCGACCACACCACCGGCAGCGTCAGGCGCGCCGTGTCCTGCCCATGGGGCGCAAAAAGGCCGGTGGCGCGGGCGCGAGCCAGAACGTCGGTGTTCAGCCCGATCACCGCATCGGCCTCGGTCGCGGCACCTTCCAGCAGGATGCGCGGCAACACATCGCCGGTGACAAAGCGCAGATCGCAGCCGCAGGTTTCCTCGAACCCCTTTTCGATTGCCGGGCCGGGGCCCCAGTCAGAGGCAAAATAATCGGGGGCATAGACAGTAAAGACAGGCTTCTCATCGGCCGCCGCAGCGGTGGCGATCACAAGACCCGCAAGCAGAGAGGCGTATTTCATCGCATCCTCCAAAGGCTGACGGGCGGGGTCAGGCCGGGATGCCCGGATACCTTCCCTCCGCCGGTTCTAACCGGTTCAGGTTCAACGGGTTCGCTTGCGCATCTCAGCCCGCAGCCGGGCACCCCGAGGTGGCTTTGAACATAAGCCGGCGCCGCGCCCATGCAAGTGGAATACGCCCGTGGTCCCGGCCCAAGATTTTTCGGTCGAAAAATCCGGTGCAGGTTGCCCCAGCAGGTGCTTTGGCCTAAGCCGGAACCGGATCAGCAAAGGGGCCCACCATGAGCCTGAACACCTTCGGCCACGTCTTCCGCGTCACCACTTGGGGCGAAAGCCACGGGCCGGCGCTGGGGGCCACGGTGGATGGCTGCCCGCCGGGTGTGACGCTGGACGAAACCATGATCCAGCCCTGGCTTGATCTGCGCCGCCCCGGCCTTAACGCCATGACGACCCAGCGGCAGGAGGCCGATCAGGTGCGTATCCTGTCAGGCACCTTCGAGGGGCGCACAACCGGCACCCCGATCCAGTTGATGATCGAGAATACCGACCAGCGCAGCAAGGATTACGGCAACATCGCCCAGGCCTTCCGGCCCGGCCATGCCGACATCGCCTATCATCTGAAATACGGGCTGCGCGACCACCGCGGCGGCGGCCGATCCAGCGCGCGGGAAACCGCGGCGCGGGTGGCCGCCGGGGGCGTGGCGCGCGCGGTGCTGCGCGATCTGCTGCCCGATCTGACGATCCTGGGCTACATGGTGCAGATGGGCGAAAAGACCATCGACCGCACCCGCTTTGACGCAGCCGAGATCCTGCGCAACGACTTTTTCATGCCCGACGTCGGCGCGGTGGCCGAATGGACCGATTACCTCGCCGCGATCCGCAAGGCGCAGAACTCGGTCGGTGCGGTGGTCGAAGTGGTGGCGCGCGGCGTGCCGGCGGGGCTGGGCGCGCCGGTCTATGGCAAGCTGGATGCAGATCTGGCCGCCGCGATGATGTCGATCAACGCCGTCAAGGGGGTTGAGATCGGCGAGGGCATGGCGGCGGCCATGCTGACCGGCGTAGACAATGCCGACGAGATTCGCATGGGGCCGAACGGGCCGGAGTTTTTGTCAAACCACGCAGGCGGTATTCTGGGCGGCATTTCCACCGGGCAGGATGTGGTGGTGCGGTTTTCAGTCAAGCCCACCTCGTCGATCCTGACGCCGCGGCGGTCGATCAACACCGCAGGCGAAGAGGTCGAGGTGGTGACCAAGGGGCGGCACGACCCCTGCGTGGGCATCCGCGCCGTGCCGGTGGCCGAGGCGATGATGGCCTGCGTCCTGCTGGATCATCTGCTGCTGGACCGGGCGCAGACCGGCGGCCTGCGCGGTGTGATCGGCTAGCCCTGCCGCACCTGCCGCGAAATCTGCACCGCCAGAATACCCCCGGCAATGATCGCCACGCCGATCAGGTCCATCGGGCGCACCGCCTCGTTCAGCATGACCGAGGCGACAGCGACCCCGAAGAACGGGTTGAGAAAGTGGAAGGTCGCAGCCTTGACCGCGCCGATCCGCCCCACCAGCCAGAACCAGACCCAGGTCGCCAGCACACCGGGCACGAGCGTGGTATAGGCAAAGGCACCGATCAGGCGCGGGGTCCAGTTCACTGTGAAATCTTCCAAGATCAGCGCGGCGATGCCCAGCGCGGCGGCACCCACGAACATCTGAAGGCCCACGATCATCATCACATTGCCACCAGAGGCCGCCCCGCGCACGCTAAGCGTGGCCGCCGTCAGCGCCAGCGCCGCTACCAGGCACAGCACAACCCCCACAAGATCGACCCCGCCGTTCAGCCGCGCACCCATGATCAGCCCCACGCCAACCACACCGGCCACCAGCCCCGCCAGCCCCAGCGGGCGCACCTTGTCGCCAAAGACCACCCAGCCAAAAAACGCCACCATCAGCGGCATGCTGGAGGCGATGATCGCCGCCAGCGACGCCTCGACCCATTGCATCGCGACAAAGTTCAGCCCCAGATACAGCGCGTTCTGCGACAGCCCGAAAATCACGATGGTCCGCCATTGCGCGCGGTTCAGCCGAAAGCTTTGCCCCAACGCCAGCGCCACGCCAACCCCGATCAATCCAGAGATGAAAAAACGCACCGCGAGTGCCGTCAGCGGCGGCGCATCGGCCACGATCATCCGCGCCGAGGTGAAGGCCGAGGACCACATGAAGGCGAAGGCCAGCCCCGCCAGGATTGCGCGCAGATCCATCCCCACCTCATGAAAAAAGGGCCGCCAGAACGGCGACCCTACAGGCTTGGCGCGGCCCCGCAAGGGGCGCGGCGCAGATCAGCCGTTGACGCTGTCTTTCAGCGATTTGGCGATGGTGACTTTCACCTGCTTGTCGGCAGCTTTGGTCATCGTCTCGCCGGTGGCGGGGTTGCGGACCTGACGCTCGGGGCGGGCGCGGCACGACACCTTGCCGATGCCCGGCAGGGTCACGGCGCCGCCCGCGGCGACTTCCTTGGTGACCAGCGCAGCCAGCGCGTCGATCGCAGCCGAAGCGGTTTTCTTGTCGGAGCCCATTTCCTCGGCCAGGGCGGCAACGAGCTGGGTCTTGGTCATCGGTTTCGACATCTCTCTGTCTCCTCTCATCGGCCCCGTTTGGCGGGGTCATGGGCCGTTTTACCGGCGTGATGACCTGTAACACACGCTTTTGATCCGTGAATCAAGCTGTTTTCGCCGATTTTCACGGTTTTCCACACGTCACAGGAAGGCGGTTTCGTCGAAACTGCGCAGCTTGCGGCTGTGGATGCGTTCCAGTGGCATATCGCGCAGCTTTTCCATCGCGCGCAGGCCGATCCGCAGATGACTGGCCACCTGCGTGCGATAAAACTCTGACGCCATGCCGGGCAGTTTCAACTCGCCATGCAGCGGCTTGTCGGACACGCACAGCAGCGTGCCATAAGGCACTCGAAAGCGGAACCCGTTGGCGGCGATGGTGGCGCTTTCCATATCCAGCGCGACGGCGCGGCTCTGGCTCAGGCGCTGCACCGGGCCGGACTGATCGCGCAACTCCCAGTTGCGGTTGTCGATCGTGGCCACGGTGCCGGTGCGCATGATCTGCTTCAGATCGTAGCCGTCAAGCTGCGTGACCTCGGCCACCGCCTCTTGCAGGGCAATCTGGATCTCGGCCAGCGCCGGGATCGGCACCCAGATCGGCAGGTCATCATCCAGCACATGATCTTCGCGCAGGTAGGCATGGGCCAGCACGAAATCGCCCAGCCGCTGCGAATTGCGCAGCCCCGCGCAATGGCCCACCATCAGCCAGGCATGGGGGCGCAGCACGGCAATATGGTCGGTCGCCGTCTTGGCGTTCGAGGGCCCGACGCCGATGTTGACAAGGCTGACCCCCTGCCCGTCGGGGCGTTTCAGGTGATAACTGGGCATCTGCGGCAGCTTGGCCGGTGTTGCCATCGGCTGATCGGGTGCGGTGATGCGCTGGTTGCCCGGCCCCACGAATTCGCAATAGCCCCGCGCCGGATCGGCAAGAGCCATACGCGCCAGCGCCTCGAACTCGTCCACATAAAACTGATAGTTGGTGAACAGGACGTGGTTTTGAAAATGCTCCGCCGCGGTCGCGGTGTAATGCGACAGCCGGGCCAGCGAATAATCCACCCGTTGCGCGGTGAAGGGCGCCAGATGGCCCGACCCGTCGGGGTTTGGCCCTGCGGTGCCGTTGACGATATCGTCGTTCATCGTGGCCAGATCGGGCACGTCAAAGGCATCGCGCAGCGGAAAATCAAGCGCGCCTTCCTGCGGCACCGCCAGATCAGAGGCCGCAGCCACCGCGAAATGCACCGGAATGGGCGTGGTGGACGGCCCCACCTCGACCGGCACGCCATGGCTGCGGATCAGAAGGCCAAGCTGCTGCGTCAGGTAGTTGCGGAACAGATCGGGCCTTGTGATCGTAGCGGCATAGGTGCCCGGCTCGGCCACATGGCCAAAGGCTAGCCGACTGTCGGCCTTGGCGTGGCTGGCGGTGGTGATCCGCACCTCGGGGTAAAAGGCGCGATAGCGCGCCCCGGCCCGGCCTGCGGCCAGCGTCGCGCTGAAATGCTGCACCAGAAAGCCTGTCGCCTGGGCATAGAGCGTTTCCAGCCGGGCCACGGCCTCGGCAGGATCGGTGAACAGCGCGGTTGGCGGCGCGGGCGGGGTTTCGATGGGCAGATGTTCCGGCGTGATCATGCGAACAGGTCCGTCAGTTGGAATGTCGTCACATCCACCAGCCCCAGATCGGAAATCCGCAACTCGGGGATCACCACAAGGGCCAGCAGGCTGTGCTGCATGTAGGCGTTGTTCAGCCGACAGCCACATGCGGCCATCGCGGCAACCATGCGCGCGGCGGCGTCGGCCACTTCGGCGGCGGGCGCATCACTCATCAGGCCAGCGATGGGCAGAGGCACCAAGGCGATTTCCTGCCCGTCCTTCCAGACAGTGACGCCGCCCCCCACCTGCCCCAGCCGGTTGGCCGCAGCGGCCATCAGCGCCCGGTCGGTGCCCACCACGATCATATGGTGGCTGTCATGCGCAACGGTCGAGGCCATGGCCATGCGGCCCGTATAGCCAAAGCCCGAGACAAAGGCGTTGACCACGCCCCCGGTGCCGCGGTGGCGTTCCACCAGCGCAATCTGGGCGATATCGCGGGCGGGGTCGGGGTCAACCCGGCCCTCGGCCACCGTCATTTCTGCGCTCAGCGCCTTTGTCGGCGCCTGATTTTCCACCACGCCGATCACCCGCGCGGTGACGCTATCGGCCCCTTCGGGCGCGCGGATCACAAAGTCATCGGGGCTGAGCCGCTTGCCCAGTTTCACCGTCGCCCGCGCGGCGACGGGCCAGGGATAGTGCGGGCAATCGACCGTCAGCCTGCCGCTCATGGCCACTGTGCGCCCCCGCGCGATCACATGTTCGATCGGCAGCGCGCGCAGATCCGAGGTCAAGATCAGATCGGCCCGGCGCCCCGGCGCGATGCTGCCCAATTCGCGTTCCAGCCCGAAATGGGTGGCGGTGTTGATCGTGCACATCTGCAACGCCACCAGCGGGTCCGCCCCGCAGGCGATGGCATGGCGCAGCACGCGGTTCATATGCCCCTCGTTCACCAGCGTGCCGGAGTGGCAATCGTCGGTGCACAGGATG
The DNA here is from genome assembly GCF_003034995.1 of Phaeovulum veldkampii DSM 11550. Lineage (GTDB taxonomy): Bacteria > Pseudomonadota > Alphaproteobacteria > Rhodobacterales > Rhodobacteraceae > Phaeovulum > Phaeovulum veldkampii. The sequence goes on along the minus strand of NZ_PZKF01000023.1, from coordinate 20,703 downwards.
AAGTTGCGCGGATCAAGGCCCTTTTCCGTGACCGCTGTGATCTGGCTTGCCACGTCATACCACGCAGAACCCAGCCGCATCATCGCGGCCATGCCCAGCCGAACGCGGGCAATCGCGTCGGCCTCGCAGGTGCCCTCGTGGTCGTCGGCCGGTCCGCCCGCCGCATAGGCGGCAAGGCCCCGGCCCAGATCGGGGCTGGCGTAATGGCCGCCCACGGTCTTTCCCGCCGCCTGCGTCGCAGCGATTTCGGCCAGCATCTTGGGGTCGGCGTTGATCACACCGGGGAAGTTCATCATCTCGCCCAGCCCGATGATGCCGGGCCAGGCCATAGCCTGCGCGACGTCCTGAGGCGTGATCTCGTGCCCCGTGGTTTCCAGCCCCGGCGCAGAGGGCGCGCAACTGGGCATCTGGGTAAAGATGTTGACGGGCTGCATCAGCGCCTCGTCATGCATCATCCGCACGCCCTCCAGCCCCAGCACATTGGCGATTTCATGCGGGTCGGTGAACATCGTGGTGGTGCCATGCGGGATCACGGCCGCGGCGAATTCGGCCGGTGTCAGCATACCGGACTCGATGTGCATATGCCCGTCACACAGGCCCGGAATCATATAGCGCCCGGCGGCGTCGATCACTTCGGTCTGTGGGCCAATGCAATGGCTGGCATCCGGCCCGATAAAGGCAAAGCGCCCGGCAGCCACGGCCACGTCATGGCAGGCCAGCACCTCGCGCGTGTGGACGTTGACCCATTGGCCATTGCGGATCACAAGATCGGCAGGCGAGCGGCCCGAGGCGACGGCGATCAGGCGCGGCGCGGCCTCTGGCCAGGTTTGAAGGGTGTTTGTCTGTTCCATGCCGAACGGTGCCATCGCCCCCGCGGGCTTGCAAGTGACGTTGTGATGACCCTTGCGCAGCCCCCGGCGCGCCCCGATAGTCGGCGGCATGAAAACGCTTCTGTCCCTTGGCCACGGCTATTCCGCGGCAGCACTTGCCCGCCGCCTGATTCCGCAGGGCTGGCGCGTGATCGGCACCACCCGCAGCGCCGCAAAGGCCCAGCGCCTGCGCGCCGAAGGGGTGGAGCCGCTGATCTGGCCCGGCGCCGACATTGGCCCCGCGCTGGCGCAGGCCACGCATCTGCTGACCTCGGTCGCCCCCGATGCCACCGACGACCCGGTGCTGCGCGCGCTGGCGCCACAACTGGCCGCCGCCCGGCATCTGGAGTGGGTGGGGTATCTTTCGACCACCGGGGTTTATGGTGACCATCAGGGCGGCTGGGTCGATGAGGCCACACCGCTGACGCCCGGCACAGAACGCGGCGTGGCGCGGGTGCGGGCCGAGGCGGGCTGGCAGGCGCTGGGGCTGCCGCTGCACATCTTTCGCCTTGCCGGGATCTACGGCCCCGGTCGCGGCCCGTTCGAAAAGGTGCGCGACGGCAGCGCACGGCGGATCATCAAGCCCGGTCAGGTGTTTTCGCGCATCCATGTGGAGGATATCGGCGCTGTTCTGGAAGCCTCGATCACCCGGCCCAACCCCGGCGCGGTCTATAACGTCTGCGACGACGACCCCGCCCCGCCCGAAGATGTGCTGGCCCATGCCGCAACGCTGCTGGGCCTGCCCCCGCCACCCGAGATCCCGTGGGATCAGGCGCGGATGACGCCGATGGCTCTCAGCTTCTATGCCGAGTCAAAGCGCGTGCGGAACGACCGGATCAAGAATGAACTCGGTGTGCGCCTGACCTACCCGGATTATCGCAGCGGGCTGGCGGCGGTGCTGGCGACCGAGGGGTGACCCCGGCCGCCCGATTGGTCAGGCCGCCTCGATCGGGTGCGACCAGTCGGCGCCCGAAGGCCCCATCAGGAAGCCATCCGAGAACCGCCCTCCCGGCGCCTCGGGCAGCAGTTGCGCCACCAGATCGCCTGCACTGATCTGGCCCGCGATCCGGTCGGCATAACCTTGGCACAGGTCGGCAAAATGCCCGGTCTGCGGCGACAGCCGCAGCGAGGCCACGCCCGCCGCCGCCAGTGCCTCGGTATGCCAGGCCATGCAGGCGGTGCTGGCCGAGAGCGTCTGCACCCCGTTCACCGCAAGAAATGGCTGACCGTCCAGCGTATCCACCTCGCGCCCATCGGCATCTTCGCCGCAGACGAACTGGCAATTATCCTTGGCGCGGTCGTGCAGACGGGCGTGATAGCAGCGCCCCGAAATCGCCAGCGGCAGTCGGCCATGGCCCCAGACCTCGACGGCAACGCCCACCTCGGCCCCGGCCTTGACCATCGTGGCGATCGAGGCCAGGGGCATTTCCGGCGGCAGGCAGATGCGGGTGGCGCCGCGTTTGGCCAGCCAGCGCAACGTGCCCTCGTTATAGACATTGACGAGGGGTCCAACCCAGAACGGCGTGCCTGCCGGGATCTGTTGCAGCGCCGAGATGTCGTTCACCTCGATCGGCAGCCCCATGTCCAGCAGGTCGGCGGTCTGCTTGCGCTCGCGTTTCAGGGTGATCAGCGCCAGCGTGCTGATCGCCACATCCTTGCCCGCCCGTTGCAGCACCTCGACCGCGCCGGGGATCTGATCGGTCCAGAACGACATCCGCTTGGAACAGATCAATTCGCCCAGAACGACACGGGCCACCGGCGCCTTGGCGACGGATTCATAAAAATCGCGCACCTGCGCGGCGGTCCAGAAGAACTGGTTGGGGCCAACGGTCAGGTCCATCGTCATCTCCAGGTCTTGGCATAGGCCCCGGCGGTGGCCGCCTGGCCTTCGGACAGGCGCGCCAGCGCGCCCTCGGGCATCGGGCGCCCGGCCGCCACGGCCTCGACCGCGGCGCGGAAGGTGCGCACCACCTCGCCCACATAGGCGCGCGAACGTTGGCGCCCCTCGATCTTCAGCGCGGTAACGCCCGCCTTGGCCAGCGCCGGGATCAGGTGCTTGGCATCCAGGCTGACAGGGTCTTCGAACACATGGCCGGTCTGATCACCCGAACTGAAGCAACCCTTGCACAGCGTGGGGTAAGGCGCGGGCTGGTTCTTTGGCGTGCGGTGGATCGTAAAGCCCCCCAGACGCGCGGCCAGATCCTGACCTTCCTCGGCATAGGCCACATGGCTGGCCGGCGAACAGACGCCGTTCATGTTGGGCGACTTGCCGGTGGCGTAAGACGACAGCGAACAGCGCCCCTCGGCCATCACGCACAGGCCACCGAACACGAAAACCTCGGTTTCCACGTCGATCTCGCGGTTGATCGCGGCGATCTCGTCCACCGTCAGCACGCGCGGCAGCACCACGCGCTGCACCCCGAACGCCTCGGCATAGAAGTTGATCGCATCGGGGTTGGCAGCCGCGGCCTGCACCGACAGGTGACGGCGCATCCTGGGGTGATGTTCGGCGGCATGGGCCAGCAGGCCCATATCGGCCAGAATGACCGCATCGGCGCCCGCCGCCTCGGCATCGGCCAGACGGCGGTGCCACAACTCTTCGCCGCCCGCGCGGGGAAAGGTGTTCAGCGCGACCAGCACCTTGGCGCCGCGGGCGTGGGCGCCCGCGATGCCCGAGGCCATTTCCTCGGTCGAAAAGTTCAGGCCCGGAAAGTTCCGCGCGTTGGTTTCATCGGCAAAGCCGCAATAGACCGCATGGGCCCCCGCCTCGACCGCGGCCCGCATTGCTGCGGGCGTGCCCGCCGGGCAAACCAGTTCCATCATGCCCAGCCTCCCGCCAGGGTATCGACGCGGTGCAGCACCACACCGCTTTGTTTTTCAGCCTGCGCCACCGCCGCGCGCAGGAAACCAGCCATCGGCCCGGCAAGGTCTGCCAGTTCCTCGGTCAGGTCCAGTTCGGCATCGTCAATGGCGTTGCGCAGCGCCAGCACGGCAGAGGTATCACCTTCCACCACCAGATCGCGCGAAAAGAACAGCGCGTCGCCGTCATAGGCGCCATGCATCATGCCCAGAAATGCCGCAATCGGCCCGGCAATGCGCGCCTCGGCGGCGGGTGCCTTGCGATGCGCGCTCAACCGCACCCGACCGCCGCGCAGGTCCATCAGAAAGACCATCGGCAGATCGGTCGGGTCCAGCGCAAAGCGTTTGTTGCCATGTTCGCCCAAACGGCGAAACATGCCCGGATGACGCTTTGCCAGACGCCGCGACAGGGCCGACAGCGTCACGGTCAGCGGCAGTAGCGGCAGCGGGCGCATCGCCTGGCCCAGAAGGGGGGGCAGGCGCGGAATGGTCGGGGCATGATCGGTCATGGGCGGTCCTTTCCACGGGCGAGCCGCGCACGGCGCAGGGCACCGGGCGGGATCGACCTCAATTGGCCTTGCTTAGCCCCAATGCCAATGCGGCAACTTGATCAGTGTCAAATCCCCACCATGGGCTTATTGCTATCCGCTTACCCAGACCATCGGAGAGAACCATGCGCAAACTGCCCGTCTTTTCCAGCCTGCGCAGCTTTCTGGACTGGTCAAAAGACCGGGGCGATCTGACCGCGATCCCTGACCCGGTGCGCGTGGTGCATCAGATGACCGCCGTTCACGATGCCGTGTTGCGCGCTGGCGGGCCGGTGCTGCGGTTCGATGCGCCGGTTCTGGCCGACGGCAAGCGCAGCGCGATCCCGGTGGTGACCAACCTCTTTGGCACCACCGCACGGGTGGCCGCAGGGCTGGGCATGACGCTGGACGATGTGCCGGGCTTTGGCGAGTTTCTGGCCTCGCTGCGCAGCCCCGCCCCGGTCGAGGGGATGCGCGATGCGATGTCGCGCTGGCCGATGCTGAAGGCGGCACTGGCCACCCGGCCTCGCATTTCCAAACGCGGCCCGGTGCAGGACGAGGTGCAGGACGGCGAGGCGGTAGACCTGACGCGGATTCCGGTGCAGACGCCCTGGCCCGGCGATGGCGGCCCGCTGATCACCTGGACCACGGTGATCACCCGCCCCCACGGGTCGGAACCCGAGGCTGCGGCGCGGTATAATCTGGGTGTCTATCGCGCGCAGGTGCTGGACCGCAACCGCCTGATCATGCGCTGGCTGGCGCATCGCGGGGGCGCCGCGCATCACCGCACCTGGGATCAGGCGGGCGAACCGATGCCGGTGGCCGTGGTGTTGGGGGCCGATCCGGCCACGCTGCTGGCCGCCGCCCTGCCGCTGCCCGAAACCGTGTCGGAGCTGACCTTCTCGGGCGTGCTGCGGGGCGAGCGGGCGCATCTGGTGCCCGCCCGCACCGTGCCGCTGCTGGTGCCCGCCGATGCCGAAATGGTGCTGGAGGGCTGGATTCACCCGGGCGACACCGCGCTGGAAGGCCCGTTTGGCGACCATACCGGCTATTACAACTCGGTCGAGCCGTTCCCGGTGATGCGGGTTTCCGCGATCACCCACCGGCGCGACCCGATTTATCTATCGACCTACACCGGCCGCCCCCCCGATGAACCCGCGATCATCGGCGAGGTGTTCAACCAGTTGGCGCTGCCGGTCATCCGCCAGCAGATCCCCGAGGTGGTTGATCTGTGGCTGCCGCCCGCGGCCTGTTCCTACCGCATCGCGGTGGTGGCGATCAAAAAACGCTATCCGGGGCAGGCGCGGCGGGTGATGATGTCGCTCTGGGGGATGCTGGCGCAGTTTTCCTATACCAAGATGGTGATCGTGGTGGATGACGATATCGACCCGCGCAACTGGGACGACATCGCCTGGGCGCTGGCCACCCGGATGGACCCGGCGCGCGATACGCTGGTGCTGGACCGCACGCCGATGGATTACCTCGACTTTGCCTCGCCCATCGAAGGGCTGGCCGGCAAGATCGGGATTGATGCCACTACCAAGATCGGCACCGAAACCACCCGTGAATGGGGCAAGGTCATGAAGTTGGCGCCCGACGACACGGCCTTTGCCGATGCGCTTCTGGCGCGCCGGCTGCCGGGGCTGGCACGATGAGCGCACGGGTCATTCTGGGCGTTTCGGGCGCCTCGGGCGCGGTGCTGGCGATGGCCACGGCCCGCGCCCTGCGCGCGGCGGGGGCAGAGGTGGACCTGGTGATCTCGCCCGCGGGAGAGCGCACCCTGGCCGAGGAAATCGGCCCCGGTGCGCGGGCCGAATTGGCCGCGCTGTGCACCCGGCAGCATCCGGTGCGCGATGTGGGGGCTACCATCGCCTCGGGGTCAAACCCGGTGGCGGGGATGATTGTCGCGCCCTGTTCGATGCGTAGCCTTGCCGCTATTGCCCACGGGCTGGACGACAACCTGCTGACCCGCGCGGCCTCGGTGCAACTGAAGGAACGCCGCGCGCTGGTGCTGATCGCGCGCGAGGCGCCACTGACGCTCGCGCATCTGCGCAACATGACGGCGGTAACGGAAATGGGCGGCATCGTGCTGCCTCCGGTGCCCGCCTTTTACCTGCGCCCGGCAGGGGTCGATGACATCGCGGCACAGATCGCCGCGCGCGCGGTGGACCTGCTGCGCATCGCCGCGCCGCAAGCCCGCGGCTGGACGCCCGAGGATTAATGCCCCAAGGGCCGTGCGCCGGGGCTGCCCGGGCGCAGCTTTGGCCCAAGGAAAGCGGGCCAGAGCGCGGCGACATAGGCTGCAAACCCCGCTGCGAAGAGAAAGGCTGCGCCAAGCTGCGGCGCCAGCGCCTCGCCCCCCGCCCAGCGCAGCGTGGCGGACAATGCCACCGCGGCATAGGCAAAGACCAGAAACGGCGGCGCCATCGGCGCCCGTCCGGTCTGGCCCAGCACGCCCCGCGCCATGACGGCAAGCGACATACCCGCAACCGCGCCGATCGCCAGCAGATGCAGCGCCGCCAGCCGCCCGCCCAGGCCAAACTCGGCCAGCCCCATCGCAAGCAACCCCACAGACAGAAACGCAAAGGCCAGATGGAACGAGGCCAGCAGCGGCTGCCGCCCGGCCCAAAGCCCACGCCAACCCGCGAGCCGCAGGCTTTGCACCGCACCGGCAGCCAGATACACGGCGCCCAGCACCATGGGCGGCGCCCCCGTCAGCGCCAGACCAGCCGCCGCCAGAACGCTGCCCGCGCCGAGCGCATCCAGCCAGGGCCGGTCGGCGGGCAGCGGCCGCGCCCCGGCGCGCACCATTGCGTTGCGGGTCAGGCCGCTGGTCATTCGCCCGCCGAACACGGCATTCATCACCGCGCAGACCAGAAGCCCCGCCAGCACCCCCCTGCCCGCCACACCGGGGGCAAGGCCCATCCAGTCCAGATGCACCGCAAGGTTCGCAACCCAGTGCAACGTCAGCACGGCAAGAAACATCCCCGTCTGCCAGCGCGGGCGGCGCGCGAACTGACCCGCCATGCGCGCCCAGACCGGGATCAGGAACGCCAGATCGACCGCCGCAACCGCTATCGCCGGCATATAAGCCGACCCCCAGATGGCCAGCCGCCCAGCCAGCCACAACACCCCCAGAACCGGGAAAAACAGATGCGGCAGCCGGCCCGAGGGTGCGGTCAGAAAGAGGCCCGCCAGCACCGCACCGCCATAGCCAAAGACCATTTCATGCGCGTGCCACAAGGGTGGCGTTGCCGCCGTGGGCAGCGCGCCGGGCGCCTGCCCCACCGCCAGCCACAGGCCCCAGACCGCCACGGCGAGCACCGCAAAAAGCCCCGCCGCCAGATGAAACAGGCGGAACCCTTCGCCGAAGAGGCGCACAAGGGCGGGGGGCATGGCGGCTCCTTTCGCTACCGCCCTCTTCTGCCAAGCCCGGCGTGGCGGGGCAAGGCCCTAGCCGTAGCTGCGCAGATCCTCGATCACCTTGCCGTCGTTGGGCAGGCTTCCGGGCGCCACCACCTCGATCCGGCCCTTCATCTTCAGCGCCTCGACGACCGAGCCTTCATAGCGCGCGCCGTCGGGTGCCGGGGTTTCGACCCGCACCGTCATCACGTCCATTTCGCCCTCGCGGCTAGCCACCACGCGGGCGCGTGTGACCTCGGGGTGGCGGGCGACAAAGGCCGCGACCTGTTCGGGGCGCACGAACATGCCCTTGATCTTGGTGGTCTGGTCGGCCCGGCCCATCCAGCCCTTGATGCGGAGGTTGGTGCGCCCGCAGGGCGACATCCCCGGCAGCACCGCCGACAAATCGCCGGTGGCAAAGCGGATCAGCGGATAGTCGGGATTCAGCGTCGTTACCACGACCTCGCCCACCTCGCCGGGGGCGACCGGAGCGCCGGTGCCGGGACGGACGATTTCCACGATCACGCCCTCGTCCACAATCATCCCCTCCATCGCCGGGGATTCGTAGGCGATGTTGCCCAGATCGGCGGTGGCATAACATTGCAGGGTCTGAATACCCCGATCAGCGTATTCCTTGCGCAGGCTGGGGAACAGCGCGCCCCCGCCCACCGCGGCGCGGGTGATGGTCAGCCGTTCGCCCATCTCTTCGGCCTTGTCGAGGATGATCTTCAGGTAATCGGGCGTGCCGGCATAGACAGTGCTGCCGACATCGACGGCGGCGCGCACCTGCAACTCGGTCTGGCCGGTGCCCGCGGGCAGGACGGCCGCGCCCACGGCACGGGCGCCGGATTCAAAGATCATGCCCGCGGGCGTCAGGTGATAGCCAAAGCAGTTCTGCACGATGTCGCCGCGCCCCACCCCGCAGGCGTGCAGGAAGCGGCCCATCCGCCACCAGTCATGTTCGGCTCCGCCGGGTTCATAGATCGGGCCGGGGCTTTGGAAGACATGGGCAAACGCATGGGCGGGTTTCGTGGTCAACCCGCCAAACGGCGCCGCCCCCTTTTGCGCCCCCCCCAGATCGGATTTTCGCAGCACCGGCAGGCGCGCCAGCGCCGTCATGTCGGCCACCGCCGCGGCCTCGACCGCGCCCAGATGCGCGGCCATTCCTGGGGCTGCCAGCGCGCGGGCGATCTGGGCGGGCAGGTCACGCGCCAGATCGGCGGCGCGGCGGTCGGGGCTGCGAGTTTCGAGAGTGTCGAAATGGCTCATGTGCCGATGGGGTCGCCCCCCTCCCTCTCCCACGCCGATCAGGCGGGAAGTTGTTGAAATTATGGTCGCTCCGGTCTCAGGCCAGCCAGCGTTTGCGGCGCCGATAGCTGCGCACGTCACGAAACGACTTGCGCCCCTCATCCGACATGCCGAGATAGAATTCCTTGACATCGGGGTTTTCGCGCAGCGCCTGCGCAGGCCCGTCCATCACCACCCGGCCGCTTTCCAGAATGTAGCCATAATGGGCATAGCGCAGGGCCACGTTGGTGTTCTGCTCGGCCAGAAGGAAGGTTAGCCCCTCGCGTTCGTTCACGGCCTTCACGATTTCAAAGATCTGTTCCACCAACTGCGGCGCAAGGCCCATCGAGGGTTCATCCAGAAGGATCGTCTCAGGTCGGCTCATGAGCGCACGGCCGATGGCGACCATCTGCTGTTCGCCGCCCGAGGTATAGCCCGCCTGGCTTTTGCGCCGCTCGCGCAGTCGCGGGAAATAGGTGTAGACCATCTCCAGATCGGCAGCGACGGCGCCGCGGCCATCGGTGCGGGTATAGGCGCCGGTCAGCAGGTTTTCCTCGACCGTCAGATGCTCAAAGCAGTGCCGCCCCTCCATCACCTGGATCACCCCCTTCTTCACAAGATCGGCGGGCGACATGTCTTGCACCCGTTCGCCGCGATAGTGGATGGTGCCCTTGGTGACCTCGCCGCGTTCCGAATGCAGCAGGTTCGAGATGGCCTTCAGCGTGGTGGTCTTGCCCGCGCCATTGCCCCCCAGAAGTGCGGTGATGCCGCCCTTCGGGACCGAAAGGCTGACGCCCTTCAGAACCAGGATCACATGGTTATAGATCACCTCGATGTTGTTGACCTCAAGCAGCGCCTGCTCGGTCTTGACGGCATCCAGCATCGGCAAACCCTTTCTGTCAAAGGCGCCCCCGGCCCGAAGGCCGGGGGCATGTGGTCAGTTGCAGCGCGGGGTGATCTTGTTTTCGGCAGCAAAGGCCGCCGAATCCTCGGCCACCAGCGGGTCGAGCACCTCGTCATCGGGCGCGATGAAGCCGGTGACCAGGTTCCACTCCTTCGCCGCCGCGTCCCATTGCTGGATCATCGCAGCCCCCGGCCCGCCGTGGTCGGTGCAGGATGCCGCAAAGGGCTGGCCAAAGTTCGGCAAGCCGATTTCGGCCATCCGCTCTTCGGTGATCTCCAGCGCCTCAAAGCCGTCACGCACCTGAGCGGCATTCACCGCCGAGGTGCCCGCCAGTTCCTGCGCCTTGCGCACCGCCTCGGAGATGACCATCGCCGCATACATGCCGCGCGAATACAGCACCGAGCCGACCTGATCGCCCGCGCCCGATGCCTTGCCGGCATCGACGACATATTTCTGCATGTCGGCGTAAACCGGATAATCCATCCCGGTGCCGTGCATCGCAAGGCTCTTGTAGCCATTGGCGCCGTCCCCAGCGGGCAGCACGTCGTTTTCTGAACCCGACCACCAGACACCGATGAAGTTTTCCATCGGAAACTTGATGTTCACCGCTTCCTGGATAGCAACCTGGTTCATCACGCCCCAGCCCCAGAATATGACATAATCGGGCTTTTCGCGGCGCACCTGAAGCCACTGCGACTTCTGTTCCTGCCCTGGGGTGTCGATTGGCATCTGGGTCAGTTCATAACCGTGCTTGGCCGCGAGGCTTTCCAGCGTGCGGATCGGTTCCTTGCCATAGGCCGAGTTGTGGTAAAGCAGCGCGATCTTCTTGCCTTTCAGATCACCGCCGTTCTGCTCCAGCAGGTATTTTACCGCCACCGAGGCACCATCCCAGTAGTTGGCCGGATAGTTGAACACCCATTCAAAGATCGCGCCATTGGCCGCTGAAGTGCGGCCATAGCCGGGGGTGTAAAGCGTGATCCCGTCTTGCGACACTTTCGGGATCAGCTGATAGGTGATCCCGGTCGAGAGCGGGTTATAGACCAGCGCGCCAAGGCCCTTTGTGGCCTCATAGCATTCAACGCCCTTTTCGGTGTTATAGGCGGTTTCGCATTCAGGCACCTGCACCTTTTCGCCGCCGATACCACCGTCACGCTCGTTCAGCAGCGTGAAGTAATCGTTGAACCCGTCGGCATAGGGAATGCCACCCGCCGCAAACGGCCCGGTGCGATAGCTGAGGTTCGGGATGACCAGATCGGCCATCGCAGGCGCGGCCAGCGACATCGCAGCGGCCACGGCGGTTGCAAATTTCATCTTCATTCGGGTCTCCTCCCAGAGATGTTGAAGAATGCCGGTTTTCCGGTTCTTGGATGTTGGGCAGCCCGTCCCTAGTGCGGGAAGGGCCAAAGCCGCAGTTTTTCCTTGGCCAGCCGCCACAGTTGCGCCAGCCCGTGCGGTTCTGCGATCAGGAACACCACGATCAGCCCGCCCACGATCATCAGTTCGATATGCGCGGCCAGATCGGTCGGCCAGCCCAGCGTGCCCACCAGCAGGTTTTTCAGCAGCACCGGCAGCAGCACAAGGAACGCCGCCCCCGCAAAGCTGCCGAAGATAGAGCCAAGCCCCCCGATGATGACCATGAACAAGATCAGAAACGACTTCTGGATGCCGAACGCCTCGCCCACCTCGGCCGCGCCCAGATAGACCGCAAAGAACAGCGCGCCCGCGATGCCAATGAAGAACGACGACACCGCAAAGGCCGTCAGCTTGGTGGTCAGCGGGTTCACCCCGATGATCTCGGCGGCAATGTCCATGTCGCGGATCGCCATCCATTTGCGCCCCACGGTGCCCCGCGTCAGGTTGCGCGCGATCAGTGCCACCAGCACCAGGAACACCAGGCAAACCAGATATTTTGCCGTTGCCGAGGTTTGGGCGCCGGTGACGAAATAGCCCAGAACGGTGCGGTCAGGCGCCGTGATCTGGCCCGAGGCGGAAAAGTTGTAGAACCACGGCACCTTGTTGAAGAGCCAGACCAGAAAAAACTGCGCCGCCAGCGTTGCAACCGCCAGATAGAACCCCTTGATCCGCAAGCTGGGCAGGCCGAACAGAACCCCCACCGCCGCCGTGACGCCACCCGCCAGCAACACATGGATCAGAATCGAAACTTCGGGAAAACTGGTCATCAGCTTGTAGCAGGCATAGGCGCCCACCGCCATGAAGCCGCCGGTGCCAAGGCTGACCTGGCCTGCATAGCCGGTCAGGATATTCAGCCCGATCGCCGCGATTGCATAGATCAGGAACGGCACGAACACCGAATTGGCCCAGTAATCGTTGATGACAAAGGGGATAACCCCGAAGGCCAGCGCCAGCACGGCGTAAAAGCGCCAGCGGTCAAACCGGATCGGAAAGGTCTGGCTATCCTGGCGGTAGGAGGTCTTGAAGTCGCCCGCTTCACGGTAAAACATCTGTCATTCCCCCCGTTTCAGACCCGCTCGATGATCTTTTCGCCGAACAGACCCTGCGGCCGGAACACGAGAAAGATCAGCGCCAGCATGTAGGCAAACCAGTTTTCGGTCGCCCCCCCGATCATCGGGCCCACGCTGAATTCAAACAGCTTTTCACCGACGCCGATGATCAACCCGCCCACGATTGCGCCGGGGATCGAGGTAAAGCCGCCCAGCATCAGCACTGGAAGCGCCTTCAGCGCGATCAACGACAGGCTGAACTGCACCCCCGACTTGGTGCCCCACATGATGCCCGCAACCAGCGCCACAAAACCCGCAATCGACCAGACCAGAACCCAGATGAAGCGCAGCGAAATGCCCACTGACAGCGCGGCCTGATGGTCGTCGGCCACCGCGCGCAGGGCGCGGCCCTGTTTGGAATACTGACTGAAGATCGTCAGCGATGCGACAAGCAGCACTGCAACCACGGTCGCCACAATATCAAGGTTGTCGATGAAGAAGCCGTAGCCGAAAATGCTGTCGGTCACGCTTTCGACGGTTTCAGAAATGCCCTGCGGCAGGCCCACATCCAGCTTTTTGATGTCGGCACCCCACATCACGTCGCCCAGCCCTTCCAGGAAATAGGCAAGCCCGATCGTGGCCATGAACAGGATGATCGGCGCTTGGTTCACCAGATGCTTGAGCACCAGCTTTTCGATCAGGATCGCAAGGCCCACCATCACCAGCGCCGTCAGCGCGATTGCCACCAGCACAGGCAGTTTCCAGCCAAAGCTGTGCAGGTTGGTGCCCAGCGCCGCGTTGATCAGATGGGCGAACGGGATCTGCCCGTTCTGCAACCCCACCAGGGTCAGCGCGGCAAACAGCGCCAGCACCCCCTGAGCATAGTTGAAGATGCCCGACGCCTTGAAGATCAGCACGAAACCCAGCGCGACCAGCGAATACATCACCCCAGCCATCAGGCCGTTCAGGGTCACTTCCATCGCATAGAGAAGTTGTTCCGGCATGGTTCCCCCCCTTATTCGTGCGCCACGCCAAGATAGGCGTTGATGACATCGGGATTGTTGCGCACCTCGTCGGGCGTGCCGTCGCCGATCTTCTTGCCGTAGTCCATCACGACCACCCGGTCGGACAGGTCCATCACCACGCCCATGTCATGTTCGATCAGCGCGATGGTGGTGCCGAATTCGTCGTTCACGTCGAGGATAAATCGGCACATGTCCTCTTTCTCTTCGACGTTCATGCCGGCCATCGGCTCGTCCAGCAGCAGGATCTTCGGCTCTGCCGCCAGCGCCCGCGCCAGCTCCACCCGCTTCTTCAGACCGTAGGGAAGGCGCCCGACGGGTGTTTTTCGGATATTCTGAATCTCAAGAAAGTCGATGATCTTTTCAACCTTGGCGCGGTTTTCATTTTCCTCGCGCTCGGCCGATCCGAACCACAGCGCCTGCGACAGCAGGCCTGATTTCATCATCGTCAGCCGCCCGGTCATGATATTGTCCAGCACCGACATGCCATCAAACAGCGCAATGTTCTGGAATGTGCGGGCGATGCCCAGGCGGGCAACCTCATAGGGTTTCATCGGGCCGCGTTTCTGCCCGCGAAACCAGACCTCGCCCTCGCTTGGCACATAGAACCCCGAGATCACGTTCAGCATCGACGATTTACCCGCGCCATTGGGGCCGATGATCGCGCGGATCTCGCCTTCGCGGATGTCAAAGCTGATGTCCTTGATCGCCACCACGCCGCCGAAACGCAGGGTGATATTCTTCATTTCCATCAGCACCGGGCCGATCTGGCGGCCATCGGGGGTAACATAGCCTTCGGTCATGGCATTCATTCCGCGGCCATCCTCTGCTCGGGCGCGACCACCGCATCGGCAAGGCGCAACGTCGCGGTGATCTTGCCCTTGCGCCCATCTTCGTAGGTCACTTCGGTTTCGGTGTAGATGCTGTCGCGTCCGTCGTAGAGGGCGGCGATCAGATCGGCATATTTGGTTTCAATGACATTGCGGCGCACCTTGCGGGTGCGGGTCATCTCGCCGTCGTCGGCATCGAGTTCCTTGTGCAGGATAAGGAAGCGGTGGATCTGGCAGCCCGACAGCATCGGGTCTTGCGCCAGCGAGCGGTTCACCTCGGCCACCTCGTTGCCGATCATCTCGTAGACCTTCGGATGCCCGGCCAGTTCCTGATACGAGGCATAGGCGATATTGTTGCGCTCGGCCCAGTTGCCCACCGCCGTCAGGTCGATGTTGATAAAGGCAGTGCAGCGGTCACGGCGACCACCAAAGACAACGGCCTCAAGGATGTTGGGGTAGAACTTCAGCTTGTTTTCAACATATTTCGGCGCGAACAGGCGACCGTCAACCATCTTGCCCACATCCTTGGCGCGGTCGATAATTCGCAGATGGCCGGTGCCGGGCTCAAAGAAGCCCGCATCACCGGTAGCCACCCAACCCTCGGGGTCTTTGGTGCTGGCCGTGCTTTCGGGGTTCTTGAAATATTCAACAAAGGTGCCGGGGCTGCGATAGTAGACCTCGCCGTTCTCGCCGATCTTCACCTCGACGCCGGGGCTGGGAACGCCCACCGTATCGGGGCGCACCTGCCCGTCGGGCTGCTGGGTGATGAACACGCTGGCCTCGGTCTGGCCATAGAGTTGTTTCAGATTGATCCCCAGCGAGCGATAGAAATCGAAAATCTCGGGCCCGATCGCTTCGCCAGCGGTATAGGCCACGCGAATGCGCGACAGGCCCAGTGTGTTTTTCAGCGGCGCGTAGATCAGCACCTCGCCGGTGCGATAGCTGAAGTAATCCCGCCATGGCTGCGGATACAGGTTCAGCAACGGCCCCCGTGCCTTGAAGTATTTGCGTGCCTCGATCGGGTGGCGCAGCCGGACGAAAAAGCCCCGCACCGCATTTTCAACGATGGTCTCGACGGCAAAGCCGACCCCCATCGCAAAGCGGTAGGCCCAGCGCAGCCTGCGCCGCAAGGTGGGGCGGGACCGCTGCGTCCGATAGCGCGGCATCCCGTATTGCTCCCCCGTGGTCTTGGCGAATTCCATGAAATGCTTGAACAGCGCGTATTTCAGGTCGCCTGCATCTTCCATGCGGATCATCACATTGGTCAGCATGGTTTCAAAGATGCGCGGCGGCGCAAAGAAATAGGTCGGCCCGATCTCGCGCAGATCGGTCATCATCGTGGCCGGGCTTTCGGGGCAGTTCACGGTAAAGCCCGCCCACATCGCCTGCCCGATCGAAAAGATGAAATCCCCCACCCATGCCATCGGCAGATAGGCCAACACGTCTTCGTCCGGGCCCAGATGGTCGAAGGTGCAGGAATTCTTGGCGGTTTCGATGATGTTGCGGTTCGACAGAACCACGCCCTTGGGCTTGCCCGTGGTGCCCGAGGTATAGAGCATCACGCAGGTTGAATCATAGTCCAGTTCAGCGATGCGCCGATCCAGCTCTGCCTCATAGCGGAAATGCCCGGCCCGACCCTCGGCCTGCACGTCCGACAGCGCGTTCATGCGGCTGTGGTCGTATTTCCGCATCCCGCGCTTGTCGGTATACATCACATGCTGAATGTGGTGGATGCGGTCCTCCACCTCGACGACCTTGTCGACCTGTTCCTGATCGCCGCAAACAACAAACCGCGCGCCGCAGTTTTCCAGCACATAGGCCATCTCGTCGGCGACCGCGTCCTGATACAGCGGAACCGGGATCGCGCCGCACATCTGCGCGGCAACCATCGCCCAGTAATGCGCAGGCCGGTTGCGACCGATGATCGCCACATAATCGCCGCGCTCGACCCCAAGCGACAGCATCCCCAGCGCCAGCGCCCGGATTTCCTGTTCCGCTTCGGCCCAGGTCCAGCTTTGCCAGATGCCGAATTCCTTTTCTCGATAGGCCGGGCGGTTGCCGTAGCGCGCCACGTTGCGCGCCAAAAGCGCCGGAATCGACCGGGGCGCGGCCTCTGTCGCTGTCGCGTCTGCCAAATTGTCCTCCCTCGCGCCGGCGGGCCGGCGTCCCTTTCGCGGTGTGGGCGATTCCTCCTCTCGCCCATTGCGGCATGATGGCACGCTCGCCGTCAAAGGTTTCGTGACTTTTGCCCAATTGTTACGAATTCTTTCCGCCCGCACTGCCCCCCTTTCGCGCCCCCGGTCCGGGGTGCTAGCCAAGGGCAGGGAGGATGCGGCATGACAGGTGACGATGCACACGGGCGGCTGACGCAGGCGGGGCTGAACCTGATCCAGCAGGCGCTGTCGATCTTTGACGCCGACCTGCGGCTAGCGGTCTGCAACAGGCAATATCAGATCATGTTCGACCTGCCCGAGGTCTTTACCCGACCCGGCACCACCTTCGAGGAGACGATTCGCCTGCTGGTGCAACGCGGCGAATACGGGCACCAGCCCGATATCGAAGCCGCCGTGCGCCTGCGCGTCGATCAGGCACGCGCATTTGCCCCGCATTACATGGAACGCACCCGCGCCAATGGCCGGACCATCTCGGTCGAAGGCTCGCCTTTGCCGCAGGGGGGCTGGGTGACCGTCTATACCGACATCACCGAGATCAAGCGCCAAGAGGCGCTGCTGCGCGCCAGGTCCGAGGAATTGTCGGGGCAGGTGCTGGCCAATGCCGAACGGCTGGCGCAGGCCAACCGGGAACTGGCCGCCACCAACGCCGCGCTGGAGGAAGCCAAGCGCGAACTGACCGAGATCGAGGCGCGCACCCGGCAAGTGACCGAGATGATGCCCGCCCATATCGCCCACATGGACCGTGACTTTCACTATACCTTTTCCAACCGCCGACTGTCGGCGGTGATGCCCGGCAGCCTGTCCGACATTGTCGGCCGCCCCGCCGCCGAGGCGCTGGGCGAAGACACGCTGGCCCGGATAGCGCCGGGGCTGAACCGCGCGCTGGCGGGCGAGGCCAATGTGCTTGAGATCACCCACGCCCCCTCGGGTCGCCGCATCCGCATAGCCCTGACCCCCGACCGCGGGCGCGACGGGGCGGTGAACGGCGTCTATATCCTTTCGACCGATGTCACGCATGAGGCACAGGCCCGCGCCGCACTGGCGCAAAGCGCCAAGCGCGAACTCGCCGCACAGCTCACCTCGGGGCTGGCGCATGACTTTGCCAATCTGCTGACCATAATCCTCGGGCTGCAAGGCCGACTGCAGCGGATGAGCCCGCCACCAGAGGCGGGCGATCTGGTGCGCGCCACGCTGGCCGCAGCGCGGCGCGGCGGCACGCTGCTGGATCGGATCGCCGCCATTTCGGGCCCACGCGCGCTGCGCCCGCAACCGCTGGAGCTGGCCCCCTTCCTCGCCGACCTGGCAGCGATGGCGCGGCCCACGCTGGGCGATGCGCTGACGCTGACCATCACCGTCACCGGGCTTGACGCCCCGATGATGCTTGACCCCGGCCCCCTGCAAGACAGCCTGCTGAATCTGATCCTGAACGCACGCGATGCGATCGGGCCGCGGCCCGGCCAGATCGGCATTACCGCCCGGCCGGTGCGCGATACCTGGGTCGAGATCGCCGTCACCGACACCGGCCGCGGTTTTGCCGCCGAGGCGCTGGAGCGCGCGCTAGATCCGTTTTTCACCACCAAGGGCGGCGAAGGCTCGGGCCTTGGCCTGTCGATGGTCTATGACCAGACCAAACTGGCGGGCGGAACCCTGCGGCTGGAAAACCGTCCCACCGGCGGCGCGCAGGTCACATTGCGGCTGCCGCTGCGCCCGGCAACCGAGGCGCCCGAACCGATGCTGGTGCTGCTCGTCGAGGACAGCAGCGAAATCCGCGCCTCGGTGCGTGAAATGCTGCGCGCCCTGGGGCATAATGTGATCGAGGCCTCCACCGCGCCCGAGGCGCTGGAATTGGCCGACCTGCCGGGACTGGGGATGATCCTGTCTGATATCTATCTGGCGGGTCACATGACCGGCGTTGATCTGATGGTGCGTCTGGCGACCCAAGGCCATGCGGCACGTCAGGTGTTGATGACCTCGCTTCCCGCAGCCCATCCGCTGCGCGCGGTTGCCCCCTGCCCGGTGCTGACCAAACCTTTCACCCAAACCGATCTGGCAGCCTTTCTGGCCGCAAAGGCAACAGCATGAAGCCCCCCGCAACCGCCCCCCATGTCGCCATTCTGGACGACGAGCCCGAGATTCGCCGGATGCTGTCGGACGCGCTGGAAGAGGCAGGCTTTCGCACCACCTCCTTTGGCCGCGCCACCGAATTCGAGGCCGCTTTGAAACGCGCGGCGCCCGATGTCTGCCTGGTCGATCTGGGCCTGCCCGACCGCGACGGACTGGCGCTGGTGCATCGGCTGGCGCTGGAATCGGGGGCGGCAATCATCATCATTTCGGGCCGCGCGCAGGTGCAGGACCGGGTGACAGGGCTCGAACTGGGGGCCGACGACTATATCATAAAACCCTTCGATCCGGCCGAAGTCGTGGCCCGCATCCGCGCCCGCCTGCGCAAGGGCCGCGCCGATACCGGCCAGACCGCCCAGAGCGCCCGCTTCGCGGGCTGGACAGCGCATTTCGATCGCTACCTGCTGGTCGATGCCACCGGCGTTGAAACCCCGTTTTCACATGCCGAGGGCGAGGTTTTGCGGCTGTTTCTGGACAGTCCCAAACGGCTGATCTCACGCGCGCAGATGCAAGAGGCGCTGGGTGGCGCCGCAGGTGAAAGTTTTGACCGGGCGATGGATGTGCGGATCTCGCGGTTGCGCACGAAGCTGGGCGAAGACCCGAAGAACCCACGCCTGATCAAGACGATCTACGGCGCGGGCTATATCTTTCTGGGCGATGTGATCTGGGGCTGACGAGGCCCCTTCATCTTGGTCGAAATATCCCCGCCGGAGGCTCCGGTTCTTTTCGTGGAAGCCTCCGGCGGGGATATTTGTGCCAAGATGAAGGGGCGCGTGTCAGACCCGTTCGATGGCCAGCGCGATGCCCTGCCCACCGCCGATGCACATGGTGATCAGCGCGCGACGCTCGCCGGTGCGTTCCAGCGCGTGCAGCGCCTTCACGACCAGGATTGCCCCGGTGGCGCCCACCGGATGGCCCAGCGCGATGGCGCCCCCGTCGGGGTTCACGCGCGCAGGGTCAAGCCCCAGCTTGCGGCTGACGGCCAGCGCCTGCGCCGCAAAGGCCTCGTTCGATTCGATACGGTCGAAATCCTCCAGCCGCAGGCCGGTGCGCTTGAGCAGCGCCTGCACTGCGGGAATCGGCCCGATGCCCATCCTGTCGGGCCGCACCCCGGCATGGGAATAACCCAGGATGCGCGCGCGTGGAGCAAGGCCTGCGCCCTGCACCGCATCAGCGCGCCCCAACACCAGCGCCGCCGCCCCGTCGTTGATGCCCGAGGCATTGCCCGCGGTGACCGTTCCACCCTTCTGGAAGGCGGGCTTCAGGGCCGCCAGCGCCTCAAGGCTGGTGGCCTTGGGGTGTTCGTCAACCTCGAACAAGGCCATGCCCTTGCGGGTCTGAACCTCGACCGGCACGATTTCCGCCTTGAAATGCCCAGCGCCAATCGCCATCGCCGCGCGGGTCTGGCTTTGTAGCGCGAAGGCGTCCTGCGCCTCCCGGCTGATGCCGTATTCAGCGGCCACGTTTTCGGCGGTGATCCCCATATGGCCCGCGCCGAACGGGCAACTGAGCGCGCCGATCATCATGTCGATGGCGCGCACGTCGCCCATCTTCTGGCCAAAGCGCGCGGCGGGAAGGATATGGGGGGCGCGGCTCATGCAGTCGGCACCTCCGGCCAGCGCGAAATCGGCATCATGCAGCATCAGCGCCTGCATCGCCGATACCACCGCCTGCGCGCCCGACCCGCACAGCCGGTTGACGTTCATCGCCGGAACCGTCTCGGGTAGCCCCGCCTGAATAGCGGCGACGCGGCTGAGATACATGTCGCGCGGTTCGGTGTTCAGGATATGACCAAAGACCACATGGCCGATCTGCCCCGCCGCCACACCCGCGCGATCCAGCGCCGCGCGGGCAGCGACGGTGGCCAGATCAATCGGCGCTACCCCCGCGAGGCTGCCGCCGAAGGTGCCGATCGCGGTGCGCGCGCCGGAAAGGATAACGATGTCGTTTGCCGTCTGGCTCATGGGGCCTCCTGTCACTTTGGACCGAGCCTAGCGCCGGGGGCACCGCCGCGCCAGAACGGTGGCGCGGTGACGGCGCGTCATTTGCCCGGAGGAAGCAGCGGCTCGCGCCCCGCGGCGGTCAGCAAGAACACCTCCCGCCCCTCGATCACCACGGCCGAAACCGGGCCGCCGTAGCCTGCCGAACTGTCGATGTTCAACCGGTTGCCATAGTGGGTGGGCGTGTTGATGGCGGTGTGCCCGTGCACCACCAGAGCGCCATGATCACGCGCATCGTCAAGAAAC
>NZ_PZKF01000022.1 GCF_003034995.1 Phaeovulum veldkampii DSM 11550 | reverse complement strand
GTGGCCGTGTTCGACAAGAATGAAGAAGAGAGAATTCAAACTTTCTCTCTCTACCTGCACCATCTTTTCCAATCCTCTTGGCACTCTGGCTCGCGCCGGTCTCTGGCTTGTGATCTGCTGTGCGGCTGGATTTCGGGTTTTTGCTCGCGCCGGGTGGCAGTTTTGTGCGACGGAACCAGCGGGGCCGCGCGTTGAACAAGATCGCACGGCGGCCGGCACTTGCTGTCACTGTGGGGCAAACAGGGGAACATGATGGCGGGCAGCGCAGACGAGATTTCACGGACACTCGCCGCGGGGCGGGGGCGGCGTCGGTTGCCGTGGTGGGGGTGGGTGCTGGGGCTGGTCGCGCTGGCGCTTGCGGGCTGGGCGCTCTGGTCAGCGCAGACGGGCGAGAGCAAGGTCCGCTATGTCACCGAGGTCGTCGCCCGTGGCCCGATGACCGTGGTCGTCACCGCCACCGGCACCGTGCAGCCGACGACGCAGGTCGATATCTCGTCGGAACTGTCGGGCACGATTTCCGCCGTCGAGGTTGACTACAACGACACCGTCGCAGTCGGGCAGGTGCTGGCGCGGCTGGATGACACGAAACTACGGGCGCAGCTTGCCAATGCCCGCGCGTCGTTAACGGCGGCGACCGCGCGGGTGGCACAGGCCGAAGCGTCGCTGCGCGAGGCCGAGGCAAATTTTGAGACCGCGCAGGCACTGGATCAGCGCGGCGTTTCTTCGCATCAAAGCTTCATCGCCGCGCGGGCCGTCCATGACCGGGCGCGCGCCGCGCTGGATGTGGCGCGCGCCGATGCCACCTTGGCCGCCGCCAATCTGGAGATGCAGGAGGCCGATCTGGCCAAGGCCACGATACGGTCGCCCATTCTTGGGGTGGTGCTGGACCGGGAGGCCGACGCGGGGCAGATCGTGGCGTCGTCGCTCTCGGCGCCGGTGCTGTTTGTTCTGGCCGAGGATCTGGCGCAGATGGAACTGCTGGTTGATATCGACGAGGCCGACATTGGCCGTGTGCAGGTGGGCAACACCGCCTCCTTCACCGTCGAGGCGCATAGCGGGCGGGTGTTTCCTGCGGTGCTGACCGCGGTGCGCTATGCGCCCGAAACCACCGATGGCGTTGTGACCTACAAGGCGGAATTGAGCGTGGACAACGCCGATCTGGCGCTGCGGCCGGGGATGACGGCAACTGCCTCGATCATCGTGGCGCAGGCAGAGGATGCGTTGCAGGTGCCCAATGCCGCGCTGCGCTTTGCGCCGCCACAGGTGGTGCAGCGCAACGGCGGTGGCAGTGGTCTGCTGGGGCTGATCATGCCGGCCCGTCCGGGGGCCAGCGCCGGTCAGGCTGCGGCGGCGCGCAGCCTTTGGGTGCTGCGTGATGGCGTGGCCGCCGAGATCACGGTGGAAACCGGCGACAGCGACGGGCGCAACACTATCATCCTTGCGGGCGATCTGGCCGCGGGCGATCTGGTCATCACCGACCAGTCCGGGGCCGAATAAGATGACCGCCCCGCTTGCCTCTGATCCCGGCCCGCCGCTGATCGAATTGCGCGGCATTTGCCGCCACTATGGCACGGGCGAGGCTTTGGTGCGCGCGCTGGATCAGGTCGATCTGATCATCCGCCGCGGCGAGTTCGTGGCGATCATGGGGCCGTCGGGGTCGGGCAAATCGACCGCGATGAACATCATCGGATGCCTCGACCGGCCAAGCGCGGGGCATTATCTGTTCAACGGGGTCGAGATTGCCGATCTGACGCAGGATCAGCGCGCGCTGCTGCGGCGGCATTATCTGGGCTTTGTCTTTCAGGGCTTCAACCTGCTGGCCCGCACCTCGGCGCTGGAAAACGTGGAACTTCCGCTGATCTACAAGGGCGTTCCGCGGCTGGAACGCGAGGCGCGGGCGCGCGCGGCGCTGGCCAAGGTGGGGCTGGAGGGGCGCGAACACCACGACCCGTCGCAACTGTCGGGCGGCCAGCAGCAGCGTGTGGCGATTGCCCGCGCGCTGGTGGGCGCGCCGATGGTTCTGTTGGCCGACGAGCCGACTGGCAACCTGGATACCCACCGCTCGCAAGAGATCATGGAGGTGCTGACCCGCCTGAACCGTGACGACGGCATCACCATTGTCATGGTCACGCATGAGGAAGACATGGCCGCCCATGCCAGCCGCCTGGTGACCTTTGTCGATGGTCATGTGGCTCAGGACAAGATGCAAACGGAAAGGGCGCGCTGATGCTGTGGGAAGCTGTCCGACTGGCTCTGCGTGCGATCCGGCGCAACGTGCTTCGGTCGTTCCTGACCGTTCTGGGGGTGGTGATCGGGGTTGCGGCGGTGATCGCCATGGTGACAGTGGGGCAGGGGTCTTCGGCGCAGGTCAGGGCCGATGTGGAAAGTCTTGGCACCAATGTGCTGGTGCTGCGTCCGGGCAAGCGGATGATGGGCCCTTCGGCCACCCGCGACGTATCGCCTGCCTTCACACTGCGTGATGTGGATGCGCTGCGCGGCTTGCCGGTGGCGGCAGCGGTTGCGCCCACGGCCTCGTCAAGCCTGACGGCGGTTTATGGTAACGCCAATGCCACCACGACTGTGACCGGCACCGATTCGCAGTATTTCGCGGTCAGCGTCTGGCCGTTCGTGCGCGGCCGCAGCTTTACCGAGGCTGAGGAAAGGGGCGGCAGCGCCGTGTGCATTCTGGGTGAAACCGTGCGTCAGACGCTGTTTGGAAACACCGACCCGACGGGCGAACAGATCCGGCTGCGCAACGTGTCATGTCAGGTCATCGGCCTGCTGGAGGCCAAGGGCGCCTCCAGCTTTGGGTCTGATCAGGATGATATCGTAATGATCCCGATCCGCGCGCTGCATCGCAGGGTTGTCGGCAACAGCGATGTGGCCAGCATCTCGATTGCGCTGGCAGGCGGCGTTTCGAGCGAGCGCGGCATCCGCGAGATCGAGGCGCTGATGCGCGAACGCCGCCGCATCGGCGCGGATCAGGAAGACAATTTCTCGGTCACCGACATGAAGCAGATATCGTCCATGTTGACTGGCATCAGCAACGTGCTGGCTGGTCTGTTGTCATCGGTTGCCGCCGTCAGCCTGCTGGTAGGTGGCATTGGCATCATGAACATCATGCTGGTATCGGTCACCGAACGCACCCGCGAAATCGGTATCCGGCTGGCGGTGGGGGCCGAGGCGCGGCAGGTGCTGACACAGTTTCTGGTCGAGGCGGTTGTGCTGTCGTTGATCGGCGGCGTGATCGGCATTGCGCTTGGGCTGGGGCTGGCTGTGGTGGGGGCGCGGGTGATGGCGATTCCCTTCATCCCCGATCCGCTGGTGATCTTGCTGGCCTTTGCCTTTTCGGCGCTGGTGGGGGTGGTCTTCGGCTATTTCCCCGCTCGCCGCGCCGCCCGGCTCGACCCGATCGAGGCGCTGCGGTATCAGTAGTGCACCGGCGGCCCCGTCCTACCCCCGCGCAATGGCCGCGCGCGGCAGGTCTGACAGAACCTCGGCCCTGTCCGCCCGCAGGATTACCACCTCTTCCAGCCGCAGGCCAAACCGGCCCGGCAGGTAGATGCCCGGTTCGATGGAAAAGACCATCCCCTCCTCCAGCACGGTTTCGGCGGTGGCGGTGATATAGGGGCTTTCGTGGATGTCGATGCCCAGCCCGTGCCCGGTGCGGTGCAGGAAGTTGGCCCCAAAGCCTGCGGCTGCGATCACGCCGCGGGCTGCAGCATCCACATCGCGGGCCCGTGCGCCGGGGCGGGCGGCGGCAATGGCGGCCTGCACTGCGGCATCGACGATGGCGTGAATGTCGGCAAACCCTTCGGGCGCCGTGCCAAAGTGACCTACCCGCGTCATGTCGGATGGATAGCCCTTCATCCGGCTGCCGATATCGACCAGCACCGCCATGCCCGGCGTCAGCCGCGTTTCGCCGCTGTGGTGGTGCGGAAAGGCGCCGTTCGCGCCAAAGCAGACGCTGGAAAATTCAGCCCGTGCGCCATGCGCCCGGTAATGGGCGTGGATTACCTCGGCCAGTTCGGTTTCGGTGATGCCGGGGCGCAGCGCGTCAAAGGCCGCGATCATCGCGGCATCGTTCAGCACCGCGTTTTCCTTCAGCACCGCATATTCCTCGGGGCCCTTGCGGGCGCGCAGCCAGCCTATGGTATCACCCAGAAAAGCCCGGCGCGCGCCGGGAATGGCATCCAGAAGCAGCAGCGCAAAATCGGCGCGCATGGTTTCATCCAGCGCCACGCGGGCGCCCGGCCCCAGGCCGAAATCTGCCAGCATCGAGGCCAGCGCGCCCTGCGGGCCGACCTCGTCGGTCCAGGTCCAGAACGGCAGATCAGTGCCCTTGCGCACCGCATCTGCATTGAGCGCAGGCATCAGAAACCCTGCCCGGTCGGCGCTGACAAGCTGCATCACCGGGCGTTCATCGCCATGCGGCGACAACCCCGCCAGCCACAGCATGTTGGAGGTCGGCCCCACCGCCACCAGATCGGTGCCGGTTTCGGCCATGCGCGCGCGCAGGCGGGCGAGACGGTCTTGGGTCATTCTGTCCTCGGTTCTGGCGCCGTGAGCCGGCCCGGCAGGGCCGACACACAACAGGTCTCAGGCAGGCTGCGCGGCCTTGCGCGCCAGCCGCGCGCGGATTGCAGCAACGTCTGTCACCGGCGTCGCGGCAAACAGGGTGCGCGTGTAGGGGTGCTGGGGCGCCGAAAATACTGCATCGCGGCTGCCACGTTCGACCACCTCGCCCTTGAACATCACCATCACATCGTCGGCGATGTAGCGGACCACCGACAGGTCATGGCTGATGAAGACATAGGTCAGGTCGAACTCGTCCTGCAGGTCGGCCAGCAGGTTCAGCACCTGTGCCTGAACCGACAGGTCCAGCGCCGAGACGGGTTCATCCAGCACCAGCAGCTTGGGGTTCAGCATCAGCGCGCGCGCAATCGCGATGCGCTGGCGCTGCCCGCCGGAAAACATGTGCGGATAGCGGTTGAAGTGTTCGGGCAGCAGCCCGACCTTGGTCAGCATCGCCATGGCCCGGTCGCGTCGCTCGGATGCGGAGGCGTCGGTGTTCAGCAAAAGCGGCTCCATCAGCACGTCGCCCACCTTCTGGCGCGGATTGAGCGAGCCATAGGGGTTCTGAAACACGATCTGCACGGTGGATCGCAGCGCCTTGGTCATCTTTTGCCGGGCGATATCGACCGGCTTGCCCTCGATCAGCAACTGCCCCGAGGTTGCCGGGTCGATCAGCGTGATGATGCGCGCCAGCGTAGACTTGCCGCAGCCCGATTCCCCGACGATCGCCAGCGTCTTGCCGCGTTCCACCGCAAAATCGACGCCACGCACGGCGTGAACCGTGCGCGCCTTGCCAAACAGGCCGCCACCCATGTGATAGTCGCGCGTGATGGCGCGGCCCTCGATCACGATCTCGGTCATGCCGTGCCCTCCGCCGCCATGAAGTCCGACACAGTGGGCAGCCGCTCACCCGTGGCATGTTCGGGCAGGGCCGACAGAAGCGCGCGGGTATAGGGGTGCCTGGGCGACTCGAACAGGGTCAGCACGTCGGCTTCTTCCATCTTGCGGCCCTTGTATTGCACCACCACACGGTCGGCAGTTTCGGCCACCACACCCATGTCGTGGGTGATCATGATCAGCCCCATGCCGTGTTCGACCTGCAATCGCACCAGCAGATCCAGGATCTGCTTCTGGATCGTCACATCCAGCGCGGTTGTGGGTTCGTCCGCGATCAGCAGCTTGGGGTTGCAGGCCAGCGCAATGGCGATCATCACGCGCTGGCACTGGCCACCCGACATCTGGTGGGGATAGCTTTTCAGCCGTTCGGCCGGGTCGGGGATGCCCACGTCGGTGAACAGCTCCACCGCCCGCGCCCGCGCGGCCTTGCGGCTCATGCCAAGGTTCAGCCGCAGCACCTCTTCGATCTGGTAGCCCACGGTGAAACAGGGGTTCAGGCTTGCCATCGGTTCCTGAAAGATCATTGTGATCTGCCGACCGATGATCTGGCGGCGCTCGCGGTCTGTCATCGCCAGCAGGTCGTGCCCGTCAAAGCGCATCACATCGGCGGTGACGGTGGCGGTGTCGGGCAAAAGCCCCATCACCGCCAGCATCGACACCGACTTGCCCGAGCCGGATTCGCCCACGATCGCCAAGACCTCGCGCGGGGCCACCGTCAGGTCGATGCCGTCAACCGCCTTGAACGGCCCGGCGGCTGTGTCAAAGCTGACGGTCAGGTTGCGGATTTCAAGAAGCGGTGCCATCTCAGCTCCTCTTCATCTTGGGGTCGAGCGCATCGCGCAGCCCGTCGCCCATCAGGTTGATCGACAAGACGGTGATCAGAATCGCAAGGCCGGGGAAGGTGACGACCCACCACGCGCGCAGGATGAATTCGCGCGCCTCGGCCAGCATCGTGCCCCATTCCGGCGTGGGTGGCTGCGCGCCCATCCCCAGAAAGCCCAGCGCCGCCGCATCAAGGATTGCGGTCGAAAACGACAGCGTGCCCTGCACGATCAGGGGGGCCAGGCAATTGGGCAGGATCGTGCGAAACATCAGCCGCAGCTTGCCCGCCCCTGCCACCCGCGCAGCCATCACATATTCGCGGTTCTTTTCGCCCAGCACGGCGGCGCGGGTCAGGCGCGCGAAATGCGGCTGCAACACGATCGCAATGGCGATCATCGCATTGGTCAGGCCGGGGCCCAGAATGGCCACCAGCACCAGCGCCAGCAGCAGCGAGGGGAAGGCAAGGATCACATCCATCACCCGCATGATGACGGTATCGACCCAGCCCCCGAAGAACCCGGCGACAAGGCCGATCACAATGCCGCCCACCAGGGCGATGGTGACCACGATCAGCCCGATGAACAGCGAATAGCGCGCGCCGTAGATCAGTCGTGAAAGGATGTCGCGCCCGATTGCATCGGTGCCCAGAAGGTAGCTGGAACTGCCGCCCTCTTGCCAGACCGGCGGCATCAGCAGCGCATCGCGATATTGTGTGGTGGGGCCATGCGGCGCGATCAGCGGCGCCAGAAGGGCCACCAGAACAAGGACCGCAAAGACCCAAAGCCCGATCACGGCACCGCGGTTTTCACGGAAGTAGAACCAGAATTCGGCCAGCACCTGGCGGCGGCTTCCGGGTTCTGTGGTGGAAATGCTGGTCATGGGCAGCCCTCAGCTATGCCGGATGCGGGGGTTGATGAACCCATACATCAGGTCCACGAGCAGGTTCACGATCATCACGATGCCCGCGATCAGCAGCAACCCGCCCTGCACCACCGGGTAATCACGGCGCGAAATGGAATCGACCATCCATTTGCCGATGCCCGGCCATGAAAAGATCGTCTCGGTCAGGATCGCGCCCGCCAGCAGCACGCCAACCTGAAGCCCGATCGTGGTGATCACCGGGATCATGGCGTTGCGCAGTGCATGGATGCCCACGACGCGGGCGCGCGACAGCCCCTTGGCGCGGGCGGTGCGCACATAATCCTCGCCCAGAACCTCCAGCATGGCGCTGCGCGTCTGTCGCGCGATCACCGCCAGCGGGATCGTGGCCAGCACCACCGAGGGCAGGATCAGATGCGACACCGCCGAGCGGAAGGCCCCTTTCTCGCCCGACATCAGGCTGTCGAACAGCATGAAGCCGGTGGCATTGGGGAAGTAATACAGCAGCGAGATGCGGCCTGACACCGGCGTCCATTGCAGGATGCCGGAAAACAGGATGATCAGCAGCAGGCCCCACCAGAAGATCGGCATCGAATAGCCCACCAGCGCCGTGGTCATCGTGGCCTGATCGAACCACGAGCCGCGCTTGATGGCGGCCAGCACCCCCACCGGAATGCCGATCAGCGTGGCAATGACGATTGCGCATAGACCCAGTTCGACCGTCGCCGGGAACAGGGTCAGAAATTCGGTCAGCACCGGTTTCTTGGTGACGAGGGAATTGCCAAAGTCGCCCTGGAACAGGCGGCCGATGAATTCCAGATATTGCTGCCAGATCGGCCGGTCAAAGCCGAACTGGGCCATCAGTTGCTCATAGCGTTCGGGCGTGATGCCGCGCTCGCCTGCCATCAGCAGGACAGGATCGCCGGGCAGCACGCGAACAAAGCCAAAGGCCACGATGGTGATGCCCAGGAAGGTGGGGATCAGCCAGGCCAGCTTGCCGAGAAGGAATTTGATCATGGGGAAAACCACGCGGGCGCGCAGGGGGTGCCCCGCGCGCCCGGCCAGAAGTTTAAGGGATTATTCGACGATATCCACGTTGTCGAACTGGTGCGACCCAAGCGGGCTCATGACATAGCCCTGCACTTTGGTCGACATCGGCATGAACACGGTCGAGTGGCCCAGCGTTGCCCAGGGCGCCTGATCCTTGAAGATCACCTGCGCCTGTTCATAGAGCTTGGTCCGCTCGGCCTGGTCCGAGGTGGCCTTGGCCTGCGTCAGCAGCGCCGAGAATTCCTCGTTGCACCAATGCGCACGGTTCGCGCCACCTTCGCCCGCCGCGGCGCAGGACAGCAGCACCCCCATGAAGTTGTCGGGGTCGCCGTTGTCGCCCGTCCAGCCCAGGATCACCGCGCCGTCGCGGTTCATCTCGGTCGATTTCTTGAGGTATTCGCCCCATTCATAGGACACGATTTCCACATTGACGCCGATCTTGGAGAAATCCTCCTGGATCAGTTCGGCGGTGCGGCGGGCGTTGGGCATGTAGGGCCGCTGCACCGGCATCGCCCAGACCTTCATCGACAGGTCTTTCACGCCGGCCTCGTCCAGCATCGCCTTGGCTGCGGCCGGATCGTAGGCGTCATCCACCACGGCGTCATTATAGCTCCACATCGTCGGCGGGATCGGGTTCTTGGCCAACTGGCCCGAGCCCTGATAGACCGCGTCGATGATGGCCTGCTTGTTGATTGCCATGTTCAGCGCCTTGCGGACCTTGGGGTTGTCGAAGGGCGCCATGGTCGCGTTATAGGCCAGATAGGCCACGTTCAGCCCGGCTTGTTCCATCACGGTGATGTTTGCGTCGGCCTTCAGCCCCTCGATATCGGCGGGTGCCGGATAGGGCATCACATGGCATTCGCCGGCCTTCAGTTTTTGCACGCGCACCGCCGGATCGGTGGTGATGGCAAACACCAGCGTGTCGATCTTGGGACGTTCGCCCCAATAGTCGTCGTTGGCGGCGTAGCGGATGACGGCGTCTTTCTGATAGGCCACGAACTTGAACGGCCCGGTGCCGACCGGCAGGTTGTTCAGGTCTTCCTTGCGGCCCTCGGCTTCCAGCTTGTCGGCATATTCCTTGGAGACGATCGAGGCGAAATCCATCCCCAGATTGGCCATGAAGGGGGCCTCGGGGCGGGTCAGCACGAATTTCACGGTCAGGTCGTCAACCTTGACGATCTCCTTGATCAGCGTGCTCATCTCCATCGAGTTGTAGTATTCGTAGCTGACACCGGCCACATACTGGTTCCACGGGTGGTTGGCATCGCCCTGGCGCATGAACGAAAAGATCACGTCATCGGCGTTCATGTCGCGCGTGGGCGCAAAGAATTCGGTCGTGTGGAACTTGACGCCGGGGCGCAGCTTGAAGGTGTATTCCAGCCCGTCGGCCGACACTTCCCAGCTTTCGGCAAGGCCGGGGATGATGTTGGTGGTGCCCTTCTCAAACTCCACCAGACGGTTGAACACCGGGCGCGAGGTTGCGTCGAAGGTGGTGCCCGAGGTGTAGGGCGCGGGGTCGAAGCCCTCGGGCGAGCCTTCCGAGCAGTAGACCAGGGTTTTCGCCTGGGCCGCACCGGCCAGCATCATGACCAGCGCCGAGGTGGCGAGAAGCGTCGATTTGAACGTCACTTTCATGCTCCTTGTCGTAAGATGGCCGACGGCTTTGCCCGCCGTGCCGATCCAACGAAACTACCGCAAGGCACCCAAAGCGCAAGCGGCGCGAAACAGATGGCCCGGTGCGGCGCGCTGGAAACAAGGCTGAGCCGGACTGCTCAGATGGCCTGAAATTCAACCTTGTCAGATGGTTGCGGGCTGCAACTCGGTCGCCCTGCGGGGCTGATGACGTGGCGGAAATTTTGACCTTCCGATCAGCTTCAGCCCGGAGCGTCAGGTCGCGCGTATCACCGCCTAAGGTCGTCGGGGTTGCGGCCCTGCCGTGACCGGTAGTTTGGCAAGGCCCATTCGAAGGCAATCGCACAGCCGCGCAGCACGAAGGCTGCAGCAAACCCCAGACTGGCAGCAACGGCAAGGCCGGTTCCTGCGGCTTCGGCGGCGACGAAAACAGCCGCCCCCGTCAGCGCTGCGGTCACATAAATTTCGCGCCGGATCAGGACCGAAGGCTCATTGGCCAGCACATCGCGCAAGATGCCGCCCAGCGTTCCGGTCATCATCCCCATCACCACGGCGATGATCGGCGAACCCGACACCGCCAACCCCTTGTAGGCGCCGAACACGCCATAAGCCGCCAGCCCTGCCGCATCGAGCCACAGCAGCCAGCGGTAGCGCGATTCTGCCAGATGCGCGGTGAAATACAGGAAAATTGCGGTGACGGTGCAGACAACGATGTAAACCGGCTGCTCCACCCAGAACACCGGAACGCCCAAAACCAGATCGCGCACCGTGCCGCCCCCGGTGCCGGTCACCGCAGCCAGAAACAGAAAGCCGATGATGTCGAGCTGCTTGCGCGAGGCCGCAAGGGCGCCTGTCGCCGCAAACAGCGCAACGCCGGCATAATCGAAAACATCCACCGCGTTCATGGCCCCACCTCCGGCGTTTCGCCCCCCGTTCGGGCTATCATTCTTGCCGGAGCGGCGCCAAGGACGTTGATCTGTTCCGCCGCGATCCGCGCCTTTGGGCAGGCCGCACGGCGCCATCAGTTGCGCTTGTCGGGGTGGTCAGCCGAGATGTTACCTAAAGCATTAGCCAACAAGAAAGAGCTCGGCGCAAGGCGGAGCTTTCTTTTTTCTAAGCTTTTAAATTTTTTGGTGGAGCCAGGCGGGATCGAACCGCCGACCTCTTGAATGCCATTCAAGCGCTCTCCCAACTGAGCTATGACCCCACCGGAGTTTTGGGCGTTTACGTCCGGTGCGGGGTCTATAGGCAGTTGGGCGGTGGGGTGCAAGAGGAATTTTAAGTCCGCTCGGCGATTCGTGGGCACCCTCGGCGCGCGCCCGTCGCCGCAGGCCTGCGCCCGGCCCAATGCCATAGCAAAAGGGCGCGGAACCTGTCCGCGCCCTTTGGGCCATGCCTGCGCCGGGTCGGGTGGCGCTCAGGTCTCTTCGTCGGGTCCGCTGACATCGGCGATGTCATCGAGCGAGACGGTGTCATCTTCAT
Source organism: Phaeovulum veldkampii DSM 11550 (assembly GCF_003034995.1). Taxonomy (GTDB): domain Bacteria; phylum Pseudomonadota; class Alphaproteobacteria; order Rhodobacterales; family Rhodobacteraceae; genus Phaeovulum; species Phaeovulum veldkampii. The sequence goes on along the minus strand of NZ_PZKF01000022.1, from coordinate 37,447 downwards.
CGTCTTCCAGAAGATCGTCGTCCAGATCGACATCGCCGGTGTCGGCGTCGAGATCTTCTTCATCTGCCAGATCGTCCACATCCACTTCGCGTTCCCGCACGCTGGCCTTGTCAGCGATCATCGTGCGACCGCGACCGGCCGACAGGCTGTCGGCGGTGAAGGTGTTGTTGCAGACCGGGCAGGTCATCGGGTCTTTGGTCAGGTCGTAAAACCGGCTCGCGCAATGCGGGCACAGGCGCTTGACGCCCCATTCCTCTTTGGGCATGGAAAACTCCTTGCATCACTCTTGTCGAGAGAGTCGCAGCCAACTGCCACAATGGGTGCGGGGTGTCAAAGCCTTTTGCGGGCCGTTTTGCCGACTGGACGGCAGGGAAGGAACGAATATGAGCCGCGTCCTGCTGCCCGGCCCGCCGCCGGTGGAAATTACCCTGAAACGGTCAGCGCGGGCGCGGCGGTTTTCACTGCGGGTGTCGCGGCTGGATGGGCGGGTGACGCTGACCCTGCCGCAATTCGCCCGCGAGGCCGAGGCGCTGGCCTTTGCCCGTGACAAGACCGACTGGCTGGTGGCCGCGCTGGCGCGGCTGGCCCCGGTGCAGCCGCTGGCCTTTGGTGCCGCGCTGCCGTTCGAGGGGCGCGAGGTCACGCTGACGCCCGGCGCCGTGCGTGGACCCCGGCTGGAGGGGGGGGCGCTGATCCTGCCACCCGATCCGGCGACGCTGGGGCCGCGGGTCGAGGCGTTTCTGAAACAGGCGGCGCGGGCGCGTCTTGTGGCCGCGTCAGACCGGTTTGCCGCAGCACTCGGGCGGCCCTACCGGCGGCTCACGCTGCGCGACACCCGCTCGCGCTGGGGGTCGTGTGCGGCAGATGGCAGCCTGATGTATTCCTGGCGGCTGGTGATGGCGCCGCCCGCGGTGCTGGACTATGTGGCCGCCCATGAGGTGGCGCATCTGGCCGAGATGAACCATTCCCCCGCCTTTTGGGCGGTGGTGGAGCGGCTGTTGCCCGGCCACGCCCCGCAACGCGCCTGGCTGCGCGCGCATGGTGCCGGGCTGCATGCGATCCGGTTGCGTGATTGACGCCCCGCGCCCGCTGTGATCCCTTCGGCCCATGTCGCTGAAACCCCGCCCTTCTGATGTGACCACCGCCGCGCATGAGCGGCTGTATCGGACCCTGCGCCAGCAGATCCTGACGGGCGAGTTGCTGCCCGGTCAGCCGCTGACCCTGCGGGGGCTGGCCAAGGCGCATGGCGTGTCGATGACCCCCGCCCGCGAGGCGCTGCGGCGGCTGGTGGCCGAGGGGGCCTTGATGCTGTCCTCCTCGGGCCGGGTGGCGACGCCGGAACTGTCAAGCGAGCGGATCGAGGAACTGGCGGCGCTGCGCGCACTGATCGAGCCGGAACTGGCCAGCCGGGCGCTGCCGCGTGCCCATATGGCGCTGATCGAGCGGTTGACTGCCATCAACGCCGTCAATGCCGAGGCGGTGGCCAAGCAGGATGCGGTGGGCTACATCCGCAGCAATCTGGAATTTCACCGGACGCTGTATCTGCGCGCGCAGGCGCCTGCCATGTTGGCGATCATTGAAACGGTCTGGCTGCAACTGGGGCCGACCACGCGCGCGCTGTATAACCGCGTGCCGCGAACCGAGCCGCCACGCCATCACCGGCTGATTCTGGCGGCGCTGAAGGCGGGGGACGAGCCGGGGCTGCGGCTTGCCATCCGGTCGGACGTGACGCAGGGCCTGCGCCATCTGGTGGGCTAAGGCCGCACCCCGCGGGGGGCGCGGCCTGTCGCATCAGGCGTGAATTGCGCCGTCGCCGCAGGCAAGTGCCGCTTCGCGCACCGCTTCGGAATAGGTCGGGTGGGCGTGGCAGGTCAGCGCCAGATCCTGCGCCGAGGCACCGAATTCCATTGCCACGCAAACCTCGTGGATCAGATCGCCCGCGGCGGGGCCGATGATATGGGCGCCCAGAATGCGGTCGGTTTCCTTGCAGGCGAGGATTTTTACAAAGCCCTCGCCCTGAAACACCGCCTTTGCCCGCCCGTTGCCCATGAACGAAAACTTGCCCGCCTTGTAGGCGCGGCCTTCCTCTTTCAGCTGTTCCTCGGTCTTGCCGACCGAGGCCACCTCGGGCGTGGTGTAGATCACGCCGGGGATCACGCCATAGTTCACATGGCCCGCCTTGCCCGCCATGATCTCGGCCAGTGCCATGCCCTCATCCTCGGCCTTGTGCGCCAGCATCGGGCCGGTGATGGCGTCGCCGATGGCGTAAAGACCGCGGATGTTGGTGGCAAAATGCGCATCGGTTTTCACCTGCCCGCGCGGCGTCATCTCTACCCCCAGCGCCTCCAGCCCCAGACCGGCCAGATAGGGCTTGCGCCCGGTGGCGACCAGCACCACCTCGGCCTCGATCGCGGCTTCGCTGTCGTCCTTGCGCAGCGTGTAGGCCACGCGCGATTTCGCCTTGCCTGCCGGGTCTACGCGCTGCACGGCGGCGCCCAAGATGAATTTCAGGCCCTGCCGGGCGAGGATCTTTTGCAGCGAGCGCGCCACTTCGGCATCCATGCCCGGCGTGATCGTGTCGAGATATTCGATCACCGTCACCTCGGCCCCGAGCCGGGCATAGACCGAGCCCATCTCAAGCCCGATCACACCGGCGCCGATAACCACCATCGACTTGGGCACCTTGGGCAGGCTGAGCGCGCCGGTGGAGGTGACGACGTTCTTTTCATCGACCGTGATGCCGGGCAGGGCGGCGGGTTCGGACCCGGTGGCGATGACGATGTGTTTCGCCTCGTGCAGATCGTCGCCGACCTTGACCTGACCGGCGGCGGGGATCGTGGCCCAGCCCTTCAGCCAGGTGACTTTGTTCTTCTTGAACAGAAATTCGATGCCCTTTGTATTCTGCCCGATCACCTCGGCCTTGTAGTCCTGCATCCTGGCCCAATCGACCTTGGGGGCGGCGCCGGTCAGGCCCATCTTGGCAAAGTTTTCCTGCGCCTCGTGCAGGCTGTGGGTGGCGTGCAGCAGCGCCTTGGAGGGGATACAGCCCACGTTGAGGCAGGTGCCGCCCAGCGTCTCGCGGCCCTCGACCACGGCGACGCTCAGGCCCAGTTGCGCGGCGCGGATGGCGCAGACATAGCCGCCGGGACCGGCGCCGATCACGATCACATCAAAATTTGCCATAGCGGCCTCCTGTAGGTGGCGGGGAGCCGGGGCGTTTTCACCACGGCCCCCCGGAGCATATGTGCACCCAGTTGCGGGCGCGGTCCGGGTCAGATCAGCGCGGCGATCAGCATCGCCACGGTGGCAAAGAAGCCCACCGTCCAGATCACCGAGCGCCAGGGCGTCCAGCCATAGGCATAGGCGGGCACATAGAGGATGCGCGCGCCCAGATAGGTAAAGGCACAAAGCGCGGTGAACAGCGTGGATTGCCCGCCCAACGTGACCACGACCACGGCAATTGTGAACAGGATCAGCCCTTCGAAGTGATTCTCGAAGGCGCGTTTCAGCCGGGCGGTGAAGGTAGACAGTTCGTTCGGGGGCGGCGTGTCGCGGGTGCCCGCGGTCCAGCGGCTGGACAGTTCCATGTTGGCCGGGATCGACAGGATCATCAACTGGGCCACCTGCAACAGTCCGGCCAGGGCGAGGGCGATCAGTTCGGGGGTCATAGGGTGAACCCTTTTCCACGGGCCTGTTCGATCACCGGGGCCTGTTTGCCCTTGGTATTCGCCTTGGCATAGGCTTGTGCGCGGATGGCGGCATTGGCGTCGGCGATCTTGTCGGCGCCGCGGGCAAAGACCCGCGCCGCAGCCTCATTGGCGGCCTCGGCAGAGGCGCCCTTGTTCAGCTCTTCAAGGAAGACATGGGCGCGCACGAAGCGTTTGCCCCCGCGCACCGATTGCCAGAGCGCGAAGGCGATGATCGCCGTGCCGATCAGGATGATCTGGAGGATCGACATGTCACAGATCCATCAGCAGGCGGCGCGGGTCTTCGAGCGCGTCCTTTACCCGCACGAGGAAGGTGACGGCGCCCTTGCCGTCAACGACGCGGTGATCGTAGCTCAGCGCCAGATACATCATCGGACGGATCACGATCTGGCCGTTGACCACGACGGGGCGGTCCTGGATCTTGTGCATCCCCAGAATGCCCGACTGCGGCGGGTTCAGGATCGGCGAGGACATCAGCGAGCCATAGACGCCGCCGTTCGAGATTGTGAAGCTGCCGCCCTGCATCTCGGCCATCGACAGCTTGCCATCGCGGGCGCGGACGCCCAGTTCGGCGATCTTCTTTTCGATCTGCGCAAAGGCCATCTGGTCGGCATCGCGCACCACCGGCACCACAAGGCCCGTGGGCGTGCCCACCGCCACGCCCATGTGGACGTAGTTCTTGTAGACGATGTCCTGACCGTCGATTTCGGCGTTGACCTCGGGCACCTCGCGCAGGGCATGGCAGCAGGCCGTCACAAAGAACGACATGAAGCCCATCTTCACGCCGTGCTTCTTTTCGAACTGGTCCTTGTAGGTATTGCGCAGCTCCATGATGCCCGACATGTCCACCTCATTATAGGTGGTCAGCATCGCGGCAGTGTTCTGCGCGTCTTTCAGGCGGCGGGCGATGGTGGCGCGCAGGCGGGTCATCTTGACCCGTTCCTCGCGGGCGGCATCTTCCGCCGGAACAGGGGCGCGCGGCGCGGTGGCGGGCGGGGTGGCAACAGCGATTGTCGCCACCGGGGCGGCGGCAGAGGCGGCGGCAGGGGCAGGGGCGGCGGCGACCGCGCGGGCCACATCGTCCTTCATCACGCGGCCATCGCGGCCGGTGCCGGTGACCTGATCGCGCGAAAGCCCGACTTCGGCCATCGCCTTTTTCGCGGCAGGGGCATCCTCCACATCTTTGCCCGCAGCCGCGGGGGCCGCGGGGGGGGCTGCTGCTGCGGCCGGTTTGGCGGTGGCCGCGCTGGCGCCTTCGGCGATCACGGCAAGCCGGGCGCTGGCGTCTATCGTGGTGCCCTCGGGCACCAGAATCTCGGTCAGAACGCCCGCCACCGGCGAGGGCACCTCGATCGAGACCTTGTCGGTTTCCAACTCGCACAGCATCTCATCCAGCGCGACGGTGTCGCCTACGCGCTTGAACCACATGGCCACCGTGGCCTCGGTCACGCTTTCGCCCAAGCTGGGAACCATCACATCGGTCATCTTGCCCTCGTTGGCTTCTGGCGCAGCCTTGGCGCCGGTCTTTTGGGTTGGGGTCGCAGGCTCGGCGGTGCCGACCTCTGAAATCTGGGCCAGCAGCGCGCCGACGCCGACGGTGGTGCCCTCGGCCGCCACGATCTCGGTCAGCCGACCGGCAGCGGGCGAGGGAACCTCGACCGTCACCTTGTCGGTCTCCAGCTCGCACAGCATTTCATCAACGGCCACGGCATCGCCCGGTTTCTTGAACCAGGTGGCCACCGTCGCCTCTGACACGCTTTCGCCCAGGGTGGGCACGCGGATTTCGGTTGCCATCTTATGTCTCCAGCGTCAGCGCATCATTGACGAGCGCGTCCTGTTCGGCCTTGTGCCGCGAGGCAAGCCCCGTGGCGGGCGAGGCCGAGGCCGCACGGCCGGCATAGCGCGGGCGTGTATGTGTCGCCCCGATGCGGCCCAGAACCCATTCAAGGTTCGGTTCCACGAAGGTCCAGGCGCCCTGATTCTTGGGCTCTTCCTGACACCAGACCACCTCGGCCCCCTTGAAGCGGCTGAGTTCGGTCACCAGCGAATGCGCCGGGAACGGGTAAAATTGTTCCAGCCGCAGCAGGTAGACATCGTCGATGCCGCGCTTGTCGCGTTCGGCCAGAAGGTCGTAGTAAACCTTGCCCGAACAGATCACCACGCGGCGGATATTGTCGTCGGCCGCCAGTTTGGTGGGCGAGTTGCCCTTTTCGGCGTCATCCCAGAGGATGCGGCAGAAATACGACCCGGTGGTGAAATCTTCGGCAGCCGAGATGCACATCGGGTGCCGAAGAAGCGACTTTGGCGTCATCAGCACCAGCGGTTTGCGGAAGCTGCGGTGAATCTGGCGCCGCAGGATGTGGAAGTAGTTGGCCGGGGTGGAACAGTTGGCGACGATCCAGTTGTCTTCGGCGGACAGTTGCAGGAACCGTTCCAGCCGCGCCGAGGAATGTTCGGGGCCTTGTCCTTCGAACCCGTGCGGCAGCAGCATCACAAGGCCCGACATCCGCAACCATTTGCGTTCGCCCGAGGAAATGAACTGGTCGAACATGATCTGCGCGCCGTTGGCAAAATCGCCAAACTGCGCCTCCCACATGGTCAGGGTGTTCGGTTCGGCCAGCGAATAGCCGTATTCGAACCCGAGCACGGCATATTCCGACAGCATCGAGTCGATCACCTCATAGCGCGCCTGCCCCGGCTTGATGTGGTTCAGCGGGTAATAGCGTTCTTCGGTGGTCTGGTCGATCAGCGCCGAATGGCGCTGGCTGAAGGTGCCGCGGGTGCTGTCCTGGCCCGACAGACGCACGCCGTAGCCCTCGGCGCAGAGACTGCCGAAGGCCAGCGCCTCGGCGGTGGCCCAGTCAAAGCCCTTGCCGCTCTTGAACATCTCGGCCTTGGACTCAAGCTGGCGGGCGACGGTCTTGTGCAGATCGAACCCGTCGGGGGCGCGGGTCAGCGCGGTGCCCACCTCGGCCATCATCTCGGGGCTGATCGCGGTGGCGCCGGGCTGATATTCGGCTTCTTCGCGGGCCAGATGCTTCCAGCGGCCATCCAGCCAGTCGGCCTTGTTCGGGCGATAGCTTTTGCCCGCCTCGAATTCGGCGTTGAGCGTGGACTGGAAGGCAGCCTTCATATCCTCGATCTCGCCTTCGGGGATCAGCCCGTCGGCCACCAGACGTTCGGTGTAAAGCTGGAGGGTGGTCTTGTGGCTTTTGATCCGCTTGTACATCACCGGGTTGGTGAACATCGGCTCGTCGCCTTCGTTGTGACCAAAGCGGCGATAGCAAAAGATGTCGATCACCGCATCCTTGCCGAACTGCTGGCGAAACTCGGTCGCCACCTTGGCGGCATGCACCACCGCCTCGGGGTCGTCGCCGTTGACGTGGAAGATGGGCGCCTCGACCATCAGCGCGATATCGGTGGGGTAGGGCGACGAGCGCGAGAAGTGCGGCGCCGTGGTAAAGCCGATCTGGTTGTTCACCACGATATGAATGGTGCCGCCGGTGCGGTGGCCCTTCAGGCCCGACAGGCCGAAACATTCGGCCACCACGCCCTGCCCGGCAAAGGCCGCGTCGCCGTGCAACAGCACCGGCAGCACAGACCGGCGTTCGGGGTCGCTGAACTGGTCCTGCTTGGCCCGCGCCTTGCCCAGCACAACCGGGTTCACCGCCTCAAGGTGGCTGGGGTTGGCGGTCAGCGACAGGTGAACCTTGTTGCCGTCAAACTCCCGGTCGGACGAGGCGCCGAGGTGGTATTTCACATCGCCCGAGCCGTCCACGTCTTCGGGCTTGTAGCTGCCGCCCTGAAACTCGTGAAAGATCGCGCGGTAGGGTTTGCCCATCACGTTGGCCAGCACCGACAGGCGGCCGCGGTGCGGCATCCCGATCGCAATTTCCTTCACACCCAGCGCGCCGCCGCGCTTGATGATCTGTTCCATCGCAGGGATCAGCGCCTCGCCGCCATCAAGGCCGAACCGCTTGGTGCCCATATATTTCACATGCAGGAATTTCTCAAATCCCTCGGCCTCGACCAACTTGTTCAGAATCGCGCGGCGGCCTTCACGGGTAAAGTGAATCTCCTTGCCGTAGCCCTCGATCCGTTCTTTCAGCCAGCCCGCCTGTTCGGGGTCGGAAATGTGCATGTATTGCAGCGCGAAGGTGCCGCAATAGGTGCGTTTGACGATGTCGATGATCTGCCGCATCGTGGCGATCTGCAGGCCCAGCACGTTGTCGATAAAGATCGGCCGGTCCATATCGGCATCGGTGAAGCCGTAGGATTTGGGGTCAAGCTCGGGGTGCGGGGTCTGGTCGCGCATCCCCAGCGGGTCAACATCGGCGATCAGATGGCCCCGAATCCGGTAGGCGCGGATGATCATCAGCGCGCGGATGGAATCAAGAACGGCGCGCTTGATTTCGGCATCGGTCACCTCGACGCCCTTTTCCGCGGCCTTGGCGCGCACCTTGTCAGACACCGCCTTGGCCTCTTTTGGCGCGCCCCAGTCACCGGTCAGCGCCGAGATCAGGTCGCCCTGCGGCTGCGGCGGCCAGTCGGTGCGTTCCCACGAAGGCCCCCGCGCCTCGCGCTTCACGTCCATTTCCGGGTCGCCAAGTGCGGCAAAGAACTCGGCCCACGCCGCATCGACCGCCGAGGGGTCGGCGGCATAGCGGGCATAAAGCTGTTCGACATATTCCGCATTGGCGCCTTGCAGAAAGCTGGAGGCGTGGAGTTGGTCGTTGGGGGTTTGCTCGGTCATCACTGCACCTTCGGGGGCAAGAGGGGGGCCGCGCCCCGGATCGGGGCGCGGGGCGCGGGGCTTATTTGCCCATGGCTTTCATCACGGCTTCGCCCAGATGTGCCGGGCTGTCGGCCACGACGATGCCGGCGGCGCGCATCGCCTCGATCTTCGATTCCGCATCACCCTTGCCACCGGCAACAATCGCGCCCGCGTGGCCCATGCGGCGCCCCTTGGGGGCCGTGCGTCCGGCGATGAAACCCGCGGTCGGTTTCCAGCGGCCGCGTTTCTTTTCGTCGGCCAGGAACTGCGCGGCTTCCTCTTCGGCGCTGCCGCCGATTTCGCCGATCATGATGATCGACTGGGTTTCCGGGTCGGCCAGAAACATCTCCAGCACGTCGATATGCTCGGTGCCCTTGATCGGGTCGCCGCCGATGCCCACTGCGGTCGATTGGCCAAGGCCAAGGTCCGATGTCTGTTTCACCGCCTCATAGGTCAGCGTGCCCGAACGCGACACGACACCGACCGAGCCGCGCTTGTGGATGTGGCCCGGCATGATGCCGATCTTGCAGGCGTCGGGGGTGATGACGCCGGGGCAGTTCGGCCCGATCAGCCGCGACTTCGACCCTTCCAGCGCGCGTTTCACCTTCATCATGTCCAGCACCGGGATGCCCTCGGTGATGCACACGATCAACTCCATTTCGGCGTCGATCGCCTCAAGGATGCTGTCGGCGGCAAAGGGCGGCGGCACATAGATGGCCGAGGCATTGGCGCCGGTGACATGGCGCGCCTCATGGACCGAGTTGAACACCGGCAGGTTCAGGTGCGTGGTGCCGCCTTTGCCGGGCGTCACGCCGCCGACCATCTTGGTGCCATAGGCGATCGCCTGTTCCGAGTGGAAGGTGCCCTGCGAGCCGGTGAAACCCTGACAGATAACGCGGGTGTTTTCGTTGACGAGAACGGCCATTCGATTATCCCTTCACCGCTTTGACGATCTTCTGTGCCGCATCGCTGAGGTTGTCAGCCGCGATCACGTTCAGGCCAGAGGTGCGGATGATCTCCTTGCCCAGTTCCACGTTGGTGCCTTCCAGCCGCACGACCAGCGGCACCTGAAGGCCGACCTCTTTCACCGCCGCCAGCACGCCCTCGGCGATGATGTCGCAGCGCATGATACCGCCAAAGATGTTCACGAGGATGCCTTTGACGTTCGGGTCCGAGGTGATGATCTTGAACGCCTCGGTGACCTTTTCCTTGGAGGCGCCGCCGCCCACGTCAAGGAAGTTGGCCGGTTCGGCGCCATAAAGCTTGATGATGTCCATCGTGGCCATGGCAAGGCCCGCACCGTTCACCATGCAGCCGATTTCACCATCCAAAGCGATATAGTTCAGGTCGAACTTCGACGCGGCAAGCTCTTTCGGGTCTTCCTCGGTTTCGTCGCGCAGGCTGAGGATGTCGGGCTGGCGATACAGCGCGTTGTTGTCAAAGCCCATCTTGGCATCGAGGCATTTCAACTGCCCCGTGGTGGTGATGATCAGCGGGTTGATCTCCAGCATCTCCATGTCTTTTTCGATGAACAGACGGTAGAGATTCTTCACCAGCGCCACGCAATGCTTGACTAGCGGCCCCTCCAGCCCCAGCGCGAAGGCCACGCGGCGGCCGTGGAAGTCGGACAGGCCCGAGGCCGGATCGACGCTGAACGACAGGATCTTTTCGGGGGTCTTGGCGGCGACCTCCTCGATATCCATCCCGCCCTCGGTGGAGACGACGAAAGAGACACGGCTGGAGCCGCGATCCACCAGCAGCGCCAGATACAACTCGCGCGCGATGTCGGAACCGTCTTCGATGTAGATGCGATTGACCTGCTTGCCCGCGGCGCCGGTCTGATGCGTGACCAATGTGCGGCCCAGCATCTGCCGGGTCAGCGCGTCGGCCTCTTCGACCGAACGGGCCAGCCGCACGCCGCCCTTGTCGCCCGCCTCAGGCTCGACGAAATGGCCTTTGCCGCGACCGCCTGCGTGAATTTGCGCCTTGACGACCCACAGCGGCCCGTCCAGTTCGCCGGCGGCGGTCTTGGCATCTTCCGCGCGCAGCACCACGCGCCCGTCCGAGACGGGGCAGCCGTAGCTGCGCAGAAGGGCTTTCGCCTGATATTCGTGAATGTTCATTCGATCGTCCCATTGTTGATAGGATTTGCCCGGTTCATTGGCATGGAACCGAAGGCGTGCAAAACGCTATTTGCCCCGCACGGGGTTTGAAAGCGGAATTTTCGGGATTTGTGATCACGCATTTCGGGGGTGTGATCACAATGGCCCTAAAATGCCGCACTGCGGCGATTCGGCGCAGCATGTTCAGTTCAGGTAAAGCGCGAACAACATGCCCTGGCCGCCGATCAACCGTTCGAAGTCGCGCCAGCTTTCGGCGCTGACGACCGGCCCCTTTTCCAGATAGGGCAGCGCGTCCGCCCCCTGAATCCAGGCCACAAGGTCGATGGCGCGCGGGTCGGTGAACATCCGCGCGACGTTGACCCCGGCGCTGTCGTCCAGACGCCAGTAGGGGGCCAGCTTGGTGCCCGTCAACAGCGCCTCGCCATCCTCAAGCACGCGCAGCCAGGTCGCGCCGGTGCCAGCAGGCAGCGGCCCGACCAGAGCCGACTCTTGCGCGTCGTTGGGCAGCCATTCGCGGTCATTGTCGGTTTCCAGCGCGACCTCGGCCCAGAACCTGCGGTTCTCGGCGATCATCCCCAGAAACTGCGCCTGCGCGGCCTTGGCGCGGGCAGCGTCGGGCGGCTGATCCAGCGCCCCCAGCACCATGGCGATGATATCGGCAAACTCGCCGAACTGGCGGTTGAAATCTTCGGGTGCCATATGCACGTCGTTCAGGTCATGAAGTGCAGCCGAAGCCGCGGTGGCCTTGGTGATCGCAGCGGTGGGGTCATAGGCAAGCACCACCTGCGCCACGCCTGACAGCGCATGGCCGTAGGCCTTGAGCCACGCCGCGTCGGGCCCATCGAAGCGGATCACCGGGGGGGCGCCATCGCCCGGCCCGCGCATCATGGCGCCCGCCACCGCCAACAGATCCTCGCCGGGGTCGCGGGCGGCATTGGCGTTGATGTCAAACCACAGGTCGGACAGGTCGATTTCCAGCCCGAAATCGGAATTTGGCGGGATCTCGGCCAAAGCTTTGCGCGCGCTGGCCATGCTGGTGTCCAGATCCAGGAACAGCCGGGCGATCAGGGCGGGGTCGAACGGTTCGGGGCGTGGGTTTTCGTTGATCGGCAGGCGCAGGATCGGCAGCATCCGCATCGGACTGCTCAGGCCATGGCGCCAGCGCGTCTGAAGCGCCATCTCGACCCCGCCCAGAAACCGCAGCCCCCCCAGCGCAAACAGATCAGCCGGGGCAGGGGCGGGCAGGGCGGCCAGCCGCTCTGCGGTGGGCCCGATCCCCTTGGCGCCGATCTCGGCCGAAATCGTGCTTTGCGCCGCTGCGGGCAGGGCGAGAGTTGTGGCCAGAATGGCCGACAGGATCAGACGCATCGAAACCTCGCAAATAAAAAGGTGCACCAACCGGCGCACCCTTTCCTGATTTGGCCTGATCGGGCCGGTAAGGCTCAGGCGAGCGTCGGGTCGATACCCTCGCAGGCTTCCACGAGGCCCTGCACCGCGTCAACGGATTTGTCGGCAAAGGGCACCTTCTGCGAGCACGGCACCTTTGGCGCATTTGCGCGGCGCACGTCAGACTGGACCACGAAATCTGTCTGGCGGCGCTTGTTCGCCGCGGGCCAAAGCAATTTCTGCCAGGCGCGCGCGAACATGCGCCACACAATTCTGATGAGCGATGGCGACCGGTTTCCCTGAAAGCAGGCGCTGAATTTCCTGACCCGTGCCCGTTTCGTAGCGCAAAATAGATGTGTCGTTCCTGACATAATCGCAAAAGTTGGCAGGCGGCCCGGCGTTATACCGGCCACTTTTGATCGTGACCGGCAGCGATCCGTCACCGCGGAGCCGTTTCAGGCTGTAAAGGCCGGATGTGCGGATGGCGTAGTGGTTGATTTGCCCCCAAGCATACCGCCCCCCAGTGAGCATGACCCGCGCAGGCAGTGAACCGTTGCGGTGCCGCGCGAATGCAAAGCTCTGGTCAAGCACTTTGCCCGCACCGCTCAATACGCGTGGCGGCTTCCCCTCTGGCCGCCATGCGGGGCGGTGTATCGTCAGCGCGGCGACGTGACTGTCAAAGCGGAACAGCGTTTTAACGACTTCGTTTGGCGCGGCCCGAAAGCGCAATGCGCTTGTGAAGCGGTCGGATATGAGGCGATCTGGCAGCCCCCGTTCCTCGTTGCTTCCGATCATGCACCAGTTCAGGGCAAGTGCATCCGCCTCGGCGGCCTCCAGCGCCGCGATCAGTTCGGGGGTGGTGCCATAGGCTGGGCCGGGCACCAGAAACTCGTCCAGATCAAGCCAGATGACCCAGTCCCCAACACCGAACAGGCCAGCAGCCATAACCAGGTTCGCGGCATTCTTTTGGGGGGCTACGCCATCGGGAACGGTCTGTCTGATGTGGCGCAATTCTCCGGCGTCTTGCAGCGCATCCAGCAAAACATCCGAGCCATCCGCGCAATCGTTGGACACAACGACAATGTCGGTGAAGCCGATCACCTTATGAAAGGCCACCCATTCGAGAATGAATGGCCCTTCGTTTTTCTGTGCCGAAAACAGAACCCGGCGGCCTGCCATGGTCTGTTTCAGGCGAGCGTCGGGTCAATGCCCTTGCAGGCTTCCACGAGGCCCTTTACCGCGTCAACGGATTTGTCGAACATTGCCTGTTCTTCGGCGTTCAGCGTGATGTCCACGATCCGCTCGATGCCGCCCGCACCGATCACGGTGGGCACGCCCACATACATGCCGTTCAGCCCCAGCGCGCCATCGCACCAGGCCGCGCAGGGCAACAGGCGCTTTTGGTCCTTGAGGTAGGCTTCTGCCATTTCGATCGCCGAGGTGGCGGGCGCGTAGAAGGCCGAGCCGGTCTTGAGCAGGCCCACGATCTCGGCGCCGCCGTCGCGGGTGCGCTGCACGATCGCATCCAGTTTATCCTGCGTGGTCCAGCCCATCGCCACCAGATCGGGCAGCGGCACACCGCCGACGGTTGAATAGCGCACCAGCGGCACCATCGTGTCGCCATGACCGCCCAGAACGAAGGCCGTCACATCGCGCATCGAGACGTTGAATTCCACCGACAGGAAGTGGCGGAAACGCGCCGAGTCGAGCACGCCGGCCATGCCCACGACTTTGGCATGCGGCAGGCCCGAGAACTCGCGCAGCGCCCAGACCATCGCATCAAGCGGGTTGGTGATGCAGATCACAAAGGCGTCCGGGGCGTGTTTGGCGATACCCTCGCCCACCGATTTCATAACCTTCAGGTTGATGCCCAGAAGGTCGTCGCGGCTCATCCCCGGCTTGCGCGGAACGCCGGCGGTGACGATGCAGACATCGGCGCCCGCAATGTCGGCGTAATCATTGGTGCCTTTCAGCACGGCATCGAAGCCCTCGGAGGGGCCTGATTCGGCGATGTCGAGGGCTTTGCCCTGCGGCGTGCCTTCGGCGATGTCGAACAGGACGACATCCCCGAGTTCCTTGATCGCCGCAAGGTGGGCAAGCGTGCCGCCGATCTGCCCGGCGCCGATCAGCGCGATCTTGGGTCTGGCCATTGTATCCTCCGAAAGCAGGGGGGTTGTGGAAATGTGACGCAGGTTGCCTAGCCTTTTGACGCCCCGCGCGCAAGGTTGTGACGGAGGCATTCTGCGGCGCGGCAAAACGGGGCTTGCCGAATATGCCGCGAATATGGTCCTTGGCGAAACATTCTTGCGAGGAGAGAATCATGGACCAGCGCGCACGCCCCTTCCGTTCGGTGCTTTATATTCCCGGCTCGAAAGAGCGTGCGCTGGAAAAGGCGCAGACCCTGCCCACCGATGCGATCATCTTCGATCTGGAAGACGCGGTCGCGGTGGAGGAAAAGGTGAATGCGCGCGCGCTGTTGGCACAGGTTCTGGCCGCGGCCGATTACGGGCGGCGGGCGCGGATCGTGCGGATAAATGGGTTCGACACCGAATGGGGCCGTGATGATGTGGCGGCCTTTGTGGGCGCCGATATCGACGCGATCCTGATCCCCAAGGTGTCGTCCTATGCCGATCTGGAGGCGGTCGCGCAGGCAATTCCCGATGTGCCGCTGTGGGCGATGATGGAAACCGCGCTGGGCATGCTGAACGCGGCCGAGATTGCGCGCCATCCGCGGCTGGCAGGCATGGTGATGGGCACTAACGATCTGGCCAAGGAACTGGGCAGCCGTTTCCGCCCTGACCGTCTGGCGATGCAGGCGGGGCTGGGGCTGTGTCTGCTGGCGGCGCGGGCGCATGGGCTGACGATTGTGGACGGGGTGTTCAACGCCTTCAAGGATGACGCGGGGCTGAAGGTCGAATGTGATCAGGGCCGCGACATGGGCTTTGACGGCAAGACCCTGATCCACCCTGCGCAGCTAGATATCGCCAACGCGGCCTTTGCCCCGTCAGAGGCTGAAATCGACCTTGCCCGCCGCCAGATCGCGGCCTTTGACGCGGCGCAGGCCGAGGGCCTGGGCGTTGCGGTCGTGGATGGAAAAATCGTGGAAAACCTGCATATCGTCACCGCACGGCAGACGCTGGCCAAGGCCGAGGCGATTGCCGCAATGACCGCCATCTGAAAGGTAATCCGCCATGTCGCCCATGTTCCTTCTGATCCTTGGCATCCTGCTGTGGATGTTCGCGCATCTGTTCAAACGTTTGTTCCCGTCGCTGAGGGCAAGGCTGGGCAATGTCTGGAAGATATTTTCGGCGGTTCTGCTGCTGGCCTCGCTTGTGGCGATGGTCATCGGCTATCGCGGGGCCGATGTGGTGCCGGTCTATGACACCAACCCCGCAATGTATCATGCCAACAACGCGCTGATGATCCTTGCGGTTTATCTGTTTGCGGTGGGCGGCACGAAATCGGTTCTGGTCGGGGTGATCCGCCACCCGATGCTGTGGGGCACGGTGATCTGGGCGGTGTCGCATCTGATGGTGAACGGCGATCTGGCCTCGGCTCTGCTATTCGGCTCGATGCTGATGTGGGCGCTGCTGGAAATGCTGTTGATCAACCGTGCGGGGCGCTGGGAAAACCGCGTGAAGGGGTCGTTCAAGGGCGATCTCAAGGCGCTGGGCGGAACTGTGGTGGTTTATGGCATCGCGGTTGGTGTGCATATCTGGCTGGGCTACAATCCCTTCGTGATGGCCCCGGCATGAGGGCCTATCGTCTGCTGACCGAGGATGACACCGCCGCCTTCTGCCACAAGGTCACGCTGGCGCTGTCGAAGGGGTGGGAGCTTTACGGCGCGCCGTCCTATGCCTTTGACGCCTCGCGCGGGGTGATGCGCTGCGCGCAGGCGGTGGTGAAGGATGTGGCGACCGACTACCACCCCGACATGAAGCTGGGAGATCTGTGAATGAAAACGAATCCGGGCCGCTTCTTTGAAGATTACCGCATCGGCGACACCATTGCCCATGCCGTGCCGCGCACCGTTTCGGGGGGAGAACGGGCGCTTTATCACGCGCTGTATCCTGCGCGCGGGGCGTTGTATTCCTCGGATGAATTTGCCCGGTCCTGCGGGCTGCCTGCGGCCCCTATCGACGATCTGGCGGCCTTTCATGTGGTCTTTGGCAAGACGGTGCCCGACATTTCGCTGAACGCGGTGGCCAACCTTGGCTATGCCGAGGGGCGCTGGCTGAAGCCGGTTTATCCCGGCGATACGCTGCGGTCGGAAAGCACGGTGATCGGGCTGAAGGAAAACTCCAACGGCAAGTCGGGCGTCGTCTATGTGGGCACGCGCGGCATCAACCAGCACGGGGAAACGATGCTGGAATATGTGCGCTGGGTGATGGTGCGCAAGAACCGCCTTGACGCCCCCGCGCCCGATCCGGTGGTGCCCGATCTGGCCCGCGTGGTGCGGCCCGAGGCGCTGGTGGTGCCCGAGGGGCTGGATTTTACCCGCTACGATTTTACCCTGGCGGGCGAGCCGCACCGCTGGGGCGATTATGCGGTGGGCGAACAGATCGACCATGTGGACGGCGTGACTGTCGAGGAAGCCGAACACATGCTGGCCACCCGGCTGTGGCAGAACACCGCCAAGGTGCATTTCGACGCCACCTTCCGCGACGATGGCAAGCGGCTGATCTATGGCGGCCACGTCATCAGCATGGCGCGCGCGTTGTCGTTCAACGGCTTGGCCAATGCGCAGATGATCGTGGCGCTGAACGGCGGCGCCCATGCCAACCCCTGTTTTGCGGGCGATACGATCAAGGCCTGGTCCGAGGTGCTGGACAAGGCCGAAACCCCGGCGCCGGGTGTGGGGGCGATCCGGCTGCGGCTGGTGGCGGTCAAGCAGGGGGCGGCCCCCTTTGCGCTGAAGGGCGCCGAGGGCAAGTATGCGCCCGAGGTGCTGCTGGATCTCGATTACTGGGCGCTGATGCCGCTGTGATTCCTCGGCCCCCGCGCCATCAGGGTTGCGGGGGCTGATAGCGGAAACATGTGATCACGCCGCGAAAAAACGTGATCACAAATCTGATTTTCTGCATCTGCAATGCTGCAAAACTGTCATTTTCGCTGCGGCGAGGCGTGACTTGCCCGAAATTTCGGGTATGGAGAGGGCGAAACCAGCCAGCTTAGCGCCGGGCCGATCCGTCGGGCGCCAGTGCTCGCACGGAGGGAACAATATGGCTGACGTGAATCGGGGCGCGCGCCCGCTGTCACCCCATCTGCAGATTTACCGCCCACAACTGACCTCGATCACCTCGATCCTGACGCGGATCACTGGCAACGGGCTGATCGTGGCAGTGCTGCTGGGCGTTTGGTGGCTGGTTGCCGCCGCGGTCGGCCCCGAGGCGTTCGCCCGCGCCGATGCCGTTCTTACCTCGTGGTTCGGCGATCTGGTCTTGACCGCCTCCCTCTGGGCGCTGTGGTATCACTTTCTGGCCGGGCTGCGGCATCTGTATTGGGATACCGGCCGCGGGCTTGACATTGTCACCGCCGAACGGCTGGGCCTTGCCTGCCTTGGCGGCTCGGTCGTGCTGACCGTGCTGACCGTTCTCGTCGTCTGAGGGGGAACCTATGCACTACCTGACCGACCGCAAACGCGCCGAGGGCCGCGGGGCTGCCCACAAAGGTACCGAGCATCAGTGGTTCATGACCGTTTCGTCGGTCGCGCTGGTGTTCCTGATCCCGGCCTTTGTCTATATCTTCGGCACCGCGCTGGGCCGCCCGCATGACGAGGTACTCGCCACCTTTGCGCGCCCGGTCCCGGCGGTTGTCACTGCGCTGACGCTGGTGGCTGGGATGATGCATTTCCACCGCGGCGCGAAAATGATGATTCAGGATTACAGCCACGGCCTGACGCGCAAGGCGCTGATCATGGCGGCGGTGTTTGTGTCCTATACGGTGATGGCCGCGGGGCTTTACGCCCTTGTGCGCATCGCGCTCTGAGGGATTGACCATGGCAGCTTATGCTTATGAAACGCACGACTATGACGTGGTCGTGGTGGGGGCCGGTGGCGCGGGTCTGCGCGCGACACTGGGCATGGCCGAACAAGGCCTGCGCACGGCCTGCGTGACCAAGGTCTTTCCGACCCGGTCGCATACGGTCGCGGCACAGGGTGGCATCGCGGCCAGCCTTGGCAACATGGGCCCCGACAGTTGGCAGTGGCATATGTATGACACCGTCAAAGGGTCTGACTGGCTGGGCGACACCGACGCGATGGAATATCTCGCGCGTGAGGCGCCGAAAGCGGTTTACGAACTGGAACACTACGGCGTTCCGTTCTCGCGCACCGAAGAGGGCAAGATCTACCAGCGCCCGTTCGGCGGTCACACCACCGAATTCGGCGAGGGCCCCCCGGTGCAGCGCACCTGCGCCGCCGCCGACCGCACCGGCCATGCGATCTTGCACACGCTCTATGGCCAGAGCCTCAAGCAGAAGGCCGAGTTCTTCATTGAGTATTTCGCGCTTGACCTGATCATCACCGACGGGCGCTGCACAGGCGTGGTGGCGTGGAAGCTGGATGACGGCACCATGCATGTGTTCAACGCCAAGATGGTGGTTCTGGCCACCGGCGGCTATGGGCGCGCCTATTTCTCGGCCACATCGGCCCACACCTGCACCGGCGATGGCGGCGGCATGGTTGCGCGCGCGGGCCTGCCGCTGCAAGACATGGAGTTTGTGCAGTTTCACCCGACCGGCATTTATGGTTCGGGCTGCCTGATCACTGAGGGCGCGCGCGGCGAGGGCGGCTATCTGACCAACTCGGAAGGCGAGCGGTTCATGGAACGCTATGCGCCGACCTACAAGGATCTGGCCTCGCGCGACGTGGTTTCGCGCTGCATGACGATCGAGATCCGCGAAGGCCGCGGTGTGGGCGAACACAAGGATCACATCCATCTGCACCTGGATCACCTGCCGCCGGAAACCCTGCACGAGCGGCTGCCGGGCATCTCGGAATCGGCGCGCATCTTTGCCGGCGTCGATGTGACCCGCGAACCGATCCCGGTTCTGCCCACCGTGCATTACAACATGGGCGGCATCCCCACCAACTACTGGGGTGAGGTGCTCAACCCGCAGCCGGGTAACCCCGACGCCATTTTCCCCGGCCTGATGGCCGTGGGCGAGGCAGGCTGCGCCAGCGTGCACGGCGCAAACCGTCTGGGCTCCAACTCGCTCATCGACCTCGTGGTGTTCGGCCGCGCTGCCGCGATCCGTGCGGGGCAGGTGGTCAACCCCGCCGAACGCACCGCCCCGGTGAACAAACCCGCGGTGGATGCAATCCTTGGCCGGTTCGACCGCTTCCGCTACGCCGATGGCGGTGTGCCTACGGCCGAGTTGCGGCTGGAGATGCAGCGCACGATGCAGGCCGATGCCGCCGTGTTCCGCACCGACAAGACGCTGGCAGAAGGCGTTGAAAAGATGACCGCCGTTGCCGGCAAGATCGACGATCTGAAGGTCACCGACCGCAGCCTGATCTGGAACTCCGACCTGATGGAGACGCTGGAGCTGGCCAACCTGATGCCCAATGCGCTGGCGACCATCGTGGCAGCCGAGGCGCGCAAGGAATCCCGCGGCGCCCATGCCCATGAGGATTATCCGAACCGCGACGACGTGAACTGGCGGGTGCATTCCATCGCCCATGTAGAGGGCGTCAAGGTCACGCTTTCGACCCGTCCAGTGCATCTTGATCCGCTGACGACCGAGGCCGAGGGCGGCATCGAGATGAAAAAGATCGCGCCGAAAGCGCGGGTCTACTGATGCGCCCCGCCACCGTCTTCGTGCTGCTGGCGGCGGTCGCCGCCTGCGGCCCGATCCCGGTGGAGCGGGCCGAGGACGAGTGCTTCCGCCAGGCCCGGCTTGCCAGCCAGCCGCGCGGCATGGTGGGCATCGGCGCAGGTTCGGGCGGGCTGGTCAGCAAGATCGAGGTGGAAATCACCTCCGACTATCTGCGCGGGCGCGACCCGTCCGAGGTCTATGCACGCTGCGTTTATCAGAAATCCGGCCAGCTTCCGACGCGGCCGCTCTATTCCCGTGACGACTGGAAGGGATAAGCCAATGGTCCAATTCACGCTGCCCAAGAACTCCAAGGTCCGCACCGGCAAGACCTGGCCGCGCCCCGAAGGCAAAAGCATCCGCAAATTCCTGATCTATCGCTGGGATCCCGACACCGGCGAAAACCCGCGGGTCGACACCTATTTCATCGACATCGCGAAATGCGGGCCGATGGTTCTGGATGCGCTGATCAAGATCAAGGCCGAAATCGACCCGACGCTCACCTTCCGCCGCTCCTGCCGCGAAGGGATCTGCGGCTCATGCGCGATGAACATCGACGGCATCAACACGCTGGCCTGCATCTACGGCCTCGACGAGGTCAAGGGTGATGTGAAAATCTACCCGCTGCCGCATATGCCGGTGGTGAAAGACCTGATCCCCGATCTGACGCTGTTCTACGCCCAGCATGCCTCGATCATGCCGTGGCTGGAAACGAAAACCAATCGCCCCGCAAAGGAATGGCGCCAGTCGATCGAAGACCGCAAAAAGCTCGACGGTCTTTATGAATGCGTGATGTGTGCCTCCTGTTCCACCTCGTGCCCCAGCTACTGGTGGAATGGCGATCGCTACCTTGGCCCTGCCACGCTGTTGCACGCCTACCGCTGGATCATCGACAGTCGCGACGAGGCGACGGCAGAACGGCTCGACGCGCTTGAAGACCCGTTCAAGCTCTACCGCTGCCATACGATCATGAACTGCGCCAAGACCTGCCCCAAGGGCCTGAACCCGGCCAAGGCGATTGCCGAGATCAAGAAGATGATGGTTCAGCGCATGGTCTAAGGGGCAACCGCCCCTTTCATCTTGGCACAAATATCCTGCGGGGGTCCGGGGGCGCACAGCCCCCGGCCGTTTCATTCGCACCATCGCCTATCAATCGAAGGCGCCCGTCACACGCCCCAGCAGCATGAAGGCGCGCGCGGTGCGGGTATCGGCAAATTCGGCCACCTCGGCATCGCTGGCGTTCCTTTCGAATTCGGCAAGTGTCTTGTCGAACTGGCGCAGGAAATGATGCGCCGCATCGCGGAAGATCGTGTCCTGCCGCATCCGTCCGGCGGTCAGCGCCAGGCTTGATCTGTCGCGCACCCCGCCAAGTCCGGCAATCGCGCGTCCGCGCTCGCCTTGGGCAAAGCGGCGCCAGATTTCGGGGCGGGCGCGGTCGGGGGTCAGGTCATCCATAAAGATGCCGTCCTGCGCCAGAAGCGTCAGCACATCCTGTGCGGCGCGGATCAGTTTGGCCATGTCGCGCTCTTCCAGCGCACGGCGCAGCGCGCGAAAGCCCTCTCGGTCCTCGCCCGAGTCGGGGAAGTTCAGCGCGCGGATGAAATCGCCAATCGAGACCGGGGCGTGAAGCGCCTCGGCCGGGGTGCCCAGCGCCAGTGCCGGCTGATCCTCGCCGGTGGGCTGCGCGCGAGGGGCGGCCAGCGCCGCCTTGCGGTCAGCCGAGGGCTGCGTAGCGGCTGTATCACGGCGCGAGGCAAAGGTGGCCAGCGCGGTTTCGGTCTGCCGCGCTGCGGCGGCGATCTCGTCCAGTTTTCGCTCGACCGAGGGGCGATTCATCAGGCTTTGCTGCGTGACCCAGGCCTGCCGCATCGCATCAATCGACTGTTGCAGGCGTAGCGCCTCGGCGCGCATCTCGCGCGCGGTGCGGCTGGTGACGGCGGCCACCCAGATCATTGCCACCGGTAAAAAGATGCCAACCAGTGTCAACACCAGCGTCAGACCGTTGCCGCCCCCGGTGCCGGGGCCGATCAGCAGAAAGAACAGGCCCACCAGGCCCAGCCAGCCAGCCGTCAGCACCAAGGCCAGCATCTCGGTGCCGCTGAAGCGGGGGGCAGGCGTCAGCCGGGCGCGCAGCCCCAGATGTGGCAGCGAGGGCGCCCGATCATCGGTGGTCTCGGACGGATCTTCTGGCATCTGCCCCTCCGTGCGGCCCGCCATTGTCAGATGTAGCGGATCGCGAGGATTTCATAACTCTTGTCGCCGCCAGGTGTGCGCACCTCGACGCTGTCGCCCTCGTCCTTGCCAATCAGCGCCCGCGCCAGCGGCGATCGGATGTTCAGCAGGCCCCGCTCGATATCGGCCTCGGTTTCACCCACGATCTGATAGGTGCGTTCCTCGTCGCTGTCCTCATCGACCAGCGTCACCGTGGCGCCGAACTTGATCGAGCCCGAGAACTTGGCCGGGTCGATCACCTCGGCGCGGCTGATCAGCCCTTCAAGCTCTTTGATCCGGCCCTCGATAAAGCTCTGGCGTTCGCGTGCGGCGTGGTATTCGGCATTCTCCGACAGGTCGCCATGCGCCCGCGCCTCGGCGATGTCGCGGATGATGGCCGGGCGATCGACGGTTTTCAGGGTTTTGAGTTCTTCATCGAGAGCGACAAATCCCGCCCGCGTCATCGGTATCTTTTCCATGAAGGCCGGCTCGCAAATAACGCTGTGTTGCCTCCTGTAAATCCGGGTTGGGCCTGCAAAGTCAAGAGCGGGGCCGAAAAACGCGGCCGAGACGCGGCCCTGATGCCGCAGGTGCGAAATGCTTCGTCGCGTCACGATTGCCACATGCCCTCGGGTAAGCTAGTCGTTCCCGCATAAACACAGCCAGTGCATGCGCAAGCGGGGGAGTGGACGATGACCGCGATCGAACGGGAAGCGATGGAATATGATGTGGTCATCGTCGGCGCGGGGCCTGCGGGGCTGTCGGCGGCGATCCGCCTGAAAGAGATCGATCCCGATTTGTCGGTCGTGGTGCTGGAAAAGGGTTCCGAGGTCGGCGCGCATATCCTGTCGGGCGCGGTTCTGGACCCGGTCGGGCTGAACACGTTGTTCCCCGACTGGAAAAGCCGCAGCGCGCCGGTCAAAACCGCGGTCAAGACCGACAACTTCTTCATTCTCGGTCCTGTGGGCAAGATCAAGCTGCCAACCTGGCTGATGCCGCCGCTGATGTCGAACCACGGCAAATATATCGTGTCGATGGGCAATGTCTGCCGCTGGCTGGCCGAACAGGCCGAGGCGCTGGGCGTGGAAATCTTCCCCGGCATGTCGGCCTCGGACCTGGTCTGGGGCGACGACGGGCGCGTGCGCGGCGTGATTGCGGGCGAGTTTGGCCGCCAGTCCGACGGCACACCCGGCCCGAACTATGAGCCTGGCATGGAACTGCTGGGCAAATACGTCTTCCTGTCGGAGGGCGTGCGCGGATCGCTGGCCAAGCAGGTAATCGAGAAGTTCGATCTGTCGGAGGGCAAAAGCCCGCAGAAATTCGGCATCGGCATGAAGGAAATCTGGGAGATCGACCCCGCCAAGCATCGCGAAGGCACCGTCAGCCACACCATGGGTTGGCCGCTGACCAAGGATGCCTCGGGCGGGTCGTTCATCTATCACGCGGAAAACAATCAGGTCTTTCTGGGTTTCGTGGTGCATCTGAACTATGAAAACCCGTATTTGAACCCCTACATGGAATTTCAGCGGTTCAAGCATCACCCGATGGTGGCAAGCCTGCTGGAGGGCGGCAAGCGCGTGGCCTATGGCGCGCGGGCGATCTCGGAAGGGGGTTGGCAGTCGATCCCGAAGGTGGTTTTCCCCGGAGGCGCGTTGCTGGGCTGTTCAGCGGGGCTGGTGAACGTGCCGCGGATCAAAGGCAACCATAACGCGATGCTGTCGGGCATCGCTGCGGCCCATGCGGCGGCGGCGGCGATCAAGGCGGGTCGTGCGGGCGATGAGCTGTCCGAATATGAAACCGAACTGCGCACGGGCGCCATCGCCAAGGATCTGCTGCCGGTTCGCAACGTCAAGCCGCTGTGGTCGCACATGGGCATGTGGGGCAGCCTGATTCTGGGCGGTTTCGACATGTGGATGGCCAACCTGACCGGCTGGAATCCGCTGGGCACGCTGAAACACCATTCGACCGATGCCGCCCATACAGGTGTGGCGGCAAACTTCCAGCCCATCGACTACCCCAAGCCCGATGGAAAGCTGTCTTTCGACCGGCTGACCAATGTGGCCTTCGCCGCCACCAACCACGAGGAAAGCCAGCCCTGCCACCTGCGGCTGAAGGACGCGTCGGTGCCGATCGCGGTGAACCTGCCGAAATACGCCGAGCCTGCGCAACGCTATTGCCCGGCCGGCGTCTATGAGGTGCTCGACGGCGAGGAGGGGCCGCGGTTCCAGATCAACTTCCAGAACTGCGTGCACTGCAAGACCTGCGACATCAAGGATCCCAGCCAGAACATCACCTGGACCACGCCGCAGGGGGGCGACGGCCCGAATTACCCCAACATGTAACGCTTGCGCGAGGCGCGCCGAAGGGCCGCGCCTTGCATTGCCTTGCGCGGGGCGTCCCGCTACCCTGACGCGATCCCGCAAAGGAGCCGCAATTGCCGCGCTTGTTCACTGTCCTCGCCCCCTTCCTGCTCGCCCCTGCCGTGATCATGGGCGCGCCGCAATCGCGGGCTGAAACGTCTGTGTCAGGCGCCTATCTGGCCGCCCGCCACGCCAGTGGCGGCTCTGATTACAGCAGCGCCGCTACCTATTACGCGCAGGCCCTTCTGTCCGACCCTGCCAACCCCTTGTTGCAGGAATCGGCCCTGATCGCTTATCTCGGCACCGCCGATTTCGACCGCGCCGCCGTAATCGCGCGGGAAATGGGCGCAGCCCCCGACGGCAGCCAGATCGCGGCGCTGGTGCTTTTGGCCGAACGTGGCCGGACGGGCGATTTCGACGGCGTGTTGAGCCTGCTGAAAGAGGGCATTAATGTGGGCCCGCTGGTCGGCGTGCTGGCCGAGGCTTGGGCGGAACTGGGCCGGGGCCACATGTCGGATGCGGTGCGCAGCTTTGACCGGCTGTCGAAAATGCGCGGGCTTGAAGCCTTTGGGCTGTATCACAAGGCGCTGGCGCTGGCTTCGGTGGGCGATTTCGAAGGCGCCGATCAGATCTTTTCGGGTGAGGCCGGGCGACCGATGCGGGCAACACGGCGCGGCGTTCAGGCCCATGTGCAGGTTCTCAGCCAGCTGGAACGCAACGCCGATGCGCTGGCGCTGCTGGATGCCGCCTTTGCCGTCGATCTGGACCCGGCCCTGTCGGATATACGCGCCCGTCTGGTGGCGGGCGAGCGGCTGCCTTTCACCATGGTCGGCTCGGCGGTCGATGGTCTGGCCGAGACATTTTATACCGTGGCAGGGGCGCTCAATTCGGAAACACCCGACGCCTACACACTGGTTTACGCCCGGCTGGGCGAATATCTGCGCCCCGGTCTGGTCGATGCCATCCTGATGACCGCGGCCATACTGGAACAGCAGGAACAGTTCGATCTGGCAACCGCAGCCTATGCCCGTATTCCACGCGACGACCCGGCGTTTCACGCCGCCGAACTGGGCCGCGCCGATGCGCTGGTGGCGGCAGACCGGACCGAGGCCGCAATCGAGGTGCTGGAACAACTGACCCGATCGCACCCCGATCTGCCCGGCGTCTGGTCGGCCCTGGGCGACACGTTGCGGCGCGAGGAGCGCTATGGCGAGGCCGCTCGTGCCTATGACAAGGCGATATCGCTGTTCGACACTCCCGAGGCCGCACAGTGGTTTCTGTTTTATGCGCGTGGCATCGCGCATGAGCGGACGAATGCCTGGGACAAGGCCGAATCCGATCTGCGCACTGCCCTGCGCCTAGAGCCCGAACAGCCACAGGTGCTGAACTATCTGGGGTATTCCTATGTCGAGAAACAGGAAAACCTGACCGAGGCGCTTACGATGATCGAACGCGCCGTGGCCGCGCGGCCCGAGGATGGCTATATCATCGACTCGCTCGGCTGGGCACTTTTCCGCCTTGGCCGCTATGAGGAATCGGTCGTGCAGATGGAACGCGCGGTCGAACGGATGCCTGCGGATTCGCTGGTGAACGATCATCTGGGCGATGTCTACTGGGCTGTCGGGCGTGCGCGCGAGGCAGCGTTTCAGTGGCGCCGCGCGCTGTCTTTTGGGCCAGAAACCGAGAAAGACGCAGTCCGCATCCGCCGCAAGCTGGAGGTCGGTCTTGATGCCGTTCTGGCCGAGGAAGGCACAGCCCCCCTGAAGGCGGTCCTGAATGGCAATTGAGGCGCTGGCCCCGGCCAAGATCAACCTGACGCTGCATGTCACCGGTCAGCGCGAAGATGGCTATCACCTGCTCGATTCGCTGGTGGTCTTTGCCGAGGCGGGCGACCGTATCCTCGTGGAACCGGCCGACGATCTGCGCCTCACAGTGACCGGGCCGAAAGCGGCGGGCATTCCGGCGGATGGCGACAACCTGGTGCTGCGCGCGGCGCGGATGCTGGGGCAGGCCGGGCAGGGCGCCGCGATCACGCTGGAAAAACACCTGCCGATGGCCTCGGGCATCGGCGGCGGTTCGTCCGATGCAGCGGCCACCTTGCGGGCGCTGGCCCGGCTGTGGGCTGTAACGCTGCCCCCGGCGATAGAGACTGCCCGGCTTGGCGCCGATGTGCCAGTCTGCCTTGACCCGCGCCCGCGCCGGATGGCGGGGCTGGGCGAGATTCTGTCCGATGTGCCGCAACTGCCACCGCTCTGGCTGGTGCTGGTTAATCCTGGTGTGCCGCTGGCCACGCCCGCCGTGTTCCGGGCGCTGACGCAAAAGACCAATCCGGCGATGCCGGACCCGCTGCCGAACTGGTCCAGCGCCATGGACCTTGCTGATTTCCTGCGCAGCCAGCGCAACGATCTGGAGCCGCCGGCGCTGGCGATCCAGCCGGTGATCGGCACTGTTCTTGCCGCGCTGGCAGCCTGCGACGGGTGCCTTCTGGCGCGGATGTCAGGCTCTGGCGCCACCTGCTTTGGGCTGTTCGCCAGCGCCGCATCCGCCGCATCCGCCGCCTGCGCCCTCGCCGCGGGCCAGCCGGGCTGGTGGGTCAGCGACAGCGCAGTTCTGGCCTGATCGACTTTTCATCTTGGCAAAAATATCCCCGCCGGAGGCTCCCACGGTCAGTGCGGAAGCCTCCGGCGGGGATATTTGGACCAAGATGAAAGGGCTCAGTTGATTCGGGCGACGACGTAGAGCGCGAGATCGTCCAGCATGTCACGCAGCGGATGGGCGGGCAGGCAGCGCAGTGCGGCGCGTGCCTTTTCGGCCCAGGCCAGCGCCTCGGCACGGGTTGCTTTCAGCGTGCCATGGCGGGCCATGATTGCCAGCGCGGTGGCCAGATCGCCCTCGTGCTGGTCGCCTTTTTCGATCACGCGCGACCAGAAGGCACGTTCCTCGGCATCCGCGCAGACCACGGCCTTGATCACCGGCATGGTCAGCTTGCGCTCGCGGAAATCGTCGCCGGTGTTCTTGCCGATCGTGGCCGCCTCGCCGGCGTAGTCCAGATAATCGTCGACAATCTGGAATGCGACACCCAGCGCGTCGCCATAGGTGTAAAGCGCCTGCACCTGCGCCTCGGTGGCGCCAGCGATCACGCCGCCCACTTCGGTGGCGGCCGAAAACAGCGCCGCGGTCTTGCCGCGGACGACCTTGAGATAGATCCCCTCGTCAGTCGCCAGATCCTGCGCCGCGGTCAGTTGCAGCACCTCGCCCTCCGAGATCGTGGCCGAGGCATTGGCGAGGATTTCTAGCACCCGCATGTTGTTGGTTTCGGTCATCAACTGGAAACTGCGAGCGAACAGATAATCGCCCACCAGCACCGAGGATTTATTGTCCCACAGCAGATTCGCCGTGGGCCGCCCGCGGCGCTGGCCGCTTTCGTCGACCACGTCGTCGTGCAGAAGCGTGGCGGTGTGAATGAATTCGACCGTCGCCGCCAGCTGCACATGGTAGGGCCCGCCGTAGCCGCACAGCCGGGCCGCCGCCAGCGTCAGCATCGGCCGCAGCCGCTTGCCTCCCGCCTCGACCAGATGCGCCGTGACCTCGGGGATGCGGGGCGCGTGTTCGCTGGCCATCCGGGTGCGGATCAGCTCGTTCACCGCCGCCATGTCATCGGCCAGCGCTTCGGCCAGCCGGTCATGCGGTTTTTGTGCCTTGTCATCGAGGCTCATCGCGTTTCCCCGTTCTTCAATCCGTCGCCTCGACAGAGCGCGCGGATGCCCCTAAGTCTTGGGCATGAAAGAGCTATTGCGCAGCACCGATCCGGTCCGTCTGGCCCTCGCCACCGCGCTCCTTGAAGGCGAGGGTATAGCGGCCTTTCAGATCGACGTCCACATGAGCGTGCTGGATGGCAGCCTCGGCATTTTGCCGCGCAGGCTGATGGTGCGCGACGCCGATTTGTTCATGGCGCGCGCCATTCTGCGCGACCTCGGGCTGGATCAGGGGGCCTGATGTTTGCGCCCGAAGATCTGACGCAGGACGGGTTTCTGGGTGGGCGGCTGACGCTGGCACAGCCGCGGGCCGGGTATCGCTCGGCGATGGATGCGGTGCTGCTGGCGGCGGCCTGTCCGGCACGGGCGGGCCAGGGGGTGCTGGAACTGGGCTGCGGCGCGGGCGTGGCAAGCCTGTGTTTGGGCGCGCGGGTGCCGGGGTTGGGCCTGACGGGGCTTGAGGTGCAACCGGCCTATGCGGCGCTGGCCAGGCGGAATGCGGCGGCCAACGGGCTTGTGCTGGAGGTGGTCGAGGGCGATCTGGCCGCCATGCCCGCCGCCCTGCGCGCCCGCAGTTTCGATCAGGTGATCGCCAACCCGCCTTATTTTGCGCCGTTCTCGGGCACTGCCGCTGCCGATTCGGGGCGCGAAACGGCGCAGCGCGAGGCCACGCCGCTTGCCGTCTGGATCGACGCTGCATTGCGCCGTCTGCGCCCCGGCGGCTATCTGACGCTGATCCAGCAGGCCGAGCGGCTGGGCGATATTCTGGCTGCGCTGCCGCCGCGGGCGGGCAGCAGCGTGGTGCTGCCGGTAGCCCCGCGCGCGGGGCGGGCGGCGGGGCGGGTAATCGTGCAGGCGCGCAAGGGCGGGCGCGGGCCGCTGCGCCTGCTGGCCCCGTTCGTGCTGCATGCCGCCCCCCATCACGCTGCCGACCACGAGGATCTGACGCCCGAGGCGCAGGCGATCCTGCGCGCGGGGGCCGTGCTGACCCTGCCGCGTTAACCTGTCGTCAGGTGAATTCTGTCAGGCTGAAACCGCATGATAGGATTTCGCGCCTTGCACGGCGGTCGCGCGTGACATGGCCGGGGAAGTGTGATGGAATTGTCATGTCTGCAAAGGAGAGGAGACGGCCATGACGCTGAGTTCACACCTGCACGAGCTTCGCAAGAAGCACGAGGCGCTGTCGGATGCGGTCGAAAAAGCGCAACGCAGCCCGGCAAGCAGTGACGCCCAGATTGCCGATATGAAAAAGCAGAAACTCAAGATCAAGGAAGAAATCACGCGCCTGTCGCAGGACTGACCTCTGCGCCGTCATTCCCTGCTGGCGCGCGCCGCCAGCAGGGCACCGCTGGCGATCAGGGCCGCCGCCAGCGCCAGCCCGGTCGAAGCCTCGGCCACACCGCCCAGAATCAGCGCCAGCGTTGACAGCAGCGGGGCTGCATAGGAGGCGGTTCCCAGCAACTGGATATCGCCGCGTTTGACCCCCACATCCCAAGTGTAGAAGGCAAGGCCCACCGGCCCCAGCCCCAGCGCCAGAACCGCGCCCCAGCCCAGCGCGCCCGCGGGCCAGAGCGTGTCTTCCCATGCCACATGCGCCAGCGCCGACAGCGCGGCGGTGGCCAGACAATAGACCGCCACTGCGGCAGTCGGCACCGCCCCCAGGCGTCGTGAGATCAACGAATAGGCGGCCCAGGTCAGCGCGCAGAGAAAGGCCAGCCCATAGCCCGGCAGCGCTGCGGCGCTGGGCCCGGTGCCGCCGCCCGACACAATCAGCGCCGCCCCCGCAAAGGCCAGCGCCGCGCCGATCAGATGCAGCGGGCGCAACCTCTCACCCGGCAGCAGGCCCGAAAACAGCACGATCAGCAGCGGCCAGAGATAGGCGATCAGCCCGGCCTCGGCGGCGGGCGCCATGCGCAGGGCCGAGAAATACAGCGCGTGATAGCCGAACAACCCCGCAGTGCCAAAGGCATAGACCCGCCATGAAATCGCACGCAACTGGCCAAGGCCCCCGCTGCGGGCTACCCAGATCAGCCCGATCATCCCGCCGATGGCAAAGGTCAGCGCGTTCAGCAGAAACGGCGGCACCGGCGCCGAGCCGACTGTGAACAAGGCCAGCAGCGACCACAGCGCCACCGCCGAAAACCCGATGAATGTTGCGTGTGTCCGCGTCATGGAGCCCAGCCCCCGAAACAGGAAAGGCCCGCAAGATGCGGGCCTTTCGCAGCGTTTCCAAGAGGATCAGACAAAGAACTGGCCACCGTTAGCGGTAAGTGTCGATCCGGTAATGAAGCCTGCGTCATCGGCGGCCAAAAACACCACGCAGCGCGCGATTTCCTCGGGCTGGCCCAGACGGCCCACCGGGATCTGCGCGATGATCGAGTCACGCACCTTTTCCGGCACGGCCATCACCATTTCGGTGCCGATGTAGCCCGGACAAATCGCGTTCACGGTGATGCCGGCGCGCGCGCCTTCTTGCGCCAGCGCCTTGGTAAAGCCCAGATCGCCCGCCTTGGCGGCCGAATAGTTGGCTTGCCCGGCCTGACCCTTTTGCCCGTTGATCGACGAAATGTTGATCACGCGGCCAAACTTGCGGTCACGCATCCCGGTCCACAGCGGGTGGGTCATGTTGAACAGGCCGTTCAGGTTGGTCTCCATCACCTCTTGCCACTGCTCGCGGGTCATCTTGTGGAACATCGAATCTCGGGTGATCCCAGCGTTGTTTACCAGCACCTCGACCGGGCCCAGATCGGCCTCGACCCGGGCGATGCCCGCAACGCAGGCGTCGTAATCGGCGACCGACCATTTGTAGGTCGGGATGCCGGTTTCGGCGGTGAATTTCGCCGCCGCCTCATCGTTGCCAGCATAGTTTGCCGCAACCTTGTAGCCCGCCGCCTTCAGCGCCAGCGAAATGGAGGCGCCGATCCCGCGCGACCCCCCGGTGACCAGTGCAACTCTCGACATGATTCCCCCTAGAAGCAAATGCTGTTGAAACGCTGTTACCCAAAATAAAAGCGGCGCGCAACAATGTTGCGCGCCGAATTTTTGCAATGCAGAAAGATCAGACGCCTTCGACGCAGAGCGCCACGCCCATGCCGCCGCCGATGCACAGCGTTGCAAGGCCCTTTTTCGCGCCCGATCGCTTCATTTCAAACAGCAGCGTGTTGAGGATGCGCGCACCCGAGGCGCCGATCGGGTGGCCGATGGCGATGGCGCCGCCGTTGACGTTCACCTTTGACGTATCCCAGCCCATGTCTTTGTTCACCGCGCAGGCCTGCGCCGCGAACGCCTCGTTTGCCTCGATCAGGTCCAGATCGGCAGCTTTCCAGCCGGCCTTTTCCAGCGCCTTGCGGCTGGCCGGGATCGGGCCGCAGCCCATGATCGACGGATCAAGCCCGGCGGTGGCATAGGATGCGATCCGCGCCAGCGGGGTCAGGCCGCGGCGCGCGGCCTCGGCCTCGGTCATCAGCAGCACGGCCGCGGCGCCATCGTTGATGCCCGAGGCGTTGCCCGCAGTAACGCTGCCGTCCTTCGTGAAGGCCGGACGCAGTTTCTGCATCGATTCGAGCGTGGCGCCGTGGCGGATATATTCATCGGCATCCACCACGATGTCGCCCTTGCGGGTTTTCACGGTGAAGCCCACGATCTCATCGGCGAATTTGCCCGATTTCTGCGCGGCTTCGGCCTTGTTCTGGCTGGCCAGCGCGAATGCGTCCTGCATCTCGCGGCTGATCTGCCACTGATTGGCCACGTTTTCTGCCGTCTGGCCCATATGGTAGCCGTTGAAGGCATCCCACAGCCCGTCCTTGATCATCGAGTCGATGAAGGACATGTCGCCCATCTTGGTTCCTGCACGCAGGTGCGCGACATGGGGCGAGAGTGACATGTTTTCTTGCCCGCCGGCGATCACGATGGCGGCGTCACCCAGTTGAATGTGCTGGGCTGCCAGTGCCACTGTGCGCAGGCCCGAACCGCAGACCTGGTTGATCGACCACGCTGCGCTTTCGATCGGCAGGCCCGCCTTGATATGCGCCTGACGCGCCGGGTTCTGGCCCTGACCGGCGGTCAGCACCTGGCCCAGGATGGTTTCGTCGACCTCTGCCTTGTCGATCCCGGCACGGGCCACCACCGCCTCCAGAACGGTGGCGCCCAGATCGTGGGCGGGGGTGTTGGCGAAGGCGCCGTTGAAGCTGCCGACAGCCGTGCGGGCTGCCGAAACGATCACGACATTGGTCATATGGATCCTCTCCCTTGGTCTGCGAAGCCGGTCGCGGGGCCGCGCCGGATGCCGCTGCGCAGCATGCCCGAAGCGAGGGGCAGGTCAAGCCCCCGGCCCCGCGCGCAACCCGATTGCCGTGCGACCGCGGCTCTAGGTCAGGCGCGCAATGCCCGTGTCGGGGTCTTCCACGGCGGCAGGATGGTGGGGGCGCCAAAGTAATAGCCCTGCATGCAATCCACCCCGAGGCGTTGCAGATATTCGGCATCGCGGGCGTTTTCGACCGATTCCGCCACGGAAAACATGTCGAAATGCTGCGCAAGCGCCAGCAATGCATGGGTCAGTACCTGATTGTCGGGGTCGTCGGCGATGCCGCGGATGAACTGGCCGTCGATCTTGAGGATGTCAAAGTAGAACTCGCGCAGGTAGCGGAACGAACTGTAGCCCGCCCCGAAATCATCCAGTGCGAAGGATACCCCCTTTTGCTGTAAGTCCTTCATGAAGACCTGCACCAGATCAGGCATCAGGATCGCCGAGCTTTCGGTGATTTCGAGAATCAGGCGTTCGGCTGCGGTGCTGTCGGCGGCCAGCCCGCGGTGCAGCACCGCCATCCAGTCTGGGTAGCCGATCGACCGGGCCGACATGTTGATTGCCAGTCGCAGCCCCGAATCTTCGCCCAGCGCGATCAGGCCCATTTCAAGTGCCAGACAGTCGATCTTGCGGCCCAGTCCCGTCGTTTCGACCGCCCCGATGAAATCGCGCGCAGGAATGATGCGGCCGGTGTCATCCAGCACCCGGATCAGCCCTTCGTAAAAGGCGGGCCGGTCGGGGCGGGCCGATTGTACTACCGGCTGAAAGGCCAGCACCACATCGCCCCGGTCGACCGCCTGCCGCACCAGTGCCACCGCCTCACGGTCGCGCAGGGCGACGGCATGGTCAAGCGGGCTGGCCAGGCTGGGATCGACCGGCTCTTTCGGCAGCGAATCGCGGTGTGACATGGCAGACTCCTTCCCGTTGGGCGCAGTCTTGCCGCAAGGGGCTAAGAAGAGGTAAATCCGCGAATTTTTTCAAAGCAGGGTGATCGGGGGCGGTGCGATCAGGGCTGCGAGGAAACCTCGGCGATCAGCGCATCCAGTATCGCCTGTGCGCTGTCGCCGTCCCATTCGGCCTCGCCGGTCAGCCGCCCGATCTCATGCCCTTCGGCATCCACAATCACGCTGACCGGCAGCCCCAGCACCCCCATCGCGCGTGACAGGGCCTGCGTTTCATCGCGCAGCACCGGCAGATGGGTGACGCCGGTTTCGGCAAAGAAGCGGTCAATCGCGGGCAGACCGTTGCGCCCGGTGGCGATGGTCACCACCGCGAATCGCTCGCCCCCCAGCGTGGCCTGCAAGCGATCCAGCGCGGGCATCTCGGCCCGGCAGGGCGGGCACCACAGCGCCCAGAAATTCACCAGCACCACCTTGCCGCGCCAGTCTGACAGGCGCCGTTCGGCGCCGGTGGCATCGGTAAAGGGCAGGTCGGGCACGGGCTGCGGTGCGGCAGTCAGCACCAGCTTTTTCATGTCGCCTTGTTTCAGCGCCTCAAGATCAGCCGCCGTCGCGGCGGTTGCGCCAAGCGACAGGGCCGCATAAAGGACGAACGCAGACAGACCACGCATTTTGCCTCCAACCCAAGGGCCGCAACGATGACCGACACCGCCAAATCGCAAGCCTCCAACGCCATGTGGGGCGGGCGTTTCGCCGCCGGGCCGGATGCGATCATGCAGGCGATCAACGCCTCGATCGGCTTCGACCAGCGGCTTTACGCGCAGGATATCCGCGGTAGCCGGGCCCATGCGGCGATGCTGGCCGCGACAGGCATCCTTACGCATAACGATG
The DNA here is from genome assembly GCF_003034995.1 of Phaeovulum veldkampii DSM 11550. Taxonomy (GTDB): domain Bacteria; phylum Pseudomonadota; class Alphaproteobacteria; order Rhodobacterales; family Rhodobacteraceae; genus Phaeovulum; species Phaeovulum veldkampii. The sequence goes on along the minus strand of NZ_PZKF01000022.1, from coordinate 3,222 downwards.
CCGAGGCGATCGGGGAAGGGCTTCTCACGGTCTTGTCAGAGATCGAACGCGGTGATTTCCCGTTCTCGGTTGCGCTGGAAGACATCCACATGAACGTGGAGGCCCGGCTGAAGGAAATCATCGGCGAACCGGCTGGCCGGCTGCATACGGCGCGGTCGCGCAACGATCAGGTGGCGACCGATTTCCGCCTGTGGGTGCGCGATCAGTGCGATGCCGCGGTTTCGGGCCTTCGGGCGCTGATTGGCGCGCTGCTGGCGCAGGCCGAGTCGGGGGCCGGCTGGGTGATGCCGGGCTTTACCCATTTGCAAACCGCCCAGCCGGTGACCTGGGGCCATCACATGATGGCCTACGTCGAGATGCTGGGCCGCGACATGGGCCGCTTTGCCGATGCCCGCGCGCGGATGAACGAATGCCCGCTGGGGGCCGCGGCGCTGGCGGGCACCTCGTTCCCGATCGACCGGCATATGACGGCGGAAGCCCTGGGCTTCGACCGGCCGATGGCCAACAGCCTTGATGCGGTGTCGGACCGTGACTTTGCGCTGGAGTTTCTGGCCGCCTCGGCGATCTGCGCCACGCATCTGTCGCGGCTGGCCGAAGAACTGGTGATCTGGTCCTCGGCACAGTTCCGGTTCGTGGCGATGTCGGACAAATGGTCCACCGGGTCGTCGATCATGCCGCAAAAGCGCAACCCCGATGCGGCCGAACTGATCCGCGCCAAGATCGGACGCATTCTTGGCGCGGCGGTGGCGCTGTTCACGGTGATGAAGGGGCTTCCCTTGGCCTATTCCAAGGACATGCAGGAAGACAAGGAGCAGGTCTTTGACGCGGCCGACACGCTGATGCTGGCGCTGGCGGCGATGGAAGGCATGATCGGCGACCTGACCGTGAATCGTGACCGGCTGGAGGCTGCGGCCTCGTCGGGCTTTTCCACGGCCACCGATCTGGCAGATTGGCTGGTGCGCGCCGCGGGCCTGCCGTTCCGCGATGCCCACCACGTCACCGGCACGCTGGTCGCGCGCGCCGAGGCCAAGGGCTGCGATCTGCCCGAACTGAGCCTGGAGGAGATGCAGGCGGTGCATCCAGCGATCACATCCGAGGTATTCGGCGTGTTGGGGGTTCACAACTCGGTCGCCTCGCGACAGAGTTACGGCGGGACCGCGCCCGATCAGGTGCGCGCGCAGATTGCCCGCTGGAAACAGAGGATCGGATGAAGGCCATGGCGCTTGTGATGCTCTGCGGGGTCGTGGCCTGTGCCGCGCCTGACCCTTCGACCCATGCGGCGGTGCGGCTGACGCCCAAGGGGCTGTATGTCTACCCCTATGCCGCGGCCGAGGCCGAAAACTTTGATCTGGCTTTGCAGCCATGAAGCGATGGTCCCTTGCCCTTGCCTTCGCGCTGGCGGCCTGCGGTGTCGATGGCCCGCCGGTGCCGCCCGCCAAGGCCGCGCCCGGCATAACCGTTTCGGGCACCGCCGAAATCGGCATCGTGTCGCGGCGCTGAGCCTTCCCCCGGCGCGGTCCCCGCGCTACGATCTGCCCGCCCCAGTTTCGGAGAAGCCGATGTCGCCCCTGCGCATGATCTATCTTGGCCTTGCCCTGATCGGCACGGCGCTCCCCTTGCCCTATTTCATCGGCTTTCTTTCGGAAAACGCGTGGGATGTGGGGGCGATGATTGATGCCTGGTATGTCAACGCCGCCACCACCGGGCTGGTGTGGGATCTGACCATCGCCGCCGTCACCCTGACGCTGTGGGTTGTGGTCGAGACATGGACCAGCCGCAACTGGCGCGGGCTTCTGGCAATTCCGGCAATCTACCTGATCGGGGTCAGCTGCGGATTGCCGCTTTATCTGTTCCTGCGTTCGCGCCCGGTGACCTGATGGACCACTTTCTCTATCGCAACGGCGTCCTGCATGCCGAAGACGTGGCGATTCCTGCGATTGCGGCGGCTGTCGGCACGCCGTTTTACGTCTATTCCACCGCTACCCTGGCCCGGCACTACCGCCTGTTTCAAGAGGCACTGGCGGGCATGGATCACCTGATCTGTTTTGCCGTCAAATCGAACGGTAACCTTGCCGTGCTGAAGGTGCTGGGCGATCTGGGCGCGGGAATGGATGTGGTGTCGGGCGGCGAATACCGCCGCGCGCAGGCCGCGGGCGTGCCGGGCAACCGGATCGTGTTTTCCGGCGTGGGTAAAACGCGCGAGGAAATCCGGCTGGCGCTGGAGGGCGGCATCCGGCAGTTCAACGTCGAATCCGAACCCGAACTGCGCGCGATTTCAGAAATTGCCACGGCGTTGGGCGTAACCGCCCCGATCGCGCTGCGCGTCAACCCCGATGTCGATGCGAAAACGCATGAGAAGATTGCCACCGGCAAAAGCGAAAACAAGTTCGGCATCCCTATCGCCAAGGCCCGTTCCGTCTATGCCGAGGCGGCGGCCCTGCCCGGCATCGACGTGGTGGGTATCGATGTGCATATCGGCAGCCAGTTGACCGATCTTGAGCCGTTCCGCGCCGCCTTTTCCAAGGTCGCCGACCTGACCCGCACGCTGCGCGCCGATGGCCACAACATCCGCAGGCTTGATCTGGGCGGGGGGCTGGGCATCCCCTACACCCGCTCGAACGAGGCACCGCCGCTGCCGCTGGATTACGGGCAGGTGATCCGCGAAACGGTGGGCGATCTGGGCTGCGAGATCGAGATCGAGCCGGGGCGGCTGATCTCGGGCAATGCGGGGCTGCTGGTCGCCTCGGTGATCTGGGTGAAAGAGGGTGAGGGGCGTGATTTCCTGATCCTTGACGCCGCGATGAACGATCTGGCGCGCCCCTCGATGTATGGCGCGCATCACGACATCATCGCCGTGGCAGAGCCGGTTCCCGGCGGGCCGACGCAGCCTTTTGACGTGGTGGGGCCGGTCTGCGAAACCGGCGACACCTTCGCGCGGGCGCGCGAGCTGTCGCTGCTGGCGCCGGGCGATCTGGTCGCGTTCCGCTCGGCCGGGGCTTATGGCGCGGTGATGGCCTCGGAATACAACACCCGGCCTCTGGTGCCCGAGGTGCTGGTGGCGGGGGATCACTTCGCCGTCATCCGGGCGCGGCCGAGCTTTGACGAAATCCTGGCCCGAGATACCATTCCAGTATGGCTGTAGGGCGCCCCGCCCCGCGCCCGGAAGGTTGGGCATGAACGAACCCCCCCCCCCCGCTTGATCGCCGCGCTGCAGCGCCTGCG
>NZ_PZKF01000021.1 GCF_003034995.1 Phaeovulum veldkampii DSM 11550 | reverse complement strand
GCTTCGTCGAGTCATGCGTCTGTAAACCGGGCCAGGCGATGTGCCGAAGTTTACGCGGACGGCGGTACCCGTGGGCTGGTACCCGGTGTAGATTTCACCGGCACGCCCGCGCTTGATCACGCAGAACAGCGTAATCGCCGAGCATCCGAATGATGACCGCCCCTTCCGGAAGCGCCTCGACCTCGTCGGCCGCTCGGCTCTGATCAGCAGCGCTGTATTCCACCACAGGTGGGCAGAGTGTCCGGGCCTCAGAACCGCGCATTCCGCATGCGCTGAGCCAAAGCATCACGATCAGCAGGGCGGCGGGTCGCGGCGTCCAGCATATGGCGTTGGATTTCATGGGTTCTCTCCGATGTTGAAAGGCGCTCGGCAAGCCGCCCGGCGCGTTCACCGGCGCGGCGGAGGTTCAGGACGAACAAGGCGATGGTGAGGGCGATCAGCAGCAGGCCCAGCGCTTTGCGCGCCGGGCCGCTGGCGAGGAATGCGGTGATCCAGCCTGTCATCGCTGGCCCCGCTTCCAGTCATCGATCCGGGCGTGGATGGCGACGGCGATGCCGATCAGCGCCACAGCGATGAAGACCCAGCGCAGGGTGTCGAGATAGGGCACCAGGGGCAGGATGGCGGATTGGGTTTCCGCCAGGACTTCCTGCGCGACTTCGACACCAGCGGCGCCGACAGTTGCGATGCCTGCCGCCCCACCGCCTTTGAGGGTGCGGCTGTCGGCCAAGACTTCACGGGCGGGGGCCACCTCCGGCACAAAGGGCGTTGCGCGAATGGGGAACGGCTCGCCCCAGCCGCGCGCAGGCCCGAGGTCGATGTGCATGAAACCCGACCGGGGATACGTGCCGAAACCGAGAAAGCCTACGGCGCGGGCGGCCTCGGCAAAAGCCACCGGATCATGGTTCGACATGGCGATGTCGAACGCCGTGCCAAGCATGTGTTTCGAGGCCGGGGCCCCTCCAACCGCCCTGTTATGGCTGGGACTGCGATAGCCGGAGCGCACGATCAGCGGCTTGCCGAAGCGGTTGCGCAGGGCTTGCAGCTTGTCCATGGCCTCGGTGTTGATCTTGATCGCGCCGGTGCCGCGGCAGGCGATCTCGGCCGGGGAAAAGCTGGGCCAGCGCCAGGCGCTTTCGGGCACGTCGCGGAAGTGGGCATAGGTCGTGGTCGGCATGATGGTCTCCAGAAATGCAAAACCCGCCTCGAGGGCGGGTGGGGTGGGAAGGATGGTTGGTGGCTTGGTCAGTCGGTGCGGCCGCGCTGGAAGGCCTCGAACATCACGTCGCGCATCGCGCGAATGTCGGTCTCAATCCGCTCCAGCCGGTCAGCATCGGCTTTGCGGTCTTCGGCACGCTGTTTGTCGATCCGCTCGCGTTCAAGGAGCAGTTCGCGGTCGAGGCGCTCCAGCATCGCCTCGTTGGTGAATGCCTTCCTCGTCACTGTGGCGGCAACGGCAAGGCAACCGCCGACCAGCGCGGTGATGGCGGCAGTCAAGCCATTGTCGCGGAAGGCCTGGCCGACCTCCTGCAGGAGGGTCGTTCGTTCTGTCATGTTGATATCCTTTAGTAATCTGTCTCGAGGTAGACGCCCGCGCAGTCGTAGGCGACGGCGGCGGCTGTCGCGCCGTTGTTCATGTAGTTGCGCGGACTGAGCAGTTGGGTGGCAGCGGGCATGTCGGTGGTGATGGTAAACTCGACCGCCGCGCCGCTGACCTCCTCGACCAACCGCAGGCCGATGTCGGACCCGTTCGGCGTGGCGGCGATGTAGAGCGTCAGCACATTCGTCAGGCTGGCCACAGGGAAACTGGCCCCGAGGTCGATCAGGGTCGGAGCGCCGGTGCCATCGTTGTGGACCAGTTGCCAGTTGGTGTGCGTCCCGCGCTGGAACCCGATGCCAATGCAGTTCACCACGGTGGCCAGCGTAAGGGTGGTCGCCAGCGCCGCCACCGATCCATAGAGGCCGAAGAACCCCATCCCCGTCGCCTGCAGCGTGGTCAGCGACAGCCGGTTCACGTAGTTCCACCCTCCCAGACCCGCGGCATTGCCGCGCCAGCAGACCCAGCCTGCCGAGCGTTCTTCGGCGGCGGCATTGGCGGTCGCGGCACTGGTGACGCGCCAGCGGCGGATGCTGGCGGCAAGGCCGGTGGTGGCCAGCGTCGGCGTAGCCACGGTGCCGACAGCGGTGCGCGGCATGCCGTCGGTCGTCACGGTGGTGCTGACTGACGGCGACCAGGTGGCCACCCGGTTGACCCCGAAATGCGGTTGCAACGGGAAATGGCGGCCCGAGGGGCGCTGAACATCGACCCAGCCCGTTCCGGCACGATTGCGGCCATAAAGCGCGATCCGCCCGGCTGGCGGTGGCGCGGGGGCTGCGTCATGCGCGGGCAGCACCAGCGGTTCAGGCAGTTCGACCCTGCCATTGGTGCGGTCGATTTTCACAGCCTCGATGAAGGCTGAGCCGTCCGGGCTGACCTTGACGCTGAAATCGTCACTGCCCAGCAGGCCGAACAAGGCCCGCGCAGAGAAGCCGGTCTTGAACGCAAAGGCCGCATCGTTCCCGGCGGCGGCCTTATTGACGGTGGCCTCGATCCCGGCCCCGGCATTGTTGAACAGGAGCGCCGGGGTGTTGACCGAAACCCGGTTGTAACTGTCGGCCGTCGCCCCGCCGAGCCCGAGAAGCTGCGCGGTGAGGTTGGCTTGGGGCATGCCGACCTGCGTGACGGCATTGGCGAAGGTGACCGTCGGCGTGTTTACGACCGTCGTGCCGCCTGCGCCTGCTGTGGCTGACCCGATGTTGACGACCGTGGTCGATCCGGATGCGCCGCCGGTGCCGAGGTTCAGGGTCTTGGTCACGCCGGTTGGATTGACCCCAGTCCCCATTCCATAGGTTGCAGCGGTGATCGCCGTGCCGATCGAGGCTGCTGCGCCGGAAACCGTGACCGTGCCCGAGGCGGTCAGCGTGCCACTGATGGACACCGCGCCCGATGCGGTCAGCGAACCGGAGAAGGTCTTGTTGCCGGAAAAGGTCTGCGTGCCCGCAAGGATCGCCAGTTCCGACGAGGTGTTCGGCAGGGCGAAGGTCCGGGTCGTGCCGGTGGTGAGGCCCGAGAGGGAGAACAACGCCTTCTTGGTCGGATCGGCGTCGTTCACCAGACTGAAGACGGCATCCGACACATCCACCGGTTCACCGACCAGATCCCAGGCCGACCCATTCCAGACGACAAAGGTCTGTTCTGCGGCAATCCAAGCCAGCCAACCCGGGCGTGGCACCAGGCGCATCCAGACGCCATCGACCCAGAAGGCGACGTTCAAATCCCAACCCAACCACAGACCTGTCGCGCCTGATGCCACGATATGCCGGTCGCCATCGGTCGGGCTGACGGGTGGGGCGGTGCGTGTTCGGTCGAGGACTGACAGCTGGACCATGGCATCCAGCAGGCGCAGCGCTTCGTTATGGGTGACATGCTTCTGTGCCTGCGATGCCAGGATGTAGGGCAACAGCAGATGGGTGGTGATGTCGGACATTTTTCGGTCTTTCTGGGGGTGCGCTTTCAGAAGGTGAGGGTGACGGATCGCCCAGCGCCCCGGCCAATCAGAGCCGAGAGCTGGAAGATGCGGATCGATAGGGATTGGCCAGGCCCGAGCGGTGCGCCCCAATCGGCGGTCTGCTGGGCGGCGGTGTAGAGGGCGCTGGTCGTGGCAACTTGTAAGGTTCTCTTACGAGTTGCTCCGTCGAGGATGTCCACCTCATAGGCTTCACTGTCCTCGGCCAAGGGCACATCGCCAGCGCCCCAAGTGTCAGCAGCCAGCGACCGGGACCGCCGCGTCCAGCGGATGGTCAGATCGCCCGGGCTGCGGGCGATGCGCCATGGTTGCTCGACATGGGCCACCGAAAACGGCCGCAGTCCAGCGCCCTCGGGCGTGAAGGTGGTGGCAACAAAGGTTTCGTCGCTGGCCGGGCGCGATGCCGGGCCGATGCGCCAGTTCCATGGCAGACCCAGATCGGCTTCGGAAATCGGCAAGGGCGCCACGGCCGTGTCCAGCACGACCACCCGCGCGCCGGTCGGCACCGTGCCGACGATGGCACCTTCTGTTCCGCGCTGGCCGCGCAGCAGGCGCGTCAGCCTGTATCGCCCAAGTGCGATCAGTTCGGCCGTGCCCGCCTGGACAATTTCCCATTGCTCAGCGCCGGTCTCGACAGCCAGCGCGTTGGCCCCACCGAGCAAGGCAATGTCCGTGACGCTCTCCAGCGTGCCGGAATAGAGATCGACCACCAGTGCATTGCCCAGATCAAAGCGCGACACAGGTCCAGCGTAGAAATCCTCAGCCAGCACACCCATGCGCGCCCGCGAGCTGAAGGTGGTCAACAGTGTGAAGCCGTCGGTCGCGGCACTGCGGTAGACCGCGATTTCGCCTGGCCACGGTTTGGCATGCGCTGCGATCATGGGCCTATGCGCAGGTTGATCCTCACGCAACTGTGGCAGGTCCAGCAGCACGATGTCGGGTGCACCGAATACCGTCGGCGTCGACAAGGACGCAGGTCGCGGCTCTCCCGGCGGCAAGTCATAGACCGCCCGGTCCTGGCGCACGGCGTCGACACTGCGCAGGTCGGAGTCCGCGATGGACACCAGGCGCATTTCCGTCAGGCGGCCATCGTGGTCGAGCAGGATCACATCGCAGGGATCCAGCGCCAGTCGCGAAGGCGGCAGGCGGAACACGGCACTTTCGCGGCCAATCCATGCCTCCATCAGCGCGCGACGGCAGCGGCGCTCGGCTTCTTCCGGTGGGATCGCCATCGGGAAGGACTCGGACGCGATGCGGGTGGTGTCGACGGTGATGCGGCGCGCCTCGACCTGTGCCGCGTCATAATCCTCGTCGGCCCGCGCGACCTGCCATTTCAAGGCCTGCGGCAGTTCGGTTTCCTGCGCCCGAGTCAGTTCCATCACATCGCCCTGCGCAGAGGCGGGGGCCACCATTCCATCCGGGGTGATCGTGGCACCGGCAATTCGGCCGCGCATCAGGAACTTGATGCGCCCTTCGCTCTCGACAGCATCGAAGCCGAAATGCCGGGCGAGTGTGGAAATTGACGCGCGTGGGGCTTCAAGCGCCGAGATCACATAGCCCTCGACCGCACCCCAGAGGCCGGAGACGTCGATCAATTCTGCGGGCATTCCGGCGCGGAGACAAAGGTGGCGGACCAGTGCCGCCAGCGATACTGCGCCCAGCCGCCCGGTCAGCCAGTGGCCCAGCCGCCAGTTCGGGCCATCAGTCCAGACATCGGTCAGTTCGGGAAAGAACGGATAAGGCCGTGCGTCCCATGTCCAGGCGGCGCATTCGGGCATATGGACCATGCGATTGCCGTAGACCGAGGACACCGGGTTGTTCGCCGACGTGCCCCAGAATAGAAAACTGGCTTCCAGATAGGCCCGCTGGATCGCATCGTCGCGCCATCCGCGCGAGAAGTAGGGCGTGAAGCTTTCCGAGGATTTTGGGTCGAAGAACACGTTCGGCTGATTGGTGCCGCGGTCAATCGCCGGGCAACCCAGTTCGGTGAACCAGACGGGTTTCGACTGCGGCACCCATGCCGTCGGCGTACCGCTTTCGGCCCCGCCGGGCCGGTTGAAATGCGGGTTTTGCCACCAAGCGCGCAGATCCTTGAAGCGGAAGACCCATGGTTTGGCCGCCGCGCCATCTGTGATCGGCGTGCGGTTCTGCGCGGTTCGATCAAGGGCGTCAGCATAGAACCAGTCGAAGCCTTCGCCGCCGGTGATGTTGGATTGCAGATACTCCCGGTCATAAATCGCAGGCGCCAGCGCGGCGTCAGCGTGATCGAACCCGTCGCGCCAATCGGACAGCGGCATGTAGTTGTCGATGCCGATGAAGTTGATATTGGCGTCCGACCAGAGCGGGTCGAGGTGGAAGAACACATCGCCGCTGCCGTCGGCAGGGTGGTGACCGAAGTATTCCGACCAGTCGGCGGCATACCCGATCTTCGGCCCAACGCCGAGGATCGCGCGCACATCGGCGGCGAGGGATTTGAAGGCGGTGACCGCAGGATAGGTGCTGGCACCGGAGCGGATCGTGGTCAGGCCTGGCATTTCTGAACCGATCAGGAAGGCGTCGACGCCGCCTGCCGCCTTGCAGAGATGCGCATAGTGCAGGATCATCCGGCGCAGGGACCACTCGCCAACCGGGCCGGTCCAGCTGACAGTGGTGCCCGACACGCTGAAGTTGGCTGGTGTGGCCGTGCCGAACAGCGCTGCGACCTGCGTGGCAGCGGTCGCGGTCTTGTCCACCGATCCTGCAAAACCCGCCGCCGGGGAACAGGTGATCCGGCCGCGCCAGGGGAAGGTCGGCTGGCCCGAGGTGGCCGCATTGGCGCTGTAGGGGTTCGGTTTGGTGTTGCCGGGCGGGACGTCCAGCAGCAGGAAGGGATAGAGAGTCACGCGCAGCCCGCGTGCCTTCATCTCCTGGATCGCTTGCACCACGGCGAAGTCGGCGGGCGTGCCGCCATAGACCGGGCGGTCCTCGGCATCGCGGCTGACAAGAAACGCATCGGCACGGGCGACGCCATTCACGACCCAAGCCGAGGGCGTCGTCGTCTTGGTGTCCACCTCGACACCCGGCCGCACGTTGCAGTTCCCGGCGCGCAGATCATTGCCAAACCACGCGACAACCAGGCTCACGCTTTCCACAGCCGGAGCGAGTGACTGCAGCCGGTCCAGCGCCACAACGATGTCCGCGGTGTCGGTGATGGCATTCAGGTTCTCGGCCACTGTCGCGCCGCCGGAGCCGTTGGATTTTTTGACCGGGGCGGTCGCATAGGTGAATTCGCCCGAGGCCGGGATCATCGTCACCGCCTTGACCAGCCCTTCGGCGGTGTCGGGATCGGCCAGCGGGCGGAACACCTCGAAACTAATCTGCGGCAGACGATTGCCGAAGGCGCTGAGGTTCAGTTCTTCGAAAACGACGTAGGCGGTGCCGCGATAGGCCGGGGTGTTGGCTGCGCCCATCTTGGCGGAGATGAACGGATCGGGGGATTGCACCTCGTCGCCCGGATACCAGCGCCAGGTGACCCCGGTCATATCCATCGCCTTGCCATCAGCCCAGACCCGGCCAATGCCGGTGATTTCGCCCTCGCACAGCGCGACTGCGAAGCTGGCATAATAGAGGTATTCGGTGGTGGTGACCTTAGGCCCGCTGCCTTTGCCGCCGCCTTGACTGGTAGTGTTGACCTCCTCGCGGAAGTCAGTGGCCCAGATGATATTGCCGCCGATCCGCATCCGGCCGAACAAGCGTGGGATCACGGCCCCTTCGGTGGAGGACGTGATGCGCAAGCTGTCCAGCCGCGCGCCCTCGATCCGCTGCGCTGGGGCGAGGGATGAGACGATCCAGTTGTCGACCACTGACCCGATAGTGGATCCGATGAAGCCGCCGATGGCCGCACCGGAAAAGCCGAGGATGGCCCCGCCAAATGCGCCGCCAATCGCGGAGCCGACGGCGCCGAGAACCAAAGTTGCCATGTCTGGGGTCTCAATCTCTGGGAAACAGGAAGGCGAAGGCGATCTTGCGCGCCCATGCCGGTGTCAGGGTTTCCTCGACCACGCCCAGCCGTTCATAGGCGTGGATGAAACGATCGGGGGCGGTCAGGATCCCGACATGCTTGGCGATGGCACGCGGGGCCATGCGGAATAGGATCAGCGTGCCGGGCCCCGCTTCAGTGGGCGTGATTTCCGGCATCATCTGGCGCGCACCCTCTGCCAGAATCTCGTGCGAGCCGGTCTCACCCCAATCCCGGCTGTAGGGCGGGATCGGGAAAGGTTCGTCGCCCACCACCTCGCGCCACACGCCACGTGCCAGCCCAAGGCAATCGCAACCGACACCGCGCAGACTGGCTTGATCGTGGTACGGCGTGCCGAGCCAGCGCCGAGCGGTGGCGATGACCAAGTCGGGATCAGCGCTCTTCACAGCACATTTCCTTCATGGCCGCCGTCTTGGCTGGCATAGCGCAGGACCGCATCTTGACCCGGAATGTTGGGAAAACCCCGGAAGTTGGCGACATTGGCAAACTTGGCGCTGCAGGTAGTGATGCGCTTGTCACAGCCCGCGCGGGCGATGAAGCTGTCGCCCTCGGCGATGGCGCGAACCGGTGCTTCCAGCAGGGTCAGGGTGGCGATGCTACCATCCAAACCGTGTGCCAGCACCTCGGTGACGCGGCCCGCATTTGCACCACTGGTCCAGGTCAAGGTGCCGGAGGTGAACCAGCCCGCATCAAAACCAGCCAGCCCGGACGCCATGAACGCCCGGTCGCGCAACAGGTCGGTGACGACGCCCGTACCCTTGTAGACGACGGTTTCCAGATCGATGCCGCAGCGGGTGTCGCCCAAGCGGGCATCACACCCCGCCTGAAACGTCCGGCCGACCGTCTGGCCGAGAAGGTGCGCAAGCGAGCGCACCTCCGCGACAAAGGCCATGCGGCCGCGGCGGATTTGCCCGACAGCACCCCGGCGTAACAGAACGCGCTGGCTGGTATCGGCCCAGTTCACCCGCCACAGCTCCACCGCCGCATTGTCCCACCGCCCGTCGAGGATGTCGGTTTCCGTGATCCGGTCGGAGGTCAGCACACCGGTCGCGTCTTGCGCATCGACGGCGAGATCGGAGCCCGCGCGGATTTCCGAGGCGGCGAACCCGCTCTCCGGCTCAAACATAGTGCCATCGAAACTGAGGGTGAGATCATGATCCGTAAAGCCCAACGCCACGCCATCGCTGCGCGAAATCCGCCAGCACCAGGACAGGGTGGTCGTGCCTTCATCGAGATGGGCCTGCAGCGCTGGGGAGAGGTTTTTCATCTGCGGATCTCCAGCAGGGGAATGGCGGTGATTGATCCCAGCCGTTCAAAATCAAGGGTGACGTCGAGGGTGTCGCTGTCGAACCGCACCGGCACATCGAATTCGAAGCCAGCGCGGACGACGACGCCACCTGCAGGGGCGGTGGTGAAGGTAACGACGCCAGTCGTCGTGTCCACGGTCCAGCCCGACATCTGCTCGACCATGCCCAGCGCCGCGCGGACAGTTCCGGCGACCGGTTTGGTGATGATCCGGACCCACGTCTGTGCTCCGGACGTGTAGCGCTTTGCCAGCTGGAAGGTCTGCTGACTGCCGGTCCCGGTGCCGATCTGCTGGTCTGTCGGAGTAATCGCCTGCGACGGCAGGGCAGATTTATAGTCTGCCCAATCCTTGTAGCGAAAGCCGTGCAAGCGGCCGTTGCGCGCCTCGAAGAAGGCGACGACTGCCGCCAGATCATCCGCACGCCGGATGCCATAGGCCACATCATAGCGGCGGCGGCTGTTGGCCCAGCTGGCATTGCGTTCCTCATCGCCGCTCGCCAGCTCTACAACTTGCGTGCGCCGTTCTGGTCCGCCCCGCGCGCCGCGGCTGATATTGTCGGGAAAGCGCACTTCGTGAAACGCCATCACATGCCCCTCCGGCTGAGGGATACGGCCCGGGCGATATCGGCTGCGACCTGCGTGCGCGACTGCCGGAAGCTTTCGGCATCGCGGGCCATGATGGTGACGGAGATGTTCGGGGCCACGGTGGTCTGGCCGTAGGCCGCTGCTTCCCGGCGCGACAGGACCCGCTCTCCCCGTTGCAGGATTGCCGGAACCTCGTCGGGCTTGATCCCGGCCCAGCCGCCTGCATGCATGCGCGGGGCATTGGCGAAGGCAAGCGCCGGGACCATACGACCCGGGCTAGGCGATCCGACCATCCCACCCGCATGCAGGATATTGGCGAAGATACCACCCGCGCCGCTCAGTGCGCCCGACAGTGCATTGGCGATGGGGCCGAGAATAAACCGACGAGCCGCCAGTTTCGCGAGATCGGCGATCATCGAGGTCACGAGATCGCGGAAGTCGAGCTTGCCGGTCTTCACGAACTCGCCCACGGCATTCTCGGCCGAAGTGAAGGCAGAGACCAGCGCATTGCCGATGTCGCCCCCAATGTCGCGCGCCTTGGCAGCGTAGTCGGCGAGCGTGGCGACGGCCGCCTCCCATCCGGTCTTGGCCACTTCGGCCCCGGTTGCGGCGGCGGCACCGGCCCCACCGGCAGCGCGCCCGGCTTCGGTCATCGACTCGTCCAGCCGGTTGGCGGCCTCTGCGGCCCCATCGAGTGCGGTTTTGCCTTCGGTTCCGGCACCGGCGACAGCATCCTTCAGCGCCTGCCAGCTTTGCAATGGACGGGTGGCTGCATCGGCCAGCATGCCGGAAGCCTCGCGATAGGCATCGGCCCGGGCGGTCGCCTCTTCAGCCATGCCGGTCAGCCCAAGATCGGGCGTAGTGACATAGGTCTGCGCCATCGCCGCCGAGAAGGCTTCAGCGGCGGCAGTTCCGGCAGCAGCTGCGGACCCTGCAAAGGGATTGTCGATCCGGCCCAGCGCCACGGGGTCCAGCGTACCGATCCGCACCCCGCCTTCGCCGACAGCCCAATCGGGCAGAAGGTCGAGTGCTGCGTTCAGCCCGTTGATGAAGTTGTTGATGCGAGTGACGACGCCGTTCAGCATGGCCTCGACGCCGCTGATCAGACCGTTGGCGGCTTGGAAGGCAAAATCACCAATCGCGCCCGGCAATTGGCCCCAGATTGCCTTCACTGCATCATAGGCGCCTTTGAAAATGCCTGCCGCCGAATTGCCGAAACTGGTCACCGCCTCAACTGAGGACTGCATCGCGCCGTAGATGGTGGCTTGCAGCCCGGCCCAGCTGGCCTCGATCTTCGACCAGGCAGACGCGGCCCCAAGGCCGATGCGATCCCAGACCTCCAACGCCAGTTCTTTCAGCAGGCCAATCGCTGCGCCAAACCCGCCCGCGCCTGCGACGAGCCGGGTGAACTGGAACACCAACTCCCCTGCGCCGACGATCAGCGCGCCGATGCCGGTGCGGATCAGCGCCCCGCGCAGGATGACGAGGCCGGTGGCAAGGCCGCGCACCGACAGAGCTGCAGCGGCCAGCCCCGCCACCCAGCGCCCTGCCATCAGCGTGGCAAAGGTCGCAGCGTAGGTGGTCAGGCGACCGATGTTGTCGAAAAGGGCATTGATGGCGATGCCAATCGGCCCGGTGCTGCGCGCCATATCGGCCAGCGTGTTGGCGATGGTTTCCAGTGCTGGGGCAACGGCCGCCGTCAACCGGTTGGTCAGCCCGAGCCAGATCAGGCTGAGTTTGGCGATTGCGTCGCCGGTCCGTTCGATCTGTGTGGCATCAGCCGCGCTGACCGCCACACCGAAATCGCGCACATCCTGCGCCGCTTCGCGCAGGGTGGCTGGATCAATGCGAAGGAAAGCCAATGCCGCCTTGTCGCCGAAGAGGTCGGATGCCACGGCGGCGCGTTCCGCTTCGGGAACAAACCGGTTCAAGGCTTCCTGGATGGCGACGATGCGCTGGTCGAGTGGCAATGCCTGAAGGTCGGCTGCTGTCAGGTTCAGCCGCTGCAAGGCCCCGACTGCCGAACCCGATCCGGCGGCAGCTTCCGACAACCGGGTGGTCAGCTTCTTCGTGGCCTGTTCGATCTCGCCCATGGAAACCCCGGCAAGCTCGCCAGCCCACGTCAGCACCTGCAGGCTTTCGACGGTGGTTTTCAGGGATGCCGCCATGTCCGCCTGCGCGCCGATGGTCTCCAATCCGGATCGGACCATCGCCACGCCAGCAGCCGCCGCAGCAACCGTCACGGCCGCCAGCGCGAGCCCGGCCTTGCGGGCAAAGCTGGCCAGCCGCGTGTTGGCCAGTTCCATCTCGGTCGAGAGGCGGCCAAAGCCCCGCGCGCCAGCATCACCGATGCCTTCCAGTTCCGCACGCACCTGGCGACCGCCCTCCGCCACGAGGCGGACGCTGACCCTTTTTTCAGCCATCGCGGCTTCCTTCCATCTGTTCGTTCAACTTGCGCACCATCACTGCCTCGATCTCAGGCAGCAGCTCGGCGGCGATCAGGGTGTCGATGCCCAGCGCGTGGGCCATGGCGAGGGCAGCGCCCATGTCCCAACCGAGGACCGCACCGGGGATTACGCGGAGTTGCCCGCCAAGGCGTCCGACCAGATCCCAAACCTGCCAGCCCTCGGGGGTCTGGGGTCGGTTCAGTCTTGCGGGGCAGTCCGGGCACGCTCCCGCGCAGGCGGCGCAGTACCGATCGCCCCCGCCGAAGGACCAGTCGGCGAGGGCGCGGAGACGTTTTTTTCTGCGTCCAGGATCAGGCCCTTGGCGACATACATCGTCTGGAAGGCTTCGAAGATCGGCCAGATTTCCAGAAGGGCGTCGATGCCCTCGGGGCTGACGGGCACGACATTTCCGGCATCATCGCCCACACCTTCCCAATCCAGCACAGCACGGCGGGCGACGGCCTTGGCCATCGCGAGGGCCAGCGCCTCTTGGCTGGCACCTTCCGGCAGGGTCTCGATTGCCGGATCGGCGCGTGCGGACACCATCAGTGCGGTGGTCAAGGGTCCGACGAGCAGGCGCAAGCCAGGGGCGAGGTCCAGCCATTCAGGCGTGGCAGTCAGGTTCAGTCGGATCATCTTTGGGCCTTTCTCAAAACAAAAGCGACGTGCCGGGGCACGTCGCTGGGGAGGGTGGTCAGTAGAGCAGGTGGACTGTTCAGGTCATTGGAGGCAGCATTTCTTGAACTTCTTGCCACTGCCACAAGGGCAGGGGTCGTTTCGGCCGGTCTTGCCGGTGATCACGCTGTTGAACGGATCGCTGCTGCGGGGCATCAGCGACGACAGGACGTTCAGGCGGCCTTCAGCCTTCTTCGCCAGGTATTCCGGAGTGAAGCAGTACCATGGCTCGAGTTCGGCGATGGTGTCAGTGATCAGCGTGTTGCTGGATATTTCAGTGAACCAGTCGGGCCGACCGGCATCCAGCGTTGCCTGAAGCCGCTCGGTGAAATCCTCGACACGGCTGTGATCCGGGGTGATCAGACCACTGTCGAACACGGCGCGCACCGCAGTTTCCATGTTTGAAAGGCCAAGGGCCGCAATACATTCGGCCCAAGACCACCAGACTTCCTCGCCTGTATTGGTGCCGGTGAGGTCGAAGAAGTCGACGAGGAACTGCGAAACGCGGGGCCGCAGACCGGGATTTTCCAAGGCAACGATGGCCAGCGTGTCAAACATCTCGCCACGCAGGAAGCTGTCAGCGGTATCATCCTGCAGAATGTCGAACAGCGGTTGCAGATCGCCGTCAAACACCCCTGCCATGACACGCGCCGAGGCTTCGGTGATCGAATCTCCCAACAGTGCATCCAGAAATTCCGGATCGCGCCGGAGCAGCTTGGCCAGTGGGCGAAATGCCCGGGTCTCGCGCCATTCCGCTAGAAGGAAGAAGATGAAAACGAACGCATCCATGCGCTCCAGATCATCGATCTTTGCCGTTTGCAGTTTGCCGATGTAGTCCAGAAACACCGGCACCATGGCTTCGCGCGATTGTCCTGCTGCTTCCAATGCGTCGCGCGGCAGCGGGCCAACGCCCTCCAATGCAGCCATGATTTCGGCGGGTGTCATGTGCGGAACCTTTCTCGGGGGAATCGTTGAAACGGATACCGCCATTTCGCGCCCGCCTCCACTGTGCGGATCAGCCTCCATACCCAATTCAATAGGCCGCCAAGGTGTTGATGAGGACGGCGGTGCACATGCGGGCGGGGCTGGCTGCCTTGGCGGCCATCCAGTCGAAGGTGGCCTGCACGCCTTGGGGTCCGGCGATTTCGATGCGCGGGCGGGGCAGATAGACGGCGTGGGCAGTGAAGGTGAAGCTGGCGTTGGCCCCGAGGCTGTAGTTGAACTCCAACTCGCAGGGCGTGCCGTCGATGGCTTGGGTGATCAGCGCCGTGTCGGAAAACCGCACCTCGATCCGTCCCGACAGGGCGGCCATGGCGGGGTCAGCACCATCAATGCGGCCATCGCCCCGGATGGTCTCAATGCGGTCGAGGTTGTTGGAATAGGTGATCTCGGCCGAGACCACGTTCCCCAGGCTGCTGCCGTTGCGTTTCACCGTGCCGTTGAAATGGCCGAAGCGCTGCAGGCCCAGCGCGGTGGGCGTGCCTGCGGCAGTGGCGGCTGCGATGGTTTCGCCTTGCGCGACAAGCCGTGCGGTCGCCGTAAGAAGGCCGGAGCGCTGCATCTGCCAGGTCAACTGATCGAGGACACAGCCGGAATACATCGCGAAACGCGGCACTTCGGGCATGGCAGTTTCGATGGCCATGCTGGGCAGCGTCCAGTTGCCTGACTGGAAGGTGTGGGTCTTGGGCGTGGTGCCGCTGGTGACCGGCTGGCCAAACGCCGCCTTCAGCCAGAACCCGAAGGCCTCCACATCAATGGGGATCACCACCTCGCCATCAGCAGTGACAGCATCCTTGATCGGGGCGAGGGGATCGCGGCCATAGCCCAGCAGTTCGGATTCCAGCAGCGGCTGTTCCGAACCGAGCGTGGTTCGGGCAAAGGGCATCAATCGGAACCCACTCACCGGCGGGGTGCCGTAAACCGTCTCATACGCAAGCGCCATCTGCGCCCGCGCGCCTTGCGCACGTGCCATGGGAGTCTCCTCGATGTTTGGGGTGTCAGGCCAGAGGGCCGGTGGTGGTGTAGTGCAAGACGACAGTGATGACCGCCGCCTTCAGCGCCGCCGCGCCCTCGATGGGCAGATCGACCGAGGCCGAGGATTCGGGTTCGACCCAGTCGCAGAGGCCGCCAAGCGTGCGGTCGGATTCAATCGCTGCGCCGATGCTGGCGATCAGGGTGTCGAAGGGGCTGGCACGACCGGTGCCAGCCTGGACAACGACCTCCAACTCGGCGCGGTGCTGGTAGTGATAGCGCAAGGGCGACAGCGTCACCTCTGGTTCGCCCGGTTGGCCGTCGCGCAAGATGATCATCCCGGCCGCCGGGATCCGTTCGGGCAAGACCTCATCGCGCAAGGTGAGGGCGGCGAGCGGCTGCAGCCGCGCGTGCAGCGCGGCGAGGATGGTTTCGCGGGTGGTGGGCATGACAGAGCACTTCCTGAATTATGACTTCTGTGATGGTCGCGGATGTGCTAAAGGTAATACCCATGAATACTCGCACGGAGCAGCACCGATGAACGCCGTCCGACCCATCGCCGTGAAGCTCGATCAGGACACCCGCGACCGCCTCAAGCGGCTGGCGGATGCCAAGGACCGCTCCACGCATTGGATGCTGCGTGAGGCCGTGGCGCAGTTCGTCGACCGCGAAGAGAAGCGCGAAGCGTTTCGGCAAGCCGGGTTGCAGGCCTGGCGGGAGTATCAGGCGACCGGCAAGCACGTGACACATGACGAAGCCGATGCCTGGCTTGCCAAGCTGGAAGCAGGCGAAGCGGCGGCAGCCCCTGAATGCCACGACTGATCTGGTCGCCCGCCGCACTGCGGGATGTCGAGCGGCTGTACCGTTTCCTTGCTGACAAGAACCCTGATGCCGCCCGACGCGCCGCCAAATCCATCCGCGAAGGCATGAACATCCTGCGCGATCAACCGGGCGCCGGGCGACCGGCTGAGGACATGGAACCGGAATTCCGCGAGTGGTTCATCACCTTTGGCGACAGTGGCTATGTGTCGCTCTATCGGTTTGACGGTGAAACGGCGGTGGTATTGGCCGTGCGCCATCAACGCGAGGCTGGCTACTGAGCAGAAGTGGCGATCACACTTTCCCCTCCACCCAATTCGCAACAATTCGCCCCGGCACGCCGTCCACCGCCCGCTCGGCATCCCGCGCCAGATCCAGCCGCTTGCGCAACTTGACTTGCGGCACCAACAGGAAGATCGGGACAGTCGTCAGCCCGCGTCCGGTCTTGGATTTCGATGCCACGGCCCGGCCTTTCGAATTCAAACGTCCTTCCGCCACCAGCAGGCTGGGCCCCCGGCGGCGGTAGATGAACCGCAGGCGCAACCCGGTGCGGCGTTCCCACTCGCCGGGGGTGATCCGGCCGCCCTTGGTGCTTTTGCCAGCGGCGGGGGTGGGGATCGCCAGCCAGAACCCGTCCTTGGACCGGATCAGCGGCCCTGTGTCATGCGCGCCGATGATCACCGGGGCGTTGGACCAGACCAGCGCCGCCGCGTTCAGGCTGTCGCCGGATTTCGGGAAACTGGCGAGGCGGATAGAGTTGCCCAGCCTGGTGCCCAGCCCCGCGCCGTTGATCTGGCCGCGCCAGGCGGATTTCAGGGAAGTGCCCGCCTCGCGCATGGCCGCCGACACTGCCTTTTCACCAGCAGCGATTTCGGCCTGCATCAGCGAGACGAGGTCTGGGTCGAAGGCGATCTTCAACCTCATGATGGCCGCAGGTCCAGTGTCCAGATCAGGCGTTCGCGGTCGCGGACAGGCTCCCCCTGGATGGTGAAGCTGCCCGCGCCGATCACGATCAGATCGCCGGGGCGGGGATCGGCCAGGTCAGACACGCGCACATCCACCATCATGGTGTCGCTGACAAACCGCCCAGCGCCGAAGTCTGTGATGCGGTCCGGGGCGCGGCGGATGACGCGGATCGGGCGTTCCTCTGATGTCGTAGCGGAAATCCAGACGGCGGTCACCGCCATGGACGGGTTGGCATAGATGCGGTCCATGGCGGCGGCGAAGGCGTTCATGTCGGGGCCGTCAGTTCGATGTGTGGATGCGGATCGCGATGCGCGGCCGCTTGTTCACCGGCAGGATCGAGGCTTCGGTCATCAGGTCGATCCAGCGGCCCTTTTCGTCGAGGTGCTGGCGGGCGTAGAGGGGCAGGCCGAGGGTATTCGCCGCCTCCAGCAGGTTGGCCGGGCCGCCGTAGGTGGTGAAGGTGTCCATCGTGCCCAAGGGGAACGCGATGCCTTCGCTGGCGGGGACCAGCCGTTCGGTGGCCTTGGTCGAGAGAGTGACGGTGCCCGCATATTCCTCGAACACGATGCCCGCGAAGGGGAAGTTCCGGCGCACATCCTGGCGCAGGGGCTGTGCGCCGGTGGCGGCGTAGAACTTGTAGGCTTCCTCGGTTTTGGGGTGCGCGATCAGCTTGTCGAAGAACTCCCGGCTGACGAGGGCATGCACGTCCGACATGCTTTCGCCGAGGAGGTTGTCTTCGATTGCCCGCAAGACCTCGCGGACCTTCCCTTGGACAAGGGTGCCTGCCGTGCCCAGCAGGAAATCCACCGAGATCTGCGCCAGGCCGAATTCGGTGAAGTAGTTGTAGAGGGTCGTGCCCGCGCCATCTTTCACGATGCCGCGCAGGGCGTTCATCTCCATGTATTCGCGGGTCTGGGCATGCTTGCGGCGCATGAGTTGCAGCTTGCGGTTCATCACCTCGACCAGCGGGTCGGCGGCATCAAAGGCACCCAGCGCGGGCTGGCCCTGAATGTCGCCGGGCAGGATGACATCATCATGCGGGATCCATGGCAGGGCGAAGGAACGCATCGACCGCCCCTCGCGGGTGCCGACAGTGGAGGGGCCGCCGAGGGGGACCGAGGGCAGCAGGTTCAGCACCCCCTCGTATTGCTCGATGATGACAGAGCGTTGGGTGACGCCTTCAAAGCGGAAGAGGCCGATCTGGCCAAGGCGGGTGTAAAGGTTGGGCAGGATGTTGATGGCCTGCGTCATTTCGGCCAGCGAGTAGCCGCCAGCGTCAAAGGGATTGCGGACAAGGGTCATGGGGTGCTCCGGTGATTTGGGGAAAGGGATGCAGACGGCGCGCGTCAGACGCCGTCGCGAGCGATGATGCCGACGGTGGCAAGCTGGGCGATCTTGGCGGTGATCTTGGTGCCGTCATCGACAGTGGCGCCGTAGGCGAGTTCTGCGCGCGACACGATCGTGGGGCCACGGGCGACGACAATGCCTGTCGCATCCGCCAGTGTGGCATCGACGGCGTAAAGCAGCACGGCGCTGGCGACCTGCGAACCGTCCGCCCCGGTCGCAGGTGACAGGGTATATTTGCCGCTGGCGGTGATCTTCCCCAGCACCGAACCGACCGGATAGGGCAGGCCTTGCAGCAGCGTGATCACCTCGCGGGTATAGTTCGGGTTGACCTCATATTTGAGGACATCGCCCATGCTGGGCGGTTCCGTCAGGACGGGCATTGGTCAGTCTCCATGGTTTGGGGAAGGGGGAAGGTGGAGGAAACGCGCGCTAGTTCAGCGCTTCGCGTCTGTCGCGGCCTTCTTGGCGGCAGCGATGATCGGGCTGTCTTTGGCGGCAGCTGCCGCGGGGGCGGTGGCGATGATGCCAGCCGCATCGCTGCGGGCGGCGAGATCAGCCAGAACCCGGGCGCGAAGCGCTTCGGGTTTCAGCCCCTTGGTGACCGCGTCGGCCGCGTCGATGGTCACGCCCAGCCGGGCGGCCTGTGCGCAGACCTGCGCAACCTCGGCCGCCTCGGCGCGCACTGCGTCGGCGGTCATGGTCGAGGGCGCTGCATTGGCCGCCGCAGTGGGCGGCTCTGGCGCACCCAGAACTGGCGGTATTGCCACGGGTGTCGTCGCGTCGGCGGAAATTTCAGGCGTGGTGGTCATCTGCGGACCCTTTCTGTTGCTGGAAGTTGTGCCTCGAGGTGCGGCGGCGAAGGCGGTGAAGGCGGTGACGGGATCGGCGAGATCATCGGCCAGACCGGCGGCGATGGCCTCTGTCCCGCGGAAGACCGCAGCTTCGGTGGCCAGCGCGGCTGCATGGGTCAGCCGATCCCCGCGACCGGCGGCGACGGTCTCAGTGAAGAGGAAGCGCACCACTTCCAACTCGCGCTGCATCTGGTCGTGCACAGCTTCAGGCAGCGGCTGATAAGGATTGGCATCAGTCTTGTGCGCCCCGGCGTGGATCAGCGTGACCGCGATCCCCTTCTGATCCAGCGCCCCACTCATATCTGTGTGCAGCGCCACCACCCCAATGCTGCCGACAGCGCCCGTGCGGGGCAGGATGATGCGGTCGGCTTGGCTGGCCAGGACATACCCAGCCGACAGCGCATGTTCCGCTACAAAAGCGTGGACCGGCTTTTGCGCCCGCGCCGCCCGAATGCGATCCGCCAGATCGAAGGCCCCGGCGACCTCGCCACCGAAGCTGTCTATGTCGAGCGCGATGCCGCGCACGCCGGGATCGGCCAATGCGGCCTGCAACTGAGCGGCAATGCCCTCGTATGAGGTCAGACCCGAGGATTGCCCGATCCAGGCACCGCGATGGACCAGCGTTCCGGCGATTTCGATGACCGCGATGCCATCGACCACCGCATAGGGTTGGGTGCCATTCCGCAGGTGGCGCTGGGCAAGATCATTGCCAAAGAGCGAAGCTCGGGCGGGAACTGCGGCAGCGGCCTGATCATCGGCTTCCACGTCCAGCCCCTGGAAGGTGATCTCTTGCCCGGTGATGCGCGGGCCAAGACCGGACAGGAAGGCCAGTGCCTTGGCGGGGTCCACCATCAGCGGCGTATTGAACGCGCGCTGGGCGATTTGCGCGTGGTGCATCATGCGCCCTCCTTAGGGTCAGGTTTTTCGTCGCCGGTGTCGTCGGCCTCGTCGTCCTTTTCTGCGTTGGCAGCTTCAGCCGACTTGCCGCTTTCACCCGGCCCCTGCGCCGGGGATCCCGGGCGGCGGAAATCAAGGCCCAGCGCCGCCTCGCGTTTTCGTTCAGCGGCGATTTCGCGGTCCACCTGTTCTGCGTCGTATCCCCGCTCTGCCAAGGCTTGCGTCCGAGACTTCAGGCCTGCTTCGATCTGCAGGATCTCGGCCGAGGCGTCCTTCATCGGGTCAATCCAGTCCCATTTCGTGGGCAACCAGGCGCAGGCCTGATATTGACGCCGCTGGCTGTCATAGCCCGGCAGGTCCAGCGCGCCCGACAGCACAGCAGTGTCCATCCAGCGCACCCAGACCGCCCGGCAAAGCTGATAGACCAGCACGCCGTGCTGCCAGGCGGATATCCGACGGCGGAATTCGATCAGAGAAATCCGGGTGTTCGAGAAGTTGCCCTTCGCCGTGTCGCCGGTCAGATAGCCATAGGGCACGCCCAGCGCGGCGGCGATTTGCAGCAAGGTCCGATACTGGAACGGTTCATAGGTGCCGCCCGAGTCCGGTGTGGCAGGGGTGGACACATCCTCGCCGGGATCGAGCCGCACCACCTGTCCAGGTTCGACCTCCAGATCCTCGTCGGTTGGGTCCAGCGGGGTTTCGGGCGCGGGTGAAGTGATGAACATCGCGAACATCGCCGCGATCTTTTTCCGCTCCAGCTCGGCATCGTCATAGAGGTCCAGCGTGAACAGCTTCACGATGGCGGCTGCAAACCGTGACACGCCGCGCAATTGCCCGGCCTCGACCGGGTCGAGGACATGGATCACGTCGGCGGCAGGTACACGGACGGTTTCGCCGGATAGCCCCGGATCGGTCAGATCACCGGGATGGCGACGCAGAAAGTGATATGCGACGCGGCGGCCGATACCGTCGAACTCGATCCCCTGCCGGATCAGCCCGGCACCGGGCAGCGTGCGGTTCATGTCGAGGGGTAGCATTTCTGCGGGCAGCATCTGCAACTGGAGCGGCACCGTCAGACCGTCCTCGGCCCGGCGCGGCCGGATGCGAATGAACACCTCGCCTGACAGGAACACTTCGCGCGCCGCGCGCCGTTGCAGCCCGTAGAAATCCGTCAGCCCTTCTGCGTCAGCATCGTCAGTCCACGCGAGCCACAGCGCCTGCAGCTCTTCCTTCTTGGCGGCATCCGCGATGGTCGACGAAGGCTTGATGCCATCGCCGACGACATTGCTGGCGAAAGACTCCACTGCATTCGCTGCATAGCCATTGTTGCGCACCAGCCAGCGGGCGCGGGCGGTGATCGTGTCGCCCGAGGCGGCGATCAGCGTGTTCACATGCGCGCGGGAAGCCCTAAACCCGCGCATGCGACGATGGGCTTGGGCCGCATCGAACCCGCCGATGATCGACCCCAACCGCTGGCGGAAAGCCTCGAACGCCATGGATCACAGACCTTTTGACGCGACAGTGCCCCAGCGCCGACGGCGCGGCGTGCCGGTCGTGGCTGTGGCGATCCGGGTTTCGAGGTCACTGATGGCATTCGCCAGTTCGGCGTCCGAGCCATAGTTGATCGACTTGCCGTCATAGCTGACCGACCGGACGCCCGCGTAGCGCGCCTCCTGAAGTGCTGCCAACAGGGCGCGCATCCGTTCCAGATCCATCTCAGTCCCTCATGAAGTTCGGTGTGTAGGCCCGACGTTTCCGCCGTGGCGTGGTCGGTGTTCCGGCCTTGGGCGTAGTCGGAGCAGCCGGTTCAGTTGTGGCGACGGGCGCCGCATGTCGGGTTTCCACGCCTGCCTGCGCTTCCAACCGCCGCCAGGTCGCCTCGTCCCAGCGATCTGCGCCCATGATCCACGCCGCCGCCCGGGCATAGACCCGGGCGTCGAGCGCCTCGTTGCGTTCCCGCATCTTCTGCCATTCGGGGTGGGCGTAGCCGCGCTTGTTGCGCACGGTGACCAGCTGTTCGGCCACCAGCTGCTTCAGCCATTCGGTGTCGATCCAATCGGGCAAGTGCACCGTGCCGGGGGCGTCGAGTACGCCCAGCGCGCGGTCTTCGTCCGAGGGGCGTTCCAGCCGCAGGAAGCGGTAGGTTTCGGTTTTGAAGGACGCGGTGGCCACCGACCACAGCCGCGCCCCGCGGCGCAGGCGTTTGCCGCCGATGGTGGCGTCGACGAAGGTCGGGCCCGACACCGGCGTCGCGCGGTTGAAGCCTTCGAGGCCTTTGATCGGTGCAACTTGGTCGAACCCTTGCTTGCGTGCCCAAGCGTAGACGGCCGGGGCTTCATAGCCGGTGTCGATGGCCAGCTTGCCGATCAGCATCACCGCGCCATTGGCGCAGGTCCATGTCCGGCCGAGCAAAGCCGTCAGCTTGTCCCAGCAGGTCGGATCGTCGGGGCCACCCGCGATCACGATGTGATCGACCAGCCAGCTCTCCAAGCCCCGGCCCCAGGCCCAGACATCGACTTCGATCCGGTCCTTCTGCACATCGACGCCAGCCGTAAGGAACAGACCGCCGACGGGGATCTGCGCGCCCGCGTAGCTTTCGCGACGTTCCGCCAGCCGCTGCCACTCAGGGGCTTCGCCCGACTCCACCCATGTCTCGCCCAGCAGGGTGTTGCGCGCGACGCGCAGCATTGCCTCCGAGCCTTGCGCCGCCAGCCATTCCCGCGCGATCTGCTGCCAGCTTTTCCAGCCCAGCGGCGAATAGAGTGCCGAGATATGGAAGCCGATGGAATGCGGATCGGCGGAAACAGCCGTCGCGCGCCACTCCCCGCATTCCAGCATCTGAGTCTTGTGATGCTCGGCGATGGGGCGTTCGCAGCCCTCGCAGTGATAGGCCGCCGTGTCGGGCCGTCCTTTGTCCCAGCGCAGGCGTTCGAACTGCAGCCATTGCATCGCCCCGCAGTGGGGGCAGGGCACGAAATACCGGCGCTGGTCCGATGCCTCGAACTCGCGCTCGATCCGGCTCAGCCCCCGGATCGTCGGGGTCGAGACCATGAACACCTTGCGCCGGTGCGAGAAGGTGGTGGTCCGCGCCTCGGCCAGTGTGACCGGATCGCCTTCCTCGTCGGCAGAGGCCGGATAGGCATCTACCTCGTCGAGGAAGATGTAGCGCGCGGGCATCGACCGCAGGCCGGTGGCGCTGTTGGCACCGGTCAGCACCAGGATACCGCCGGGGAACTCCTTCGACAGCATCGAATTGCCCGCGTCGCGGGACCGTGCCGGATTGACTCGTTCGCGCAGCGCAGGGGAGTCAGAAATCAGAGGATCCAGCCGTCCGCGTGACGTACGCTTGGCCAGTTCCAGGGATGGCAATACCGCCAGCATTGGCCCCGGCGCGTGATGGATGACAAAGCCGATCCAGTTGTTGCCAGCCTCGGTCGCGCCGACCTGCGCCGCCTTCATGAAGGTCACGCGCTGCGCAGGGTGGCGCGGTGACAGCGCATCCATGATCTCGCGCAGGTAGGGCGCGCGGGCCGTACGATAGCGCCCCGGTTCGGCCGCCCCGCGCGAGGACAGCCAGCGATGTTCATCCGCCCATTCCGACACCGTCAGGTCTGGGTCGGGACGCATCCCTTTGCGCCAGGAGCGCAGTATGTCCTCGGCCCCGTCAAAGCCAAGGTCGAGGTCTGCTGTCAGGTTATCGCTATCCGAGGGAAACTCGGAGATCGGCGAGGTCGTCGAGGTGCTGTCTGACATGGGCTTCCAACACCCTCTGCAGGATCGCGGCCTCGATGATCACCGGTGTTCCGGTTTGTTTCTCCACTCCCAAGGCCACTTCGGCCGCCATCAGCGCCGCCACTCTGTTGGGCCAGGTCACCCATGCGTCGCGCTCCTGTCGGGCCAACCGGAACACCAGCGCTTCCGCCCGGGCGCGGTCCACCAGCGTGCCCTTTTTCTTCTGGATGCCCAGCTGCTTGTCTTGCGCCTGGTAAACGGTCAGCGCGGTGCGGGCCTTCAGGTAGGACGAGCTGTCCGCTGGCCCTGAGAAGCCGCTGTCGCCGCCGGTGCTGCGGCGCTGCTGGTCGGGATCGGTCATCTCGCCACGCCGCACATCGGACGCGGTGGCGTTGATAGACCCATCGCTGTAAACCACCAGCCGACTGGCTTTTCGGGCCTTCTGGATGGCCCCGCGCGACAGGCCTGAATGGGCGGAATACTCCCGCTCGGACATACCTTCCATGCTGTTGATCGCTACACCTAAGGCAATGAAATTGCTAGTTATTCAGTTGATTACACTCCGGTAAGGAGCGATTCTGATTGCATCAGAACGATGCAACTCACCCCGGAGACCACGCCATGACCATCCGCCGCGCGACCGACAATACTAAGGCCCTCGATGCCTTCATGACCGCCAAGTCCCAGATCGACGCTATGCTGGAGCGCCTGAAGACCCTGAGCGACGATCACTTC
Source organism: Phaeovulum veldkampii DSM 11550 (assembly GCF_003034995.1). Taxonomy (GTDB): domain Bacteria; phylum Pseudomonadota; class Alphaproteobacteria; order Rhodobacterales; family Rhodobacteraceae; genus Phaeovulum; species Phaeovulum veldkampii. Next base: position 31,114 of record NZ_PZKF01000021.1, on the reverse strand, counting down.
GAGACCCACCCCGACGAGATCAACTGGGGCCACGTCGGCACCCTGAACCACTATGCCAGCCTGTTGCGCCAGATCACCGACGCCGAGTTCAAGGAGGGCGACCATGCCGCTTGATCCCGCCCAGCGCCACCAGATCGAACAGGATGCCATCACCGCCGAATGGGAGGCAGAGCGACTGGCCGCCTGCGACGAGGCCATCGCGCTGCTGCGTGAGATCGCCGATCTGGACCGCGACGACGACGGGGACGTGATCATCGGCACGGATGCTGATGGCCACAACGACCTGATGGCGCGCATCACCGCCTTCCTTGCCCCCAACGACCAATAGGGGAACGCCATGACCAAGCTGACAGAAACCCAGACCATCATCCTCAGCGCTGGGGCCCAGCGCCCCGAAAACATCGCTCTACCGCTGCCCAAGGGGCTGGCCGGGGCGGCGGCGAAGATGGCCGTGACCAAGATGATCGAACACGGCTGGCTGCTGGAGGTCGACGCCAACCTGCGGCGCAACGAACCGCTCTGGCGCGAGACTGGCGATGGCCATGGCACGACGCTGGTGGTCACCGACGCCGGTCTGCTGGCCATCGGGATCGAACCGGTGGTGGTGAAGACGGTGATCGCGATCCGCGCGCATGCCGCCAAAGCTGCGGCCCCCAAGCTGCCGATCCAGCGCGCCGGAACCAAGCAGGCGCAGATCATCGCCATGATGCAGCGGCCAAGAGGCGCGACGGTCGCCGAGATGGTCAAGGCCACCGGATGGCTTGCACATACAGTCCGCGCCTCGGTCTCGGGCGCCCTGAAGAAGAAGCTGGGCCTGCCCATCACCGCTGAAAAGGTCGAGGGCAGGGGGACGGTGTATCGGCTTGCCTGAAGTGGCAGATCGATCAGCAGTAGTCGTCCATGCAGTCGTCGTAACTCTCACCCGTCAGTTCACAGAAGGTCTTGAGTGCCCCCTGTAGGGTAAAATACTGGTGTTCGCTGCGGTGGTAGAAGAATTCGCCACGGACACCCACATGCGCCACAGCCCAGCACTTGATCGCATGATCGCTTGGATCGTGCGTAAGGACCACGAGGCTGTCCTCTGTCATGTCATGCTGCACGACCAAACTCTGGTAGAGATGGTTTCGTGCGAAAACACGGCCAAACTTCAGGTTTTCCCCGTAGCGTTGGAGCGCGTCCTCGGTCACCGCCTCCGGACAAAGAGGGAATTCTGTCGGCACTTTCCATTTTACCTGCACGACTGACGGCGTCAGCGACTCATATTCTTCTGGCGGCGGTTCATAACTCGCCCGCTCTCTTGTCCCATAAAGCCACTCGCCCAGCGCGCCGCCGCTTGGGGCAGCGCCACTCTTCGCCCATTCCTGCAAACGTGCCTTTGCGGCTGCTGCCTCGTCCTTCGACAAGGTGCGCATCCAGGATATGTCAGGAAAGGCCTTGTCTGTCTGGACCCGGGTGGGGTCAGCGAAGAAGGCTTCAATCGAACCGTAGACCAGTTCGATGCGCCGAGCAGAGATTTCGTTGAGCAGTACGTTCTCAAGGCGGGTGACCCAGCGCAGGTTTTCTGGTCGATTGTTCGCCCTGTTCGTATCGATGTGATCAACGACATGACGGTCAGTGGGCGGCTCGCCGTGAAAAGCCCAGCACACAATCCGATGGACAGGCACGCCGCTCAGATACAAGTAGCCAGTCGACAACCCTTGTCGCCCAAAGGTCCATTGGTCATCAAGCGGTCTGGTCTTCTGCCGTTTCTGGGGCAGACGATGCGCGGAACCATTGTCACGAACCCGATACCGCTCGCCACGGTATTCGACCTCCACTTCGCGTTCAAAGATGTCGATCAGCTGGTCGGCCTTGCCGTTGCGGGGAGATGAAATGGAAGGGCTGCGCATCAACTGCTCCGGTGCAATGCGGCCTTTCAGATACTGAAGGCGGTAGACCGGGTTCCCATTCTCCTTCTGCGTAAACATTCGCAAGTTCCCGCCAACTGGTCAATCGCGGCTGGCTATCAGCCCCGTCGCAATCTCCCACCGCCGCACGGCCACGTCGCAATAGGCCGGGTCCAGTTCCATCGCGAAGCACCGCCGTCCAGCGCGTTCGGCGGCGACCAACTGGGTGCCGGAGCCGCAGAACGGCTCATAGATCAGATCGCCGGGATCGCTGAAGGCCATCATCACCGCCTCGACCAGCGCCACTGGAAACACCGCTGGATGCGATCCAGCGGCACCCAGCCCGCCCTTGTGGCGCATGATCCGGAAGACGCTGTCGGGGATGCGGTGGCTCTGGATCGCGTTGCCGGTTCCGGTCTTGGCGTGGACGGTACCGTCGGCCCCGCGCAGTCCGCCGCCACCGAGGGTTTCGCCCGCGTGCTTCGACGGGACGGTTTTGTGCGGTTTGCGTGGGGCACGATTGAAGTGGAAAATGAACTCGTGCGATGGAGCCAAGCGACCGTTCCAGTCGCCCGGCAAGCCCGGCCCCTGATCCCAGACATACCAACCAAACCGTCGCCAACCAGAGGCGCGCATCCATTCCACCCATCCTTCCCAATAGGGCTGCCATTCGCTGTCGCGGTGCACGAGGCCTAGGTTGACCAGCAGCTGTGCGTCCGTTTTGACCGGTGCCGCGGCGAACACGCCCTGCATCAGCGCATCCCAATCGCCGACCTTTTCCTTGGCCGCGCCATAGTCGCGCTGCTGGGCGTAGGGCGGCGATGTAAACATCAGCGTGGCCTGTTCGCCCTGCATCAGCCTCGCGACAGCGGCCGGATCGGTGGCATCGCCGCAGCACAAGCGATGTTTGCCCAGCGCCCAGATATCTCCCAGCTTGGTGATGGGTTCGGCGGGAGGGGCGGGGATGGCATCGGCCGCATCGTCGTCGATCACCGTTCTGTCGTCGTCGCCCGCGTGCAGCAGTGCGTCCAATTCATCCTCCGGAATCCCGATCAGCCCGAGGTCGAAATCCTCGGCTAGCAGCGCCTGCAGTTCTTGAAAGAGAAGCGCCTCGTCCCAGCCGCCCAGTTCGGTCAGCTTGTTGTCGGCGATGCGATACGCCCGGCGCTGGGCTTCGGTCAGGTGGCCAAGCACTATGACCGGGGCCTCTGACAACCCAAGTTGCGCGGCGGCCAGGATACGACCATGGCCAGCGATCAACTCGCCGTCGGCCGCGATCAGCACCGGCACGGTCCATCCGAACTCGGCCATGCTGGCGGCAATCTTCGCGACCTGATCGGCGTCGTGGGTCTTGGCGTTGCGGGCGTAGGGCTTCAGCCGGGCGAGGGGCCAGTGTTCGATCCTGCCCGGTAGGAGGGGCGCATTCATGCCGCCAGCCTTTTCGCCTTCAGGTCGGCAAAGGTCTCGCCGGTATCAGCCAGCACGGCATTGGCGCCGGTAAATTGCTGCCAGCGCTCGATTGCGACATCGACATAGGCAGGGTTCAGTTCGATCCCGAAACACACCCGCCCCGTGGTTTCTGCCGCGATCAGCGTGGTGCCGGATCCCATGAAGGGTTCGAACACCGCTTGGCCCGGGCTGGAGTTGTTCAGGATCGGGCGGCGCATGCATTCGACCGGCTTCTGGGTTCCGTGCACCGTCTCGGCGTCCTGATCCTTGCCAGAAATGTGCCACAGCGTCGTCTGCTTACGGTCGCCAGCCCAATGGCCCTTTCCGGTCTTCTTGACTGCATACCAGCAAGGTTCGTGCTGCCAGTGATAGTCGCCGCGGCTCAGAACCAGGCGGTCCTTGGCCCAGATGATCTGCGACCGCACTGCGAAACCTGCCGCAACCAGGCTTTCGGCGACGGTCGAAGAGTGCAGCGCGCCGTGCCAGACATAAGCCACGTCGCCAGGGAACAGCGCCCAAGCCTCACGCCAGTCGGCCCGGTCGTCATTAAGCACCTTGCCGGTGCGCTTGGTTTTGGCCGCACCAGCCTGGTTGCGCCAGGACGGATCGTATTCCACGCCATAGGGCGGGTCCGTCACCATCAGCAGCGGACGAACATCGCCGAGCAGCCGCCCGACCACATCGGCGGAGGTGCAGTCACCGCAGATCAGCCGGTGCGACCCGAGCTGCCAGAGGTCGCCTGCGATGGACACGGGCGTGACCGGCGGTTCGGGAATGTCATCTTCGCCCTCGACCGCGCCGCCGTCTACCTGATCCGGGTCGCGCAGGAGGGCGTCCAAGTCTTCGTCGGCGATCCCCAGCAAAGACAGGTCGAAATCCTCGGCCAGCAGCACTGCGATCTCGTCGCGCAGCATGGCCTCGTCCCACTCGCCCAACTCGGTCAATTTGTTGTCGGCGATCCGGTAAGCCCGGCGTTCAGCTTCGTCGAGGTGGCCGAGCCGGATCACCGGCACGTCCTTCAGCCCCAGCATGATCGCGGCCAACACCCGGCCGTGCCCGGCGATCAGCTCGCCATCGTCGGCCACAAGGCACGGCACGGTCCAGCCGAACTTCGCCATGCTGGCGGCGATCTTGGCGACCTGGTCCGTGCCGTGGATCTTGGCGTTTCGGGCATAGGGGCGCAGCCGGTCGAGAGGCCAAGTCTCGATCTGGCTCGGCGCAAAGACCAGGTCCATCGGGTCGCTTCCATGTGGGGCAGGGGCGGGCAAGCCGATGCGCGTTGGGCGATACCAACGTGAGGATCAGGATCCGCGATGTGAGGAAATGAAAAACGCCCGCGAGGAGTGTCCTGCGGGCGCAATTCTTCGATGATCAAGGGGTAGGTCAAGGGGGGCAGCTTTGTCAAATGAAAAATGCACGCGGATTCAATGGCTTCCCTGCAAGTGGCTTCCGCTGGCTGGCTTCCGGCAAGGTGGCTTCCGCAAACTGGATTCCCTGGATTCCGCAAAGAATCCAGCGCGCCAAGATCGTGATTCCGCAAGCCTTTGATAATGAGTCGCTTTTTCCAAGATCACCCGGCAGGTGGATTCCGCCTGGCTTCCCCGGTGAAACTGCCTGTCGCTAGCGAAACGCCGCGCTGCGCCCCCCCGCATACGTTCAGGGCCGGGGAGGAACCATGCCGAGGGGGTGGGCCTAGGACTCGCCGAACCCCTGATCCCTCATGCGCCCGAGCGCATCAAGGGCATGGCGGGCCTGCAGGTCTGAGGGGATCCGGCGCGGCATGGACGCGCAGATTTCGAGGATCTGCATGTCTTTGGGCGTAAGGCGTTTCCGCTCGCGTCCCCAAGCCAAGACCTCCTTCCAGAACTCAGCGCCCAAGGTCACCACCTCCGCCTGGGCATTGATGCCCTCTGTCATTGCCTTCTTAGCCTTCTCGTCGCGCTTTGCCGCCTTGGCGGTATCCACGAGGGTCAGGCAGGTCTCGAAGTCATCGTCATAGTTCAGCGTTCGACCCTTCATCCCGTTCCAGCATGCCTGCTGTTTTGCCCACTCCGACATGTTGCGGACACCTGCGGGAGGGTGGGTGATGACGTCATGTGCCTCTGCTGCGGCCAGAAGCAGAGCGCGCTGGAGGGCCTCCGGAACAGACTGCCGTCTCCAGATCGCGTCGAGGTCGAGGACCTGCTTCTCGCCGTTGGCATCGTGAAACACCTTGGCCATAGAGTAGGTGACGATGTTGGCGCGATAGCCACCCTCGTACCACGGCTGCTTCGGAACCTCGGTCTCGAGCCAGCGAAACACGATCGCCTTCGAGACAAGCCGCTTGTACCAGAGCTCGTCATACTTGGCGTCGCTCCTGGACCATGATTCACCGATGTCCTTGGCGAATTCGGCGAAGTTCTTCTGGGCCCCGCGCGAAACGATGTGCGGCTGGCCGGCCGCCGAGAACTCGAACTTGGCGAGATCGGTCTTGCTGAAGAGCTGTGATTTGGGGAACTGGATGTCGAAATCGGTCTGGGCTTTCCCTTTCACCTTCGGCCGCGCGTTGACGAACTGACCGCGCGAACGCTCGTAGAACCACTTGGTGTCATGACGCTCGCCAGCACGCGCCGGAAAGAGAACGCTGCGCGAGAACTGTTCCATCCGGATATGGAAGGGATGGTTCGAGAAGAAGTCCGCAGCGTTCACCTTGTTCTGGGTGTTCGCGTATTCCGAGATCTTCGGCACGATGTCCTCGGACCTGTCGGGAGGAACGACGGTCAGTTTCATCTGTACGAACACTTGCGGGAGCTGTTCCTTCGCGGACTTCAGCCCAGCGTGGATTGACCCGGTTGTCTGCGCGCCGTTGACGATCTGCAGGTTGCTGATCGATGCAACGGCCAACCCGTCATCCGTCCTTACGCAGGACACGGCATCGGCGGTGGCCGACAGCCCGTTGTTGTAAGGGAAGAAAAGCTCGGGCTCTTCCTTGACGGTCTTCTGAATGCCCTTGTTGGTCTTGGCCCTCGCCTGAAGAAAGGACCGGACGTTGGCTTCGAGAAGTCGAGCGCCCCACTTGTCATAGATCGCGGCCAACTGCTCCCCTGGCACGATTAGCAGATAGCTTTCGAGGGCTGCGCCAGACTGTGATGCCTTGAGCGCAGGAAGGGGCGCCCCAAAATCCTTGGCAAAGTCTATGACCATATCCTCGCGGGCCTGTCCCGAGCGGTCGAACCGCTCGAAGCGTGCCAAATCCCAGACCGACCACGTAATCGGCACCTCGCCGATGTCCGCCAGTTTCACCGTATCGTCGCGGCCGATGTACTGCCGGTTGGAAATGAGGATCAACTTGACCTTCGTGACCTGCGACCACGTCGTGATGATCAGGTCCGAGACCTGGAAGGCGGGATTGGCCTCGTTCAGCGAGTCCCGGAATTCCTCGGTCTTTGCCTTCTTCAGAAAACGGATCAGGGGGTTCAGGATAGGGGGCACGTCCCCCTTGCCAAAGGTCTGGACAGTGTCGCTGTCGGCAAAGTCGCAGACGATCAGCCCCAGCACACCTTCGCTGTCGCGCGGGTCACCCGCATAGCCGTCAATCCGCAGTCTCTGGGCACCTTCACCGCTCTGGTAATAGGCGCGATCAGCGACCTCCAATTCCCCGGCTTCGGTCAGCCTTTCAGTCATCCGGTCGAAGAAGGCTTCCACGGGAAATACGCCGCTTGCATCTGCTTCACGGCGTATGTCGGCCATCAGGTTCTGGTGATACTCGTCAAGTTCGCTCATGCCTGCTCTGCTTCGTTCAGCGTTTCCCGCATCGTGCCCCAATCCGTCCGGAATGGCGTGCAGGCAGAAAGGGCGAGGGCGTAGGAAACCGTGGATAGTCCGAGCGGCACGGGTGCGGCAATCCGTGGAAAGTCCTCGGTCACTGCATGGAAATCGGGGGACGACACGATCCAGCGCCAGGCCGAGTAGTCGTGCAGGATGTCGAAACCGGCATCGGCCAAGTGCAGATCCCAGTCCATGATGGCTGAGGGCTCGGTCCGTTCCAGAAGCTCGGTGACTTCCGAGACATACTCGGTCAGCGTGCGGCCATGCGGCGGCTGCACCTTGTCGACGGCCAGCACCGCAAGCCAAAGCCGCCGTTCCGGCACATCGGCCAGCTGGAACTCGTTCGTGATCTTCACGAAGGGCTGCGATGCCCCGCGCCTCGCCTTGACCTCGATGCAGTCGGCCTTCAGCTCGAAATCCTTCGGTGCGCCGGAAGGGCCCGTCCACGCGGTCAGCGCCGGTTTTGCGCTGAGCGTGGAAATCAGCAACTTCAGTACTTCGATCTCGCCGATCAGGCCCTTCTGGGCTTCTTCCGAAAGCACTTCGAGCTTTCCGCCGCGCAACAGGTAATGCCAGCGGAAGGTTCGCCCGATGGCGCGTTCGAGGGCCTCGGCCTCCGTTTCGGCAAGCTCGCCAGCCGCCATCACATCGCGGCAGAGGGTCTCGAACAGTTCCAGTTGCGCGCTGTCCTTGAGCCGGATGTACAGGATCGGTCCACCAGGCAATGTCTGGAATCGTATTTCGAGGTTCCGGAGCTTTGGCAGGTCCGGGGTGGGCTTCGGGAGGTCACCAAGTTGCAGGACTAGCGCGACATCGGCTCGTGGCATTACTGCCCAGAACCAGTTCCACCGTGCCGATGCCGAAACCCGGCGCGTGTCCACCTTTCCGGCCTCGAGGCCGGACCATGGCGTGTCAGTCGGTATCACCGCGCGCCTCCTCCTCGATCTCTTCATCGCCGAACATCTCGCGCATGCGGATGGTGTTGACGATGTATTCCACCGTGCCGCCTGCGATTTTGCTGGACGGGAAGGAAAGACCCCATGCAAGGATGTCCTTCCCGTAGACGGTCTTGCCATCGGCATCTTCGACCTTCGGCCGCACGAGCCGCAAGATCAACAACGGTCGTCGTCCCTCTACCGACCTGTAGTAACTGGGGTTTATCGTGGACTTCGGTTTTGCTTCGGGACGGTCGCGCCTGAAGGCGTTCTCGGCGGCCGCGATCTGATCGTCCGTCAGCCCTTCGCGTTCATCCTCGGCCGAACCGACTCGGCGGCTTGTGCCGCTGATCGTCAGAACGCCCTTTGCGAAGTCGCGAGGGTCGACCGACCGCCCGTATGGCACGAGATCCAGATGCCCGAAGGCGACCGGATCGAACTCCTTTCCGGTCGAACTGGCAATGAATACGTCCCACAGCCGCAATTCGCTGTCGGCCCGGGCGGCGATGTAGTCTCGGATCAGCTTGGGGTCCGTCAGAAGATCGGCCGGCACATTCGCCGGATCCGTACGGAAGGTCCGCAGGAAAGCGTCGATCCGCCCGACGGCCACGCCATTCACCAGGTGACCGCGGCTTCGCTTCTCGAACGCAAGGCCATCTGAAACCAAGTCCTGCAGCAGTGCCTCGCCTGCCGCAAAGTTGCGCCGCATCAGGCCCTCCTCGGCAACGATGCGTGTCGTTTCGACCAGTTTCTCTTCAAGGCTGACCTTCATGGGGAATTCCTTCCCCGTGCCCATCTTGTTCCTCGCCGTCACGATCAGCGATTCCGGGTGGCTGCGGACGGCGAGGCCGAACTGCTCGGGCGTCGCCTTGGCCAGTTCCATGCGCTTCAGCTGGGTCTGCAGGTCGTCCATCGCCTCGTGGATATGGGCATACCAGCCAACGCCATCGGCAGGGATCCAAACACGGCACAGATCCTCGTAGCCGGGCCGGTAACCGAACCACCGGCCCATCTGCATCAGGGTGTCATACATCATGGAGTTCCGCAGGAAGTAGCTGATGGTCAGTCCTTCCAGCGTCAGGCCGCGCGAGAGGGAGAAGCCCCCGACGGCAATCACCGTCACGCCATGTTCCCCACCTTGGTCATAGTCGAGCGGCTGCGACCGCTTTGACGCGTTGACCTCGACAACACGCGCGGCAACCAGAACCTCGTGCAGCCGGGCCTGGACGGCGGGCCAGTCCGCGCCCTCGGCCTCGGTGAACTCGGACTTCCAGACCGCATGCAGGGCGGCAATCTCCGGGCTGCGAAGCGCAGCATGGCCCTTGGCCCCATCGACTGCGACGGCGGCCCGTATCCTGTCGACCACGTCGGCTACCCGGGACCGCAACCGCCCCTGAACATCCGTAAAGCGCGAGGCGTTGATCAGCATCGAGGCATGGGCCCCCTGCTGGCCCCGGGCGTTCCGGATCGCCCGCGCGACGACAAATGCGCGCACGGCACGGATGAGGCTTTCCGGCAGCACGTCGACCGGATGGTCGATCTTGTGCTTCATCGGAAGGATGTCCTCGTTGTCGTCGATCAAACGGACATGCCGTTCACGGGCATCGAGAAACACCTTCTGCGCACCGAAGTAGTTCGACGGCGCGTCGAGGCCGATGATGAAGTGCCGCGGGAACAGGTCCTGTTTCAGGGCATCATCATCGGTGTCCGGGTCGATGAAGATGTTGGCAAACGGCGTCGCCGTGTATCCGACATAGCAGCTGCGGTGGAACATCGACAGCAGCTGCCGGAGCTGCCCATTGATCCGGGTAACCTCGTCCCGTGCGTAGGCCGTGTTGATCGAGGCATTGTCGGCCTCGTCATCGATCAGCAGCATGGGCTGGCTGACCATCTTGGTAGCCCCGGTTGCAGAGTGTTCCTCCAGCCATTCCAGCAGGTTCTTCAGCGTGCTGGAGTTCTTCTTGATCACCAGCACGACGGGCACGTTGTATTGCCCGATCTGGCTGGTGTTCGAGGTGGCCGTGTCCTTGTTGAAGTCCTTGATCGTGTTGGTAAGGGAGACGGGGAACTGGCTGTCACCAAACCGACCGACACCGATGATCTTCTGACGCTGCGCCTTGTTTGCGTGGGCCAGTCGCCCGGTATCCCGGCCGATGAAGCCCTCGTCGATCCTCGCCTGTGTTTGGTTGCGAAGGTTGTTGTGGATGCCCGCGATCACGACGATCAGACGATAGCCTGCATCTGCCGCCTTGCAGATCAGCCCCGTGTAGTTGGCGGTCTTGCCGCTTTGCACATGTCCCACCACCATCCCGCGGCGGCTCCAGGGGCTCAAATTGCGCGGATCGCCAAGACGATCCAGCACACGATCCGTCACCTCGTCCGTCGCGTCGATTACCGACTTCGGCAGTCCCTTCAGGTTCAGGAGTTTGCGGTACCGGCCCCAATAGAAGTCCCCGATCTCGCCGTTGATCCGGGCGTCATGCAGCCAGGGACGGAAATCCTCTGCATCGACAATGGCGCCAAAGCCCATGCTGATGCCGTATTTCTCCTCGATCAGGCGTGCGAGTTCCTCTGCGTCATCATCTTCGACTTGGCCCGCGAACATCGGCATGACACGCAGTTGGGCGATGATCTCCCGGATCGACTGCGCCGTATGGGGGCCGGGCTGCGACGCCATGTACATGGACGTCATGCCCTCGAGGCTACTCAGGATCTGCTTCACGTGTCTTCCTTCGTCTCGATCGTCGCAGCGATGATGCGTTCCGTATCTTCCCAGGCCGATCTGAACGGATCGACATCCTTCATCAGCGACTTGATTTCCTTGATGTCCTTGCGCGCGCCCAGAAGGACCGAGAGGGTTGCCTGAACTGCCTGGGCAAGTGTGTCTTCGTCCACCCGATCCGGGACGATCTGCTCGGCCGTGCCAGCCATGTCTGCGTGCAATGTTTCGATAGGCAATGACGCCCCGACCAGCGCAATGCAGTTGAAGAAGCCGCGTCGCAGATCCGGGGGCAGGCTTTCGGCGAAATCGGCAAACGCCGGATGTTCGATGTTCGGGCGGTAGCGGATCTGCCCATCTGCCTGAATCCGGTGCCACATCGGCAGCCGTTCATGATCGACGAGCTTCTGTCCCCGCTTGCTGTAGGTGCGCTTCGAACCCGCGAGGATGCGTTCGATCACCTTCTTGAGTCGGTCCCGCACCACAGGCGGCAACTGAGCCGAGGATTTCTTGACGTCGATCTTCCAGTCCGCATCCATGCTGTTGGGAATGTCGATCCTGACCCGGGAGAGCTTTGTCAGTTCCGATTGGCGACACAGTCCGAACCAGGTGCCGTGAAGGATCAGACGCTTGCCGCGATAGAGATAGAAGCCCTGCGATTTCAGGTGGCCTTCCGGCCCACCGATATCCTCCCAGTCCGTCTTGGACATCTGCTTGTGATGGGGAAGCGTGAAGCTCTGGATTTCTACATCGCCCTTGATCAGCGTCAGCTTTTCTTCCGGGTCTGAAATGGTCGCAGGATTCTTTCGAGCGAACGGATCAAGCGGACGAAGCAGTCGCCCGTTCAGGAGAATGCGCAGCGGTTTGGCATCTTCCATGAACCGATGAAACACGAGGCGCAGGTGGCGCTCCGTTTCAGCGATCCTCTGGTTGATGACCTCCGCGCGCTTGGCCGCATTGTGGGAATATCCGCCAGTCAGTCGGTCAAGTTTCTGCCAGAGCACAAGCGTACCATGCTGCCCCAGCTTCTCGATGCCCGGGATGAGATCGAAATGATCGGGCAATTGCACCGCCCATTCGTTCCGTTCGGCCACATCATCAAGATCCCAGATGGCTGCGCTGGTTTGCCCTGAACGACGAGACACGACCGTGAGCCGACGGCACTGGGAAAAGCTGGCACTCTTGAGCCCGAGACCGAACCGACCGAGGTCGGGTTCATCACGCGTGGCCAGCGGGTTCCTGCTGCCGGGTCGCATTGCTGCGACAAGTTCGTCTTCGGTCATGCCCAGGCCATCGTCGATGATCGCGATGTAGGGTTCGTCCGAATAGGTCTCCGTGACAATCTCGATGCGATGGGCGCCCGCGGTGATAGAGTTATCGATAATGTCTGAAATGGCCGTTTCGAGGGAATAACCGATATCCCTCAGGCCCTCGATCAATGCCGCGGCGTGAGGAGTGGCATCTGCCCGTCTTGAAACAACAATTTCCTGCATGCGAACCCTTGGCAGTACGATCACGATCTACTCTGGCGCGAACGGATCGTCGTTACAAGGTGCGCGAAGTGCCTCAGAGGTTGAGGGTGTCCGGTTTTGTCAGGGATGCATGGATTAGCGATGCAATCTGCCTTGCAAGGAATGGCGGGACCGCATTTCCGACCTGAACATACTGCTGTGTCCGGTTGCCGAGGAACAGGTAGTCGTCAGGGAAGGTCTGCAGCCGGGCGGCCTCGCGCACCGTCAGGCTGCGGCACTGGAGCGGGTCCGGGTGGATGAAATAGTGCCCGTCCTTCGAGATGTGGCTGGTCACCGTCGTCGAAGGCTCGTGTGCAAGCTGGACGCGAAAGCGGTCATTGAAGACGCCGCTGTGCCAGTTACGGTGATCCGGGCTGAGGGCCAGCGGGAAATCGGCCGCCTTGGGGCTGTAACCACGCACCTTGCCAAAGACAGCGGCAAACAGGTAGCGGCCGAGGTCCGTGGCCATGTGACCCCTGGTTTCGTGCTGGGCCAGCGCGCGCAAGCCGGGACGCTCCAGCCAGCGCATCAAGTCGTCATTCGACGTTCCGTAGGCCGAAGGCAGCATGGCGGAGGAGCGGCGGGTTTCGGCGCCGTGCTTCAGGACTTCCCTGATCTCGCGGAATTCCGACGCGAGGGCACCGTCTTCGTAGCTCTTGGAAATCTTCGCGAGCAGTTTGGCGAACCCTGCGACCTCCTTTTCCCAGGCCTCGACGGTGTCTGACGCGCGGCTGATGCCGCTGCGCAGAGGCGGCATGTTACCGATGGTCTCATTGACCGTACGGGTTGGGCCCGACACCGAAATGGTCGCGCCGACCGCCCGGGCCGCCAGATCGGAACGGATCCCGACGATGATGACGCGGTGGCGGCGCTGCGGAACACCGAATTGTTCGGCACGCACGATGAAGTCGGATGGCTGTGCCGCCTCTTGCAGGGTGGCCAGACCATCCGCAAGGCGGATCGCCCGAAGCTCGTAGTGATGGCCGTGACCCGTGCCCAGGGAAGCGAGGTCTTCCATCAGCATCTCGAAGACCAGTCGGCTTTCGACGGTCGAGGACAGCATGCCCTTGACGTTTTCCATGACGAAGGCGGCCGGTCTCAACCGGTCCAGCACCCGGATATATTCGCGGAAAAGGTAATGCCGATGATCTTGCTCGGGAACGTAGTCCGCTTTTCCGCGCGAACGGGCCCGTCCGACCAGCGAATAGGCCTGGCAGGGTGGACCGCCGATCAGGATCGTGTCGTCGAAGCGCGGCCTCAACCGACCGATAGCCTCGTCGATGGCCGCTGCGGCTGCTTCACTGCCAAGTTCGAGACAGCGAGCTTCGGCTGTCGCCTCTGCCCATGCGGCGGCGTCTACCCCGGACCAGTCCGGCTCGTCCGTCAGCCCTGCATGGAACTTCACGAAGGCTTCTGGCAGGGCGCCGTGCCGCGAAACATGGTCACGCATAAAGGCGCGGAGCCGAAGTGTCCGATGTGCTGATGCCTCCTTCTCCACCGAAATCCCGATGTGGAAGGGATGCTGACCGCCAGCCTCGAGCGAAGCGAACCCCTCTCCAAGGCCTCCCGGACCTGCAAACAGATCGACAATGCCGAAAGTGGCTGGCAAATCAGAGACCTCTCGAATTCGGATCACTGGCTGTATACTAGGTCCATCGGCCGAGGCCAGGAGGCAAATGACCGACATCGTCGACAGCCAGACCCGTTCCCGGATGATGGCTGGCATCCGCGGAAAGGACACGAAGCCGGAACTGGCGCTCCGGCGATCCCTGCACGCGCTGGGCTTCCGCTACCGCCTCCATGCCAGGGGCTTACCCGGCAAGCCTGATCTTGTGCTGCCGAAACACAAGGCCGTCATCTTCGTGCACGGGTGCTTCTGGCACCGGCACCCGGGCTGCCGTTACGCAAGCACTCCGGCAACACGCCCGGAATTCTGGGCGTCGAAGTTCAGCGCGAATGTGACGCGGGACTGGGCAGTTCGATCGGCTTTGTTGCTGGCCGGTTGGAGGGTTGCGACAATCTGGGAATGCGCCTTGCGAACCGAGGCTGGTGTTGCAGCCGTCCGGGACATTGTTTCGGGATGGCTTCAAGGTGATGGTCGAGAGCTTGAAGTCGGAGAGACGGACATTGGGGCGCCCAAAGACCGGAGAAGCGGCCTGGCAGGGTCTGAACGGACATGAAAGGTCAGAGCGTGGGTCGGACAGTCCGGAGCTGCGATATGACGGTCCGTCTGACATGTCACCGGCTCCCTTCCCAAGGTCGCATCTTCGGCATCGCCATCGTCACTTCGAGTTCGCGCAGCATCCCGCCCGCGATGAGCCCCTCACGCACCCAGCCCAGCGCCTGCCACCAGTCTTCATAGCCGCGCCAGGCGGCCTCGATCTGATGGGGATGGGGGGAGAAGGTGACGGGGCAGGCAAGGATTTCGACCGTCTTCCAAGCACTGCTCCCTCCTGAGCTACGCACGCGGATTCGCTCCGTGCCCACGACGATGGCGCCTGCGTGCGTGCCGTGCTGGTTCTGCTTGACGATGGTCGGCACGCAGCGCGGGACGGCGCCGGGCATCCAGTCCGGTGTCAGTCCTGCGCGGGCCAGTTCGGCCACCCGGATCGCCATGCGCTTGCCGCCGAGGCTGTCGGGGAGCCCTGCCACGGTGGCGGCGATGACCTCGGCGTCCTCGTGGGTGTAGCCGCCGATCTTGTGCTGGCCGCCGTCGATCTTGCAGCCAAGTACGGCCCGTTGCAGCAGGACGTATTCGAGGCCGAAGCCGAAGCCTTCCTCGGTGACGTCTGGGGGCATCGGCAGTTCCAGTTGCGCCTTTTCGATCCGGAACGCCCATTCCAGAGCTGCCTGCACGCCCAGCGCACGCTTGGCGGATCGCGCGCCCACCCGGCCGATCGGTCGATGCAGGGTCATCGCACCCCGCGCTCGCGCAGGCGTTCGGCCGTGACCAGCCCCCGGGCCAGCATGGCGTCTCGCATGGTGTTGGTGATCGCGCTGACCGGCAGGTAGCGGTCGGAATTGACCAGTTCGGCGTAGAAGGCGGGCAGGTCGGTGATGGGCTTCGCAGCCGGGGCAGGGGGCGCCTTTGGCTTGCGCCGTTTCCGGCCTGCATCCTCGACCTTGCGCTGGGCGGCCCGTTGCATCGCCCGGTCCAACGCCTTCGGCCCATCGGGCGGTTCGGGATGTTCCTCGCGGCTAGCCTCGGCTGCAGCGATGATCTCCGCCTCGGTCAGCCCCAATTCGTCGCGCCAGCGCTGGACGTGCAGCCGGGGCGGCCAGCCTTGCCACCAGCCGGGCAGGGCGGCGGTGTCGAGGCCCAGCGCGTCCAGCAGGTCCCCGAAAACCTCATCGGAAATCGCCGCGCGCGCCCGCGCGCCCTCCTCCTCCTTTACTGGTTTACTTAGAGGTTCCCTTACAGGGTTAGTGTCCGGATTTCGGACACGGCTTTCGGCATTTTCCGGACACGGGTCGGCCGGAAAATCGGACACGGCTTCCGCATCGGTCCCGCGTCCGAAATCCGGACACGGCAAGGAGTTGACCATGCCATCGCCAGCAGAAGCATCGGCATCATCGAGCCTTTCCGCACCGTCGCCTTCGCCGTGTCCGATTTCCGGACACGGCACCACAGCCACGGGTGTGAACCCCGGCTCAAACCCCAGGATGTAGCGGGTCGGCAGCTGGCGCTTGGTCACGGGGTCGAGCCGCGGCACCCGGCGCAGAAGGCCCACGGCCTCGAGCTGGCCAAGATGATCGTTCAGCGTGGAACGGCTGATCTCGCAGTCATGCGCCAGGCGGTCCTGCGAGGGGAAGCAGCCGTAATCCGGGTTGAACCGGTCGCAGAGGTGCCAGAGCACGATCTTGGTCGTGGGCTTCAACCCGCGCTGCTTGATGGCCCAGTTGGTGGCCTCGTGGCTCATGGTGCGGGCCTCCGCGGGGAAGGGGCGATGCGCGTGGTGAAGCCGTGATCGGCCAGTGCGCCCAGCGCGTCGTCGAGGCTGCGCACCAGCGCCCAGCCAAAGCCCTGCGCCTGCACCGCATCGCGGAACGCCTCCTGCTCTGGCCGCAATCGCCCCTTCGGCGCCTTCAACTCGAGGAACAAGACGCGGCTGTCGCAGATCACCATCAGGTCGGCGAACCCGGCATGGACGCCCATGCCGACGAGGATCGCCTGGCGCTTGGCCCCGCGGGGCCCGGCCTCGGTCACCTCGTTGGCGCAGTGGTGGATGATGGCGGTGCGGGGCAGGGCGATGCGCAGCGCCTGCAACACGGCACGCTGCAGATCGGCCTCGGGTGTGCCGCGGCGCATCATCGCGCGGCCCTCCCCTGATCTTCGCGCTGGGCACGTCGCACCGGCCGTCGAGCGTCAACGATGACCAGCAGGCGCTGGGCATCGGCGCGTTCGGCCGGGGTCTCGCCATGCTGAACCAGCACTTTACAGGCGAGCCGGATCAGAAGATCGCTGTGATGCGCGACATCGGCGATGACAGCGCGGGCCTCGGCCACGCGGTCGGCAGGCCAGGCGAAACTGCGAGGCTGAAGGGGCATCACCGGCGCCCTCCGGCACGACGGCGGCGCGGCGCGGCCTTTTCCTGTTCCTCCAGCCATTCCTCGACGGCGGTGCGGCGGTAGTAGACCTTGCGCCCGGCCCGCACGCAGGGTGGACCCGTCCGCATCGCCTCCCAGCGGCGCAGGGTGTCGACCGAGAGGCCGAGTTCCAGCGCGAGGTCGAGGCGGCTGATCCAGCCGACCAGCAGCGTGCGGGGTTTCTCTTTCGGGTCTGGCATCGATCCGAGATGCGGCATCAGGGTCTCCTGGTCCTGGCCCCGAAGATCGGGGACGTCTTGCAGGGACCAGTGAGCGCAGAGCCCAAGGGGTGGCGGCGAGGCGGAGGGTGGCAGAAAGGACGCCAGCTTTGTGCCACCCCTTGTTTTGTTGGGATTTCTGATGGTGGTCGGTTGGCGCGGGGAGATTACGGCCGGTCCTGCCAGATGGGCGAAACGGACGCCAAGGCCGCAAACACCGGCGAACAGTCGCATTGACCGGCTTTGACCGCCATTGACGGGCAATGAGGGGGTGGCATCCGACACGGCACCCCTGCCACCCATTGAATTCCTTGAGGATTGGCCTTTCTGCGGGTCTTCAAAGGCCGGATTTGCAGCGTGATGATCGCGCCTACGGCCTCAGACGTCCCATTGCGCATGTCGTTGCCAGTCGCGCATCGATCCGCCCAGCGCCCAAACGCCAAGAAAACAAGGGGTGGCGCGACTCTGGCGTCCTTCTTGCCACCCTCCGCCTCCCCGCCACGCGGCGCGTCATGCTTGCCTTGATAGTCAGGCGAAACCACGCCTCATGTCGGATGCAAGAAGGACCGAAGCCATGCCCGAACGCATCAAGCTGACCGAAAAAGTGCTGCGCGACGCCGAGCCGGTGCCGGGGCGGGACTATCAGATCTTCGACACCGACGTCCGGGGCTTTGCCGCCTGCATCTACCGCGGTGGCGGACGGGCCTTCACGCTGGACTACCGCCATGCGGGGCGCCAGCGCCGGATGACCTTCGGACGCTGGCCGGAATGGTCGGTGTCGGCTGCAAGGGAGCGGGCCAAGGAGTTGCGACGCGAGATCGACGCCGGGGCTGATCCCTTGGGCCAGCGCGAGGCAAAGCGCGAAGCCCCGCGGGTGACTGACCTGATCGAACGCTACTGCGCCGAGCATCTGCCGAAACTCTCCGCCCGCAGCGCGGCCGACCAGAGGTCGGCGCTAGCCAAGATGGTGGAACCGGCCTGGGGCCGAAAGCTGGTGACGGAGATCACGCCGACCGACGTCGACAAGCTGCTGACCAAGATCGCCGAGGGTAGGGCGCGACCGCACAAGGAAAAGCCCAACAACCGGGCACGCAAGCTGCAGGGGGCCAAGCCTACGCCGGTGCGCGCCAACCGGATCGGCGAGGTGCTGCGCAAGATGTTCACGCTGGCGGTCCAGTGGGGCTGGTGCGAGGACAACCCCGCCCAGCGCTTTCACCGCCGCACCGAGACCCCGCGCGAGCGGTTTCTCTCCAAGGACGAGATCGCCAAGCTCGCCGCCGTACTGGATGCGGCTGAGGACCGGCGCGCGGCCGACATCATCCGCATGTGCATGCTGACCGGCGCACGGTTGGGCGAGGTGCGGCAGGCCCGGTTCGAACAGTTCAACCTCGAACACATGAGCTGGTCGAAGCCGCCCACCATGACGAAACAGCGCCGCGCCCACCGCGTGCCGATTTCCGACGAGACCGCCGCCATCGTGCGCCAGCGCCAGCTGCTGGTCCCGAAGGGATCGCCGTGGCTCTTCCCCGGCGACACGCCCGGCCAGCCGGTTCAGGAGGTTCGGCGGTTCTGGGCGCAGGTCCAGAAGCAGTGCGGGCTGCAGGATGTCCGGATCCACGACCTGCGCCACACTTTTGCGTCCTTGCTGGTCAGCGGCGGGGCTTCGCTGGAAATGATCGGCAAGCTTCTGGGTCACAGCCAGATGCAGACCACCCTGCGCTATGCCCATCTGATGGATTCGCCCCTGCGCGCCGGGGTGGACGCTGTCGCCAGCGCCTTCCGGCCGAAGCCCCGGCTGGTCCATGACGCCGACGATCAGGGCGGCCGAAAGACCGCCTGACCCGGGCCAGCGCGGACCCTCGTCATCACGCGTCCTCCCGTCGCAGCGCCCTCCATATCGGCGTGATCCGCCGCCGGATCGAACGGCTGTCGGGCATTTTCTTGCCGTCCGACCGATCCGCGAACCAGTCCTGCATCTCGGCAACCAGCTCGGCTTGGGTGGCGGGCAGACCATGATCATGAATCCGCACGATCAGGGCGATGTTCATGCCCTCCCAATCGTAGGGTGTGGCAGCACCTGGCCCCGCCGCCACCCGCCGCACCATGTCGTTCTCTTCCTCGAAGGCATGCACTTCTTCGGCTAGGATCAGCATGTCCGCCACGGCGACGGGAATTCCGCCTGCAGGATCGGTGATCAGCAACCAGTCCTGGCGCCCCATGGGCTGGATGCGGCGCATCACGCCTTCAGTCGGGCCCGTGCCGCAGCGGCGGAACAGAGGCAGCAGTTCCATCGGGGACAGCACCACCTTTCCCGCGACGACCTCGTCGCCGCAACGAATGGCGGGGATGCCGGTCAGGATCCGGAACCGGCTTGCATCGGCCCATCCGGCGACATCGGCGATGTTGCAGCCCCAACGGGCCGTGACTTCCTGAAGGGTGTAGTAAACGCGGGGCGGCAGAGCCATGACAAATCATCCTCACATGAACCGAGGACGGGCCGAACTCATACCGCATGCAGCCCGTGCCAGGGGCGGCACGGGTTAAGTGATCGGGCGCAACGACACGAGAGGCGCCAAGGCACCTTCGGTCAGAGCGACTGGTGTTCCGATAGACCTGTTATGCTTTTGGTTGAGGGCTGCTCTCCTCAAGCGTGCACCCTGACGCGGGCTTCGATTCGGAGCAAGTGGGTGGGAGAGACGAAGCTGTGGATAACGACGCCTGTCAGTACGCACCTAGGGTGCTTGCGGTCACGCTCGTTCAGTGAATGCAGCCGTTGAACGCACTCACGGCGGCGAAGGTGGTTGCAGCAGTATGTCGCGGCAAGGTGGGCCAAGGGATTTTTCTAGAAGAAATGTGATGTGGCTAGACGATCGCCATTGTAACGGACTAACTTAGCAAAAAAGTACCGCACCTGAAAGGCATGTACAATGACCGTTGATGTTGATCTTGGAGATGTTGAAGACGCCGATGAAATGTCGGTTGTTGTCGACAACAGAGATCCTGACGAGTTTCTGGCGAGAAACGCCTTTCGAGTTGTGTATCAGACGAATAACTTTCTGCTGCCTCAAATTAGGGATATGATTGACCGAAAAGAGGCGATTAATCTTCACCCGGAGTATCAGCGCAGACTGCGTTGGACAACTGCACAGAAGTCGAGGCTTATCGAGTCGCTTTTGCTCAATATCCCCATACCTCCAGTATTCTTCTACGAAAGCGATGCTGCGCGCTATGAAGTTATGGACGGTCAACAGAGACTCAACACGATACGTGAGTTCTTTTCTGGCTCGTTTGCTTTGGTCGGCTTGAAGGTGCTGTCCCCTCTGAATGGGATTCGTTATCCAAAGGCCCCACCCCGAGTAAAGAGAACCTTAGATAGGGCAAGCATCTCTGCTATTGTTCTATTAATGGAGAGCGAGTCGGAAATTTCTGGTCAGGGCACCTTGGCGCTGACTGACATTCGTCGTTTAGTATTCGATCGCCTAAATACGGGTGGAATGAAGCTCAATGCTCAAGAGCTGCGAAATGCGCAAAACCCCGGCCCCTTCAACGATGCAATCGTAGAGCTGAGCCGATACTCTCTATTCACCGAAGTATTCGGTATTCCCGCCTACACTGAGAAGGATCCCGAGGATTACTATATAAATCCTGAGCGGCAGAAAAACAATCTCTACAGCACAATGAAAGACTGCGAGCTGGTCCTGAGGTATTTTGCACTTAGAGACCCTGATAATATCCGTGGCTCAATGAAGTCAATGCTTGATCGCGCGATGGAGGTCCGGTTGACTCCAGAGAAGGCTGATTTGGCAAAGAAGGAGTTCAGGGAGCAATTTAAATTCTTGTATGATCTTTTTGGGAAAAATCCGTTTGCAGTGCCGTCGAGGGCAGATGGCCGAGAGAGGGTGTCGGCGGCAATTTACGATGCAGCAATGGTTGCTGCAAATAGGAATTGGCTGCGCCGCGACGAGATTGTCAAGAACCGAGACAAAGTTATTTCAAGAATGAAAGAAGTAATAGATAGCGGTGTGGAGTACGAAGTTCTCATTGGTCGAGGAAATACAGCGGAGTCTGTAAAGGACAGAATTGACCTGCTCCAGAAAATTCTTCTAGCTTCGTGAGGTCACTTTGACCAGCTCCTACGATCTGATTGCCGAGGACTTCTTGGCAGACCTGGCGGCACTATCAGAATTGGTCGGTGCCGCACACAGTGGCGGTAAATCACCGAAGACACGAATTGCATCTGTCAACTCGTCGACCCTACTACTTGCCGCGACATTTGAAGAGTTCGTGCGGGAGATGGGCCGTCAGTTTGCAAGGGACATGGTTTCAAGAACTGTCGATCCTCGGCGGCTTCCCAAAAAGCTTACTGCGACTGCTTGGAAGCGAACGCTTGAACACTTGGCTCGTGCAAGGATTGATACTGGAGGTACGCCCCTATCTTTAGATCATATATCAAGCGATTCACGGGCCAAGTTCGACGCAGTCTGGGCTTTTCTAGGGGGAGATGTAACTCAAGACATCTACTCTACGCTTATTCACAATGAGAACAATATGCGGCCAGGAGAGATTAACGCAGTCTTTTCCGTTTGTGATTTGCAAAATGTTTGCTCGAAGATTTCAGAGCATGAGAAGATGAAGGTGTGCTTTGGGGAGGAGGATGGCGGTAAGGTTCATGGAAAATTTCTTGTTTGGCTGAACGACTTTATGGAGACACGAAACTCAATTGCTCATGCTTTAAACCTTGGAAGCTCCGTCGGTCCTGATGATTTTGCGTCATGGGTTCGGACTTTTGAGGCTATTGCACACGCCTTGGCAGGAACTCTTCCGCACAGTCTTCCAGTGCTACCAGCTGAGGCATGAGTACCTATCGGTTCCGAGGAAGAAATGTCTGAGCGCAACGACATTACTGGCCTTCTGGCCTTCATCGGCCGGGAAGGGGACTGGCGCGACCGGCTGCAGGCTGTTGTTGCCGAACACCTGATGCCCGCGCTCGAAGAATTCGAGATCGACGAGGACGGCTTGGCCGACCTGCTGGGTGAGCAATGGTCAGGCGTCCTCTGGGGGTGCGGGTTCGAGGATTTTCTTGGCCAGCGCTATGAGGACGGCAACATCGTCGATCTCTATCTGAAACGCCGCGGCTGGAAGGAAACGGTGCTGAACAGGGCCTATTTCGCCGCGCTGCGGGATGCGCCGGTCAGCCTGTACGAAGTCAGCGATGTCCAGCCCGGGACGTCTATGGTGCTGCGCGACCTGCTGTCGGATGCCGCACCCGTCATGGTGAGAGAGAAATCCGCCACGCGCACGCTGAAGCAATGGGACCGGATCGCTGTGCGTGTGGTGCCCGAGCGCGATCACCATGTCATCTCCGGGGCGCTGTTGCCCTTCCGGGCTGAGGCGGTGGATTTTCTTTTCGCCGGGCTTCGCGATGCCCTGAAGCTGAAGAAACGAGATGCGCTGCGGCTTTCGCACGATCAGTTGATGGGCTGCGCACCCATCTTCACCTCGGCCTGGCTGTTCATCGAGATCGACCGCGCTCTCACTCCGGAACAGCCGCAGTTCAGCAATTCCGACGGCGATGATGTGCTGTTCCACGACCTGCGCTACCCGCTCACCAGCGGCGTCACGCAGAAGGCGGTGGCCGAGCGGCTGGACCGGGTGAAGGACTTCCAGCCCGAGGGGGCGAAGTTCTGGAACTGGCTGGCAGCGAGGAAGGAGCGTGGTGGCAAGGCGGGCGGCAGCATCATGCTGGACACGCAGATGGAGGGGGCTACTGTCTTGGGTTCCGTGGAACTAAAGGGCAAGACGCTGCTTGTGACCGTCAATTCGGCCGAGCGGGCGGCCAAGGTCCAGACGTTGATCAGCGCGGCCGCCGGGGATCTGCTGCGGGCACCGCTGACCACGATCCGGACGGTGGAGCAGATGCGCGCCGACCAACAGCGTGACGGGCCGCGCAAGGAAGCCGACGAAATCCCACCAGAGATCGCGCGCCAGTTCATGCGGGATCACCTCGACAAGCATTACCGCGAAACGCTGGACGCGCCGATCCCGGCGCTGGGCGGAAAGTCACCGCGCCAGGCTGTCCGGACGGCCGCGGGGCGTGCGAAGGTCATCGACTGGCTGAAGATGCTGGAGAACCGCAGCGCCGGGCATGGCGAGGGGCCGATTGCCGAGTACGATTTCGGCTGGATGTGGGTCGAGCTTGGGCTGCAGGAACATCGGAAATGAAGGCTGACAAGACGGTCTGCGATTATGATCTGCGGGGAGGGCGCGTGGGCTACATCAACACCACATCAACCTGCGACTGCGGGCTTCGTGCCGGTCTTGCGTGTGAATCCGTGCGAACGCTGATACTTGCGAGAACGAAAATCACGCCAGAACAAAGGCTTGCCTCGTAAGTCGCTGGTTTCGCTGATTATTCAGTTTTCCCCGTCCATGGGCTCATAACCTGAAGGCCGCAGGTTCAAATCCTGCCCCCGCAACCAAAATTTGCTGTCTTATCAAAGACTTCTAAGCCGAGCTAAACGCTCGGCTTTTGTCGTTCCAAATTCTTGTCAACACCTGGTCAACGTTTTACGAGCCCCCCATCGAGGGTGCGGATAATCGTCGCCGGAGGCATCCGTCACTTCGGAAGATCCGTATGCGGTGGCCACGACCCATTGATTTCGCACTTGCGCGGCGTCGCGATGGGATGAGGCGGAGGGCAGTCGGTAGCTCGTCAGGGACTACGAGACGAGGTCTTTATGAGCCCTCGGTCAGCTGGGCGTAGGCCCAGGGCATCAGGGCGTCGATGTCCTTGTCGAGATGACCGTTGGCCAGTTTGGTGAACAGATCGCGCAGGTAGGCATAGGGTTCGATGCCATTCATCTTGCAGGAGCCGATCAGGCTGGCGAAGCGGGCCCAGTTTTTTCCGCCCTCATCATGGCCTGCGAACAGAGCGTTACGGCGGTTCATGGCGGGGCTGCGGATCGCGTTTTCCACCAGGTTGGAGTCGATGTCGACGTGGCCATCGTCAAGGAACAACCGGAAGCCATCCTGGCGTTTCAGCATGTAGGCCATTGCCTTGCCGAGATCCGACTTGCGCGAGACGCGGGCCGCCTGCGCCTTCAGCCAGGTGAAGAATTCGTCAACCAGCGGGCGGGACATCTCCTGCCGAACGGCCCGGCGGTGGTCCGGGTCGGACCCACGGATTGCATCCTCAAGCTTGTAAAGTGCCGCGATGCGCAGGAGCGCCTCGTCGACGATGGGGGAGCCCTTCTGGGGCTTGGCCTTGATCAGCTTGCGTCGCCCGTGCGCCCAGCAGAAAGCCAGCTGCAACGGTTTGCCCCCCGTGCGTTTCGGCGTGGCCAGATGGGAGTAGCCGCCATAGGCATCGACCTGGATCGTGCCGTTGAACCCCTCGAGGATTTCGGCGGCATATTCGCCCTTCCGCCCGGGCCTGTAATGGAACACCACACCGGGCGGCGCGGTCCCGCCCCAGCCGCGATCATCACGCAAGACCGCCCAAAGGTAGCCTGTCTTGGTCTTTCCCTTCCCCGGATCCAGCACCGGGGCGGTGGTCTCATCGACATAAAGCCGCGTGCTGTCCGCTTTCAGCTGCTTGGCCATGTGGTCCACCACGGGGGCGATCAGGGCACCCGTGCGGCCCATCCAGTCGGCCAGAACCGACCGGTCGATCGGCACCCCGTGCCGCGCCATCACCACGGCCTGCCGGTTCAGCGGCATGTGTTCCGAATGCTTGGACACGGCGATCTGCGCCAGAAGCGCTTCGGTCGGCAAGCTGCCTTCCAGCAGATGCGCGGGGGCTTTGGCTTGCACCACGCCTGTACGCCCCTTGGGGCAGGCGTATTTCGGGCGCACCGTGACGATGACCTGATAGCGCGCGGGAATGTAATCCAGTCGTTCGGTCCGGTCCTCGCCGATGCGGACCATGTCGCCGCAGCCGCAGGGGCACAGGATGCTGGCCGGCTCGATCACCCGCTCGACACGCGGCAGACTTTCGGGCAGCGCCCGCGCCTTGCGGGGCGCGCGCGGCTTGTGCTTCTCGGGATCACGTTCGCTGGCAGCGATCTTATCCTCGACATCCGCGATCTGCGCCTGTGTCTCGGCAATCGCGGTTTCCAGATCTTCCAGCGCCAGTTCCAGCTGCGCGGGCTCCAGTTTTTCCGATTTCGGTCCGAACTTCGTGCGCCGGTAATCCTGAACCTGGCCTTCCAGCTTCTCGATCAACTCCTTGAGCTCGACGATGAAGGCCTCCTTCTCGGCCACCACCGCCTGTTCATGCTGGCGCGCCGCACGTTCGACCGAAAGCTCGAACTGAACCGCCGCAAAGGCCTTTACCACCTCGGGCGGCAGGTCAGGGAATTGACTGAGATCGAAGGTCTGCGACATGCGCTTTCCTACCCGATCCGGGACAGAAAGCCCAACAAAACAAAGACAAAACTCACCGGGTGAGTCATCCTGCCGCAGTCGGGGCCTGCACCCGGCGCGCAACTGTCCGGCGCCAATCCAGACCTTCGAACAGGGCTTCCGCCTGCGCCCGAGACACCCGCATCATCCCATCCTGAACCTTCGGCCAGGCGAAGCTGCCCTGTTCCAACACCTTGTAGATCAGCACCATCCCGGTGCCGTCCCAGACCAGGATCTTCAACCTGTCCCCGCGCTTCGAGCGGAACACCACCGTCACCCCGGAATGCGGATCAAGCTTCAGCTCGGTCTGCACCATCAACGCCAGCGCCTGATGCCCACACCGGAAATCCACCGGCCGCGTTGCGATCAGGATCGGCAGCCGCTGCCCCGCGACGATCACGACGCCACCCGCAGTGCCTGCACCAGCGCCGCCGCGCGTTCCACCGCAACATCGCCGGGAATACGCAGCAGCAGATCGGGCCCGACCTCGATCGTGATCACCCCGGAACCACCCTGTGCTGCAACGGCTGTCGAAGGCACAGGGTGATCCACAGGATCGGGCACAATGGACAGCGGCACAAAGGCAGGCGCCGCCACCGCCAAACCGGGAGATGTGGGCAGCCCGTCCATCAGCTCACCCGGCAGTGCCAGCCGACCCTGCCGCGCATACCGACGCCAATCTGACAGGTGATGGGGCAGGATGTCATAGCGCGCCGCCACATCGACCACCCGGGCACCCGGTTGAAGGCTCTCGGCGACGATCCGCGCCTTGACCTCAGCTGGCCACTGCCGCTTGCCCCGCCGACGCGGCTCGACAACCTCGCACCGCCCCATGAACCCTTCACCACCATCCGCCATGCAAGACCTCCATCTGCTCACGAAGGCCTTCTCGCAGGCGTGTCACGCGTCAGGAACACATCAATTCAATGGGTCGGAGACGCCGCTTACGAAGATCCTCACGAAACCGGTCCATCTGATGCATCCGCTCTTGCAGGATCGTCACGATGCCAACATCCCCGTTCGACAGACGCCGCCAGTACACGAAATGATGCGCGTGCCGGAAGTAAAAGCCATCAACTCCGAACTCCGCCGGGATTGGGCGTGACGTGATGCCATGGCTTTCGATCTGGTCGAACGCCGCGAAGAGCTCAGTGATGTACCGATCCGCCTGCTCGGCGCCCCAGCGGTCGCGGGTGTAGCGGTAGATCTCGTCAAGCCGCAGCGATGCGGCCTCCTGGATGCGAATGGCCACGTCGTCAGCCTCGGTTCCGGGCGATCACCTCGGCAGCGGTCAACGGGCGATAGCTTTCTTCTGGTGCTGCGAAGGCGCGCGTCAGTTCCGCCTTCAGACGATCAAACGCCTCCCGCTCGGCCCGCTCCTTGTCGCGCCGGATCAGGTCGCGGACGTATTCGCTGATGTTCTCGTAGGACCCGTTCTCGCCCACGTTCGACGCAACGAACTCGCTCAGTGTGCCGCTGATACGGACCGTCATCGTTGTGGTTTGGGACATGGTCGCCTCCGTCTGCTGTGTTCAAGATACGCAAAAATGAACACGTAGACAAGATTGGCTCGGCATCCTTTGCCGCGCCATTATCCTGATGATGCCAGTGCTTCCAGATACGGGCGCATCTGGTTCCATGCCCCGTTCTCGCGCGCGGCTGTCGCGAGCTGGCCAGCCGTGGCCTTCCTCGCGCCCAGCGCCGCCTTCATCGCCTCGATGGTAACGGATCGGTCGAGCAGCTTCGGGTTCCGAAATGCGTCAGCAATCGTCTTGGCGATGGAATAGACACGCACCTCCACGCCCCGGATCCAATGAGTCTCGATGTCATTCGTCAGGTAGGGCTCGCGGAAGCGCACGATGCGGGTGCGGGGGTATTCGATCTTCGGTGCCCAGTCCTTGGCACCGATGGCGATCCACACCCGCCGTGGCAGCTGGTCGGTCAGTTGATGAAAGGACAGTGCCGAGGTCAGGCAGATGACGGCCTTGGGTGCGAGCTTGGCGATCTCGATCAGCCCCTCATGCAGGTCCGGCTCGCTGTCGGGCAGTAGATACAGTCCCCTCCCGATGCGCACGACCAAGCCATCTGCCACTGCCCTCGCGATCGTGGTTCTGCTCACGCCTATGGGCGCCAGATCCCTTGGCGCCAGCAAGGATGCCTGTGCTGCGGAAACATCTTCCGTTCAGAAGGCGCGCACAACCGGCTCTGCGACACTTGCCGCAGGATGTCGATGCATATGCCGGGGCGTATGTGATGGCAACGTTCATGCTCTACGCGGATGGGCGGGCGCGGTTGCGCAGCTATACCGCCACCAGCAAGGCCGGGCGGCACACCCTCAAGATCGAGGTCGAATATACCACGGCCGTCGACATGGGATTTGATGTCGAACACCTCGACGAAATCGCGGCGGCCATGAAGGCCGCGCGTGCACCCAAGCCCGCGCCAAAGCCTGCCAAACCTCGCGCCATCGCGGCCCAGCGGCCGCTGATGCTGCCCGCTCCGGAGGAGTGATCATGTCATATTCCGTCCGCGTCCGAGGGCAGGTGTTTCCGTCAGCACGGGCCTGCGCCGATCATTTCGGGGTCAGCATCGGCACGGTTTACAGCCAGATCAACCGAGGCAGGGCCGATTTCATCGCCCTGGGGAAAGGCGGCAAGCGGCCCCGCAACAACCGGGAGCGCGCCATCTCGATCGGCCCGCTGCGCTTTGCATCGCTGTCCGAGGCATCCGTGGCGTTGGGATACTACCCCAAGCACATATCAAACGTGCTTGGGCTGCCGCCAGAGCAACGGGCGCGGCGCTGGCAGCGCATCCTGGCCGCCGCCATGCGGCTCAGCGCACAGCAGGCGCTGGCCGAACAGCGCCGCCGACAGGCAACCACCGCAGCCACCGCAGCCACGAACCACGCGGCGCAACGGGATATCGCAGCATGACCTCGATCTGGACAGACGCCGTCTTGCTGCGCGCCCTGCACCTGACGGAAACCAAGGGCCTGACGCGGCGCCAGGCCGCCGAAATCATCTTGGCCGAGACGAGCCAGCGCGTCACCGAAAACGCGCTGATCGGCCAGCTTTACCGGCTGAACCGCGAAACCGACGCATCCGAAACCGCAACCGCGGCGCAGCGTCCGAATTTGGACGCTCTCGGACGTCGGACGCTGACAAAAACGGTCAGCTACTAAGTGCCTGATTTCATTGGATTTTTGGCTCCGGCGGTAGGGATCGAACCTAAGACCAATTGATTAACAGTCGGTTTTTTGGCCCATTTTAGGCCCTTGATTTAGTGACAAATTCCGTGATCGACGCGCGCAAAGTATTGTTTTTGCGTGACGTTAGGTGTATGACAATTGACAGTTTGTGACAGTCAGCGACAGTGACAACAGTTACAAACGGTGACAAATCCGGTGACAAGGTTTTGCCGATGACCGATTGATTGACCGATGCTTTGCGAGGGATTTCCCGGCGATCATGCCCGAAATCAACCGCAGGTGGCATTTGTCACCGGATTTGTCACTAACCCTTTGGAGGTATCGAAATGCCAAAACTGACAGACGGAAAGACCGGGACGATTGCCAAGGCAGAGGCACCGGCAACGGGGCAGCGGTTTATCTTTGACGATCACCGGGACGCACCGCGCGGGTTTGGGCTGCGGATCACTTCGGCAGGCGGCAAAGCCTTTGTGTTACAATATAACGTTGACGGGCGGCAGCGTCGCAAGACAATTGGCGATTGGCCCACATGGTCGCTAGAGGCAGCACGGGCGGAAGCGCAGAACCTTACACGCGGGATCAATACCGGCGTTGATCCTTTAGCAGAGAGGCAGCGGCGGCGCGAGGAACCCACGATCAAGGAACTTGCGGACGATTGGCTAAAGCTACACGCGGCGGGGCTGAAAAGCGAAAGCGCAATCCGGGCGTTGATCGGCGGCGATCTGGTCAAGGCAATCGGCACCATGAAAGTTTCCGATGTGCGGCGGCGTGATGTGATCGAGGCGGTGGAGGCCAAGGCAGCCACGGCACCGCGCCAAGCGGCGATCCTGCTGGCCTATGCGCGCAAGTTACTGGACTTCGCAACGGATCGTGACGTGATACCGGCGAACCCGGTGGCCGGGCTTAAACCTTCGGCGATCAAGGTGGCCGGGAAACGCGATCCGCTAAAGAGCGTCGCGCGGGGCCGCGTGCTGGATGCGGACGAAATCGCAGCATTCTGGGCCAATGTGGAAACGTCCGGGCTTCACCGGATCACCGCGCTAGCCCTAAAGTTGGTGCTGGTGACGGGCCAGAGGCCGGGCGAGGTTGCCGGAATGCACGCCAAGGAAATCAGCGGGCGTATCTGGACAATCCCGGCAGCCAGACGCGGCAAGACCGAAACGACGCAATCTGTTTACCTGACCGATACCGCGCTGGAAATCATCGCGGCAGCCAAGGCCGAACTTGAACGCTTACAGACGCGCAGGAAGGCACCGCAGGCGGGCTTTATCTTTGAAGCTACACCGGGAAAGCCGATCACCAATGCAGCCCTTGCACGGGCCGTAGAACGCGCCCACGGGGCGTTAGGTGCAAAGCAGGTTGACCCATGGGGCCGGTGGACGCCACACGACTTGCGGCGCACCATGCGCACCGGGCTTTCCGCCTGTAAGGTGCCGCCACACATTGCGGAACTTGTGATCGGTCACACGAAACGCGGCATCGTCGCGGTTTACGATCAACACGGGTTTGAGGATGAACGGCAGCACGCCCTAGAGGCTTGGGAGCGTCGCTTGCTGGCAATCGTCAACGGCACGAACCCGGACGCCCTGCCCGATAACGTGGTGAAGCTGGAGGCGCGCGCATGAACGGCAGCGATGGGCGTGGCGGTCAGCCTGCAAAGGTCTTGATCGTCACCCAAGGCGGATGGGTGAACGATCTGGAAAAAACGGAAACCGAATTCAGGCGCAAGGTGGCAAACCTGACAATCGAGGCGCTGCAAAGCGTCAATGCGCCCAAGTCTGTTTTCCCGCAGGCGCTTCGGATCATGCAGCACTATATGAGAGCGGTTGAACTTCCCAATAGCCCAAGAGTGAATTCAAACAATGCGCGCAAAGAACCCCAAGGGATTGCCCGCTTTGGGGGCGATCTTTCCCGCAGGGCGGAGAAATTAGCGGGGCAGTTGTTCGAGGCAATGAATGACGAACGCTTAAAGCATTTAGACAGCATGATACCGGATCACAGTTTATCTAGCCATGTGGCGGCAGCATATGACAGCCTAACGGCGATTGCCGATCTTATCGCGCTGGCAGATGGAGGCGTGACGCCCAAATCAAAAGCGCAGATAAGGCATGAGGCCGGAAGCAAGCTAAAGGCCCTTGCAAGGCAAAACGGCATTCCGATGATGGAATTTGTTGCCGCGTTCCAGATACACAATCCGAATTCTGATGAGGCGTTTATCAAGTGGTATCAGAGACTTGACGGATAGCCTGCTAAAGGATGCAAGGTAAGGCGCAAGCCTGACAAAATCGCCCCGCGTCTTGTCCAATGATCCGCCCTGAATGAATTGCGACAGTCGCCCCATGTTGAAGCACATGGAGCGCCAAGCGATGACCATTCTAGCAGACACCGTAA
>NZ_PZKF01000020.1 GCF_003034995.1 Phaeovulum veldkampii DSM 11550 | reverse complement strand
GCAAGGCTTGGGGGATATCTCGACCGCGCGTCAGATGCTCCACCGGGTACGACAGTGATATGGCGGGGCTTCTCCCGCCTCGCCGACCTCGTCGAAGGTGCCCGCCTCGCAACGCCCCCGGCGGATACTTGTGGGTAACTGCAAGGCGTGGCAGATGCTTACCTTTCGCCGATCCTGCGCCGCTATGTGGGGCAGGTCGCGGGCGCGCTGGGGCTGGGGGCGGGGCGACTTTGCTTCATGCAGTCGAACGGCGGGCTGACCGACGCGGCGCGCTTTCAGGGACGCGATGCGATCCTGTCGGGGCCTGCGGGGGGCATTGTCGGCATGGCCAAAACCGCGCAGGCAGCGGGCTTTGCCAAGGTGATCGGCTTTGACATGGGGGGCACCTCGACCGATGTCAGCCATTTCACCGGTGATTACGAGCGGACCTTCGAGGCCGAGGTAGCGGGCGTGCGCATCCGCGCGCCGATGATGGATATTCACACCGTTGCGGCAGGCGGCGGGTCGATCCTGTCGTTCCGCGACGGGCGGCTTCGGGTTGGCCCGGAAAGCGCGGGCGCCAACCCCGGCCCCGCCGCCTATCACCGCGGCGGGCCGCTGACGGTGACAGATGCCAACGTGATGCTGGGCCGGTTGCAGGCGGCGCATTTCCCGCCCGTTTTTGGCCCCCGCGGCGACCTTCCGCTGGGCGCGGCCGCGGTGAGCGCGGGCTTTGCCCGGATGGCCGAACAGATTTCCGCTGCGACCGGCCTGCCGCAGACGCCCGAAGCCGTGGCCGAAGGGTTTTTGTCGATCGCGGTGGCCAACATGGCCAATGCGATCCGCAAGATCAGTGTCGAGCGTGGCCATGACGTGACCGGCTACACGCTGCAATGCTTTGGCGGAGCGGGCGGGCAGCACGCCTGCGCGGTAGCCGATGCACTGGGGATCGGGCGGGTGATGCTGCATCCCTTTGCAGGGGTGCTGTCGGCCTATGGCATGGGGCTGGCGGAATTGCGCGCCCTGCGCGAGGTGCAGGCCGATGCGCCCCTGACCGAGGCGGCACAGATGGCCGCGCGCATGGCCCGACTGACCGAGGAGGCGCGCGCCGACCTGCTGGCGCAGGGCGTGGCGCCGGAGGCGGTGGTGATCGAGGCGCGGGCGCATCTGCGCTATGACGGCGCGCATCAGGCGCTGGAGGTGCCCTTTGGCGGGGCCGAGGCGATGCGGGCCGCCTTCGAGGCCGCCCACCGCGCCCGCTTCGGCTTTGCCGACCCGGCCCGCGCGGTGCACTTCGAGATGCTGACGGTCGAGGCCGCGGGCGGCGCCGCGGCCCTGGTTGCCCCCGCGCTGCCAACGGGGCAGGCCGCGCCCGTGGCCCGGCATCCGGTCTATCTGGGCGGGGGCTGGCACGAGGTCGATTTCCACGATCGGGCGGGGCTGGGTGCGGGGGCGCAGATCGCGGGGCCTGCGGTGGTGCTGGAAGCGACCGGCACCACGCTGGTGGCGCCGGGCTGGCGCGCCGAGGTGGACGGGCTGGGCAACCTGATCCTGTCGCGCGTCGAAATTGCCCGCCGCGCCCCTTCGGTCGGAACGGCGGCCGATCCGGTGACGCTTGAGGTGATGTCGAACCTGTTCATGGCGGTGGCCGACCAGATGGGGGCCGTGCTGGCCAACACCGCCTGGTCGGTCAACATCAAGGAGCGGCTTGATTTTTCCTGCGCGATCTTTGACGCCACAGGCGATCTGGTGGCCAATGCCCCGCATGTGCCGGTCCACCTGGGCTCGATGTCCGACGCGGTGCGCGCGGTGATGCGCGCGGCAGGCCCCGGCGTGGCGCCGGGCGATGCCTGGATGCTGAACAGCCCGTTTACGGGCGGCACCCACCTGCCCGATGTGACGGTCGTTGCACCGGTGTTTCTGGACGGGCGCATCCGGTTCTGGCTGGGCGCGCGGGGGCATCACGCCGATATCGGCGGGCGCACGCCGGGATCGTCGCCCCCCGACAGCCGCCGGATCGAGGAAGAGGGCGTGCTGATCGCGCCCATGCCGCTGATGCGGGGCGGGCGGTTTCTGGAGGCCGAGGCGCGCGCAGTTTTGGGGTCGGGGCGCTGGCCCGCCCGGTCACCCGACCAGAACATCGCGGATATGAAGGCGCAGGTGGCCGCGCTGGAAACCGGGCGGCGCGAACTGGCCAGTGCAGCCGAAAGCTGGGGCGAGGGCGTGCTGACGGCCTATGCCGCCCATGTGCAGGACAATGCCGAGGCGCTGGTGCGCGCGGCAATCCGCGGGCTGCGCGACGGCGCCTTTACCTGCCCGATGGACAGCGGCGCGCAGATCGCGGTCGCGTTGCGCGTGGACCGCGACACAGGCCAGGCCACGGTGGATTTCACCGGCACCAGCGCGCAAGGGACGGGCAACTACAACGCGCCCGCCGCGATTGCGCGGGCGGTGGTGCTTTATGTCTTCCGAACGCTGGTGGGCAAGGATATCCCGCTGAACGAAGGCTGCCTGCGGCCGATCACGATCATCCTGCCCGAAGGCTCGATGCTGAACCCGCGTTTCCCGGCGGCGGTGATCGCCGGAAACACCGAGGTCAGCCAGACGGCGGCCAATGCGCTGTATGGCGCGCTGGGGGTGCTGGCGGGCAGTCAGGGCACGATGAACAACTTTGTCTGGGGCAATGCGGCGTTTCAGAACTATGAAACCATCGCGGGCGGCACCGGCGCGGGGCCGGGCTTTGCGGGCTGCGACGCGGTGCAAAGCCACATGACCAACACCCGCATGACCGACCCCGAGGTGCTGGAGCGGCGCTTTCCGGTGCGGCTGGAACGGCTGGCGATCCGCCACGGCTCGGGCGGGGCGGGGCAGTGGCCGGGCGGCTGCGGCATGGAGCGAAGGCTGCGATTTCTGGCCCCGGTCACGGTGACGGTGCTAAGTTCTTCGCGCCGCGTTGCGCCCTTCGGGGCGGCGGGCGGGGCGCCGGGGGCCGTGGGGGCAAACCGCGTGATCTGGCCCGACGGGCGGGAGGAGCGGCTGTTGGGCAATGACGAACGCGACCTGCCCGCAGGGGCGGCTTTCGAGATGCTGACCCCCGGCGGCGGCGGCTGGGGCACGCCGGGCTGACCGCGCTACCCGCCAGCCGAGGCTAGCGCCAGCACGATCTGGCGCGCCGCGGCCTCGGGGGCGGGCTGGCCGCAGATCGCCGACACCACCGCGACCCCCCGCGCCCCCGCCGCCAGCGCAGGGCCTGCATGGGCAGCCTTCAGCCCGCCGATAGCCACCGCGGGCACCGGGCTGGCCGAGATGATCCGGGCCAGCCCGGCAAAGCCCACAGGCGGTGCATGGTCGGCCTTGGTCGCGGTCGCAAAGACCGGTCCGGCGCCGATGTAATCGACCACCGCGGGGTCAACCGCGCGGGCCTGCAGCACCGTCTCGACCGACAGGCCCAGCGCCATGCCCGCGCCGATCCGGGCGCGCGCCGCAGCGGGGGCCATGTCGCCCTGCCCGATGTGCAGCCCCCCGGCACCGATGGCCACCGCTGCCTCGACATCGTCGTTGACCACCAGCGCAGCCCCCGTGCCCGCCAGCGCGGCGCGCAGCGCGCGGCCCGTGGCGATCAGCCCTGACGTCCCCGCACCTTTGTCGCGCAACTGCACCACCGTCACCCCCCCCGCCACAGCGGCACGGGCGGTGGCCACCATCCCCGCCGCCCCGCCGCACAGGTCGGGATCGAGCACCAGATAAAGCGACAGATCCAGCCGCCTCATGCGGGCACCACGCACGCGCCTGCCACCGCCGCGGGCGTCAGCGCGGCAAGCTCATCCAGAAACCGCCAGCCGAACGAGCCGGGGCCGGACGCGCCCACCTCGGCCGCAGCGCCGGCCGCGGCAAAGGCGGCCAGCGCAGCCACCGACGCCTCGAACGGGTCGCCGGGCGCCACGGCGGCAAAGGCGCCGACAAGGCAGGTCAGCGAACAGCCCAGCGCGGTAACCTGCGGCATCAGCGCCGATCCGCCCGCAATCCGGCAGGCGCGCGCACCGTCGGTAACGAAATCGACCGCCCCGGTGACCGCCACCACCGCGCCCAACCGCAGCGCCAGATCGCGCGCCGCGCCCTCGGCAGCCTCGACCGCATCGCCCGCATCCGGCCCAGCGGCCCCCGCCTGCCCGCCCGCCAGCGCAATGATTTCCGAGGCATTGGCACGGATGATCGCGGGGCGCAGCCGTAGCAGTTGCGCCACCACCGTGCCGCGATAGGGCGTGGCCTGATGCGCCACCGGGTCAAAGACCCAAGGCCGCCCGGCACGGTTCGCTGCCTCGGCCGCAAGCCGCATCGCCACCACCCATTCGGCATTGAGCGTACCAAAATTGACGGTCAGCGCGCCCGAGATCGCGGTCAGGTCGGCAATCTCTTCGGGCGCGCAGGCCATCGCGGGCGAGGCGCCAGCCGCCAGCAGCACATTGGCTGCCACGTTCATCGCCACGAAATTGGTGATATTCAGCACCAGCGGTTTTTCAGCCCGCAGCCGCAAGAAAAGTTCAGCCCGCATGATCACCCCTCCACCGGCAGATACAACGCGCCCTGCTGCCGAAAGCGTTCGGCCATCGCGGCCATGCCCTCTTTCTGCGCCTCGGCGCGGATGTCATGGCTGATTTTCATCGAGCAGAACTTTGGCCCGCACATCGAACAGAAATGCGCCAGCTTGTGCGCGGCCTTGGGCAGGGTTTCATCGTGCAGCGCGCGCGCCGTGTCGGGATCAAGGCCCAGATTGAACTGATCCTCCCACCGGAAATCGAACCGCGCACGGCTAAGCGCATCGTCCCGCAGCCGCGCCGCGGGGTGGCCCTTGGCCAGATCGGCGGCATGGGCGGCGATCTTGTAGGTGATGACGCCGGTTTTCACATCGGTCCGGTCGGGCAGGCCCAGATGTTCCTTGGGCGTGACGTAGCACAGCATCGCGGTGCCGAACCACCCGATCATCGCGGCGCCGATCGCGCTGGTGATATGGTCATAGCCCGGCGCGATATCGGTCACGATCGGGCCCAGCGTGTAGAACGGCGCCTCGCCGCACAGGGCAAGCTGACGGTCCACATTTTCCTTGATCTTGTGCATCGGCACATGGCCGGGGCCTTCGATGATCACCTGCACATCCTGCGCCCAGGCGACGCGGGTCAGCTCGCCCAGCGTCTCCAGTTCGGCGAATTGCGCGGCGTCGTTGGCATCGGCGATGGAGCCGGGGCGCAGCCCGTCGCCCAGCGAGATGGTCACGTCATAGGCGCGGCATATCGTGCATATCTCGGCAAAGTGTTCGTAAAGAAAACTTTCGGTGTGATGCGCAAGGCACCATTTCGCCATGATCGAGCCGCCGCGCGACACGATCCCCGTGACCCGCCCCACCGTCAGCGGGATATGGTGCAGCCGCAGCCCGGCATGGATGGTAAAATAATCCACCCCCTGTTCGGCCTGTTCAATCAGCGTGTCGCGGAACACCTCCCATGTCAGATCTTCGGCCACGCCGCCCACCTTTTCCAGCGCCTGATACAGGGGCACGGTGCCAATCGGCACCGGGGCGTTGCGCAATATCCAGTCGCGGATGGTGTGAATGTCGCGCCCGGTGGACAAGTCCATCACCGTGTCGGCGCCCCAGCGGATCGCCCAGACCATCTTGTCTACCTCCTCGGCCATGCTGGAGGTGACGGCGGAGTTGCCGATATTGGCGTTGATCTTGGTCAGGAAGTTGCGGCCAATGATCATCGGCTCCAGTTCCGGGTGGTTGATGTTGGCCGGGATCACGGCGCGGCCACGGGCGATTTCGTCGCGCACGAATTCGGGCGTGATCGTCTCGGGCAGGGTCGCCCCCACGGGGGCGCCATCGCGGGCCTGCGCCCGGCCCAGATTTTCGCGGATCGCCACAAACTCCATTTCGGGCGTGATGATCCCGGCCCGCGCGTAAGCCAGTTGCGTCACCGACCGGCCGGGCCGCGCCCGCAGCGGGCGGTGGCGCGACCCAAAGGGGGGCGCGGATTGGGCGCTTTCGGTGTGGCCGTTGTCCTCGGGGCGCGGGGCGCGGCCCTCGTAGCCCTCGCAATCGGCGCAGGCGGCAAGCCAGGCTTCGCGCTGGCGCGGCAGGCCGCGGGCAATGTCGATGGCCGCCGCCGGGTCGGTATAGGGGCCGGAGGTGTCATACAGAC
Organism: Phaeovulum veldkampii DSM 11550; assembly: GCF_003034995.1. Taxonomy (GTDB): domain Bacteria; phylum Pseudomonadota; class Alphaproteobacteria; order Rhodobacterales; family Rhodobacteraceae; genus Phaeovulum; species Phaeovulum veldkampii. The sequence goes on along the minus strand of NZ_PZKF01000020.1, from coordinate 48,899 downwards.
GCACCGGCGGTTCGCCCGCAGCGGGATCAAGCGCGATCTGGCGCATCGGCACGGCAATGCCGGGGTGCAGCCGCCCCGGAATGTGCAGCTTGGATGCGCCGGGCAGCGGCCCGGTGGTGACGGTCGGGGGGGTGGGGTTGGTCATCATGGTCATGCGAAAGCCTCCCTCGCAGGTGCAAAGAAGACCCAGGCGGCCCAAGCGGAAAGCAGGCTGGATGCACGGCAGACAAAAACCCGCAGCATCGGCACCGTCCCTACGCCAGTACGAACTGGATCAGGTTCAAAGGGTCACTGCGCGCTTGGCTATTGCCGTGCCAGCAGACTCTCAGCCCCTTGCCGGGGCCCCCCTGGTGAAGTGCACGCAGGCTGCGACAGGGGCCCGCGCGTGTCAAGCGCGGTTGACCTTGGGCGGCGCAAAGGTCACATCTGGCGCAGACCCGGATGGAGAGACCGATGATCCTCAGCGTTCCCGACATGTCTTGCGGCCATTGCACGACCGCCATTGAAACCGCCCTTGCCGCCGTTGGCGGACGCGCCGAATTTGACCTGCCCGCGCGCGAAATCACCGTGTCAGGCCTGCCCGAGGCCACGGTTCTGGCCGCACTGAAGGCGGCGGGCTATCCGGCGACGGTGGTGGGCTAAGCCTGCCACTGGCGCTGTCATCGGCCTGTGACACTGGCCTGCCACAAGGCACCCCATGACCGATTTTCTGCGCTACGCCGTCTACTGGTGCCCCCCGGCCGGGTCGGGCCTTGCCCGCTTTGGCGCGGGCTGGCTGGGTTGGGATATCGAGACGGGCCAGACGGCGCCGCACCCCGACCTTGGCCCCCTGCCCCGCCCGGTGGCCGAAATCACCCAAACGCCGCGCCACTATGGTTTGCACGCCACGCTGAAGGCGCCGTTCCGGCTGGCGCCCGGCGCGACGCGCGCGGCGCTGGCCACTGCGCTGGATGATCTGGCGGGCCAGCTTGCCCCCGTCACGCTGCCCGGCCTGCGCCTTGCGCGGATGGGCGGCTTTGTCGCGCTGGTGCCCGAGGCAGAGCATGCCCCCGCGCTTCAGGCGCTGGCGGGGGCCGTGGTGCGCGAGTTGGACCCGCTCCGCGCCGCGCTGACCGAGGCCGAGATCGCGCGCCGCGCGCCCGAACGGCTGACCGCGCCCGAACACGCAAACCTGCTGCGCTGGGGCTATCCCTATGTGTTCGACCATTTCCGCTTTCACGTCACCCTGTCGGGCAGCCTGCCGCTGACCGAGGCCGAGGCGCTGCGCAGCGCCCTCACCCCGCATCTGGCACCGCTTCTGCCCCGGCCCTTCCCGCTGACTGAGCTGTGCCTGTGCGGCGAGGATGCGGCGGGCCGTTTCCATCTGATCCGGCGGGCCGCGCTACGGGGCTGAACCGCTGGGCAGCCTTGCATTCGGCGGGCCATGTCATAAATGTTGGGGCGTGGAAACGAGGCCCCGATGATCCGCTATACCCTGCGCTGCGATCACGATCACAGCTTTGACAGCTGGTTTCAGTCTGCCGCCGCCTTCGACAAGCTGAAGGCGGCGGGGATGGTGGCCTGCGCGGTCTGCGGATCGGTCAGCGTCGAGAAATCGCTGATGGCGCCTGCTGTGCGCCCGGCCCGCACCGCAGTCAGGGCTGAGGCAGCGGCCGTGCCAGCCGCACGCCCGCTGGCTGCCCCCGCCAGCCCGGCCGAAGCCGCGCTGGCCGCGCTTCGCGCCCATATCGAGGCCAATTCCGAACATGTCGGCCTGTCCTTCGCCGCAGAGGCGCGCGCGATCCACGAAGGTCGAGCGCCTGACCGAGCAATCCATGGCGAAGCGACCCCCGCCGAGGCGCGCGCCCTGATCGAGGAGGGCCTGCCGGTGGCCGCGCTGCCCTTATTACCCGCGCGCAAGACGAACTGATCCGTGCAAGTCACCGGGATTGCCCGAATTTCTGGCTTGCTCCCGCCGAGGATGCGCGCAGAATGGGCAGAAGAAGAACAGGGAGACCCCCCATGACAATTCTCATCACCGGCGCGAACCGCGGCATCGGCGCCGCCCTTCTGGCCCATTACGCCACAGCGGGCGAGGCAGCCTTGGGCACCGCCCGCAAGCCCGAAGGCGCGCTGCTGCCGCTGGACGTGACCGAGCCGGAAAGCCATGCGGCACTGGCCCGCCGCCTTGCGGGCAAGCCGATCTCGCTTCTGGTTTGCAACGCGGGGGTCTATCCCGACAAGGGCCAGCGGCTGGATCGCGGCTATTCCGCCGCGCTGTGGGCTGCGGGCTTTGCCACCAACGTCACCGGCGTATTCCTGACGGTCCAGTCGCTGTTGCCGAACCTGCGGGCGGGCAAGGGCAAGATCGCCATCATCTCGTCGTCGATGGGTTCGCAGGCACGCGCGCCGGGGGGGTCGTATATCTACCGCGCCTCGAAGGCCGCGGCGCTGAACCTTGGCCGCAACCTGGCCACCGATCTGGCGCCCGAGGGCATCGCCGTGGGCATCTATCACCCCGGCTGGGTGAAAACCACGATGGGCGGCCCGGAGGCCGAGATCACGCCCGAGGCCGCGGTGGCGGGGCTTGCCGCGCGGTTCAGGGTGCTGTCGGCGGAGAATACCGGCTGCTTTGAGGGCTGGGACGGCGAGGCGATCCCGTTCTGATCTACAGCGGGCCGGGGCGGCGTTCTTCGGATAACAGCACGTTCGCCTCGACCTGCCCCACGCCGGGCAGCGTCAGGATGCGCCGTCGCAGAACCCGCTCGAAATCGGCGATGTCGCGGGCCACGACGCGCAGGCGATAGTCGAACAGCCCCAGCACATGCTGCACCGTCTGCACCTCGGGAATGGCGGTTGCGGCGCGCTCGAAATCCTCAAGGCTGACACGGCCACGGGTGGCGAGTTTCACCCCCAGAAAAACCGTCACGCCAAAGCCCAGAGCCGCTGGGTCCACCACCACCCGCCGCCCGCGCACCGCGCCGCCGTCGTGCAACCGCCTGACCCGACGCCAGGTCGCGGGCTGTGACAGGCCCAGCGCGCGGCCCAAGGCGCCCGCGCTTTGGCCAGCGTCCCGCGCCAGCGCCCGCAAGATGGCCCGGTCGGTTTCATCAAGGTCGATCACAGCGGCAGGCTCCCTGAATCCTTGATGGTGGAAACCAGCATCAGCGCATCGACCTCGGCGATATGAGGCAGCGTCAGGATGCGGTGGCGATAGATTTCCTGCCAATGCGCCATGTCGCGGGCGATGACATTCAGCCGCACATCGGTGCGGCCCAGAAAGGTTTGTATCTCCAGCACCTCGGGCACCTCGCGGGCGGCATCAAGAAATTCGTCAAAGGCGCGCGGGTCGGTCTTGTCGAGCGTGAAGCGCAAGGACACCTCCACCTCCCACCCCAGCGCGCGCCAGTCGATCAGCATCTGCTCGCCCATCAGGATGCCACTTTCGCGCAACCGCTCCAGCCGCCGCCAGCAGGTTGCGGCGGTCACACCCGCACGTTCCGCCAGATCGGCGGTGGCCAGCCCCGGTTCGGCCAGCAACTGGCGCAGGATACGTCGGTCGGCATCATCAAGGAGCATGAATATTTCATCTTCATGAATATCAACGAATGATATTTCGTATATTTAGCACTTATAGTCAAACTTTGCGCAGGCTTTTGCGAAAAACACTCTATCCTGCCGCCATCATCAGAAAAGGAGCGCCCGATGCGCGTTTATTACGACCGCGACTGCGATGTGAACCTCATCAAGGACAAGAAAGTGGCCATCCTCGGCTATGGCAGCCAAGGCCATGCGCATGCGCTGAACCTGCGCGATTCGGGCGCCAAGAACGTGGTCATCGCGCTGCGCGAAGGCTCGCCCTCGGCCAAGAAATGCGAAGCCGAAGGGCTGAAGGTGATGGGCATCGCCGAGGCGGCGGCCTGGTGTGACGTGATCATGTTCACCATGCCTGACGAGCTGCAGGCCGAAACCTACAAGAAATACGTCCATGACAATCTGCGCGAAGGCGCGGCGATCGCCTTTGCCCATGGCCTGAACGTGCATTTCGGCCTGATCGAGCCGAAACCGGGCATCGACGTGATCATGATGGCGCCCAAGGGCCCCGGCCACACCGTGCGCGGCGAATATGTCAAGGGCGGCGGTGTGCCCTGCCTTGTGGCCGTGCATAACGACGCCACCGGCAAGGCGATGGAAATCGGCCTGTCCTATTGCTCGGCCATCGGCGGCGGGCGTTCGGGCATCATCGAGACCAACTTCCGCCAGGAATGTGAAACCGACCTGTTCGGCGAACAGGCGGTGCTGTGCGGCGGTCTGGTGGAACTGATCCGCATGGGCTTCGAGACCCTGGTCGAGGCCGGGTATGAGCCGGAAATGGCCTATTTCGAATGCCTGCATGAGGTCAAGCTGATCGTCGATCTGATCTACGAAGGCGGCATCGCCAACATGAACTATTCGATCTCGAACACGGCCGAATATGGCGAATATGTCAGCGGCCCGCGCATCCTGCCTTACGCCGAAACCAAGGCCCGGATGAAAGCCGTTCTGACCGACATCCAGACCGGCAAATTCGTGCGCGACTTCATGCAGGAAAACGCCGTGGGCCAGCCGTTCTTCAAGGCCACCCGCCGCATCAATGACGAACACCAGATCGAACAGGTCGGCGCGAAACTGCGCGCCATGATGCCCTGGATTTCCAAGGGCAAGATGGTGGACCGCTCGCGCAACTGATAAAGCCATCAGGCGATTCGAAAGGGGCGCAGCTTGCGCCCCTTTTTCATGGAAGAACCAATGTCACCCCAAAGTCCCGGCCTTGCCAACTGGCTGCGCGTGATCGCCCTTTCGGTGATCTGGGGCGCCAGTTTCCTGAACGTCAGCGTCGCCCTGCGCGGGTTCGACCCGCTGTCGGTGGCGGCGCTGCGCATCGTCATCGCGGCACTGGCGGTCACGACGATTGCGCATGCCATGGGCATCGGGCTGCCGCGCGGGCGCCGGGTCTGGCTGCACGCGGTGGGGATGGGGTTCTTTTCCAACGCGCTGCCCTTCAGCCTGCTCAGCTGGGGCCAGCAGCATGTGGCCTCGGGTTTTGCCGGGATCACCATGGCGGCGGTGCCGCTGTTTACCATGCTTCTGGCGCACCGGCTGGTGCCGGGCGAGCGGATGACCCCGCTGAAGCTGTTGGGGCTTGGGCTGGGCATGGCGGGGGTTGTCACGCTGATCGGGCCGCAGGCGCTGGCTGCCGCGGGTGGCGCGATGGAGCCGCTGGCGCGGCTGGCCTGCGTTGCCTCGACGCTGGCCTATGCAATCGGCGGCATCATCACCCGCCGCTGCCCGCCGGTGCCGATGATCGCCTTTTCCGCCGCCGCGCTGATCGCTGCCAGTGCGATGATCGTGCCGACCGCGCTGCTGGTCGAGGGGCTGCCCGACCCGGCGCGGATCGACTGGGCCGCGGCGGGGGCGGTGCTGTATCTGGGGCTGTTGCCCACGGCGGTGGCCACGCTGCTGCTGGTCAAGGTGATCCAGACCGCGGGGCCGACGTTTTTGACACAATCGAACTATCAGGTGCCGATCTGGTCGGTGCTGTTCGGCACGGTCTTTCTGGATGAACGGCTGCCCGCCGCCTTCTTTGCAGCGCTGGGGCTGATCCTGGCAGGGCTGGCGGTATCAAACGCAGCCGCGTGGCGCCGCCGCCCCTAAGCCGCGGCGGCGACTGCGGCCACAATGCCATCCACCACCTCGGCCAGCAGACCCGCATCCTCGGCCTCGGCCATCACGCGGATCAGCGGTTCCGTTCCCGATTTCCGGATCAGCAGGCGACCCCGGCCATGCAGCCGCGTCTCGGCGTCCAGTATCACTTTTTGCACATTTTCGGCCGCCAATGGTTCTTGGCCCGCCTGATAGCGCACATTTTTCAACATTTGCGGCACAGGGTCAAACTGCCGGACAAGCGCGCTTGCGGGTTGGCCCGTCTCGGCCATCGCAGCCAGAAATTGCAGCCCCGCGATCAGACCGTCGCCGGTGGTGGCATAGTCGGTCATCACGATATGGCCCGACTGCTCGCCCCCCAGATTGAAGCCCCCCTCGCGCATCCGTTCCACCACATAGCGGTCACCCACATTGGTGCGTTCCAGCCGCAGACCGCGCCCATCAAGGAAACGCTCCAGCCCAAGGTTCGACATCACCGTGGCCACCAGCGCGCCGCCGCGCAGGCGGCCCGCCGCGGCCCAGCGCGCGGCCAGCAGCGCCATGATCTGGTCGCCATCGGCCACCTGCCCGGTTTCATCCAGAATCATCACCCGGTCGGCATCGCCATCCAGCGCCAGCCCCATGTCGGCGCCATGCGCCACCACGGCCTCGGCTGCCGTCGCGGTATGGGTCGATCCGCAGTTGTGGTTGATGTTCTTGCCATTCGGCATCACCCCCACCGGGATCACAGTGGCGCCCAGTTCCCACAGCACCTCAGGCGCGGCCTTGTAGGCGGCGCCGTTGGCGCAATCGACCACCACCCTCAGCCCCGACAACTGGCCCCGGCCCGGAAAGGTGGTCTTGGCATATTCCACATAGCGCCCGCGGGCATCGTCGATACGCTTGGCGCGGCCGATGTTGCCGGGCTTTGCGGGGGCAATGTCGCCCGCCACGATCGCCTCGATCTCGGCCTCGGCCTCGTCCGACAGCTTGAAGCCGTCGGGGCCAAAGAACTTGATCCCGTTATCCTCGGCCGGGTTGTGGCTGGCCGAGATCATGATGCCCAGATCGGCTCGCATCGAACGGGTCAGAAACCCCACCGCGGGTGTGGGCACCGGCCCCAGCAGCAGCACGTTCATGCCGGTCGAGGTCAGCCCGGCGGTCAGCGCGTTTTCCAGCATGTAGCCCGAAAGGCGGGTGTCCTTGCCGATCACCACGCGGTGACCGTTGTGACTGTCACGGCGGAAATAGCGCCCGGCGGCGGCGCCAAGGCGCAGCGCCATCTCGGCTGTCATCGGCCAGCTGTTGGCGGTGCCCCGCACGCCATCGGTGCCGAAAAGCTTGCGCGTCATGTCATGTTCCCCTGCGTTACCGCCTGCCAAAGTCGCAACCCCTGCGCCAGTTCGGCCACATCGTGCACCCGGTGCACCTGCACCCCCTGCGCCACCCCCGCCAGCGTCACCGCCAGCGTGCCCGGCATCCGCGCCGCAGGCGCCTCGGCGCCGCCGATGCTACCGATGAACCGCTTGCGCGACACCCCCAGCAGGATCGGGCAGCCGAAGCCGTGAAACAGCGACAGGCCGCGGATAAGCGCCAGATTATGCGCCGCCGTCTTGCCAAAGCCGATGCCGGGGTCAAGGATAACCCGGTCCCGCGGTATCCCCTCGGCCTCGGCGATGGCCAGACGTTCCTCCAGCCAGTCGTAGACGTCCAGCAGCACATTGTCATAACGGGGCGCGTCTTGCATCGTCTCGGGCGTGCCCTGATGGTGCATCAGACAGACCGGCACCCCGCGATGGGCCACCAGCCCGGCCAGCGGCGCATCATAGGCCAGCGCGGCGACGTCGTTCACCAGATCTGCCCCGGCATCCAGCGCCGCCTGCGCGACGGCCACCTTGCGCGTGTCGATGGACACGGGCAGCGCAAACCCCTCGGCGCGCAGCGCGGCAATCACCGGCGCGGTTCGGGCAATTTCCTCGGCCACGGGCACGGGGGCGGCGCCGGGGCGGGTGGATTCGCCGCCCACATCCAGAATGTCGGCCCCGGCACCAGCCATCGCGCGGGCCTGCGCCAGCGCGGACTGCGGCGCGGTGAACCGGCCGCCGTCGGAAAAGCTGTCAGGCGTGACGTTCAGAATACCCATGATCCGCGGTGCGGAAAAGTCGAACCCCGCCAGCGCGGGCCGCGGCGCGGTCAGCCGAGCAGCCACGGCGGGCGGCAGATCAGCGGCCGCGATCAGCCCGTGCGAGCCGGTGCGGCCAAGCACCTCGGCCTGTGCAAACCAGCACCAGCCCCCGGCAAGCGGAAGCGCACCCGCGGGGCGGGCGGCATCGGTCTGGGCAATCGGGCGATAGTAGAGCTTTTCCATCCCGCCCTTTCACCGCAAAGGGCGCGGCTTGGCAAGGCTCAGGCAGTAACAGGCACCACCGGAACGCGGCTTCCTGCCGGGGCTGAAACGGAACCGTGAAGTTCCAGCCGCGCCGCTGCCAGCGATTCCGCCAGCCACAGAGCCAGCGCCACCGCATCGCGCGCGGGTGCCTTTGGCCCGTCCACCGCATCGAGCACGATCTTTGACGGCGCCCAGACGATCATCCGCCCCTGCTTCATCGCCCAGTCGATCTCGGTGCGGGTGGCCACCACCACGCAGCGCGGGTCACGCGCGGCCAGAACCCAGGCGTTCTGTTCGATCGCCAGCAGGTCAATGCGCCGCTGCGTCGGCCGGTGGCCGGTTTCGGGGCGCGGCAGGTCGGGCAGGCCCACGGCCAGGATCACCGGCAGACCGGCGGCCTGAAGCCGGTCAAGCCGGGCCGGCAGATCGGGCGAGGCAATTGCGGCATTGGTCAGGAACGCCACCAAAGGATGCAGCACCGCCCCCCCCGTCGCCGCCTGCACTGGCACCGCCGCGCGCGAGCGCACGATTTCCACCCCCAGCGCGCCGGGGCCACGGTCAAGCTTTTCGATCCGCACGAAGACCCGCATCGCCTGCGGCTCTGCCAGTATCCGTTCGGCGACACGTTCGGCCAGCGTTTCCAGCAGGTTCAGCCGTTCGTCGGCCAGTTCCGCGGCAATCGCCTCGGTCAGCCGGTCATACGACAGGATGCGGTCTACATCGTCCAGCAAGGGCGCGGGCGCAGGGCGCACCTCGACCACCACGTTGAAACGCAGCCGTTGCACATGGCCGCGTTCGGGCTGAAACGCGCCGATATCGGCTGTCACCACATGATCGCGCAGGCTGATCCGGTCACGCGGGTCGGCCCCGGCCGAGGCTTCGGCGCGTTCTTCTGGGTGGGCGAAAGCAAGGGTGATGTCGCTGGTCATGGTCCGTCCGTATGATACCGGCGGATCATAGCCGCAGCGCCGGGCGGGTGCAGCCCCGAAACGGCACGCGCAGCGAACGGCAGGCGCGACAGGGCGGGGCATCGGCCCCGCCCCGCTGTTCAGCGCATCGCGGTGCGCAGGGGTGCGCGGTAGAAGATATGCGCCCCGATCCGCGTGGTGCGGGCAAAGCGGCGAGACCAGTCGGGGTTGACCGCAGGGGTGTGGAAATGCGTGGCGCCTTCGGTCAGGGCGCGGGGCGCCCCATCGAGCAGGGCGCGCGCGATCTTGGCCACACGCTCATAGATCTGCGGCTCGCTGATACGGTCGGCGCGGCCATCGCAGACATAGGAAAACTGGCAGCCGTTCGAATTGCCCTGATGCACCACGCCGCAGACCGTGCCCGGATAGGCGGGGTTGTCCACGCGGTTCAGGATCACCTCGCCCACAGCGGCCTGCCCAGCCGGGCTTTCGCCGCGCGCCTCGAAATACAGCGCCTGCGCAAGGCACTGAAACTCGGCATCGCCGGTGGCTGCGGGCTGGGCCGCAAGCCAGGCTTCATCATAGCCGATGACGGGCGTTTGCGCGGTCTTGCCGCGTTTGGATTTGCGGGCCGATGCCTCGGGGGCGCGGGTGATTGCGGCCAGCCGCGCCTCTGGTAGCGACTCAATCGCCGAGCGTTCCTGCCCGAACAAGGCGACAAGACTTTGCCCCAGCCGCGCGGCGGGGTCGTTCGACTGGCTTACCGAAACTTCGGCACGCAAGCCTCCGGCGAGGGCGAGAAGCACAACCGCGCCTCCGGCCCAGCTTTTCAGCACTGACATGTATTTTTCCCGATAAGGACAGTTCGCCGCCACGGCCGTCGGCCATGACAACGGGCGTCAGCTAACGCAAAGCCGGGCCAGAGTCCATGCACTGTTGCATAATTGCAACATATCACCCCGCGAAAACGGCAAAAACCCGCCGAACCGCACCCGGCGAGCCTGCCAATCCGTCAACATCTGGTGGATACCTGCCCCCGGAAGAACAAAACGGGGAAAAGATGCCTTAACCCTTTTTCGGCGAAAGCAACGCGAAATGGGCCGCCGCCAGCCGTGCAACAGGCACACGGAACGGCGAACACGAGACATAATCAAAGCCCGCGGCCCGGCAAAAGGCGATTGATTCGGGGTTGCCGCCATGTTCACCACAAACCGACAGCGTCACATCGGACCGATGCGCCCGCCCACGCGCGGCACCGATCAACAGCAACTCCCCCACCCCCTCCACATCCAGAATGTGGAACGGGTCTTCGCGGTAGACCTGCTGGGTGACATAAGACCCCATGAACCGCCCCGCATCATCGCGCGACAGGCCATAGGTCATCTGGGTCAGGTCATTGGTGCCAAACGACAGAAAGGCCGCGTGTTCGGCAATCTCGCCCGCCCGCAGCGCGGCGCGCGGGGTTTCGACCATAACCCCCAGCCGGTAGGTGAAGCGCGCCTTCATCTCGTTCTTTACCGCCGCCGCCACCGCGTCGATCCGGGTCTTGACCAGTTCGACCTCGCGCGCGGCCGATACCAGCGGGATCATGATTTCCGGCACCACCGGCGCGCCGTGGCGGCTGGCCTCGACCGTTGCCTCAAAGATCGCGCGGGCCTGCATGTCATAGATTTCGGGCACCGTGATACCCAGCCGCACCCCGCGCATGCCCAGCATCGGGTTGAATTCGGTCAGCGCCTCGACGCGCCGCGTCACCTCGGACAGGGGGCGATCCAGCGCCTCGGCCAGTTCGCGCATCCCCTCGCGGTCATGTGGCAGGAATTCGTGCAGCGGCGGGTCGAACAGCCGGATACAGACCGGCTGCCCCGCCATGATGTCAAACAGCGCGGTGAAATCGGCACGCTGCATCGGCAACAGCCGTTCCAGCGCGATGCGCCGGTCGCGGCTGGTGTCGGCAAAGATCATCTCGCGCATGACCGTCAGGCGGTCTTCGTCAAAGAACATGTGTTCGGTCCGGCACAGCCCGATGCCCTCGGCTTCGAACATGCGCGCGGTTCGGGCATCATCGGGCGTGTCGGCATTGGCGCGGATGCCGATGTCGCGCACGTTGTCGGCCCAGCGCAGCAGCGTGCGGAACCCGTCATCCAGCGCGGGTTCCAGCATGTCTGCCACCCCCGCCAGAACCTCGCCGTTGGTGCCGTCAACGGTGATCGTGTCGCCTTCGCGGAACACGCGGCCATCGGGCACGCTCAGCGTGCGGTCGCGCGGGTTCAACTGAATCTCTGACGCGCCGACGATGCAGGGCAGGCCCAGCCCGCGCGCGATCACCGCGGCGTGGCTGGTGACGCCGCCGCGTTCGGTCAGCACGGCGTGGGCCGCGTGCATGCCGCGGATATCCTCGGGCGCGGTTTCGCGGCGCACCAGAATGCAGGCTTCGTCGCGCGCGGCGCTGGCTTGGGCGGCGGCGGCGGTAAACACGATCCGCCCGGTGGCGGCGCCGGGGCTGGCAGCGATACCGCGCGCGATGCGGTCACGCGGGGCGCGAGGATCGACCTGATAATGCAGCAGCTCCGACAACGCGCGGGGTTCCACCCGCAAGATCGCATCCTCGCGCCCGATCACCCCGTCATTGGCCAGCGCCACCGCGATCTTGACCGCCGCGCGCGATGACCGCGGCACCCGCAGCGCGTCGATGATCGCAAGCTGCCCACTTTCGACGGTAAACTCCAACTGCATCTCTTCGCGCAGCCGCACCCGGCAGGCGGCGCCATGGGCCACCAGATCGGCGAAAATCCGGGGCGCGACCTCCTCCAGCGAGGCGCCGCGCGGATCGCGTGTCAGATAGAACGTCTCCTCTGATGCCGACCGCCCCTGCACCTGCCCGCGAAACCGCCCGGTTATCTGCGCCGCCCCCGTCACCCCGTCCACAAACTGGATCGTGCCCGAGCCGGAAAACCCCCGCCCGATGCCAAGCGCCATCTGCTGCACCAAAAGGCCCAGCGGGGCCTCGGCGGGGGCGCCCTTGGCCTGCCGCAGCAGTCGCGCCGTGGTGCCCTCCCAGGCGCGGGCCATGGAGCGCAGCACCTCGGCGAGTTGGCGCGCGGGGTCTTGTGGAAACTCGTCGTCGGTTTCGGCATGGTAGGCGGCCAGCGCCGCATCCAGCGCGCCGGGGCCGGGTTCGGCGGTGAACATGTCGGGGTCCAGCCGGGCGACATGGGTGGCGTAAGATTGCACGAAACGCAGATACAGCGCATCCGCCGCCTCGGTTCCGTGGCTGTCGCACAGCGCGGCGTGGCGGGCGGCGTTGATCCCCACATTCAGCACCGAGCGCGGCCCCCCCCATTCGGGGTGTTCGGGGCTGGGGCGAACCGACACCAGCAGATCGGGGCCAAAGGCGGCGGCCAGGCGGCCGACATCGGGCATCGCGCCCGCGGCAATGGCGCGCACGGTCTCTACCGGCAGCGCCAGCGTGCGCGGCACCGGCAGGTTCAGCCGGATCAGCCGCTGCAAGCATTTGGCACGCCAGCCGTGGCGCGCCACGGTGATCGGGGCGCCGGGGGTCAGTTCGGTGAATTCCGCGATCTCGACGTGTCTCTGCACCGCAGCATCCTCCGTTTCCTCGCAGCATAGACCGCCCGCGTCCTGCCGCAAGAGGGCAGGCGCGCTCAGCCCTCGATGCGGGTCAGATCGGCCACGCTGAGGCAGGTCTGGCGGATGCGCGACAGCAGGTTCAGCCGGTTACGCCGCACCACCGCATTGTCGGTGTTGATCTGCACCGCGGTAAAGAAGGCGTCGATGGGGCCGCGCAAGGCGGCCATCGCGGCCATGGCGGCGGCGAAATCCTCGGCCTGCATGGCGGGCGCAATCGCGGCCTCGGCGGCGTCAAGCGCCGCGAACAGGGCGCGTTCCTCCTCGGTCTCGGCAAATTTCGGATCGGCGCCATAGGAATATTCGACGCCATCCTTGGCCTCGGCCTGGGTCAGGATGTTGTTGGCGCGCTTGAAGCCCTGAATGAGGTTGGTGCCGTCATCCGATTTCAGAAACGCCGCCAGCGCCTCGGCGCGTTTGACCAGCAGCGTCAGGTCATCGTTGCCGGGCATGGCCAGGCAGGCGTCGATCACGTCATGCCGGATACCCTGATCGCGCAGGTAGACCTTGAGGCGGTCATGGAAGAAGGCGAGGAGGCTGGCGCCAGGATGAGGCACATTGCTCAGATCAATCTCAAACAAGCGTCGTTCGAAATCACTCGGCCCGTTACGTTGCCGCTTTTCTTGCGCAATTTTGGATCGCCAATCTTGAAATACCGAGACGGGAACATCTAGCCGCTTTGCCGCTTCGACATCAGCGTCTTGTTCTTCGCACTCAAGTTCCCAACGGAGTTGTCGATCAAAGGGCTCGTAGCCAGCCAAAATTACATCCAAGAGGCGCAAGCGAACTTTGTTCGCAAGCACGAGCCTCACGACCCCCAGCGCAGCCCGACGCAGCGCAAACGGATCTTTCGACCCGGTGGGCTTTTCGTCGATCCACCAGAAGCCGGTGAGCGTGTCGATCTTGTCGGCCAGCGCCACGGCGACCGAAACCGGGTCGGTCGGCACCTCGTCCGAGGGGCCAAGCGGCGAATAATGCGCCTTGCAGGCGTTCGCCACCGCCTCGGGCAGGCCGGCGGCGCGGGCGTAATAGCCGCCCATCACGCCCTGAAGCTCGGGAAATTCGCCCACCATCGCGCTTTGCAGGTCGGCCTTGACCACCCGCGCGGCCTCGGCCGCCAGATCGGGCTGCGCGCCCACCAGCGGCGCGATTTCGCGCGCCAGCGCGGCAATACGGGCCACGCGGTCGGCCTGACTGCCCAGCTTGTTGTGGAAGGTGACATGCGCCAGCCCGGCGCCCATGCCCTCCAGCCCCTGCGCCGTGACGGTGCGCAGGTCGTTTTCCCAAAAGAACCGCGCATCCGAAAGCCGGGCCGACAGCACCTTGCGGTTACCCTTGAGGATCGTGGCGCCATGATCGGCGGTGGCATTGTTGGCCACGGTGACAAAGCCCTCGATCCGGCCGGTGCGGGGGTTTTTCACCGAAAAGAACTTTTGATGTTCGCGCATCGAGGTTTGCAGAACCTCGGGCGGCAGGCTCAGAAATTCCTCGCCGATCTCGCCCATCAGCACCACGGGCCATTCCACCAGCCCCGCCACCTCGGTCAAAAGGCCGCGGTCTTCGACCACCTCAAGGCCGCGGGCAAAGGCCAGATTGCCCGCCTCGGCCCAGATCATCGCCTCACGCTCGGCTGAATCGAGGACCACATGCGCGCGCTTCAGTTTCGCGCGGTAATCGTCGAACGAGGTCACGGCGAACCGGCCGGGCGACAGAAAGCGGTGCCCCGCGGTGGTGTTGGCCGCGGTGATACCCTCCACCTCCAGCGGCACGGTCTGCGCCCCGGCCTCGTCGGTCAGGATGCACAGGATCGAATGCAGCGGCCGCACCCAGCGCAGCGTGCCGGTGCCCCAGCGCATCGACTTGGGCCAGGGGAAGGTGCGGATCGTCTCCTCCAGCACCTCGGCCACGATCACGCCGGCGGGGCGGCCGGGCTTTTCCAGAACCGCGAAATAGACCTGCCCCTTCTTGTCGTCGCGCAGCTCCAACTGATCGCGCGTGAGGCCGGTGGAACGCACAAACCCCTCGATCGCCGCCGCGGGCGCGTCGGCCTTGGGGCCTTTGCGTTCCTCGCGCAGGGTGGGCGATTGCGCCGACAGCCCCTCGATGGTCAGCACCAGACGGCGCGGGGTCGAAAACGCCCCGGCGCTGGCATAGGTCAACCCAGCGGCCACAAGGCCGTCGGTGACGAGGCGGCGCAGATCGTCACGCGCGCGGCCCTGCATCCGCGCCGGGATTTCCTCGGAGAAGAGTTCAATCAGCAGATCGGGCATTTACTTCTCCGTCAGGTGGGGCTGCTGCCAGGCATAAGCCCGGCCATCGGGGTAGACCGCCACAAGGCGCAGCGGGCCGGGGCCGGGGTCAGACAGAAAGGCAACCGCCCGGCCCTCGGCCAGATCGGCACTCAGGCGGGCGGCATCGAAACAGGGCAGCGCGGCGGGGGTGGGGCGGGCATCGTCGGCGATGCGGTAGGTTTCCGACAACAGCGCCAGCGACAGCGGCGTGGACAGGCAGGCGGCACGTCTGTTGGCATCCAGCGTGGCGGCAAGGATCGGCTCGGGCTCGCCGGTGACGACCGACACCAGCCGCACCTCGCCGGTGGGGGCGGCCAGCGCGGGCAGCGCCGCCAGCGCCAAAGGCAGCGCGGCGCGGATCATGCGGCGCCCCCGGCCTCGGTGGTGACAAAGGCATCGGCGCATTTCCTGGCCAGCGCGCGCACCCGGCCGATATAGGCCTGCCGCTCGGTTACCGAAATCACCCCGCGCGCGTCCAGCAGGTTGAACAAGTGGCTGGCCTTGATGCACTGGTCATAAGCGGGGTGCGCCATCGGAATCGTCTTGCCGGTTTTCGGATCCAGCGCCGGGGCGGCCAGGATGCGGTCGCATTCGGCCTCGGCATCCTCGAAATGCTTGAGCAGCATCGCCGTATCGGCCTGATCAAAGTTCCAGCGCGAATATTCGCGTTCGGTCTGAGCGAAAACGTCGCCGTATTTCAGTGCAATCGGGGCGTCGGGATCGTTGAAGGGCATGTCCATCACATGGTCGATACCCAGCACATACATTGCCAGCCGTTCCAGCCCATAGGTCAACTCGCCCGAGACGGGTCGGCAGTCATGCCCGCCGACCTGCTGGAAATAGGTGAACTGCGACACTTCCATGCCGTCGCACCACACCTCCCAGCCCAGCCCCCAGGCGCCCAGCGTGGGGCTTTCCCAGTCGTCCTCGACAAAGCGGATGTCGTGCAGGCCAAGGTCGATGCCGATGGCTTGCAGGCTGCCAAGATAGAGGTCTTGCAGGTTCGCCGGCGAGGGTTTGATGATGACCTGATACTGGTAATAGTGCTGCAAGCGGTTCGGGTTTTCGCCATAACGCCCGTCGGTCGGGCGCCGCGAGGGCTGCACATAGGCCGCGGCCCAGGGGCGGTTGCCCAGCGCGCGCAGCGTGGTGGCCGGGTGAAAGGTGCCCGCACCCACCTCCATGTCATAAGGTTGCAGCACAGCGCAGCCCTGCGCGGCCCAATAGGCTTGCAGGCGCAGGATGATCTCCTGAAAGGAACGGGGGGCGGTCTGGGTCATGGGGGCTCTCCGGATGCGCCCTTTGCATAGGCAAGGGGGGCGACAGGGTCAACGGGGGGCGCCGGGGCACGGCGGTTTTTCGGATGACGGCGCCGCGCATCCTGCTAATTTGCCATCCGGTGCGGCGACGGCGCGACAAAAAGGGTGTGGAGACGATGAAGCAGGGTGTCTGGGGCTTGGTGATCGGGGTGACGCTGGCGATGGGGGGCGCGGCGGCAGCGCAGGACGCCTGGGTCCAGATCGAGGCGCAACCCACCCTGCGCGAGGGCGAGGACCGCGCCCGCGACTGGGCCGAGACATTCCCCAATGTGGCGGGCTTTGCGCTGTCGTCGGGGTGGTATGCCATCGCGCTGGGACCGTTCACGCCCGAACAGGCCGCCGCCCAGGCGCAACTGCTGCGCAGCGAGGGGATGATCCCGTCCGACAGTTATGTGGCCGACAGCGCCAAATTCCGCCAGAAGTTCTGGCCCGTCGGGCCTGCAGCCAATATCGCCGCCGCACCCGCGGCGCCTGCGGCGCCACTGCCCGAGGCCGCCGCGCCAGGCACGGCCGTGCCGGAGGCAGCCGTGCCGCAAGTGGCCCCCGCCCCGCAGCCCGACCCGGTCGAAACGCTGGCCCAGGCCCGCGCCGCAGAGGCCGCGCTGAGCCGGGCCGAGCGCGAGGAAATCCAGTCTGCGCTGAACTGGACCGGCCATTACACCGCCGCCATCGACGGCGCCTTCGGGCCGGGCACGCGACGCTCGATGGCCGAGTGGCAGAGCGCCGTGGGCGAAGACCCGACCGGGGTTCTGACCACCGCCCAGCGCGCCCGGTTGCTGGCCGAAGTGGCCGCAGACCGCACCGCACTTGGGCTGGAAACCGTGACCGAGGCCGAGGCCGGGATCGAGATCCAGTTGCCCACCGGGCTGGTGGTCTTTGACCACTACGACCCGCCCTTTGTGCATTACGCCGAAAAAGACGGGTCAGGCGTCAAGGTGCTGCTGATTTCGCGGCAGGGCGATCAGGCCGCGCTGTTTGCGCTTTATGATGCGATGCAGGGGCTGGAGATCGTGCCGATAGAGGGTGCGCGCGAGCGCAGCCGCATCGGCTTTACCCTGACCGGGCAGAATGCGCGGCTTCAGTCCTACACGCAGGCCGAGTTGAAAGGCGGTCTGATCAAGGGCTTTACCCTCGTCTACCCGGCGTCCGAGGCGGCCCGGATGGAGCGGGTTCTGGCCGCGATGAAGGCCAGCTTCCGCCCGCTGGGCAACACCGCGCTGAACGATGCGCTGGGCGAGCCTCTGGCGGTGCCGAAGGCCGGGCTGATGGCGGGGCTTGATCTGCGCAGGCCGATGCTGTCGCGGTCGGGCTTTTACATCGACGCGCAGGGCGGGGTGCTGACCACCGCCGATGTGGTGGCGGGCTGCGGGCGCATCACCATCGACGGCACCGAGGCCGAGGTGGCCTTTGCCGATGCGGCGTTGGGTCTGGCGGTGCTGCGCCCGAAAACCCTGCTTGCCCCGCGTATCGTGGCCGAATTTCAGACCGCCCTGCCCCGGCCCGACGCCGAGGTGGCGGTGGCAGGCTATCCCTACGAGGATGCGATCAGCGCGCCGGTGCTGACCTTTGGGACATTGTCGCGCGAGGGCGGGCTGGCGGCCGAGCCGGGGCATGTGCGGCTGGCGCTGGCGGCTTTGCCGGGGGATGCGGGCGGGCCGGTTCTGGATGCAGCGGGGGCAGTGGTGGGGATGCTTTTGCCGAAGGACGGCACTGGCGGGCGGGTGCTGCCTGCCGATCTGGCCGTGGCGCTGCAATCGGGCGCGCTGGCAACGGTGCTGGCCGAGCGGGGCCTTGCGCCGCAGCCCGCCACCCGCAGCGGCGCCATGGCCGCCGAGGATCTGGCGCGACTGGCCACCGGCATGACGGTTCTGGTGTCCTGCTGGGAGTGATCTTAGCTGCGCCAGAACCGCGGCAGGAACAGCACGAACACTGTCATCAGCTCCAGCCGGCCCAGAAACATGCCGAAAATCATCATCCACTTTGCTGCGGCGGGAAACTTGTCCACCGACCCGGTGGCCGATACCTCTGGGCCCCAGACCGGGCCGACATTGGCAATCGCTGTCCAGGCCCCGGTGAGGGCGGTCCTGGTCTGAAGCCCGGCCAGCGACAACCCCACGATCAGCAGGCCAAAGCTGAGGATGAACAGCGCGAAAAAGGCGATGACCGAGCCGATCACCTCATCTTCGACCGGGCGCCCGGCCAGACGCACCGGGCGCACCCGATGCGGGCTGTAAAGCCGCCGGATCTGGGTCTTGATCGCCTCGAACAGGATCAGATAGCGGAACACCTTGACCGAACAGCCGGTTGACGCGGTGCAGCCGCCGATCAGGCCCGTGATGATCAGCACCACGAAGGCCAGATGGCCCCACTTCGTCACATCTTCCGAAGCATAGCCCGTGCCGGTGAAAATGGTCACCACATTGAATGTGACCTCGCGCAGGGTGGGCCAGAAGGCCGTCTCGTGCAGCCACATCCGATAGGCCACGACAACCCCGATGGCATAAGCCATCCAGCGTAGAAAGGCGCGCACCTGAATATCGCGCCAGATCGGGCCGGCATGACCCTGCGTCAACTGGACAAACCGGATGAAGGGCAGCGCGGCCAGAATCATGAAAACGCTCGAAGCATACTCTGCCGGCCCCCGGTAGACGGCAAAGCTGGCATCATAGTTGGAAAAGCCGCCCGTGCTCATGGTGGTCAGGGCGTGCATCACCGCGTCGAAACTGGTCATGCCCAGCGCGGCATAGACCCCGGCGCACAGCACCGTCAGGCCGATGTAGATGCGGATCATCGCGGTCGAGATATCAAAGGCGCGGGGCAGCACCTTGCCCAGCGTGTCAAACCCCTCCGAGCGGAAATACTGCATCCCGCCGACCTTCATCACCGGCAGAAAGATCATCGCGACAATCACGATCCCCAGCCCGCCCAGCCATTGCAGGATGCCGCGCCAGAGATTTGTGCCATAGGGCAGCCCATCCAGATGCGGAAATGCCGTGGTGCCGGTGGTGGTCATGCCCGACATCGCCTCGAAATAGGCGTCGGTAAAGCTTGCCCCCGGCGCGCCCAGCATGAAGGGCAGGCTGCCAAACAGCGGCAGGGCCAGCCAGACGCCCGAGGTCAGAATGAAGCTTTGCTTCAGGTTCATCGTTTTCCGCACCGCGTTCTGGCAGGCCAGCGCGGTCAGAATACCGAAGGTGGTGGTCAGGAACGACGATTCGAGAAAGCTGCGCCAGTGCGGGTCGCCGCGCTGCCAGTCAATCGCCATGGGAACCAGCATCGCGGCCCCCAGAACCGCGACCAACAGGCCGATCACATATCCGACAGGGCGCAGGTCGATCATGCCACCTTGCTTGCGGTGGCCGTGCGGCCCTGTCAAGCGGCGGCACGGGGGGCGGCAATCTGAGCCCTGCGCCGGAATTGCACTTGCGCCGCAGCGCCACCCCCCTAAAAGTTCGCGCAAACATTCCACGGGGGCCGCCGATGTTTAGCAAGATCCTGATCGCCAACCGGGGCGAAATCGCCATTCGCGTGATGCGCGCGGCCAACGAGCTGGGCAAGAAGACCGTCGCCATCTATGCCGAGGAAGACAAGCTGGGGCTGCACCGCTTCAAGGCCGACGAAGCCTATCGAATCGGCGCTGGGCTGGGGCCGGTGGCGGCCTATCTGTCGATCCCCGAAATCATCCGCGTGGCCCGCGAATGCGGCGCCGATGCGATCCATCCGGGCTATGGCCTGCTGTCGGAAAACCCCGAATTCGTCGAGGCCTGCGCGGCGGCGGGCATCACCTTCATCGGTCCGCGTGCCGACACCATGCGCGCGCTGGGCGACAAGGCCAGCGCCCGGCAGGTAGCGATCAAGGCCGGTGTGCCGGTGATCCCCGCAACCGACGTTCTGGGCGACGACATGGACGAGGTGCGCCGTCAGGCCGGGGCGGTGGGTTACCCGTTGATGCTGAAGGCAAGCTGGGGCGGCGGCGGGCGCGGCATGCGCCCGATCAACGGCCCCGAGGAGCTGGCCGAAAAGGTGCGCGAGGGCCGCCGCGAGGCCGAAGCGGCCTTTGGCAATGGCGAGGGCTATCTGGAAAAGATGATCCTGCGCGCCCGCCATGTCGAGGTGCAACTATTGGGCGACACCCACGGCGGGCTGTATCACCTGTATGAGCGCGACTGCACCGTGCAGCGCCGCAACCAGAAGGTCGTGGAACGCGCGCCCGCCCCCTACCTGACCGACGCCCAGCGCGCCGAGGTCTGCGAACTGGCGCTGAAGATCGGCCGCGCGGTAGGCTATCAGAACGCGGGCACGGTCGAATTCCTGATGGATATGGACACCGAGCAGTTCTATTTCATCGAGGTCAACCCGCGCGTTCAGGTCGAACACACCGTCACCGAAGAGGTGACTGGCATCGACATCGTTCAGGCGCAGATCAAGGTGGCCGAGGGCGCGACATTGGCCGAAGCCACCGGCATCGCCCGGCAGGACGACATCCACCTGTCGGGCCATGCGCTGCAATGCCGGGTGACGACCGAAGACCCGCAAAACAACTTTATCCCCGATTATGGCCGCCTGACGGCCTATCGGTCGGCCACCGGCATGGGCATTCGTCTGGATGGCGGCACCGCCTATGCGGGCGGCGTGATCACCCGCTATTACGACAGTCTTCTGGTCAAGGTCACCGCCTGGGCACAGACGCCCGAACAGGCGATCAAGCGGATGGACCGGGCGTTGCGCGAATTCCGCATCCGCGGGGTTTCCACCAACATCGACTTTGTCATCAACCTGCTGAAACACCCCACCTTTCTGGATTACAGCTACACCACCAAATTCATCGACACGACGCCCGACCTGTTCCATTTCCGCAAACGGCGCGACCGGGCAACGAAAATCCTGACCTATATCGCCGACATCACGGTGAACGGGCATCCCGAAACCGCGGGCCGACCGCGCCCCCCCGCCGAGGCGCGCGCACCGAAACCGCCCGCGCCCAAGGCCGCCCCCGCCCCCGGCACCCGGACCCTGCTGGAGCAAAAGGGTCCGCAGGCGGTGGCCGACTGGATGGCGGCGCAGACCAGACTGCTGATGACCGACACCACGATGCGCGACGGGCATCAAAGCCTGCTGGCCACCCGGATGCGATCAATCGACATGATCCGCGTGGCGCCTTCCTATGCCGCCAATCTGCCCGATCTGTTCTCGGTCGAATGCTGGGGCGGCGCCACCTTTGACGTGGCCTACCGCTTCCTGCAGGAATGTCCTTGGCAGCGGCTGCGCGACATCCGCGCCGCCCTGCCCAATGTGATGACACAAATGCTGCTGCGTGCCTCGAACGGGGTGGGCTATACCAACTACCCCGACAATGTGGTGCGGTTCTTTGTGAAGCAGGCGGCGGAAACCGGGGTCGATGTGTTCCGCGTGTTCGACAGCCTGAACTGGGTTGAAAACATGCGCGTGGCGATGGATGCGGTGATCGAGGCCGGGAAGGTCTGCGAAGGCACGATCTGCTACACCGGCGACATCCTCGACCCTGGCCGCGCCAAATACGACCTGGCCTATTACGTTGCGATGGGCAAGGATCTGCGCGCGGCGGGCGCCCATGTGCTGGGGCTGAAAGACATGGCAGGCCTGCTGAAACCCGCCGCGGCCCGCGTCCTGATCCGCACGCTGAAGGATGAGGTGGGGCTGCCGATCCACTTCCACACCCACGACACCTCGGGCATCGCGGGCGCCACGGTGCTGGCCGCGGCCGAGGCCGGGGTGGATGCGGTGGACGCGGCGATGGATGCGTTCTCGGGCGGCACCTCGCAGCCCTGCCTTGGCTCCATCGTCGAGGCGCTGCGCCATACCGAGCGCGACACGGGTCTGGATATTGGCGCGATCCGTGCGATTTCCAACTATTGGGAGGGTGTTCGCAGCCAGTATCGGGCGTTCGAATCGGGCCTCGCCGCGCCCGCATCCGAGGTTTACCTGCACGAGATGCCCGGCGGGCAGTTTACCAACCTCAAGGCGCAGGCGCGCAGCCTGGGGCTTGAAGACCGCTGGCCCGAGGTTGCGCAGGCCTATGCCGAGGCCAACCGCATCTTTGGCGATATCGTCAAGGTCACGCCGTCGTCGAAGGTGGTGGGCGACATGGCGCTGATGATGGTGGCGCAGAACCTGACCCGCGCGCAGGTCGAAGATCCGGCGGTGGACGTCGCCTTCCCCGACTCGGTGGTGGACATGCTGCGCGGCAACCTGGGCCAGCCGCCGGGCGGTTGGCCCGCGGGGATCGTGGCCAAGGTGCTGAAGGGCGATGCGCCCTCGACCGCGCGCCCCGGCGCCGGGATGGCCCCGGTCGATCTGGAGGCCACGCGCACAAAACTGTCTGACGATCTGAGCGGCTTCCGCGTCGATGACGAGGATCTGAACGGCTATCTGATGTATCCCAAGGTGTTTCTGGACTATATGGGACGACACCGGCTGTATGGCCCGGTGCGCACCCTGCCGACGATTCCGTTCTTTTATGGAATGCAGCCGGGCGAAGAGATCACCGCCGAAATCGACCCCGGCAAGACGCTGGAAATCCGG
Organism: Phaeovulum veldkampii DSM 11550; assembly: GCF_003034995.1. GTDB lineage: Bacteria > Pseudomonadota > Alphaproteobacteria > Rhodobacterales > Rhodobacteraceae > Phaeovulum > Phaeovulum veldkampii. The sequence goes on along the minus strand of NZ_PZKF01000020.1, from coordinate 26,122 downwards.
CTGCAAGCCGTGGGCGAAACCGGCGAGGATGGCGAGGCCAAGGTATTCTTTGAACTGAACGGCCAGCCCCGTGTGATCCGGGTGCCGAACCGCGCCATCAAGGCCGCCACCGCCGCCCGCCCCAAGGCTGCCGAGGGCAACCCCGCCCATATCGGCGCGCCGATGCCGGGGGTGGTGGCCAGCGTCTCGGTTGTGGTGGGGCAGAAGGTCAAGCCGGGCGACATGCTGCTGACCATCGAGGCGATGAAAATGGAAACCGGCATCCACGCCGACCGCGCCGCCACGGTCAAGGCGCTGCATGTGCAGCCCGGCAGCCAGATCGACGCCAAGGATCTGCTGGTGGAACTGGAGGCCTGAGGTGGGGGGGGGGCGGACGCGCAGGGGTTGGGCTTCGGGGCTGAAACGGTCGCTGTCGATAACGCAATATTAAAGAGTGCCGCCGAATGAACGACGAAACCCGCGCGGACGACGCCACAGGCCCAGTGCGTCTTTCAGGCAAGTTGATCTGTTCCTGCCTGATGGATGTCGAGGTCATCAAAGCGAACCTTCCCGAGCATGTTCGGCTGTCTCTGCAAGAACCCGGATGCCCGTCGTTCAAGGTTTGGCAGACCGACGACCAACTGGTTTGGGGAATTGAAGAGAGTTTCATCGACCCCTCTGCGTTCGCACATCACCAACAGCGAACCCGTGCCTCTGCATGGTGGGCGGCAACTGCCGAGATTCCACGCAGCTACACAATCACAGGCCTTCGCTCTGAGTGAATGTCGGCCCCGGCCGGCTTTCCTTTTCAACGCTCGAGGTAGCCCCGCCCCTGCCCCCAGCGGTCCGGGCAGCGGATGACCGCCCTGCGGCCAGAGCCCCCTGCCTAAAGCCCAAAATTTTCCTTCCTCCCTGCATTTTCCTCTTGCAGCCCCCGGTCGGAGTTTATAAATCCCCGCTCACCGAAAGGGACGCGGCAACGCGGACTGGCCGGGACGGAGCGCGGGCGTAGCTCAGGGGTAGAGCATAACCTTGCCAAGGTTAGGGTCGTGAGTTCGAATCTCATCGCCCGCTCCAATTTTCGAAAAGGGCACCGGAAACGGTGCCTTTTCGCGTTTCACGCCCTTCCCCTGCGGCGCGGCCCTGCCTATAACGCGCCAGACAGTATCGGAGGCGCATATGCGGACCGCGACCATCACGCGCAAGACGGCCGAAACCGAGATCACCGTGACGGTGAACCTCGACGGCACGGGCGTCTATGACAACCTGACCGGCGTGGGTTTTTTCGATCACATGCTGGACCAGCTCGCCCGCCATTCGCTGATCGACATCACCCTGCGCGCCACCGGCGATCTGCACATCGACGACCACCACACCGTCGAGGATACCGGCATCACGCTGGGCCAGGCGCTGGTGGCGGCGCTGGGCGACAAGCGCGGCATCCGCCGCTATGGCCATTTCGATCTGGCGATGGATGACACTCTGGTGCGCGCGGCGCTTGATCTGTCGGGGCGGCCCTATCTGGTGTGGCTGGTCGATTTTCCGACCGCCAAGATCGGCAGCTTCGACACCGAACTGGTGCGCGAGTTCTTCCAATCGCTGTCAACCCATGCCGGAATGACGCTGCATGTCACCCGGCTGAACGGGATCAACAGCCACCACATCGCCGAGGCCGCGTTCAAGGCGGTGGCGCGCGCGCTGCGCGCCGCAGTGGAGCCTGACCCGCGGATGGCAGGGGTGCTGCCCTCCACCAAGGGTGCGCTGTGATGCTGACGGTTCTGGTCGATTACGATTCGGGCAACCTGCATTCGGCCCAGAAGGCGTTTCAACGGATGGCGGCCGAGGTGGGTGGGGGCGAGATCCTCGTGTCGTCGAAGGCCGAGGACGTAGCACGCGCCGACCGGATCGTGCTGCCCGGCGACGGGGCCTTCCCCGCCTGTCGGCAGGCGCTGGATGGCTATGGCGGGCTGTTCGAGGCGATCGAAGAGGCGGTGGTGGGCCGCGGGCGGCCGTTTCTGGGCATCTGCGTCGGTATGCAAATGCTGGCAAGTTGGGGGCGCGAATATCACGACACGCCAGGCTTTGACTGGATCGGCGGCGAGGTGGTGCGGATCGTCCCCGCCGACCCGGCGCTGAAGGTGCCGCATATGGGCTGGAACGATCTGGTGGTGGACCGCGCGCATCCGATGCTGGACGGCATCGCCACCGGCGATCACGCCTATTTCGTGCATTCCTACCACTTTCGCGTGGCCGACCCCGCACATCTGCTGGCCCATGCCGATTACGCCGGGCCGATCACAGCGATCATCGGGCGCGACAATATCGTGGGCACCCAGTTTCACCCGGAAAAAAGCCAGGCCACCGGGCTGCGGCTGATCGGCAACTTCCTGCGCTGGCGGCCCTGACGGGCCGCCTGCCAGGGCGGGCTATTTCACGCGGTTCCAGACCTGTTTCTTGCAGATCGGCCCGACGCAGCCCGACACATTCAGCACATCGCCCGACAGCGCCATTTTCGATTTGTAGATCTTGCCGGTCGACGGCTGCCAGATCTTGCCGTCGCGATAGCCGCCCTTGCCGTCGGGCGCCATGTCCCACACCAGCGGCTTGCCGAGGTTTTCGGATTTGTATTCCGCCCCGGCCTTGAAGGTGCGGGCAATTGCACCGCACAGATGCGCACCGCAGGGGGCGATGCGCACATGGGCATAGGCGCCGTCATCGGCCTGCGTCTGCCAAACCCCCTCGACCGGATCGGCCGCCGCCATGCCCGCCACCAGCGCCAGCGCCGCGGCCAGAACGATTGATTTCATTGTCCCCTCCCTCACAGATCCTGCGATGACGCCACGCCCTCCGATTCCGGGCAAGCGTGACGTTGGGGCGCGCGGCCGCGCTTTGCATTCCGCCCCGCGCTGTGGCATGAGCCAGCCATCATCCCAGCCCGGAGACTGCCATGATCCTGTATCCCGCCATCGACCTGAAAGACGGCCAATGCGTGCGCCTGCTGCATGGCGACATGGACAAGGCTACGGTCTTTGGTGACGATCCGGCGGCGCAGGCCGCGCAGTTCGAGGCGGCAGGGTGTGAGTGGGTTCACCTGGTGGACCTGAACGGCGCTTTTGCGGGGGCCCCGGTCAACGCCGCGGCGGTCGAGGCGATTTTGGCCCGCGTGCAGGTGCCCTGCCAACTGGGCGGCGGCATCCGCGACATGGCCACGATCGAGGGTTGGCTGGGCAAGGGGCTGGCCCGCGTCATTCTGGGCACGGTTGCGGTGGAAAACCCCGATCTGGTGCGGCAGGCCGCGCGCGCCTTCCCTGGCCAGGTGGCGGTAGGGATCGACGCGCGCGGCGGCCGCGTGGCGACCAAGGGCTGGGCCACCGAAACCGATGTGATGGTGACCGATCTTGCCCGCAGCTTTGAAGATGCCGGCGTGGCCGCGATCATCTACACCGACATCCTGCGCGATGGCGCGATGGGCGGCCCCAACATCGCGGCGACCGAGGCGCTGGCGCGCGCGGTCTCTATCCCGGTGATCGCCTCGGGTGGCGTGTCGTCGCTGGCCGACCTGATCGCGCTGCGCGACACCGGCGTCATTTCGGGTGCGATCTCGGGCCGCGCGCTTTACGATGGCGCGATAGATCTGGCGGCGGCGCTGGTCGCGATGCGCACATGACCCGCGGACGACGGCACGCTTATCTTGCTTTGCTTGTGCTGCTGCTGATCGGGCTGGGACCGATCATATCGTTACTGATCGCGGGCACAATCGCCGAGGTGAACGGCTGCGCGCTTGACGAAGGCGGCAGACACCCCTGCCTTGTGCTGGGCGTCGATCTGGGGGAAATGCTTTACCTTATGGCCGCATCATTCTGGTTTTCGTTCCTCACCCTGCCTCTCGCGGCGCTGGCAACCTTGAGCATTGTCGTGATGGGGCTGACCGACCTGATCCGGCGTCTGAACCGTTGACCCCTTTCGCCGGGCGCGTTGGCAGGCTAGAAACCGGTCTATCTGAAAGGGCCGCCATGCTGAAAACCCGCATCATCCCCTGCCTCGACGTGGCCGATGGCCGCGTGGTGAAGGGCGTCAACTTTGTCAACCTGATCGACGCGGGCGACCCGGTCGAGGCGGCGCGGGCCTATGATGCCGCAGGCGCGGATGAGCTGTGTTTTCTTGATATTCACGCCACCCATGAAAACCGCAGCACGATGTATGACCTTGTGACCCGCACGGCGGAACACTGCTTCATGCCTCTGACAGTGGGCGGGGGGGTGCGCACACCGCAGGATGTGCGCGCGCTGTTGCTGGCAGGGGCGGACAAGGTGTCGTTCAACTCGGCCGCCGTGGCCAACCCCGACGTGGTGGCCGACAGCGCCGACCGCTTTGGCAGCCAATGCATCGTGGTGGCGATCGACGCGAAGACCGTCGCGCCCGGCCGGTGGGAGATTTTCACCCACGGCGGGCGCAAGCCCACGGGCATCGACGCGGTGGAATTTGCACGCACCGTCGCCGCCAAGGGCGCTGGCGAGATTTTGCTGACCTCGATGGACCGCGACGGCACGCGCGCGGGCTTCAATATCCCGCTCACGCGCGCAATTTCGGATGCGGTAAACATCCCCGTCATCGCCTCGGGCGGGGTGGGCACCCTCGATCATCTGGTCGAAGGGGTGACGTTGGGCGGGGCCAGCGCGGTGCTGGCGGCCTCGATCTTCCATTTTGGCGATTACACCATTGCGCAAGCCAAGGCGCATATGGCCGCCGCAGGCATCGCGGTGCGGCCATGAGTCCGCTCGGCCGTCTGGCAGCCACCATCGCGGCACGCAAGGGGGCCGACCCCGACAGTTCCTGGACGGCCAAGCTGCTGGCCAAGGGGCCGGAAAAATGCGCCGAGAAATTCGGCGAAGAGGCGGTGGAAGCGATCATCGAGGCGGTCAGGGGCGACCGCACCCGGTTGACCGCCGAGGCCGCCGATGTGATCTATCACCTGCTGGTGATGCTGGCCGCGCGCGATGTGACGCTGGCCGATGTCGAGGCGGAACTGGCGCGGCGCGAGGGCACCTCGGGGCTGACCGAGAAGGCCGCGCGCGGGTGAGTGGATATCTGGATACCCCCGAAGGCCGCCGCATCGCCTTCAACCGCACCGACGGGGCGGGGCCGGGCGTGGTGTTTCTGGGCGGCTTCCGGTCGGATATGGATGGCACCAAGGCGCTGGCGCTGGAGGCCTGGGCGCGCGCGCAGGGCCGGGCCTTTGTGCGGTTCGACTATTCCGGCCACGGCAAAAGCGGCGGCACGTTCGAGGCGGGCTGCATCGGAGACTGGTTCGAGGATGCGCGCGCAGTGATTTCGGCGCAGGCGGCTGGGCCGCAGGTGCTGGTCGGTTCCTCTATGGGCGGGTGGGTTTCGCTGCTGATCGCGCGCGAGATGCCCGAAACCGTGGCGGGGCTTGTGACCATCGCCGCAGCCCCCGATTTCACCGAAGACAGCATGTGGGCCGGGTTCACCGATGCACAGCGCGCCGAACTGCTGACCACGGGGCAGACCACACTGTCCTCGGACTATGGCGCGCCCTACATCATCACCCGACGCCTGATCGAAGACGGGCGCGACCGGCTTGTGCTGCGCAGCCCGCTGCCCCTGCCCTTCCCCACGCGGTTCCTGCAAGGCACCGCCGATGCCGATGTGGACCTGTCGGTGGCGTTGCGTCTGCTGGCCCATGCAGGGGGCGACGACATGCGCCTGACGCTGGTCAAGGGCGCCGATCACCGTTTCTCGACACCCGACTGCCTGCGGCTGATCGAAGACAGCGTGGCCGAGGTTCTGGCCCGGATCGGCGGCTAGCGCGTCACCTCCAAGCCCTTGCGGGCTTGGGGGTGGCCCGGCCTCAGACCGCGCGGATCGGCGCCACCTTGGGGCCGTTGTCGGCGTTCTGGTCGATGAAATCCAGCACCAGCGGGCGGATGTTGTTGCGCCAGCTTTTCCCGGCAAAGATGCCGTAATGGCCCGCGCCCGGCTCCAGATGGCTGGCCTTTTTCGAATCGGGCAGCCCGGTGCACAGCGCCAGCGCGGCGATGCACTGACCCGGCGCCGAGATGTCGTCATTCGCGCCCTCGACGGTTTTCACCGCAACGCTGGTGATCTTGCCGATATCGACCTGATGGCCATCGACCACAAAGCAGTTCTGCGCGATTTCGCGGGCCTTGAAGATGCGTTCGACGGTGGAGAGATAAAATTCCGCCGTCATGTCCATCACCGCCAGATATTCATCATAAAAGCGGTTGTGGTTGTCGTGTTCCGAGCCATCGCCCTGCGCCTCGGCCATGATCTTGTCCGAAAACGCCTTGGTGTGCTTTTCCGAATTCATCGAGATGAACGAGGCCAGTTGCATCAGCCCCGGATATACCAGCCGCCCGGCGCCTTTGTATTTGAACCCCACGCGCTGAATCACCATGTGTTCCAGTTGGCCCATCGTCACCCGGCGGCCAAAATCGGTAACCTCGGTCGCGGCGGCGTCCGGGTCGATCGGGCCGCCGATCAGGGTCAGGGTCCTGGGCTGCGCGGCGGGCTCGATCTCGGCCAGATAGGCGGTGGCGGCCAATGTCAGCGGCGCCGGTTGGCAAATTGCGATCACGTTCAGATCGGGGCCAAGATGGCGCATGAAGTCAACGAGATAGAGGGTATAATCCTCGATGTCGAACTTGCCCTCGGACACCGGAATATCACGGGCATTGTGCCAGTCGGTGACGTACACCTCGCAATCGGGCAACAGGCTGTGCACGGTGGACCGCAGCAGCGTGGCGTAATGACCCGACATCGGCGCCACCAGCAGCACCCGGCGCGGCATCGGCGCCCGACCCGCAACGCGGAAATGGATCAGATCGCCAAAGGGCCGCGTCACCAGCGTTTCGACATTGACCAGATGGTCGCGCCCGTCGGCACCGGGGATCGAATGGATGCCCCAGTCCGGCTTGATGACCATGCGGGCAAAGCTGCGCTCGGTCACCCGGCCCCAGGCCGACATCACCTTGAACATCGGATGCGGCACAAGCCCCCAGACCGGATAGGAGGCCATCGCACGCGCAGAGGCGCCCATCCATTCATTGGTGTTCCTGATGGTTTCCATCAGGTCGTAGCTCATCATGCCTTTCATCGCGTCTCCTTGGGCGGGGCGGGCCGTGAAATCGTCGCTTTACGCTGGCTTGGGCGCGACGTTATGTTTCACGACGGAGGATAGGGAGGAAACATTCATATGACAACAAGCGACATCGGCCCGCCTGCTGCATCGCAGCAAATGACCGAGAATCTCGCCAAAGTCGAGGCTTTGTCGCAACGCCTGATCGCGGCATTGGCGCAAAAGCGCGCGCCCAACCCCGCGCTGGAGGGACCGGGAAGCGATTTATATCTGAAAGCCGGGGCCGCGGCCCTGAAAGACTGGATGACCAACCCGGCCAAGGTGTTCGAAACCCAGGTCGGCTATTGGGCGCAGGCGATGACGCATTACCTTGAAGCCACGCAGGCACTGGCCAAGGGCACACTCTCGCCGCCCGAGGACACCGGCCCGAAGGATCGGCGGTTTACCAACCCGCTGTGGGACAGTCACCCATATTTCAACTTTGTCAAACAGCAGTATCTGATCGCCGCCAACGCGATGGAAGATGCCGTGACAAAGCTGGAAGGGCTGACCGAAACCGACCGCCGCCGGGTGAATTATTTCACCCGCCAGATCATCGACATGATGGCGCCAACCAACTTTCTGGCCACCAACCCCGATGCGCTGGAACGCGCGGTGGCGACCGAGGGCGAAAGCCTTGTGCGCGGGATGGAAAACCTTGTCCGCGATATCGAGGCCAACAGCGGCGATCTGATCGTGACACTGGCCGACCCGACCGCCTTTGTGGTGGGCGACAATCTGGGCACCGCCGAAGGCTCGGTCGTGTTCCGCAACCGCCTGTTCGAGCTGATCCAGTATGCCCCGCGCACCGAAACCGTCTACAAGACGCCAATCATCATCTTTCCGCCCTGGATCAACAAGTTCTACATCCTTGATCTGAAACCGCAGAACAGCCTGATCCGCTGGATCGTCGATCAGGGCTTCACGCTGTTCGTGGTGTCGTGGAAAAACCCCGACGCCTCTTACGCCGATGTCGGCATGGATGATTTCGTGCAGGACGGCTATTTGACCGCAATCAACGAGGTCAAGGCGATCACCGGCGAGAAAAAGGTGAACGCGGTCGGCTATTGCATCGCGGGCACCACGCTTGGCCTGACGCTGGCGCTGCTGGACAAGCGCAAGGACCGCTCGATCAACTCGGCCACCTTCTTTACCACACTGACCGACTTTTCCGATCAGGGCGAGTTTACCGCCTTCCTGCAGGATGATTTCGTCGATGGGATCGAACGGCAGGTGCAGCAGGATGGGGTGCTGTCGCGCTATTTCATGGCGCGGACGTTTTCGTTTCTGCGATCAACCGATCTGATCTATCAGCCTGCGATCCGCGCCTACATGCTGGGCGAGGCGCCTCCGGCCTTTGATCTGCTTTACTGGAACGGCGACGGCACCAACCTGCCGGGCAAGATGGCGATCGAATACCTGCGCGGCCTGTGTCAGGAAGACCGCTTTGCAGGCAAGGGCTTTGCCGTGCTGGGCGAAACGGTGCGGCTGTCGGGGGTCAAGGTGCCGCTCTGCGCGATTGCCTGCGAAACCGACCATATCGCGCCCTGGACCGCCTCGTTCAGAGGGGTGGCGCAGATGGGATCAAAGGACAAGACCTTCATCCTGACCCAGTCGGGCCATATCGCAGGCATCGTGAACCCGCCCGGCAAGGATAAATACGGCCATTACACCAGCGAGGCGCCGATCGAAGACCCCGAGATCTGGAAATCGGTCGCGGCCTTCCATCGCGGCAGTTGGTGGCCGCGATGGGGCGACTGGCTGACAACGCATTCGGGCAGGCGGATCCCCGCCCGTCACCCCGGCGATTCGGGGCACCCGGTGCTGTGTGCCGCCCCCGGAACCTATGTGCGCGAAACCAACTTGCCCTAAGGTCAAAGGCTTATGCCGCGGCGCAGGATTTTTCTGCGCCGCGGCATGTTTTGCTTGAAATGCTGCGGTGCAGCATTTATATCTGTTGCCAGAGATGACGCGGGCCGGGCGCCCGTAAACCAGGAGATACGGATATGGCCAAGACCCAAGACCTCACCAAGACGATGCAAGACATGATGGCGTCGTTCCCGATGGACATGAGCGCCATGCAGGACGCGTTCAAGACCCAGGCCGCGCTGGCCGAAAAGATGACCCGCGTGGCGCTGGACGCCGCCGAGAAATCGAACGAGATCACCTCGAAATGGACCAAGGAAACCATCGCCAAGATGAACGACCTGGCCAAAACGAAGGAAGACCCGGCCGATTACGCCAAGTCGATGAGCGATTTCGCCTCGTCCGCGGCTGAAATGGCTGCCGAAAACATGGCCGCCTTTGCCGAAGTCGCGAAAAAAGTGCAGATGGACACCGTCGAGCTGATGCTGGCCGCGGGCAAGGACATCACCGAAGAAACCACCGCCGCGGTGCAAAAAGCCACCGGCGAAGTGACCGCTGCGGCGAAGAAAGTGACCGCGGCCGCGGTGAAGTGATCCTTCACAAATCGCAATGATCGGGGCGGGCCTGCGGGTCCGCCCTTTTCTTTTGTTGCTTTTGCTGCGCCGCATATTAGGCTCCGCTGCGCTGCCAATAACGACAAGGGAGAGACCCGATGGCCGAAGACGCGAAGCCGTTGCTGATCAAACGCTACGCCAGCCGCCGTCTCTACAACACCGAAACCAGCGATTATGTCACGTTGGAGGATATCGCCGCCTTCATCCGCGCCGGGCGCGAGGTTCAGATCGTCGATCTGAAATCGGGCGATGACCTCACGCGGCAATATCTGCTTCAGATCGTCGCCGAACATGAAAGCCGGGGCGAAAGCGTGCTGCCGGTGGATGTGCTGACCGATCTGGTGCGCAGCTACACCACCAACGCGCAAAGCGTGGTGCCGCAGTTTCTGGCCGCCAGCTTTGAGATGCTGCGCGAGGGCCAGTCGAAGATGATGGAGAACTGGGCGCATTTCCCGAACCCGATGGCGTCGATGCCGGGGTTTGAGGCCTTGCAGCGGCAACAGCAGGCATTCCTTAAAACCATGATGGGCGGCTGGGTCGGGGCATCTGGCCCCGAAGACGAGGCCGAGGAGGGCGGCGACCGCGCCAAGGACCGCGAAGATCTGGCCGCGATCAAGACACAACTGGCCGAGTTGCAGGCGAAACTCTCAAAGCTGTAAGCGAACGCGGTTTACCGCCCCGCCGCTCTGATCTTGGCCATTCTGCCGCTGCCGTGCCCGGTTGACTTGGGCGCGCCAAAGGCAGATATCGCGCACATCATAACCCGCAGCCGGGCGTTCCGTGGGCGCCAAAACGACGAGGAGGCTATCTTGGCCCAAATCTCCCTTACCTTCCCCGATGGCAATGTGCGGCATTACCCCGCAGGCGTAACCGCCGCCGAGGTCGCCGCCTCGATCGCGCCGTCGTTGGCCAAGGCCGCGATTTCCGCCAGCCTTGACGGGCGCCATTACGACCTGCAATGGCCGATCACCGCCGATGCCGCGATTGCCATTCATACGATGAAGGACGACGCGCAGGCACTGGAACTGATCCGCCACGATCTGGCCCACGTCATGGCGCGCGCGGTGCAAGAAATCTGGCCCGAGGTGAAGGTGACCATCGGGCCGGTGATCGAAAACGGCTGGTATTACGATTTCGACCGCAGCGAACCCTTCACCCCTGAAGACCTTGGTCAGATCGAAGCCAAGATGAAGGAAATCATCAACCGCCGCGACCCGGTGACAACCGAGACCTGGGACCGCGACCGCGCGATCCGCCATTACGAGGCGATGAACGAGCCCTACAAGGTGGAACTGGTCGGCATGATCCCCGAGGGCCAGCCGATCCGCATGTATTGGCACGGCCACTGGCAGGATCTGTGCCGCGGCCCGCATCTGCAACACACCGGGCAGCTGCCGGCCGACGCCTTCAAGCTGATGAGCGTGGCCGGTGCCTATTGGCGCGGTGACAGCAGCCGCCCGATGCTGCAACGGATCTATGGCGTGGCGTTCCGGAACCGCGATGACCTGAAGGCCCACCTGACCATGCTGGAAGAGGCCGCCAAGCGCGACCACCGCAAACTGGGCCGCGAGATGGACCTGTTCCACATGCAGGAAGAGGCGCCAGGCCAGGTGTTCTGGCACCCGAACGGCTGGAACATCTACGTCACGCTCCAAGACTACATGCGCCGGATGCAGCGCCGCGATGGCTATGTCGAGGTCAACACCCCACAGGTGGTGGACCGGCGGCTGTGGGAAGCCTCGGGGCATTGGGAAAAATATCAGGAACATATGTTCATCGTCGAGGTGGACGAGGAGCATGCCCGCGAAAAGAGCATCAACGCGCTGAAGCCGATGAACTGCCCCTGCCATGTGCAGATCTTCAATGTGGGCCTGAAATCCTACCGCGACCTGCCACTGCGCATGGCCGAATTTGGCAGTTGCAACCGCTACGAGCCGTCGGGCGCGCTGCACGGCATCATGCGGGTGCGCGGATTTACCCAGGACGACGCCCACATCTTTTGCCGCGAAGATCAGATCGAGGTGGAAACAAAGAAATTCATCGAATTTCTTTCGACCGTCTATCACGATTTGGGATTTGAGCAGTTCAAGATCAAATTCTCTGACCGCCCCGAAAAGCGCGCGGGCAGCGATGAGGTCTGGGACAAGGCCGAAGGCGCGCTGATGGCGGCGACCAAGGCGGCGGGCTATGATTTCAGCATGAACCCCGGCGAAGGCGCCTTCTACGGGCCGAAACTGGAATTCGTACTGACTGACGCCATCGGGCGCGACTGGCAGTGCGGCACGTTGCAGGTGGATTTCGTTCTGCCCGACCGCCTGGATGCCAACTACATCGGCGAGGACGGCGCAAAGCACCGCCCCGTGATGCTGCACCGCGCCACCTTGGGCAGCTTTGAACGCTTCATCGGCATCCTGATCGAAAGCCACGCGGGCAAGCTGCCGTTCTGGATCGCGCCGCGGCAGGTGGTGGTGGCCTCCATCGTGTCGGACGCCGACCCCTTCGTGCTGGAGGTCGCCGCCGCGCTCAAGGCCGCAGGCATCCGCGCCGAAGCCGACATTCGCAACGAAAAGATCAACTACAAGGTCCGCGAACATTCGGTGGGCAAGGTGCCGGTGATTCTGGCCGTGGGCATGAAAGAGGTCGAAGACCGCACCGTCTCGGTGCGCCGACTGGGCGAGACACGGACCGAAACCGTCAGCTTCGCTGACATCGTAGCCAGCCTTGCCGCAGAAGCGACCCCGCCAGACCTGCGCTGACGGCAGGGCAAGAGCCTGCCGACAGGCGCAACCGCGACAACAGAGCCCCCGCCGGGGCCCTGTTTTCGGTTGATTTTGGCAGACGATGCGGCATCATCACGGTTGCGTGACTGCTGCCTTTCCTACCGCCTCCCTTCCTCGGGCTGCCGGAAATCGTGAAAGACCTGGCTGCACGGCCTTGGGCAATTTCGCCCGGGGATCACTGAGAATGGAGAAACGGGATGGCCACCGGCACCGTGAAATGGTTCAACGCGACCAAGGGTTTTGGCTTCATCGCCCCCGATGATGGCGGCAATGATGTGTTCGTGCACATCTCGGCGGTCGAGCGGGCCGGCCTGAAAGGGCTGAACGACAACCAGAAGATTTCCTACGAGCTGCAATCGGGCCGCGATGGCCGCGCCTCGGCCTCGGATCTGAAGCTGCTGTAATCGGGTCGGGCGCGCCCGAATCCGATCAGGCCCGGAGCGGCCCTCGCCTCTGCGTGGGCCGCTTGTCAGCTTGACTGCGGACTTACACCGCGTGGCGCGCCTGAACCTCGGCGCCCCAGCCCAGCGTCAGCACAGCACCCCGGATCACGGGTCGTTTCATCAGCGTGGGATGGGCGGCCAGCAGCGTGTCTGCATCGGCGGCGCGCTCGGCTTCGGGCAGCGCCCGCCATGTGGTCGAGGCACGATTGATCAGCCTGTCGCCAAACGCCGCCAGAAATTCCGCGCGCTCCGCCGAACTCAGCGGTACCTTGCGCACGTCACGAAACTCGACCATGTGCCCCGCCGCGCGCAGGGCCGTATCGGCCTTGCGGCAGGTGTCGCAATTAGGAATACCATAAAGGATCATCGCAGGCTCCGGTTTGGATGAGGTGCAGGATAGGCGCGGCATCCCGACAGGCAAGGGGCGATGGCCACTCATCTTTTGGAAACCTGAACGCGCTAGCACGGGGGGCATGAGATGGTTTTTGTCCCTGTCCCGGCCCGCCAAACGCGCCTTGCAAGGCGCGCTGGATGCCGCCCTGCTGGCGCTGGCCTTTCTGGCGGCGATGCTGCTGCGGCAGGAAAACCTGTTGTTCCTGCGCGATCAGGGGGTGTGGCTGGGCCTTGCAGTGGTCATCGCGCTGGCCTGCGCCGGGTTCCTGCGGTTCGGGCTATATGATTCGGTCGTGCGCTTTGCCGGGATGGCAACGATCCGGGCGGTGACGGCAGGGGTCGCGCTGGGGGCGCTGGGTCTGCATCTGGTCAGCCGCGACCATGGCCTTGAAGTGCCAGTTTCGGTGCCGCTGATCTTTGTCGCACTCGCGGTGCCGGTGGTTGGCGGTTGGCGCTTTGCCCTGCGCGGCATTCTTGCCCCGCCCTGGCGCGACCGGCGCGAGCCTGTATTGATCTATGGCGCGGGCGAGGCGGGCCGCCAGTTACGCGCCTGGTTGCGCCACAGCCCCGACCTGACCCCAACGGGTTTCATCGACGACAACCCGTTGCTGCACGGCGCCGTGATTGCCGACCTGCGGGTGCACCCCCCGACCGAAATCGACCATATCCTGCGCCGCGATGGCATCACGCGCATCCTGCTGGCGGTGCCCAGCGCCCGGCGCGAAGATCGCGCGCGCATCCTGGCCCGGCTGGAGCCATTTCCGATCCGGGTCCAGACCATTCCCACGCTGGGCGATCTGGTAGCGGGTCGCGCGGGCATCGGCGAGGTGCGCGAGTTGCGGGTGGAGGATCTTCTGGGCCGCGATCCGGTGCCCCCCCGCAGCGCGCTGATGTCTACCGACATCGCGGGCAAGGTGGTGCTGGTGACCGGCGCAGGCGGCTCGATCGGTGGCGAGTTGTGCCGGCAGGTGCTGCGGCAGGGGCCACGCCAGTTGTTGCTGTTCGATCTGTCGGAATATGCGCTTTATACGATCCATGAAGAGTTGCAGCAGTTGCGCAATACCCTGTCGGCCAGCCCGACGCCCGAGGTTATCCCCCTCACCGGGTCGGTGCAGGATGCGGGCCGGGTTGCCGCCATCCTCCAGCGGTTCGAGGTCGATACGATCTATCACGCCGCCGCCTACAAGCATGTGCCGCTGGTGGAAATGAACATGGTCGAGGGCCTTCGCAACAATGTCTTTGGCACATTGGTTCTGGCGCAAGAGGCGGCCACAGCCGGGGTCGGCTCGGTCGTGCTGATCTCGACCGACAAGGCGGTGCGCCCCACCAATGTGATGGGCGCTTCCAAGCGGTTGGCGGAATTGATCTTTCAGGCCCAGGCGCAGCTTCCGTCGGCCACCCGGTTTTCGATGGTGCGTTTCGGCAATGTGCTGGGGTCGTCGGGGTCGGTGATCGAAAAGTTTCAGCGGCAGATCACGGCGGGCGGGCCGGTCACGCTGACACACCCCGAAATCACGCGCTATTTCATGACCATCCCCGAGGCCGCGCAGCTCGTGATTCAGGCCGGGGCGATGGCGCGGGGCGGGGATGTTTTCGTGCTGGATATGGGCGCCCCGGTCCGCATTGCCGATTTGGCGCGGCGGATGATCCGCCTGTCGGGGCTGACCCCGCGCACAGGCACACAGCCCCCGCCGCAAGGGGCCGAGGCCGGCGAGATCGAGATCACCGTTACCGGCCTGCGGCCCGGCGAAAAACTGTTCGAGGAGCTGCTGATCGACACCGCAGCGCAGCCCACCGAACACCCGCGGATTCTGATGGCCGTTGACGCTGCCCTGCCCTGGAACACCCTGTCAGCCCTGCTACGCGCGTTACAACTCGCCTGCGATCAGGGCGATCTGGCCCGTATCAGGGCGCTGCTGACCAAGGCGTCCATCGGCTACCGGCCGTTGTCCGACATGGTCGACCCCTGCGCCGTCGCCATCACCTGTGCCACGACGGACAGCCCCGCGCTTGCGGCAGTGCCGATCGCCGCGCATGCGACCGCCGCGCCGATACAGGCCGCCGATGGCCGATTGCCAACGGGCCGCCCCTCACCCGCCTTTCCCGCGCCAGTCGCAACGACAACGCCACCGCCAAAGTTGCAGCAGGCTGCCCACTGACCTCCCCGCATGGGAGATCGGCGCCCCGCGCGGGCCAACAGGCTTAGCCCGGCACGATCACCTCGCGCTCGGTCACGATCAGCTCCAGCCGCTGATCGGTGAGTTCGACCGGAAGGTCGGGCACTTCCTGCGCGGCAAAGGCAAAACCGATCGCGGTAACAGGCCCCTCTGCCCGTAACCTTTGCAAACTGCGATCGTAGAACCCCCCGCCATAGCCCAGCCGAGCCCCGCTGCGATCGAAGGCCACCAACGGCACGATCACAACCGACGGGGTCCGCCAGGGCCCCGCCACCGGCACCAGCGCGCCAAAGGCCCCCGGCGCCATCGTCGCATCCGGCGACCAGTCACGAAAGGCCAGCGGCTGCCCGGCACCAAGGATCACCGGCACACACACCGGCCCGCGATGCGCAGCCATGGCGGGCAGCGGGTCGATCTCGGATCGCATCGGCATGTATCCGGCGAGTGTCGCGCCAGCATGACCGGCCAGCACCGCCGACAACCGGGCGCAGGCATCGCCCTGCCCCGCCGCATGGGCCACCTTGCGCGCAGCCAGCGCCGCGGTGCGGATCGCGGCCTTGGCCTCGGCGAGCATCATATCAGGATCAGCGTTGCAAGCCCGAGGAAGGCGAAGAAGCCGATCACGTCGGTCATCGTGGTCACGAAGGTGCCCGAGGCCAGCGCCGGATCGAGGTTGAATCGCTCCAGCATCAGCGGCACCAGAACCCCGGCGAGCGCCGCGACCACCAGGTTGATCAACATGGCCATGCCCAGCACCACCCCCAGCATGGCCGAGCCATAGGCCAGATAGCCCACCGCGCCCATGATCAGCGCAAAAAACAACCCGTTGATCGCCCCCACCATCGCCTCGCGCCGGACCACGCGCCCCGCGTTCGATGAGGTCAGGCTCTTGGTGGCCAATGCCCGTACTGCAACCGCCAGCGATTGCGTGCCGGCATTCCCCCCCATCGAGGCCACGATCGGCATCAGCGCCGCCAGCGCCACAATCGCCTCGATCGTGCCGGAAAACTGCGAGATGACGACGGCCGCCACATTCGCCGTCAGCAGGTTGACCAGCAGCCACGGGGTGCGCTGGCGCACCGTTTCCAGAACCGTGTCCGACAGCGAACTATCCTCGCCCACGCCGGCAAAGCGCAGGATGTCTTCTTCGTGTTCGGCATCCAGCACCGCCATCGCGTCGTCGATGGTGATGACGCCCACAAGCCGGTCATCTTCATCGACCACGGGGGCCGAGATCAGGTGATACTGGTTGAAGGCATAGGCAACGTCGGCCTCTTCCTGCAGCACGCTGATGGTGCGGAAACTGTCTTCGGTGATGTCGCGCAGGGGCACCACCCGCCCTGACGACAGCAGCCGCCCCAGCGTGACATAGCCCACCGGATGCATCCGCGGGTCTACCAGAATGATGTGATAGAACTGGTCGGGCAGCCATTCCTCGGCGCGCAGAAAGTCGATCGCCTCGCCCACCGTCCAATGCTCGGGCGCGGTTACCACCTCGCGCTGCATCAGGCGACCGGCGGAATATTCCGGGTAGGTCAGCGACTGTTCTACCGCCGCCCGGTCGGCATCTTCCAGCGCCCCGAGGATAGCCTCTTGCTGCGGCTCCTCCAGATCTTCGATCAGATCGACCACATCGTCCGAATCAAGCTCGCGCACGGCCTCGGCCAGCACGTCGCGCGGCAGCGCGTCGATCACCTCTTCACGGATCGCTTCGTCAATCTCGGTCAGGATGTCGCCGTCAATCTCGCGGCCCCACAGGCGCAGCAGAGCGCGCCGGTCGGCACCGCCGATCTGTTCCAGAAGGTCGGCGACATCGGCGGCGTGCAGCGGCTCGATCAGGTCGATCAGCCGTGCGGAATCGGCGGCTTCGACCGCTTCGAGAATCTGGTCAACCAGATCCGCGTCCAGCTCATAATCCACTTCCTCGCGGTCGTCTTGTGCTGCCCGTTCGTCTGCCATGCCGCCCCCTGCCGGTTTTGCGGCACCTTACCCGAACGGGCCGTGCGAAAACAGGGGCTGCGGGCGATTTACCCGCCCCGCGCAGCAGCTTAGCATGGGGTCAGAACGAAAGGGCGCAGGCATGGCAGAGCTGGTGATCGGGCAGGTTATTTCCTGGGCAGGCGACCCCTTTGCCGAGGGGCCGGGGGCGGCGCGGCTGTGGTCGCAGGGGGGTGTGCTGATCGAGGGCGGCCACATCGCCGCGGTGGGCGCGGCAGACAGTCTGCGCGTGGCACATCCGACGGCACGGGTAACGGACTATGGCAGCCGCCTGATCTCGGCCGGGTTCATCGACACGCATGTACATTACCCGCAGACCGGGATCATCGCCAGTTGGGGCAAGCGGCTGATCGACTGGCTGAACAGCTATACCTTCCCCGAGGAGATGCGCTTTGCCGACCCGGCCTATGCCGCAGAAATTGCCGCGCGCTACCTTGATCTGGCGCTGGCGCATGGCACCACGACGATGTGCAGCTATTGCACGATCCACACCGAAAGCGTTGACGCCTTTTTTTCCGCGGCCGAGGCGCGGGGCCTGCGCGCGCTGGCCGGCAAGACCTGCATGGACCGCAACGCCCCCGAGGGCCTGCGCGACACGGCGCAGGCCGCCTATGACGACAGCAAGCGCCTGCTGACCCGCTGGCACGGGCGGGGACGGCTGTCCTATGTCCTTACGCCGCGGTTCGCGCCAACCTCGACGCCGGGGCAGTTGCAGGCGCTGGGGGCGCTGTGGGCCGAGCACCCCGATTGTCTTATGCAAACACATCTGAGCGAGCAGACCGACGAAATCGACTGGGTTCTTTCACTTTTCGAACATGCCCGCGATTATCTGGATGTTTATGAAAGGCACGGCCTGCTGGGGCCGAACGGGGTTTATGGCCATGCCATCCACCTGACCGCGCGTGAGCGTGACCGGCTGGCCGAGATGGGGGCAGCGGTGGCGCACTGCCCGACATCAAACACCTTCATCGGGTCGGGGCTGTTCGACATGGCCGGTTTGACCCGCGCAGGGCTGCGGGTGGGGCTGGGCACCGATACCGGCGGCGGGTCGTCGTTTTCGATACTGCGCACGATGGCTGCGGCCTATGAGGTCGCGCAACTGCGGCACACCCCGCTTCACCCCGCGCAATTGTGGTGGCTGGCGACCCAAGGTTCGGCACGCGCCCTGCGGATAGCCGACAAGGTGGGCAATATCGCACCGGGAATGGAAGCCGATCTGGTGGTGATCGACCTTGCCTCGACCCCCGCCATCGCGCAACGCAGCACGCGCGCGACCGATTTCTGGGAGGCTCTGTTCCCCACCATCATGATGGGCGACGACCGGGCGGTGACAGCGGTCTGGGTTGGCGGTCAGCCGGCGGCCAGAACCGCCAGCGCCTGCGCGTGAATCTCGTGGTTCGCGGCGGCCAGCACCTGCCCACCGTCCTGCGCGGGGCCGCCCTGCCAGTTGGTGACAATCCCGCCCGCAGCCTCGATCACCGCAATCGGGGCGGCCACGTCATAGGCCTGCAACCCCGCCTCGACCACCAGATCGACCTGCCCCGCGGCGATCATCGCATAGCCATAACAATCGGTGCCATAGCGGGTCAGCCGCGCCTGGCGGGACAGGCGGTGGAAGGCCGCCCCCTCGGCCGGGGTGCCGACCTCGGGAAAGGTGGACAGGATGATGGCCTCGGCCAGCGGCCGCGCCGCTCGCGCCCGCAGCGCGCGCAGCCCCAGCGGCCCGGTCATTTCGCAACGACCAAAACCACCGGCAAAGCGTTCCCCCACATAGGGCTGGTCGATCAGGCCAAACACCGGCCCCTCTGCATCGGTCAGCGCGATCAGAACACCCCAGGTGGGCAGGCCCGATAAATAGGCCCGTGTGCCGTCGATCGGGTCAAGAACCCAAGTCAGCCCGCTACTGCCCGCCTGCGGCCCGTATTCCTCGCCCAGGATCGCATCGGCGGGGCGGCGGGCCGCCAGTATGTCGCGCATAGCTCGTTCGGCGGCTCGGTCGGCCACCGTCACCGGGTCAAACCCCTGCGCCAGCTTGCTGTCGGCCTCCAGACCATCGGCCCGGAAATGCGTCAAGGTCGCAAACCGCGCAGCATCGGCCAAAGCGTGGGCGGTGCCGATCAGATCGGCCCGTTCAGCATCGCTCAGACTGTCGGACAAACGGGCCACACCACCCTCCCAGAAATCTGCAAGAGCGGTAGCGGCCCGGCGTCATCGGGTCAAGGCGAGACCTGCCCGCCCCGACCGGATCACGCCGCGTCCGACAGAACCTTGGCCAGATCGAACAGGCGCCGCCGCTGCGCCTCGGGGATCGCATAATAGGACCGGATCAGAAGCAGGGCTTCTTTGTCGGCCAGCAGATCGCCCTCAATCTCGGCATCGGTGCGGTTGCCCGTGTCGAGCCCCTCGAAAAAGAACGAGATCGGCACCTCCATCGTATCGGCGATATCCCACAGACGGGAGGCCGAAACGCGGTTCATACCGGTTTCGTATTTCTGAATCTGCTGGAACTTGATTCCGACACGGTCAGCAAGTTGCTGCTGCGTCATACCGATCATCCAGCGGCGGTGACGGATACGCTTTCCGACATGTACATCTACGGGATGTTTCATTCGTTACTCCTGCTATACACACCATAATCCGGCAAATTTCGTGCCATTCCAGTTAACAATGCCAAATTACACCAAAACCTGCCCAAAAAGACAGGTCTTTGCGCACAGCCGGAGCGGGAAATCGGCCGCAAACGTCGCTTGGCGCCCCCGAAACGGCGCCTTCGGTCGGTTTCTCGGCATGATCGCACCGCGAATCTGTCACTCAATCTGAGCGTGTCATCGGCGCGGGGGGGCTGGCGCGCACTGGTCAGGCCGCATCCGGCCCGCTAGTTTTTGACCGACCGGTCCCGCAACAGCCTGAAAGACACCGAATGCGCGCCTTCCAGATCATCGTCGCGGGCCAGCCGCCCGCCCTGACCGACCTGCCCCGTCCGGCCCCCGGACCGGGCGAGCTGCGCGTGGCCATTGCGGCCTGCGGGTTGAACTTTGCCGATCTGCTGATGATCGAGGGCAAGTATCAAGATACCCCCGCCGCGCCCTTCACGCTGGGAATGGAGCTGGCCGGCACGGTCGAGGCGCTGGGGCCGGGCGTCACCGGCCCTGCCCCCGGCACCCGCGTTGCGGTCTTTGCCGGCCAGGGCGGGCTGGCCGAGGCGGGGGTGTTCCCGGCTGAACGGTGCATCCCCCTGCCCGAAAACGTGAGCTTTGAGACCGCGGCGGCGTTGCAGATTGCGCATGGCACCAGCCATGTGGCGCTGGGGTATCGCGCGGGGCTGAAGCCCGGCGAAACGCTGGTGGTGCTGGGGGCTGCGGGTGGCGTCGGGCTGGCCGCGGTCGAGATCGGGCACCTGATGGGCGCGCGGGTGGTCGCGGTGGCGCGCGGGGCCGACAAGCTGGCGGTGACACAGGCCGCGGGGGCCGATCATCTGATCGACGCCGACACGCCCGACCTGCGGGCGGCGCTGAAGGGGCTGGGCGGCGCTGATGTGGTGTATGATGCGGTGGGCGGCACGCTGGGCGAAGCGGGCCTTGCCGCGTTGCGCCCCGGCGGGCGGTTTCTTGTGGTGGGCTTTGCCTCGGGCGCACAGCCGCAGGTGAAACTGAATCACCTGCTGGTCAAGAACCTGACGGTGCACGGCCTTTACTGGGGCGGCTACCTGAAGCTGGCGCCCGCCGTGCTGGCCGACAGTCTGGCACAAGTGTTCGCCTGGGCCGCCGCTGGCGCGATCCGCCCTCATGTCAGCCACAGTCTGCCGCTGGACCGCAGCGCCGAGGCGCTGGAACTGCTGCGCGGCCGCAAGGCCACCGGCAAGGTGGTGGTCACGATGACCTGACCGGGGGGACCGGGCCGGGTTTTTCGCGCCAGGCGCTTGAAAACCCCACCGCGCCTGCCGATATTGCGCAAGGACGGCTGCCGGGCATTTGGCGCGGCGGTCGCAACTGTTCCAACTGGAGGCTTACATGGCTGACTTCAACACGTTGCGCGCCAGCCAGGCAGGCGCCCGCGCCGCGCAGATCGACGAGGGCCTGCGCGCCCATATGAACAAGGTTTACGGGCTGATGTCCGTTGGCATGATCGTGACCGGGCTTGTGGCCTGGCTGGTCGGCACCAACGAGATGTTGCTGGCGCAGATCTTTGGCACGCCGCTGAAATGGGTGGTGATGTTCGCGCCGCTGATCGTGGTCTTTGCCTTTGGCGCGATGATTCACAAGATGTCGGTGGCGACCGCGCAGGCCGTGTTCTTTGGCTATGCCGCGCTGATGGGTCTGTCGATCAGCTTCATCTTCGCCGTCTACACCGGCGTGTCGATCACGCAGACCTTCCTTGTCACGGCGATCGCCTTTGCCGGCCTGTCGCTTTATGGCTACACCACCAAACGCGATCTGTCGGGCTTTGGCACCTTTCTGGTGATGGGGCTGATCGGTCTGATCGTCGCCTCGATCGTCAACATCTTCCTCGCGTCGAGCGCGCTTCAGTTCGCCATCTCGGTGATCGGGGTGCTGATCTTTGCGGGGCTGACCGCCTTTGACACGCAGAACATCAAAAACACCTATCTGCAACTGGCGCAATCGGATGACGAGTTTCTGGGCAAGGCCGCCATCATGGGCGCGTTGCAGCTTTACCTCGACTTCCTGAACCTGTTCATGTTCCTGCTTCAATTCCTGGGCAACCGCGAATAACAGCAGCCTCACCGCACAGGGAAAACCCCGCCTTCGGGCGGGGTTTTTTCATGTCATCCGCAGGGCCATGTCCAGCATCCGGTTTGAAAAACCCCATTCATTGTCATACCAGCCGAAAACACGCAGCATCCCCCCAGCCGTGATGCGGGTTTCAGGCAGAGCCATCACGATGCTTTCGGGCCGCGCCCGCAGATCAGAGGACACCAGCGGCAGATCGGTCGCACCGATCACGCCGCCCGTAGCGCGGAAGGCCGCATTCACCGCAACCACGTTGGCGGGGCGTTCGGTCATCACCGCCAGATCGACCGCCGAGACCGAGGCCACCGGCACCCGCACCGCCGAGCCCTGCACCCGCCCGGCCAGTTCGGGCAGCACCAGATCCAGCAGACGTTGGGCGCTTGTGGTCGTGGGCACCATCGACAGTGCCGCCGCGCGCGAACGCGCGAAATCACCACCCGGCGCATCCACCGTGGGCTGGCTGCCGGTATAGCAATGAATCGTGGTCATCGACCCGGTGACAACGCCCCAGCCCTCGTTCAGCAACCGCACCAGCGGCGCCAGCGCATTCGTGGTGCAAGATGCGTTGGAAACGATGCGCTGATCACGCAGCGCCGCATCATTGGCGCCCAGCACCACAGCAACCTCGGCGGCCTTCGAGGGGCCGGACACCAGCACCCGGTGCGCGCCTGCGGCCAGCCCCCGCCCGGCAATCTCTGAACTGTCGGCGCGGCCGGTGCATTCCATGACCACATCCACGCCCGCAAGGTCGAGCGCCGAAAGATCAGCCGCCCGGTGCAGCGGAAAGGCGCGCCCGTTCACCACCAGCGCGCCCTCCTCCAGCGCCACCCGCCCCGGAAACGGGCCAAAAACGCTGTCATACTGGAACAGGTAGGCGCATATCTCGGGGGTGGCGATGTCGTTCAGCCCGACGATCTCCAGCCCCGGCCAGCGCTCCGGCGCCAATGTCGCGGCTCGCAGCACCGACCGCCCGATCCGCCCGAACCCGTTGATGAAAACCCGTGCCATCCTGCCGCCCGCCTCATGCTGCCCGGCCCGCCGCGGGGCCGCGCGCGACCCTAAGACCCGCCACCCGCCCCGTCCAGCCCGGCGCCCCCCTAGAAGCCTCCACCGCCCCGTCACAGCTCATGCAGGTTTTTGCCAAAACCCTCTGGACAGCCCCGGCGCCCTCGTCTAAAGACGGCGCACCCCAAGGCTGACGCTGCGGGAAACGGTGCCCAGATAGCTCAGTTGGTAGAGCAGCGGATTGAAAATCCGCGTGTCGCTGGTTCGATTCCGGCTCTGGGCACCACCTTCACCGCCAAGCCCTTGAACAGCCTCAGCTTTGTCCTTGGATGGAGCGAGCGTAGAACATGGCGGAGAACAAAGCTGCACCCCACTCATTTGTGAAAGACGGGGTCTACTACTTCATCAGACGCGTTCCGAATGACCTTCGGCACCACTATACGTCCCCAAAAATCTCCTACTCCCTGCGAACAAGGTCGGTCACCGTGGCGGCTTCCCGTGCCGTTAGGGCAGCCCAGAAGCTGGACGAGTATTGGTATCACCTCAGGATCAGCGACAGTGATCTGCCGGGGAAACATCTTCTCCGCATGGCTGGGAACGGTGGCTTTGCTTCTTCTGCGCCCCCGATGGCGTCGACGGCGGCTGTAACGGCCAGCGTGAAGCTCTCGGAAGCGGTCGGCATCTACTTGCGGCTCAAGGGCAAGGGCCGCCCCGTGACCTTCCAGCGATCTGCTGAGAGGTCGTGTGGCTACGTTATCGACGTCTGTAGTGACAAGGACATCACGACCTATACCAAGGCGGACGCAAACGCTTTCCGTGGCCGCCTCCGTCTCCTTGAACATGCGCTTTTCGATCACGCTGATGTTGAGGTTGGTCGTGGACATGGCACTCTCCCTGATCAATTCACACCCGACACCGAACCATCCCTCTCCCTCTCCGCCCCGCGTTGCTTGGTGGCGCGCTTCTGAAATCGCTCCCACCCAGTCATGGTCAGCAGGCGGGTCTTGGGCGTGATCTCGACAAATTCGAGTCGCCCGTCGTTCATCAAGGCACGAATCTGCGCCGTGCTGAGCCCAACAAGGGCGCCAAGTTCCTTGGGCGACAGCAGCTTTTCCTGTGACAAACCCCTCTCCTTTGCTAAAAATGGATGAAAACACATTGAATGCTGTGCGGGGTCGTGGTTCGATGGTGAAGCGCAGACGTTAACGCACAAATGTGCGTCTATATGCGTTTCTGCGTCAAAGCAAGTGACCTTATGTCAAGAATGGTGAATCGTCCGGATACCTACCTCGGCGGCCTCGGCGCGCGCATGGCGATCGCGCGCAACGAGCTTGGCCTGTCGCAGGCCCGGATGGCCGACGCCCTCGCCATGTCACAGCGGGCCTATCAGAGCTACGAGACTGGCAAACGCTCGATGCCGGTCGAAGCGCTGGTCGACATGCACCGCCAGTTCGGCGTGGACCTGAACTGGATCCTGTTGGGGGTCGCAGCGGTGCGCCCGGGCCACGATCTGGCGGCGCTGGAAGGGTTCGAGACTGCACTCGAGCGCCACCTCAGCGCGACCGGCATCCGCCTCAAAAGCGAGAAGCGCGCGGCGATTGTGGCGCGCTGGTATCGGTCGTTCCTGGAGGGGAAGGAAATCCCCATAGACGACGTCCACACCTGGATCGAATTGTTGAGAGAATGAAGATGGGATTCGAGAAGAGCGTCGCCTGGCAGCGGCACCAGCTGGCGACGATGGAACGGATGCATCGGGATCTGGCGCGCTATACCCATCCGGTGATCCGCGTAGTGGGGCTGTGTGGGGCAGTCTATCTGGCGAGCTGGGCGTTGGTGATGGTGCTGGGGGCTGGTGCATGGGCTATGGTGGTCGTGGCGGCGGTGTCAGCGGCCGCGCTGGTGCTTGGTGCTCCGGCCTTTGTCCTAGCGATCGGGGTGGAGCGGTATGCTCGGGGGCGGTTGGAGAAGGTCTGACGAATTCGAAGGGCCGATCATGAGTTTCGGCGCTAAAGCCGCTCAGGAACCCGCGCCCTTCTCGCCGATTTCAATGAACGATCCGCCTTCGACCCGGGCACCGGGAACGTAGCTCTCCATGACGATCCGCAACTTCTCCTCGTCAGGCCAGGTCCACCGTCCCACCGTCTCGTCCAGGACCCGAAACGATCCCATGAACCCTTCACCTACTTCCTACCTCCACGTGCAGTCGCGCGGAGGATCGGCTGCAAACGCTCTGGCCGAAAGCCGTGACTTTAATGGGGAAAGCCATCGCTTACCGTTGATCGCATAGGGTGTCGCGGTTGAACCACCGGAGTCTCGCTCGCCGCCTCGGGCTGTACAGCATCGACGCGGCCGCCATGGTATGGTGCCCTTGCGGGTGGGCGCTGCACCGCGTCCTTGAGGGTCACTTCCGGAAACGACTTGTATCTGCTGGCATCAATGAGGTTCGATCCTACATCGCGTGGCGAGGAGGGCGGATCGGCGCTAGAGTGGCACTGCGATCTTTGCTCAGGTTATTAACGAGGCTCTCATGTCCATCCTGACCCGACGCGCGATTCTGGCGGCGCCGTTCGTGATCGCGGCGCTGAGCGGCGCCGGGCCTGCGCGGGCGGCGCCCGGCGATCCCTCGCCCGGGCTGATGATCCTGACCGGGTTTCGCGGCACCGACCCCGCAAGCCCCGAGGCGGCGCAGGTCTGCCGGATGCTCGCGCGTGGCGAAATCGCCGGGGTGCTGCTGCTCGAGCGCAACATCCGCTCCCCCGAGCAGCTTTCCCGCCTGACCAATGCCCTGCGCGCGGCCTCGCCCGCCCTGCCCCCGGTCATCGCCCTCGATCAGGAGGGGGGCAAGGTCGCGCGGCTTGGCGCGGCGCAGGGCTTTCTTGACTGGCGCGGCGCGGCCGATCTGGCGCGCGATACGGCCAGCTCCGAGGACATCTACGCCTATTACGCGCCGCGCGCGCAACAAC